>MPOT01000098.1 GCA_001896545.1 Tepidanaerobacter sp. EBM-38 | reverse complement strand
CTTGTTTTATGGTACCAGCATTGCTACCTGCATTATGGTGCTGAAGAAGTCTAAATCAGAAAATAGCACCTTATTTATCGATGCATCAAAGGAATTTGTAAAGGTTACGAATAACAACAAGCTGACACAGGAAAATATTGAGACCATTCTTAACGCATTTAAGGAAAGAAAAGATATTGAGCATTTTGCTAGGCTTGTGCCAAACAGCGAAATTGCTGAACAAGATTATAACCTGTCTGTTTCAACATATGTGGAACAAGAGGATACCAGGGAAAAGATTGATATTGTTGCTCTTAATGCTGAGATAGAAAAGATTGTGGCGAGAGAGCAGGTTTTAAGGGAAGAAATAGATAAGATTATTGCGGAAATCGAGGTGGGCAAATGAGTAAATTAGATGAATTGATTGCAGAGCTATGCCCGAATGGAGTGGAGTATAAAAATCTTAAAGAAATCTGTGGAACAATCACCACAGGAAAATTAAATGCTAATGCTATGGTTGAAAACGGCAAATATGCCTTTTTCACTTGTGACGCAACACCATTCAGAATTGATAGTTATGCATTTGATACAGAAGCTATTTTAGTATCTGGTAATGGTAGTCAGGTTGGACACATCAACTATTATAAAGGAAAATTCAATGCGTATCAGCGCACCTATGTTTTGTCTGATTTCAATTATACAGATGTAAAATATCTTTTACATTATTTAAAAGGATATTTAAGAGATTATATAATGGTGCATTCAAAGAAAGGCTCAGTTCCATATATAACATTGCCTATGCTTCAAAACTTCAAAATTCCCATTCCCCCTCTACCTGTTCAGCAGGAAATTGTCCGTATTCTGGATAATTTCACAGAGCTTACAGCAGAGCTTACAGCAGAGCTTACAGCAAGAAGAAAACAGTATGAGTATTACCGCAATGAAATTATGCAACTAAAACATTGGCATGATAGAAAAACTATTACGGAAATGTCTTTAGGAGATATTTACGATTTTCAATATGGAAAGGGCAATGTAATTCCTACAAATGGAGGTGAATATCCTGTTTATGGAAGTAACGGGATTGTAGGAACACATTTTGAATATAACAGCGAAGATGCACCTGTAATTGGCCATATTGGTGCATATGCGGGAATTGTAAACTGGGGATATGGAAAGCACTTTGTAACGTATAATGGGGTTATTTGTAAACTAAAAAACAATAGTGTTCATAGCAGGTATGCATACTATTTGCTTTTGCTACAAGATTTTAGGGCTCAAGCAAAGAGTGGGTCACAACCATTTGTTTCTTATGAAATATTAAAAAAACCACGTGTATTAATACCGCCTTTTGAAGAACAGAAACGCATTGTCGCTATCCTCGATCGCTTTGACGCTCTGTGTAACGACTTAACCAGCGGCATTCCGGCCGAAATCGAAGCTCGTCAAAAGCAATATGAATATTACAGGGATAAACTGTTATCTTTCAAGGAGGTGAAGGCATGAGTATATACAATATCGTTGCAAGTACTGACGAAGCAACGG
>MPOT01000017.1 GCA_001896545.1 Tepidanaerobacter sp. EBM-38 | reverse complement strand
TTGACCTAATAAAAACCTTTTTTGAGCGTATTAAATGGAGAAAATATAGCTGTAAAATTATGGTTGAGAATAAAAAAGGTCACAAAGCAAAAAGCTCATTGTGTAAATAAGTATACAATAACTTTTCATAGTGATATAATCTTTTATGGACAGTCTAAAAACTGACAGGAGGTAATATAATGCAGGTATTTATTGAGAAAGATTATTCAGCCATGAGTAAAAAGGCAGCTCAAATTTTTGCTAATGAAATACAACAAAAACCTGATTTAGTTCTTGGGCTTGCTACAGGAAGCACTCCTATAGGGACATACCAGGAGCTTATCCGGATGCATAAGGAAGAAGGATTGGATTTTTCCAAGGCAGTATCCTTTAATCTAGACGAATATTATGGCCTTGCTTCTGATAATCCCCAGAGCTATAATTATTTCATGTTCGAGAATCTTTTCAACCATGTAAATATAAAAAAAGAAAATGTCCACATACCAAACGGCTTGGTATCAGATGTCGAAACTTACTGCAAACAGTACGATGAAGAAATCGAAAAATATGGCGGCATAGACTTACAACTACTGGGAATCGGTGTAAATGGTCATATAGGTTTTAATGAGCCTGCAGAGGAATTGGTTCTAGGAACACACCTAACCGACCTTACAGAAGATACAATTAAAGCAAATTCCCGTTTTTTTGATTCGCCAGAAGAAGTTCCCACAAAAGCTATAACCATGGGTATTGGCTCCATAATGAAAGCCAAAAAAATTCTGCTGTTGGCAAGTGGTAAGAATAAAGCCGAAATCATGGCAAAACTTCTTAATAGCGATGTTGTAACTACAAAAGTTCCCGCGTCATTACTCATGCTTCATCCCGATGTAACAATAATAATGGATGAAGAAGCAGCATCGCTGTGCAAGAGATAAAATAAAAGCTAGATAAAACGCCAAGAGCAATTTTCTCCTGGCGTTTTTTATTTACGAAAGTGAAAAGTATTTTTTACAATCAACCTTTCTATGGTAAAATATATTAAAGTACTAGAATAAAAACAGGAGGAAGCTTAATGAGTCTTTTTATAAAAAGTGCCAATATCATTACACCTTATGAGATATTATATGGTTTTGAACTGGCTGTTGAAGGAACTAAAATAAAGCATATAGCGCCAGCGGGAACATTAGAAGAAGGCGGTTTTGATGAAATAATAGATGCCAAAGGGAACTATCTTTCACCGGGTTTTATAGACATTCATACACATGCAAATTCAGGACATGATACCATGGATGCCACATTTGAAGCACTGGATGCAATGGCCCGATTTCACAGTAAAAACGGTGTAACAGGATTTTTGGCTACAACTATGACAGCATCAACTGCGGATACAAAAAAAGCTATAAAAAATGTATCTGACTATATGGTACAACAAAAACACGGAACCTTAGACATCTCAAACAATCCGCAGGCAGAAGTTTTGGGGTTGTATCTTGAGGGACCGTATTTTTCTTTGGCTAAAAAAGGGGCTCAATCGCCTGAATACCTAAAAAACCCGGATATTGACGAACTTGTGGATTTAATTAAACTATCAGGAAACTCTATAAAAGTAGTGGCATTAGCACCAGAACTTCCGTATGCCATGGAAGCGGTAAGTTTTTTACATAGTCAAGGCATAACGGTATCAGCAGGTCACAGTGATGCCTCTTTTGAGATTGCAAAAAATGCTTTTGATCATGGAGCAACACAGGTTACCCATATTTTTAATGGCATGAAAAGTTTTACGCACAGAGAGCCGGGAATTGCCGGGGCTGCGCTGACTGATGAAAGAGTATACTGTGAGATGATTTGTGACGGCATTCATTTACACCCGGGTGCTATGAGGCTAGTTGTAAATGCAAAGGGCAAAGATAAAGTCATACTTATCTCTGACTCTATGATGGCAGCAGGTCTTCAAGATGGGGAATACACCTTGGGCGGACAAAAAGTTATAGTAAAAGATAGACAAGCCCGGCTTATAGATGGTACTTTAGCCGGTTCAACACTTACGCTAAATCAAGCTGTGTATAACATGGTGAAAATGGTGGGGGTGCCTTTACAGGATGCTGTGCGCATGGCCAGTTTAAATCCGGCCAGAGCTATCGGCATAGATAGATACAAAGGCAGTATAGAAATAGGAAAAGATGCAGACCTTATAATTTTTGATGAAGAGCTCAACATTTTAAATGTTGTAAAAGCATACTAAAGAAAGTGTAGAGGTGATAAGATATGTTGGAAGTTATAGCGACATGTATTGATGATGCACTAAAAATAGAGGCTTGTGGCGGCCAAAGGATAGAGTTGGTGTCAAGTCTTACTGAGGGAGGGCTTACACCAAGCTATGCCCTTATTAAAAATGTAGTTGAAAAAGTTACCATTCCTGTTAATGTAATGATTCGTCCCCATGCCAAATCTTTTGTA
The DNA here is from genome assembly GCA_001896545.1 of Tepidanaerobacter sp. EBM-38. Classification (GTDB taxonomy): domain Bacteria; phylum Bacillota; class Thermosediminibacteria; order Thermosediminibacterales; family Tepidanaerobacteraceae; genus Tepidanaerobacter. Next base: position 43,935 of record MPOT01000017.1, on the reverse strand, counting down.
TACAGCAAAGAAGACATAGAGATTATGAGAGAAGACATAGAAATTGTAAAAGAGCTTAAAGCAAACGGAATCGTTATAGGCATGATAGATGAAAATGGCAATATCGCTGAAGAAAATTTAGAAAAATTGCTGGAAGCAGCAGAAGGTCTTGACGTGACATTTCACAGGGCAATTGAGGAAACTAATGACTTAGTGAAGAGCGTTAAAATTCTAACAAAGTACCCTCAGATCAACCGTATTTTAACCTCTGGCGGAAAGGGCAAAATTATAGACAACCTCGATGTAATCCGCCGGATGGCTGAGGCCGGCGAGGGAAAGCTTGCAATTATGGCAGGCGGAGGCATGACAAAAGAAATTTTAAGGCCTGTTATTGAAAAAACAGGGATATCTGAAGTGCATTTCGGCACTGCAGTTAGAATAAACGACTCTTGCACTTTGGATATTAGCTGCGAAAAGCTGAGAGAAGTAGCAGAGGAGTATACAAGGATTACAAGTCTCAACGCTTAAAATCTGCTGTAATTCCAAATATTAGCTTAAGGTCTTGCGAATGCAAGAAAGTATATGAAAATTTAATCTCAAATTTATCTATAAAATAACAAAACCTCTTGAAATCAAGAGGTTTATATTTATATCAATATTTAAGTTCTTTTATGGTGGAGGCGAGGGGAATCGAACCCCTGTCCGGAGGTACATCAATAAGAGCGTCTACAAGCTTATCCCTCATTTTAAATCTTGCCGGCTTTACTCCTGAGGGAAGGATTAAAGCTCGGCCAGCTCTGTAAGTTTCTCTTTTAGCACCAGAGCAATGCCAAAAGAAAATCCCGACTTTTTGACGCCCTTATCCCCGGCTCTCGGGCAAAGCCAAGGAAGGACGCACCGCTTTAATTAAGCAGCGTAAGCTAAATCGTTATTGGCGTTTAAATTCGCTTCCGGATTTACGAGTCGGAAAGCTCGGCCTGCAGCTCTTACCACTGCCACCCCCGTCGAAACCAAACGCCCCCCTTATTAAGTTGTTTACATACCTATTATATAACAAAAAAAGTAAAATATCAAGAAGATGAACTGCTTGGACATTAAAATACCGGGCTTGGCAATTAGAGACTATAAACGATAAATTATAAAAGGATATCTATTTTATATTCATCGAATTTATCCTGAATCCAAGTGCTGAAGGAAGCCGATAATTTCTCTTCTAATAAAATATTTCTTATATCTTCTTTGCTTTCTTCATACGTTGCTTCTTTTGCCTGTTTCTTATCTTCAACCTTGATAATATGATATCCAAATTCTGTTTTTACCGGTTCACTGATTTTGCCTACCTCTAATGAAAAAGCAGCATTTTCAAACTCCGGTGTCATTTCTCCCCTTGTAAAAAAACCTAATTCGCCGCCTCGCTGATTATTTGCAGTATCTATTGAATAATTTTTTGCAAGCTCGGCAAAGTCTTCACCGTTTAGCAGCTTTTCTTTAACTTCCTTTGCCTTATCTTCACTGTCAACCAGGATATGACTTGCCTTTACCTGCTCTTTCGTATCGAAACTTTCTTTATTTGCATCAAAGTAACTTTTTATTTCATTTTCCTCTATTTTAATATTTGGTTCAAGCAGCTTTTTAACGTTTAAGTTCGTCTTAATATTGTTCTTTATTTCATCTAATGAGTAACCGTATATTTCAAGGAATTGCGTAAATCCTTCCTCGCCGCCATACGGCTCTGCTAACTTATCTATCTCTTTTTGTATATCTTCCTCAGCTATTTTAATATCCTGACTTTTAGCCTCAAGCTCAATTATTTTATTTACAATTAATGAATTTAGAGCTGCCTTGCCATTTTCCTTGACCAAAACTTCATATAGCTCATCCTTTGTAATAACTTCACCATTTACACGTGCAACTACATTATCTTTTGTCTTATTTGACGATGCGCTTGTAGCGCAAGCAGATAAAATTAATGGTATTGCCAATGATAAAAGTATGACCAAAGCTAGAATTTTTTTGTGCTTAATTAAAATTGTCCTCACCCTTTAACTGTAATATTTTTTGACTATCTAATAGTATATCAGTTTTTAAGTAATTGTGTCTACAACTTATTAAAAGCTTTAATGCTGGAGATATGTTTTTTGACCTTTAAAAATGCTTCTAACTACTATATATAATTATGTCATATAGATTGTGAATAATGATGAATAAAAATAAGTGAAAATAAGTGAAATTATATTAGAAGCCTTAACGATGCGTGAAGTTAACAGAAAAGACCATAAAATTCAAGAAACATATATATGTTCTTTTATATATTTTGCAACTTCTTTTCCCAATATGGCATGACTTTCTGGATCTAAATGCATACCATCTATTTTGCTGGTTGAGATAAATTTAGACGAATCTAGTAAATGGCATTGCCCACTCAATACTGCTGCAAATTGTTGAGGAAAATGCTTGCTTTTTTCTACGGTTTTTTCAAACTCAGGAATCAGATAATCCACTTGCCTAGCTTCTTTAGGAATCAGAATTGGAGGCGGGATTATGACAAGGATTTCTGGTGAATCTAAATTAGGGCCTGTTTCACTTTTTTTAATAATATTTACCAGCATTTCTACACTCTGCGCTATTTCAGTAGAGGTTACACTAAACCTGTATTTTAAATCATTGCTTCCTAAAAATAATACTACCAAATCTATGGGCTTATGAGTATGCAAGCATGGCAATAAATAGGCTTTTCCATTTCTATATTCACCTCTAACCGGATCATTCCAAACAGTAGTCCTGCCGTTTAAGCCTTCAGAGATAACATCGTAGTCTTCCCCAAGTTCATTTTGCAATACACCGGTCCAGCGTATATGCTTCGGGTATCTGCCGGTTCCATCAGGTTTATACCCCCAAGTGTTTGAATCGCCATAGCAAAGTATAGTCTTCATTAGTTTACTCACCTCATATAATAAATTTTGCATTTACTTATATCATAACATGTAAATCAAGAGAAATGTATATATACATCTTTGCATGAGATATTTATAAAGGTTTTCAAGGCTTTTTCAATCAGATTCGTTAATGACAAATATAAAAAAGCTGGCTCTTGTAATTACTCCATTCTATAGGCTTTTTGAGAATGCGCACAGCTATGGTGGTATATTATACATAGAATTTAAAAAACCGCCTGCAATTGAAATTTTTGCAGACGGTTTTTTAAATCAGTTATTTTTCACAAGATTCAAAGCCATATCAAGGACCTTGGCCCCATTCATTGTTCCATAAGTTATAGAATCAATAACATCAACCGGGATTCCCTTTTTATCCGCAATTTCCTGGATGTCCTTTAAAAGATATCGCGCTTGGGGTCCTAAAAGTATTACATCGGCATCTTCTAGCACTTCGTGAATTTGAGTAGCCGCAATAGCCTGAATTTCCACATCTAAATTTCTTTCTTCTACAACCTTTTCCATGCGCGTTAATAATAAGCTGGTGGACATACCTGCATAACATACAAGATATATTTTCATAAGCTTCCTCCATATGAGCAATAATTTATTTATCACTTAATGACTGCTCTTCTTCATATTTCTGCTTATCAATCATTGCTATAAAGGGCCACCATATTGCTCCTACAATTAGGATATCTATGATTTGAAGAACAGCTCCACTCCAATGGCCGGTGATTAGAAATCCCTGTATTATCGGCGGTGTAGTCCAAGGGAGAATGACTCCCGTAGGCCTTGCTACGATATTAGCTGCCATAGCAAAGTAGTTCACTATTGTTATAGCTACAGGACCTAGTATTAAAGGTATCATCATAATAGGATTGAGAACTACCGGAAGGCCAAACATGATAGGTTCGTTAATGTTGAACAAACCCGGAGCTAGTGACAATTTTCCAAGTTCTTTATACTGCTTGGACCTAGCTCTTAATATGAGCAAAAACACTACCGCCAGCGTAGCTCCAGCTCCCCCTATCCAAATCATGTCAAAAAATTGTTCTGTAATAATATTTGGAATAGGAAGGCCTTGTTCAATTGCTGCCATATTAGCTTCCTGCAGAGGTACCCAAAATGGCCTTAGGATGCCATTTACGATTGCTCCACCGTTTAAACCTATGCACCACAGCAGTGAGATTGCAAAAACAGTGCCTACTGCTCCCCAAAGATTATTAGCCACTAAAGCAGTCATAGGCGCCCCAACTATTTTATAAATAAATTCATGAATATAGCCGTAAGGTGTTTGGAGAAAAGCAAGGCGAACCAATAGCATAAAAACAATTAATACAAATCCCGGAATAAGGGCTGAAAAAGCTCTGCTGACCGCTGGTGGGACTCCATCAGGCATTCTTATGATAATACCCTTTTTAATAAAGTAATTAAAGATTTCAGTTGATACTATTGCTACCAGCAGTGCAACTAACAATCCCTGAGTTCCATACCAGCCTCCTACCGTTATAACCTTTTCAACGGTATGAACTGTATTATTAATTTCAATCGTTGTAGTAATAGGGGTTACAAGTATAAAAGAGGCAATACCTAAAAGCGATGCAGAGAAAGCATCTATTTTGTAAGATTGAGCCAACTTATATGCCACTGCCGCTACTATATATATTGACATTATATCATAGGTGACTCTTTTAGGCAGTATTATAAATTGATTGAATCCAGGCCCAAATAGCTTTGTCTGCAACTCTTGCCAGCCGGGAGCAGGAAAATCTTGAATAATTATAAATATAGAACCAATGATTAAGAAGGGCATAAATGAAATAAATCCGTCACGTATAGCTGCTAAATGCCGCTGACCGGCTAATTTTACGGCAAAAGGTAATAACTTTTTCTCGAGAAAATCTTGTACTTTATTCATTTCAAAGCTCCTTTCATTTTTTTTATTTTACACAATCGGACTCTTAATTCTTTCCAGATAGTCTTTAAGCCACTGTGGGCTAGCTTCTGAATATAAAGTTTTGGCGCCTTGCGGATTTGCAAGATATACTTTTGGAACATCATCGCGGTCGCTAGCTGCAACAAAGGAAAATTCTACATTTGTTCCAACGCCCCAGCGGCCTTCGCTGTCCATGCATACAACGGATATTTCTCCGGCTTTTCCCCTCCTTTTTATGAGTTTTTGTGTAAATTCATATACCGACCTTTCTGCGGCTTCTTGTGGATGAAGGCCGTGCTCTATTAGCCTTACGGTTTCATAGGATAGGCAGCCTTTCATGATATCTTCGCCAAGGCCGGTAGCTACAGCCCCGCCGATTTGCGAGTCTACATAAAAGCCTGAGCCTGATAGAGGTGAATCACCTATACGCCCTGGCTTTTTCATAAACAAACCGCTGGTAGAGGTGCCTGCCGCCATATTGCCATTTGCGTCAAGACATACCATACCCACTGTGTCATGGCCGTCGTAAGGGCTAAGGCTCTGTTCTCTTATTTCCTTAATTCGTTTCTCCCAGATTTTTTTAGCCCGCTTTGTCAGCATGTTTTTTCTTTCAAAACCATTCTTATGTGCATATTCTTCAGCACCGACGCCAACCAGAAAAATATTAAATCTTTCCTGGCTAAGGCGGCGTGCGATGCTAATAGGGTTTTTAAAATCGCGAATACCGCCAACTGCGCCGATGGATAAAGTGTTCCCATCCATAAAAGCTGCATCAAGTTCTACTTCGCAATTCTCATTTGGCAGTCCGCCATAGCCTACAGACTTATAGAATGGATAATCTTCGACCATCATTATGGCTTTTTCTAAGGCATCACCTGCGCTCGAGTCATTTTTCAGCATTTTAATCGCTTCAGCAACGCCTTCAAGAGCCATACGCCATGTGGCAATTATTCCAAAGCTCAATTAAATTTACCTCCTTCTGATATATTTTTGAGCTTTTTATAAAGTTCTATCATTTCTTTAATAAGAATCTGAGCCAGCATTGCGTTCATTAAGTGGTCTTGTGCGTGGACCATTAATATTGAATATTCGCTTTTAATGCCTTGAGCTTCCTGAGTGATGAGGCCTGTTTGAACTTTATGGGCTTCAGTGATAGACAGACTTGCTTGTTCCATTAAACTATCAGCCCTTTCAAAATCGCCATTTCGTGCAACATCTAAAGCTTGCATCATTTGTGCCAGAGCATCACCTGCAGAAGCAATAATTTTAACAGAAACTTCTTCAATGTTTTGCATGATTGCCACCTTTCCGCCTAATTTTGATATTTGATGCTTCTATATCTATTTTAATGACTAGCTTACAGTATATTCAAATAAATATTTTCCTAACAGAACGGAAAAGGAGTTCTGATTAAATTGAGCCAGAACTCCTTTGACAATAAAGTTTTAACATCAGTCATTACTTTGCTGCATAATAATCAAGTATTATCTGTTTAAACTCATCAAATTTCCTCGCCTTAATTAGGCGGCTTACGGCGTGCGGATCGTCTAATATTTGCATGAGATATTTATAAAGATTTTGGAGGCTTTTTACATCGGATTCGTTAATGGCGAACATAAAAACAAGTTGGACCTTGTAGTCGCCCCATTCTATAGGCTTTTTGAGAATACCTACAGTAATGGTGGTTTGATAAGCGTTCATTATTAGAGCATGGGGTATGGCAACCATGTTACCAAAAGATGTGGAAGACAAGGATTCTCTTTCGACTACGGAATCAAAATACGTTTCCGGAACATAACCCTTCTCATACAGTTTGTCTGCCAAGAACTTCATGACTTCAAAACTATCTTCAATAGCTAAATCGGGAAAGAATAATTCTTCGACTATAGCCTGATCTATTCGGCTTATAATTCCTCTGACATTCATTGCAATTTCAAAAAAATTCAACTGCTTATTGATTTCTTGAACATCTTTGTTATCAAGAAATGGGGAAATGAATATTACCGGTATATTAAAATGGCCCTGTAGATCGGCTGTGCTTATAATGAAATCAAGTTCCATGTTCTTTGCTTTATCATATTCTATAATTGACAAGACGTCCGCTATTTCAAGTTTGTTTCCAAATTCAGCCATGATTTTAGAGCGTAAAATATCCTTCAAATTTTCAGTGCATATAAGAGCAACTTTTTTCTTTGATGCGGTTTTTTGGTTGAAACGTTCAAACGCAGCTCCTAAATGAAGAGCAAAAAATCCGATCTCGTTTTCGTTCATTTGTATATTTGTGAGTTTGTAAAATTCATTGGATAAAAAGACTGCAAGCTCGAAAATAAATGGGTACCTGTGCTTAAGCTCGTCTAAAATGGGATTTCTGAGAATAATGCTGCTTTGGATACGGCTGTCCATTGCCTTTATATGCATGGACAGGCCTACGAGCAAATCTTCATCGCCTAAAAAATTTATTCCAAAGTTATCATAGATGGATTCAATAAGTTTTTGAGTTATTTTTATATACTTTGATTCAATTACATTTTCTAGATAGTGGAAGCTGCTGCATTTGCTTTTTAAGATGCGTTTTCCTAAAATCATATAGCCGATATATAAAATTTCCTGCTCAGGAAGACGGATGCCGAATTTTTCCAATATACCTTGACCGATCTCTGCCGCCAGTTTATATTCATTTGTCTTAAGGAAACTTTCGGGACACGGGGAATCTTCGATAAAGTGGTTGCTCTTTATTCTTTTGATTGTAATGGCTATATGAATAACCAGGTTTAATAGTCCTATTTCGTTTATCACAAAATTATGCTTTTTAATTGATGAAAGAACAATATCCTGTATGACAGACATATTTAGGTCTTCAAAATAAGTATCATACTTCGATATATTTAGGAAATTATTGCCGGCTTCCTTAAAAAGTAGTTGGCTCAACAAATTTCTTTTACTATCTTCACTTCCTTCAAGACTGATGTTGTCTGAGTTCCTTTTAAGATTTAAGTTTTGAGAGCTCTCTGCTATGATTTTCTTTACTTTAATAAGATCGTTTTCAATGGTGCAATCACTTACCATAAGTTCATCAGCCAAGTCAAATATATTAATTTCCGTTTTCTCGAATAGTAGCTTTTTAAGGATAAAATTTACACGTTCATCAGGATAAATCGGCAAATTATTTTGTGATGATTTAAGATGTTCCAATATATCTTCGGCCTTTTCACGGTTGGCAACAATGTATCCCTTTCGCTTGGAAGAGGCAATTAATGTTGGGTCTATATTAAACTCCGAATTGAGCTGTTGTATATCATTTCTTACTGTCCTTGCTGTAATTCCTAGCTTTACAGCAATTTCTCCACCTTTTAACCAGCGGTTTTCTTTATATAGTATTTCCAGTATTAATTTTTGGCGGGGAGTTAAATTGACTTTGCTCAAATTAATCCTCCTAATAATAGAAATTCAGATATATCATACATTGTAAAAGTGATAACAGTCAAGAAAAGAATTTTGAATTTTCGTCCCATGCAGGAAATTGGATTTCTTTAAAGAATATATATATGATTCCACCGTAAAGAGTAATTTTTGATAGGTGGTTTTATTTTGAGTTTATCTTGCTAAAAGGTTATCATGACTAAAAATCTTAAGAATAGAGGGGTAGCTTCATGATAAAGGTTGTAATAGCTGACGATGAGGTGAGGGTATGCAAATTGATTTGCAATCTTATAGATTGGAAAGCATTAGATATGGAGATAGTCGGGGTAGCTCATAATGGCATTGAGGCACTGGAATTGATAGAAAAACTTCAGCCTGATTTGATGATTACAGATATACGCATGCCGGGATGTGATGGGCTGGAAATGATTGAGAAGGGCAAGCAAATCAAAGAAGATGTTGATTTCATAATCATAAGCGGGTACAGTCATTTTGAATATGCTCAAACTGCTATAAAATACGGAGTCAGTGATTATTTGCTAAAACCTATTAATAAAAATGAACTCTTAAATACATTAAATAAAATACGTGAAAAATACAGGCGGAAAACCCAACAATTATCCAGAGAAGAGGAATTGCAACTTCAATTAAAAGATAACATAGGCAAATTGCGGTCTGGATTTTTCGTAGAGATGTTACTAAATAAAAATGCAAATCGGGCGGATATGAAGGTTGATGAAATTAACAAAAATTATCTTTTTAAATTTCAACCTGACTGCTTTCAAATTTTTATTTTTAAAGTGGACTGCAAATACAAGGATTTATGTGAAAATATGAATGTAGTAGGCGAGAAAATTGTACAAACACTGAACAAAAGTCTAGGCAAAGAATGTTTTGATGTAGAAACTTACCTTAAAAACAGCAGGGTTTACGGTATCCTAAACTATGATAAAGCGAAGCAGGATGTGGTACGTAAAAAACTCAAGTCAAGTTTTGATGATATCCTTATGCAACAGCGATTATACCATGAAATAGAATTTACTGTTGGACTTGGAAGAGCTGTGGAAGATATTAAACAATTGGAAGATTCTCTCCTTGAGGCGCAATGGGCTATAAGACAACGCCTAGTAGAAGGAACGGGAAATTTACTGGAGTATGCGGAATTAAAAAACCACCATGAAAGTTGTGACAGTATAATAGCAGAACTTACCGAAAACATAGAGAGTCCTTTGGAAGTTTTAGATTCAGAAGGTGTTATTTGCGAGATTAATTTACTAAAAGAAAAGATGCTAAATAAACCGAATATTTCCGGCCAAGAGATATTTGATTTAGTAACGGCTATTTATAGTAATTGCTTGATGTTATTGAGGAAGTATAAGTTTAATATAAGTGACTCGGAACTGCTTTATGAAACCTTTTTATTACATGCAGACCTTTGCAGCTCTGCAGAGGAACTGTTTGAGCTATTAGTAGAGAACATTTGTAAATCTTTAGGCATTATTGTAAAAGATAAAATGCAAACTGATATTAAACCAATTTATATGGCAAAGCAGTATATTCAGCAAAATTATATGAAACCCATCACACTAAAAGATGTTAGCGATTTTGTCGGGTTTAATGATTCCTATTTTAGTTTTTTATTTAAAAAAGAAAGCGGAAAAAATTTTACAGAATATCTTTCTGAAGTAAGGCTGAATAAAGCAAAGGAACTCTTGAAGGAAACAAACATGAATATTGCCAATATTTGCGAAGTAGTAGGGTACGCTGATTTAAAACATTTTAGAAAGAGTTTTACAAAATATACTGGTCTTAGACCGAATGAATATAGAAAATTATATGCTTAGGAATATGATGGTTATGAAAAATAAAAATGCTCATTACATATCTTTTCGAGTTTACCATATGTTTTTGGTATTACTGACTTTTATAGCTTGCCTGCTATTTGCTCTTACTTTAATATCAGTAGCCAATAATAAATACATTCCGATGCTTATAATAAGCTATGCGGTATTTTTTATTATTGCATGTGCGTCATACAAGCGGATATACCTTCCATATAAAGAAACGTCCAAGGTCTTGAAACTTTTTGCAAAGGGTTACACCATACAAGGCATTTACCAGCTAAGATGGCCACTTAGCCCGGAAATGGATCAGGCTATTAAAAAAATTAAGGCGATTTTTGATACAAGTGATTTGATAAATGCGACAAAAAAGCAGTCACAGTACCTAGCACTGCAAAATCAAATAAATCCTCATTTTTTGTATAATAGCTTAGAAGGTATCCGCGGTGAAGCCGTTGTGGCCGGCTTGGATAATGTAGCTGAAATGGCGGAAGCGTTGGGAGTCTTTTTCCGATATACGATTTCTAACATGGAGAATTTGGTTACATTAGAGGATGAACTGACAAATATTGAAAATTACTATATTATTCAACAATATCGCTTTGGAGAGCGCCTGAATTTAAGCGTCAAATATGATTGTGAGGATAAAAAAGAGGTATTAAAGTTGCGCTTGCCTAAGCTAACATTGCAGCCTATTGTAGAAAATGCAATTTTTCATGGAATTGAAAGGAAAATGGGCAAGGGCAATGTTACCATTAGAATTGAAACCACTCCCAAGCGGCTCATCATAACGGTGTCTGACGATGGATTAGGTATACAGGAAGAACAATTACGAGAACTTAACAAAAAACTTAATACACAGTCTTTTGATTATATGAGGACTGACGGTGAAAGGAGAGCCGGTATCGGCATAATAAATGTAAATAACAGAATCAAGCTTTTATTTGGAGAAAAATACGGGATTGATATTTACAGCACAGTAAATTTAGGTACAGATGTAGAAATTACGTTACCGAGAATTACCGAAAAAGGTGGAGAAAGTCCGGATGAAAGAAGAAGTTTTTCGTATGGAACGGGTAACTAAGATTACTGATGGTGTGACTTTTTTAGATAATTTCAGTATGCATGTTTTTAAAGGGGAAATTATGGGTCTTGTATGTGTCAACGCCCATGGCAAAGAAGCTTTAATTAAACTGCTTTGCCAAAATACGCCTATTCACTATGGACATATATATTTTCAAGAAAAATTAGTCAATAGCTATCAACATAGTGGCATGGATATGAATCCGGTATCCATCATTGAAAAGCAAAGCCGATTAGTAGAGGACTTAACGGTAGCGGATAATGTATTTGTAATGAGAAGAGGCTTTAAAAAATACGTAATTAATCCAAAAGTGCTTAATACTCAGTTTAGCCTATTTGCAAAAGAATTGGATATTCAAATTGATGGAGAAGAATTAGTATCGCATTTATCTTTTTTTGAAAAATGTGTAGTAGAAATCATAAAAGCAGTTGTATCAAATGTCAAATTGATTGTTCTAAGAGATATCAGCAACTTCATAAGTGCGGTTGATCTGAAAAAGATTCATGATATTTTACGCTATTACTCAAAGCAGGGCATCTCATTTTTATATATCTGCAATCATCATGAAGAAGCCTTCAAAATCTGTGACAGGGTTTCTTTAATGGAAAACGGCAGGCTGTTAAAAGTACTCAATAAAAGTGAATTTAGAGATGAAATGATAGAGCCATATACCCTTGATTTTACCCATGTAGGTTCGGCAATTGCTTCTAGGGGTAGCAGTAAGGGCATGTTAAAATTTCAAAATGTTTGTACAGAATATATCAGCGATATGAGCTTTACAATTGAAAAAGGCGAGTGTGTTGCTTTTTTAGATATAAATAATACTACTTTAACAGATATTATTAAATTAATTAACGGAGAAATTGAGCCCATCTCTGGAACTATTTTTCTTGATGGTGATAATTATATTGAGAAGATTGCAAAATTAACTAAAAAGGTTTGTTTCATCCAAGAAAACCCAATTCAGACAATGTTATTTTATGAAAGAAGCTATTTAGATAATCTATGCTTCCTGCTGGATAGGAAGCTGTCCGATCATTTTTGGCGCAGCAAAAGTGTTAAAAATAGCATCATCCAAGAATATGAGCCATTGTTAGGGGAAGATATTTATGCTGATGACATAAGAAATTTGACTCCAAAGTCCTTATATAATTTAGTCTATTACAGAGTTCATCTTTACAATCCAAAAGTTGTTTTTTGTATGCAACCCTTCTCGGGTGCAGATATGTATCTTAGACATCATGTAATTCAGTTAATTGATCAACTTAGAAAAAAGGGAATAACAGTGGTTATTTTAGCTGTTAGCATATCGGATTGTCTTACTGTAGCTGATCGGCTTATTGTGGTCGAGCAAGGAAAACTTCGAGATAAATATGACAGCGAAAAATTTCCGCTGTTTCGAGCAAGCCAATAATTAATCTTAGTTTATAACTAGCCATTGTCAGCAACCCGGATTTAGTATTACCGGGGAGCTTACAGTGGCTTTTTAATATGTAGAAGGATTTAACTTTCCAGAAAAATACATATTATTAGATTGTCATAAAATTAAATGAAGTTCCAAAGAATACCCCCCTAATTCCAAAGACTACCTCTTTGTTATGTCAAATCACAGATGATATAGTGGTAAATAGGTGAGCGAATACTAAATCTAAGAACAGGTGAGGTTCATGCAAGAGTATATAGTCGAAATGGAGCATATTTACAAAACTTTTCCGGGAGTAAATGCTTTAGATGATGTATCACTTAATTTAAAGGCTGGGGAAGTTCTTGCTTTACTTGGAGAAAATGGCGCAGGTAAATCAACTTTGGTAAAAATCCTAAGTGGTGTCTACACACCTGATAGCGGCGATGTCAGGATTTTAGGCCAAAAAGTAGATAATTTAACCCCTAAAAAGGCGCAAGAGATGGGTGTCGCGATTATACATCAAGAATTGAATATGTGTCCACATCTTACAGTAGCAGAAAATATCTTTTTAGGACGTGAGATGAGTCAGAAAGGCATTTTGTCAAGTCGTGAAATGAATAGACGGGCAAAAGCTATTCTTGAAAAGCTTAACATTGATATTTCTCCAGACACAATTGTCGGCGATTTAGCAGTTTCTAAACAGCAGATGGTGGAGATTGCAAAAGCTCTTTCAATAAATTCTAAAATACTGATAATGGATGAACCTACATCCGCCTTAACCTCTAAAGAAATTGATGACTTGTTTAAAATAATACGAAAGCTAAAAAGCGAAGGCTGTGGTATCATATATATTTCCCATCGCTTAGAGGAATTACAGCACATTGCCGATCGGGTCATGATTATGCGAGATGGAAAGCACATTATAACTAAAAACTTCTCTGATATTACAATGCCGGAAATTATAACTTATATGGTAGGCCGAGAAATTAAGCAGAAATTCCCAAGGGTGGTTACAGATCGAGGAGAAAAAATATTTGAGGTAAAGAACTTAAATGCAGGCAGAATGGTACGAAATGTCAGCTTTGAACTGTATGAAGGCGAAATTCTGGGAATTGCAGGCTTGATGGGTGCAGGGCGCACGGAAACCACTCGTGCTATTTTTGGAGCTGAGCCCAAAGAATCAGGTGAAATCATCTTACATGGCAAGACCATAACGATTGATAGGCCGATGGATGCAATTAAAGCAGGGATAGTGCTAGTCCCGGAGGATAGAAAAAAAGACGGTTTATGCACTGAGTTAAGTGTTCGCGAAAATATTGCATTACCTAATTTAGATATACTTTGTAATAAGCAGGGTGTGGTGGACTTTCAAAAAGAAAAATCAATAGTAGACAAAGCTATAAATGATTTAAGCATTAAACTGCCAAGTCCCGAAGTAAATGCAGGCAGCCTTTCGGGAGGAAATCAACAGAAGGTTGTTGTAAGCAAATGGCTTGCCAGAAACTCTCATGTAGTGATATTTGATGAACCTACAAGAGGAATTGACGTAGCAGCAAAGGTAGAAATTTATAATATTATGAATGACTTAAAGCAGCAGGGAATAGGTGTTATATTTGTTTCTTCGGAAATGCCGGAGATAATGGGTATTAGTGATAGAATACTTGTTATGTGTGATGGGAGAATCACCGGCGAGCTTAACATTGAAGATGCCACACAAAATCTTATCCTTGAATATGCAACAAAATTCGAGACTAAAATAAACAATGCTGCTACTGCCTAAAAACAACATAAATAGATCTATAGGAGAGATATAAATGAAAAAAAGAAAAGATCAGAGTATATTTAAAAAAATAATGGCAACTAGGGGCATGGGTCAGGTCGTATCGGTAACATTCGGTCTTATTATAATTTGCATTGTATTTGGCATATTAAATCCAATATTTTTTTCAAGCAGGAATATTAGTAATCTGCTTCGTCAAATTGCTCCTATTCTGATAATCGGCATAGGTCAATCATTTGTCTTAATTACAGGCAATATCGACCTTTCTATAGGTTCTGTTATCGGTATGAGTTGTATGATTTCAGCAACAATGATGACAAAAGGAGTTAATCCATGGGTTGCTGTTGTGATTACATTTTTTTGCTGCCTAGTGGTTGGCGTAACAAACGGACAGTTGGTTGCAAGCTGCAAACTGCCGCCATTTATTGCAACACTTGGCACTATGACTATTGCAAGGGGCATAGCTCAAATTGTAAATAATAACTACAATACTGATTCGATTGGGGCTGCAGCAAATGGTTTCAGGAACTTTTTTTACTATGGTAAAATCTTAGGAATATATAATACCATATGGATTGCAGTTGTCTTGTGGCTAGTGTTTAACTTTATTCTTAGCAAAACCAGAACAGGTCGCTATATTTATGCGATTGGCAGCAACATAGAAGCATCAAGGCTTTCAGGTGTTAATATAATTGCTACTACTACAACAGCTTATGTTGTCAGTTCGATTTGTGCTTGTACAGTCGGCCTTATTACTTGCGCTATAAGCGGCATGGGTACTATGGATGCTGGTACCGGTTATGAGATGTTTGCGGTTGCTGCTTCTGTTATTGGCGGTGTAAGTACTCTGGGAGGGCAAGGAATTTTGCTGGGAACCGTGGTAGGAGCTTCTATCTGGGGAGTATTGCAGAATGGCTTACAATTTGCCGGCGCGCCGGTTGCCATACGTAATATTGTGATTGGAATCATTGTTGTGGTTTCTGTTTTATTGGACGTTATTGTTAGAGGTGGAAGTATAAGAAAGAAAAGGGAAAAGGTGATTTCAGATTCTGGTGAAATTAAAGCATGATGCTTTAATTTATAAAAACTAAAAACAAGGAGGAATAGAAAGTGAGACTTCTAAAATCTAAGTTGTTTGCGTTGTTGCTGTGTTTGGTTTTGATTGCTAGCTTTGCAGCCGGTTGTGGCAATAAAGAAGCAAATAAAGGAGCACAAGAGTCTACACCTACACAAACAAATGGAGGTAAATCCGATTCCCAAAATTATAAAGTATATTTAATTACAATGGATCAAATGGATCAGCACTGGGTAAATGTAGATAAAGGCTGTAGACAGGCAGTATCTGAGCTGGGTAATATTGACTATAAGTGGTTAGCCCCTGATGTTAAAGATGATGCGAAACAGATTGAATGTATTAATAATGCTGTAGCTGGTGGAGCGGATGCGATACTGCTTGCTGCTAACGGTCCTGTAGCAGTTCAGTCTGCACTCGAAGAAGCCCAAGCAGCTGGTGTTAAAATTGTCTATGTCGATTCTCCGGCGGATTTTCCCGCTATTCAAACCTTAGCGACTGATAACAAAGCTGCTGGAAAGACAGCCGGTGAGGAAATGCTTAAAGCGCTTGAAGCTGCGGGCATTAAGGAAGGTAAAATTGGCGTTATTAGCGTAAATGCCGCCACAGCATCTACAGTGGCACGTGAAGAAGGTTTTAGGGAAGCATTAAAAGGCAGCAGTTTTGAGGTTCTTGAAACACAGTATTGTGATGGTGATGCGGCCAAATCCAAGGATGCCGCTGCTAATTTCATAACCCAAGGCTGTGTGGGTCTATTTGGAGCTAATGAAGGTTCAACGGTTGGAATTGGCAATGCTATCAAAGAAGCCGGCAAGAATGTTATAGGAGTTGGGTTTGACAAGTCAGATGCAATTCTCAATCTCATTAAAGAAGGCTATTTACTCTGCACAATGGCACAAAACCCGGAAGTGATGGGTTATGAAGGTGTAAAAACTGCTGCGAAGGCCTTAAATGGTGAAGAAACTGGCCATGAGTTTATTGATACAGGTGTGTCGGTTATAACAAAAGACGATGTTAAGTAGTTTATAATAATTTGGCTTACAGACATAGAATACCGCAAAACTGTCCCAAGGTAGTTTTGCGGTATTCTATTTGCAAAAAAATATCACGGGTATAACCCGTGAATTATTGTTAAGACTGTACGAATCACATTAGCACATACTTGCGCTTGCCTAAATAAACCTTATATATTTAGGTATGCCGTTTACATAAGGAACTTTTACCTCGCCTTGAATAAGTGGCAGCATGTAATCGATAGCATCCTGTGTAACCCACCTGTTTTTACTATCTATCCACTGGCTAGGCAATAGTTTGGTGCGATTGGCAACTTCGGATAGAGGAACTGTTCCAGCTTCAAAGCCGTTATCAGTGTTCTTGATAGATATCATTATATCGCTTACGCCATCCATGATTTTTTTTGCAGCAGCCTCTCCAACCATAACAGCAGCCTCATTATCTGCAAGTGAAGCCGCATGAGCCGCACAGCGCTGGATAATTGACAGCTCAACAACCTTAACCCGTTTTGTTATATTTTCAGTTACAAGATGTCTCATGTAATGTCCTACGCCGCCCATTTGTACATTTCCAAAGGCATCGGCTTTCTGCTCGTTTAAATAAATATAATTACCATCCTTGTTCTTGAGGCCTTCAGAAGCTACTATAAATACTTTGCCGTTATTTCTTTTAAAAGTTGTCTTGACATCATTTAAAAATTCATTTTCATCAAAGGGTATTTCAGGGAAATATATTAAATGAGGTGAACTGACAACATTATCACGAGCCAATGCACCGGCGGCAGCCAAAAAGCCGCTATTCCGTCCCATAACTTCCACAATAGTGACGATGTCCTTTGCATAAACATCAGCATCCAACGACATTTCACGCACGCTTGTAGCTATATACTTTGCAGCGCTTCCATAGCCGGGGCAAAAATGTGTATTCACAAGATCATTATCAATAGTTTTAGGCACACCTATGACTTTAATGTCCCTACCTATCTTTTTAATATACTCCGATAATCTATGGGCAGTGTCCATAGAGTCATTACCGCCGATATAGACAAAATAACCTATCTGATACTTGTCAAAGGTTTCAATTATTTTTTCAAAATCCTCATCTTTGAGTTTATGTCTGCAGGAGCCGAAAGCTGCCGATGGTGAATATCTTAAAAGATTTAAATCTGATTCGCTGATATTGGTCATATCGATCAAATTATCTTGTAATATACCCTCGATACCGAATTTTGCTGCATATAATTTAATTTCGTATTTTCTGGCTTCTTTTATAATACCATAGCAACTAGCATTGATAACTGATGTAGGACCTCCTGATTGGGCGAGAACAAGGTTTTTTTTCAAAAGATTCACTCTCCCTACATAATAATTTTAAATAACATGCATATTATGTTTTTTAAAATAATCTTGATAATAACCTATCTTGCTTTAGAAATACTAAATTTTCTTTCATCATTATAGCATTAGATTAATAGCTAAACAAGTCGAACATTTCCCTTCCCTCTTCTTAGCTATAGTATTTCATGCTTGATATATTTTCTAAATCATGCTATATTAAATTCAGCAAAATAAATATTTATATTTTATGTCCACTAGGGGAGCGCGGATAGCTGAGATAGTGAGTAAACTCACTGACCCTTGAACCTGCTCTAGGTAATGCTAGCGTAGGGAAGTGGTTTTAGTATGTAAATAAAGCCGCTAACCTTGTTGTTGGCGGCTTCTTTGCCATCTACTCTCCGGACATATTGCATTTTCACAGGGGGAGGAGGTGAGCTAAGTTGAATACTGCAGTTAATTTTTTCGAAGACTTTGCGGAAATAACTCCAATAACATGGCTTGTTTTGTTTTGCATTTTTGCGTTTGTGGTGGTGCTTAGCACCCTAGGGAAACACACAAAGTTTAATACAAAAGCTATTGTATATGGTGGTCTTTGCGTTGCAGTTGCCTTTATACTGTCCTACATTCGGTTATATCGCTGGCCGCAGGGGGGTTCTATAACTTTGGCAAGTGCACTGCCAATATTTATCTATGCCTATATTTTCGGACCGGCTGCAGGTTTGATGGCTGGAACAGCATATGGTCTTTTGCAACTTGTTCAAGACCCATATATATTACACCCGTTTCAGGTCTTCCTGGATTATATTTTAGCCTTTGCAGCATGGGGACTAGCTGGATTTTTCCGTAATAATATCAGTTTAGGTATTATCGCAGGAGGTCTTGGCCAGATATTTTCAAGTTTTCTTTCAGGAGTCATATTTTTTGCGTCTTTTGCTCCTGAAGGGATGAGTCCAATTGTCTATTCAATAGCAGTAAACGGCACGGTATTAGGAACAGATATTTTAATATGTCTTTTGATTTCAATGATTCCTAAGGTCCGAAAAGTTATTGAACAGCTAAAGAATCAAGTAAAATAAAAAATTTTTTAGCATTCATACCAATTATTGATACAAAAAAACCGGGAAAAATGATATGATACTTCCCGGTTTTTTTGTATACTATTGTATGCTATTCAATATCTATAATTTTTCCGCTCGGCTTTGAGATTTCTAATTTTGGTAAAATAACCCTTAATACGCCATTGTTAAAGTTTGCTTTAATTGCATCACTTTTAACATTGTCCGGGATAGGAATGGACCTGGAGAAATTGCCTTGACGGCGTTCGCGCCGAATAAAATTCTTATCTTTTTCTTCGGTGGCTTCCTCATAATTTGCGTTGATTGTAAGGATGTCCCCTTCATAACTAATTTTAATATTATCCTTATCACAGCCGGGAAGATCTGCTTCTATTACATATTCCTTTTCGGTTTCCCTTAAATCCACTTTAAAAGGCTTAAAATCAAACTCGTCAAAAAAATTTGTTAAATCATCAGTGTTAAAAGCCCAGTCAAAAAACTCAGGAAGTAAAGTCTTACGCCGCCTCCAAGGCATCAAACCTCTACTCTGCATAATATTTTCCTCCTTTATCAAATGTCAATATTTACTAATATTATACCATAAAGGTCAGGATAGGTCAATAAATTTTTAGTTTAAATTTAAAATAACGAAGGTTTTTATACTTAAATATAGAAATTATATATTATATTTATATATGGTTACATTGATTATTTTGTACTTATTTTAAAAATATAATTCATCTTATACAGAGGCTTGATATGCAAATTGGTGTGGATATTATTGAAATAAATAGAATAAAAAAAGCTTGTCAAAGGAAGGCATTTGAGAAGCGTTTCTTTACTTGCAGGGAGCTTAGTGAAATAAACGGCAAAAAGAATTATTACATGCATCTTTCCGGAAAGTTTGCCGCAAAAGAAGCTGTGGTAAAAGCATTAGGCACTGGTTTTCGCAATATAAAATGGAAAGATATAGAAATTTTAAGTGACATATCTGGAAAACCGATAGTTGCTATAACAGGGAAAGCTCTAGAAATATTCAAGTCAAAGAACTTTAAAAGCATGCTTGTTACAATTTCGCACAGTAAGGAATATGCTATAGCTTTTGCTGTAGCACTTGGAGGTGCAGCAGATGAAAGCAGTAAGTCCCTCTACCATGAGGAAGATGGATCAAACAGCCGTTGAAACTTACGAAATTCCCGGAGTTGTTCTCATGGAAAATGCCGGTAGAGAGGTAGCGTTGGCTGTAAAGAATATGTGGGATTGTCAAAGAGAAGATAAAAGACCGGCAAACATGACAAAAATTGTATTATTCTGTGGTAAAGGCAACAATGGCGGTGATGGTTTTGTAGCTGCTCGGCACCTAGCTAATATGGGTTTTGACACAAATGTGTTTATTATAGCAAATCCAAGTAGCATAACAGGTGATGCAGCTATAAATTTGAAAATTGCAAAGAATATGGGCTTAAAGATAAAAGTCATTGATGAAGAAACAGATTTAAATACAGTAATGAAAATGACAAGCAATGCCTCAATCTTGGTCGATGCCATACTTGGCACAGGATTAAAGGGTGATGTGAGAGGTATTGCTCGTGATGTAATCGAAATGATTAACAAGCTAGAAATTCCGGTCATCGCCGTAGATATACCTTCAGGGATATGCGGCGAAACGGGGAAGGTGCTTGGAAATGCAGTGAAGGCTGAGCAGACGGTTACTATGGCTGCTCCTAAAATAGGTTTACTACTCTATCCCGGAGTTGAATATGTAGGTAAGTTAATTGTTGCCGATATAGGTATGCCGATAAATTTAATTGAATCTAATGAAGCTGAGGCTGAATTTCTGGATTACAAGTGGGTTTCGAGTTGTTTTAAAGAATATCCTCCTGATGCCCATAAAGGCACTTTCGGCAAAGTCTTTGTTATAGCTGCCTCATGTGGAATGACAGGAGCGGCGACTCTGTCGGCAGAAGCCGCGGTGAGAAGTGGAGCGGGTTTGGTAACAGTTGGAATTCCCGAAAGCCTGAACGACATCCTTGAGATAAAACTTACGGAAGCTATGACGATACCGCTTCCTGAAACGCCAGAACGCTGTATTAGCGTTGCTGCTCTTGATAAGGCATTACAGTTTGCAAACCAAAGTAAGGTTGTAGTCCTGGGACCGGGTCTTTCTACAAAAAATGAAACAAAACAATTCGTAAGGCAGTTTATTCTAAACTGTAAAGTGCCAATGGTTATCGATGCTGACGGCTTAAACGCTTTGGCAGAATATCCGGAGACCTTAAATAAAGCGCAAGCTCCGGTAATTATTACTCCACATCCAGGAGAGATAGCCCGACTTCTTTCTATAACCTCATCGGAAGTTCAACAGGACAGAATATCTTCTGTTAAGACAGCAGCCAAGAGGTTCGGCTGCACAGCAGTCTTAAAGGGTGCCAGGACTTTAGTTGCTACTTCCGAAGGAAAGCTGTTTATTAATCCTACGGGTAATGCCGGGATGGCTACTGGCGGCAGTGGTGATGTGCTTTCAGGTATAATTGGAGCTTTTTTAGCTCGCGGCATGAAACCTTATGAGGCTGCAGCAGCAGGTGTATACTTGCATGGCTTAGCCGGTGACCTTGCAGCCCGGGAAAAAGGAGAAATATGTCTTGCGGCCGGAGATATTATTGATTATTTGTATAAAGTAATAAAGGATATTAAGGAGTATAAAGATGCCCAAAGAACTTCTAAATATCAGACCTACTTGGGCTGAGATTAACTTAGATGATTTAAGACATAACTTAATGGAAATTAGAAGAATTACTTCAACCAACGCCAAATTATGTGCGATAATAAAGGCAGATGGATACGGACACGGAGCCGTAGAAGTTGCACAGACTGCTCTTTCTTGTGGAGCACATTATCTTGGAGTAGCATTTTTGGATGAGGCAGTAGAATTAAGAGAAAAGGGCATAAAAGCGCCCATCCTTATTTTGGGTTTTACACCTGAAAATCAATTTGATACAATAATAGAGCACGATATTACTCAGACCGTATATAGTCTAAAATCTGCAATTTTGCTTTCCGAAAAGGCTTTAAAGCGAAAGAAAAAAGCCAAAGTTCATATAAAACTTGATACGGGTATGAGCCGGATAGGTTTTCAAACGGATGCATCTTCTATTTCAGACATCAGAAAACTGTTTCAGCTTGAGGGCCTAAAAGTAGAAGGCATTTTTACTCATTTTGCAAAGGCAGATGAAAAAGATAGAACAGTTACTGAAGAACAATTTCGAATTTTTACTGAAGCGGTAAATACTATTGAAGCAAAAGACTACAAGATACCAATAAAGCATATTGCTAATAGTGCGGGTATTATAGAGTATCCAAATACACATCTTGATATGGTTCGACCAGGCATTATCCTTTACGGCATGTATCCTTCAGAGGAAATTACCAAAAGTAAAATCCATTTAAAACCCATACTGAGTTTAAAAACCCGAGTAGCTCATGTTAAATCATTGCCGAAGGGCAAAGCAATCAGCTATGGTGGAACATATATAACTGAAAGGCATACCCTTATTGCAACACTACCGGTGGGATATGCCGATGGCTACTCAAGACTGCTTTCGTCCCGAGCCCAGGTACTGATAAATGGGCAACGAGCTCCGGTTGTAGGACGTATTTGCATGGATCAATGCATGGTAGATGTTACTGACATACAAGGTGATGTAAAACCGAAAGATGAAGTTACATTAATTGGAGCCGATGGCAGCGAGAGAATCGAGGCTGAAGACATAGCAAAAATCATCGGGACTATAAATTATGAAATAACTTGTGGTATATCAAAAAGAGTGCCAAGGGTATATATTAGTAATGGTAAAATACAAAATATCAAAAATTTTTTGGTAAAATAGGTATATTTTTCTTGCCCAATTGACATAATTATATTGATATATATAATAAATTATGTACTTGCACGTTGCTTTAAAAATTTAGGGGGTGCCGGTATGGCGGAATTAAAACGCATTGTTGTTAGTTTGCCGGATAATTTATTAGAAGAGGTAGATTATTTCGTTGCTTTGGAAAATAGAAATCGCAGTGAATTTATTCGCGATGCAATGAAATTATATATTAAAGAAATGGAGAAGATAAGGATAAGGGAACAGTTAAAAGCCGGTTACATGCAGATGGCAGAATTAAACATAAAATTTGCAGAAATGGGGATATGTGAGGATTACAAAGACTTTGTACTATACGAAACAAGACTTTCGGGGTGTGAATAATGTGCTGGTTAGGCGTGGTGACATATTTTATGCAGACCTAAATCCGGTAGTCGGATCGGAACAGGGCGGCATTAGACCGGTATTGGTGGTACAAAACGATGTAGGAAATAAATACAGTCCTACTATTATTATTGCTGCAATTACTTCTCAGATCGATAAGGCAAAACTGCCCACACATGTAGAATTGCCAAGCAAGGATTATGGTCTTGAAAAGGATTCGGTAATTTTGCTTGAACAGCTTAGAACAATAGATAAGCGAAGGCTAAAAGAAAAGATTACAATTTTAGATCAGGATATAATGAAAAAAGTCGATGAAGCATTAAAAGTTAGCTTAGGCCTTGAGGAACTGTAATGAAAATACGAAGATAAGGCTTCCGTATTCCCTTAATGTAAACAGTTTTATTACTTTAACTGTCTACTTCAAGGAGAGCATTTCAATAAAATAGCGGGAGCCTTAATTTTTGTCAATCATTGTTAAATTAATAAACACGATTTTTATAAAAAAAAGAAGGATTATGTAATATTATTTAGAATATATAAAATGATAAAATATAGAGTGGCGCTTGGGGGATAAAGATGAAGACAAAGACAAAGACCCGGTTTTTTACGGAGCTTATGATGGCACTGTCTTTAATGATGGATTTAGATGAAAGCAGGAAACTCTATCACGCATGGAGGGTTGCAATTTTAGCTGAAAGAATGTCGCGAAAAATATTACCCGAATATAGAACTCAGATATTTTATGCAGGACTTTTGCATGATATAGGTGCAATATCTTTAAAGGAGCACGTGATTCACTACACGGATATAGAAGAACATTTTAAAAATCCCATACTGTTAAAACATAGTGAAAAGAGCGCTCAAATCGTAAGCGAAATAGGTCCGCTAACTATTGCGGCAAATATGATAATGGAGCACCATGAGTATTGGGACGGTAGAGGATACCCGAAAGGCCTAAAAGGCAACAATATAAACTTGGGAGCACAAATATTAAGAATTGCCGATACCTTTGATATTTTAGCTAGAGTAAAGCCGCCGCTGAATCTAAATGGAGTAAAAACTATTCTTTTCGCACGCAGAGGCTCGGAGTTTTCAGATTTAATATGTGAGCTAATGATTGCGACCCTGGAAGAGGGTAATTTTTTTGATGAAATCATGGATGAAAAAAGAGTTTCAGAAATGCTGCCGAAAGCTATGAGGGAGTTGCCTCCTTTTGACTTAACAACATGCAACATAGATATAAGAAATGCAGTCAAAGTGTTTGCTCAAGTCATTGATGCCAAGCACAGTTATACGGCAGGTCACTCGGAACGTGTAGCATTTTATACATATAGGCTTGCTAAGGGTATGGGTTTATTTGAGGAAACGGCTAAAAAATACGAGATAGCCGCATATTTACATGATGCAGGGAAAGTAGCAGTACCCAAGAGTATATTGGATAAACCCTCAGCCTTGACGCTGGAAGAGTTTAAGCTTATGAAAAGACATCCGGTGTATACAATGGAAATTATTAGCATGATAAGCGAACTAAAAGATTTGGTATCTGTGGCGGGAGGCCATCATGAAAGATACGACGGCAGAGGATATCCTGACGGTGCTAGTGGAGAAAATATTCCATTGGGTGCTCGAATAATGGCAGTAGCGGATTCCTTCGATGCAATGACGTCTTTTAGACCTTATCAAAAAACTAAGAGCAAGAATGAGGCTAAAAAGGAACTGATAAAAAATGCAGGAAGTCAGTTCGACCCTAAGATAGTCAAAGTTGCGGTAAAGGCATTATAAAGTATAAAATATAGAAGGGGAGTATATGAAATGCTGCCTCTTATAGGAATTACCATGTCTTTTGATTATGATAAAAATCAGGCTCAACTCGGTGAAAAATATTTTCATGCGGTACAATTAGCCGGAGGGTTACCGGTTGCAATACCGCCGATTCAAGATGAGACGGCCTTGAAAGCTTTGGTTGAAAAGCTTGACGGTATAATCTTATCTGGAGGTCCTGACATAGACCCTTCATATTATAATGAAAAACCAAGTACTAATCTAGGAGATGTAAATCCCTGCAGAGATACTGCTGAAATGTTTCTTGCCGATGAGATGCTAAGAGTCAAAAAGCCTTTATTGGGAATATGTAGGGGTATGCAAGTTTTAAATGTAGTTTTGGGTGGAACATTATTTCAGGATATCCCTACAGAGTTTAAACAGCCTTTAAAACATGTTCAGAGTGCACCTCGCTGGCATGGAAGCCATGAAATTGAAATTGTCGAAGAAGATTCTGCCATTTTTCAAATTTTAAGGCAAAAACACTTATGTGTAAATAGTTTCCACCATCAAGCGGTAAAAGAACCGGCAGCTAGCTGTAAAGTTTCTGCATTGGCTTCGGATGGAGTTGTCGAAGCCATAGAACTAAAGGAAGCTGATATGTTTTGTATTGGAGTTCAGTGGCACCCGGAGGAAATGATAAGGGATGCCGTATTTTTACGTATATTCGAATCCATGATAGATGCTGCAAAGCGGCGTTAAAACAAGTAAGCCGACGGTTGGAGGAGGATTATTGTGAAAATATATATTTCAACTGATATGGAGGGAATTTCCGGAATTACTTCTATGCATCAAATAAATTCCGGCGCACGTGAGTATGAAAGAGCAAGAAGGATGATGACAAGTGAGGTTAATGCCGTAATCGAAGCAGCCTTTGAAAACGGAGCAAAGGATATTGTCGTAAATGATGCCCATGGAGATATGGATAATATACTTATTGAAGAATTGGATTCTAGGGTTTCACTTATCAGTGGAAGCCTCAAACCGCTTAGTATGATGGAAGGTATTGATGAATCATTTGATGCGGTCTTTTTTGTCGGATATCACGCTCGAGCAGGAAGCAGTGAATCAATAATCGACCATACATATACTTTTCGCGTATTAGAGGCAAAGATAAATGGCAGGCCTGTAAGCGAAGCAGGATTAAACGGGCGACTGGCGGGGTATTATCATGTTCCGGTAGCTTTTGTGTCTGGAGATCAAAATGCCATAAGATGTGCTCGAGAGGAACTGAATGAACATGTGGGAGTGGCGGTGAAACATGCATTAGGGCGCACTGCTGCTGTGATTTATCCATTTAGTCGAGTTGAAGCTCGTTTAAAAGCAGGTGTGGCTGAAGCCATGAAAAAAATCCCATCATTTAAACCAACAGTGGAAAAAGACCCCGTGGAATTAGAGGTAACTTTTACCGTATCTGATATGTCGGCAATGGCGCAGCTTATACCGGGTGTAATGAAAAAAGATGCACGTACGGTAATTTATACAGGAAGAGATTACTTAGAAACTTACAAAGTATTTAGGGTTATGCTTGCCTTAACAAGTGGTATAATATGATAAGCAGGAGGAAAAACATGTTAGCTATTGTAAATGGTAAAATATATACTATGACCGGTAAGGTTATTGATAAAGGAAGCTTACTAATTGAAGACGGCAAGATAAAGGAAGTTGGCCAAGTAGTAGAGATTCCTAAAAATGCCGATGTAATTGATGCGTCCGGGAAATACGTTTTTCCTGGTTTTATAGATGCTCACAGCCATATAGGCATTTTTGAAGAAGGAGTAGGCGATATAGGGGAAGAAGGTAATGAATGCACCAATCCTGTGACACCTCAACTTAGAGCTATTGATGCAATAAATCCCGGTGACCAGGCCTTTAAGGATGCAATAATGGGAGGCATCACATGTGCCTTCACAGGCCCCGGAAGTGCTAATGTTATCGGTGGACAGTCTATTATTATAAAGACATATGGGAAAATTATAGACAAAATGGTTGTAAAAGAGCCTGCAGGCTTAAAAATCGCATTTGGGGAAAATCCCAAAAGGGTATATGGTGAGCAGAAAAAAATGCCTGCCACCCGGATGGCAACGGCAGCTTTGCTCAGGGAAGCTTTGGTAAATGCTCAAAACTATAAAACAAAATACCAAAAGAGCTTAAACGATCCGGATAAAGTAGTTGAAAGAGACCTTAAAATGGAGATTTTATGTGATGTTCTTGATAAAAAGCTTCCATTAAGAGCACATGCTCATAGAGCAGATGATATAATGACTGCTGTGAGAATTGCCAAAGAATTTGATGTGGATATGGTTATTGAACATTGTACAGAAGGTCATTTGATAGCTGATGAATTAGCAGAATTAGGTATTCCTGCAGTGGTAGGTCCTTCGTTTTCATCTCGTTCAAAGGTAGAACTTAGAAACCTGAGTTTTACCACACCGGGAATCCTAGCAGATAAAGGTGTAAAAGTAGCCATAATGACCGATCATCCGGTTATACCAATACAATACTTACCTGTTTGTGCCGCCTTGGCAGTGCGTGAGGGCATGAAGGAAGAAGATGCTTTGGCAGCTATTACTATCAATGCAGCTGAAATTTTAGGCATTGCACAACGCCTTGGCAGTCTTGAGAAAGATAAGGATGCCGATGTAGTAATATGGAACGGATATCCGCTTGACATAAAATCTAAACCCCATTGCGTCATAGTTAACGGTGAAATAGTCTATGAAGAGGGCTGCTGATTTAGTCAAGTTTTCTTTCAATTTATTGTATTATATTTTGTGATATAATAATTTTACAAATAATTTTTAGCGGATAAAATTAGGATGAGCACAATGGAAAAAGTCTTTGAAACAAAAAATGTTGAGCAAACAGAAAAGCTAGGAGTATCGCTGGGAAAACTTCTTTCCAAAGGGGACTTTTTGGCTCTAACCGGAGATTTAGGTGCGGGCAAAACGGCTTTTACTCGAGGTATATCAAAGGGATTAGGCATAGACCACCCCGTTACAAGTCCCACTTTTACTATAATAAATGAATACCATGGTCCTGTTGCCCTTGCACACATGGATGCATATAGACTTAAAACTCTCGAAGAGCTTGAAAATATTGGGTTTGATGATTATCTAGAAGATTTTATTATTGTTATGGAATGGGCCGACAAAGTAAAGGAAATGCTGCCTGATGATGTATTATGGATAGATTTCAAAGTTGTGGGAGAAAACCGCAGGCAAATAAGATTTACAACAAAAAGTCCTCGTTATGACAGGATTATTCAGGAGCTGAGCATATGACACGGATTTTAGGAATCGATTCATCTTCAATTGTAGCGACTGCAGCCGTATTAAGCGAAAAAAAGCTTTTCTCAGAGTATATTGTAAATAATAAGAAGACCCATTCGGAAAAAATGATGGCAATCGTTGACCAAGTGCTGAAAGATTCAGGGTTAACCATAAATGACATAGATGCAATAGCGGTGGCTAAAGGGCCGGGGTCATTTACAGGAATCCGCATAGGCATGGCCTGTGTTCAAGGCATGGCACATGCCTTGAACAAGCCTTTGATAGGAGTTAATACCCTTGATGGTTTGGCATATAATCTTATGGGCACAAAAGATTTACTGTGCCCAGTGATTAATGCTCAGCGGCAGGAAGTTTATACATCTCTTTACCGTTGGGAAGACTGCAAGCTTAAAAGGCTTTGGGACTATAAATTGATTAAAGCTGATACGCTGCTTGAAGAACTTTTAGGCATTAATGAAAATATAGTGGTTTTGGGCGATGGTTTACCGATATTAGAGGATTCATTGAAAAACAGAGGAAACCAGGCAGAAGAAAATATCATTTCCGCCCACCCCGTATTTTCTATGCCTCGTGCTTCATCAATAGCAGCAGCAGCTTTGCAGGAATATATCCATGGGAATATACAAGATTGCTTTTCAATAAAACCTTTCTATATACGAAAATCCAATGCCGAGGAGAAATGGGAGGAGCATCATGGAGCAAAGAGCCGATGATGATTTAACCGTAGAGGTTATGAAAATGAAGGATCTGGATGATGTAATGGAAGTTGAACGTCAATGTTTCACAACGCCTTGGTCCCGATATTCCTTCGCATGTGAACTTACCGATAATCAATTTTCCCATTACATTGTAGTAAGGCATATTGGTAAAGTTATAGGCTATGCCGGTATGTGGATAATACTAGACGAGGCTCATGTTACCAATGTAGGGGTTCTGCCCGAATATCGTGGAAAGGGCATTGGAGAGCTGCTGATGCGTTCGCTTATGGCAGTGGCGAAAAACCACGGAGCCACAAAAATGACCCTTGAAGTCCGTAAAACCAATTATATAGCTCAAAACTTATATTCCAAACTTGGCTTTGAACCGGTGGGAATCCGACGGGGATATTATATAGACGATGGCGAAGATGCGATTATAATGTGGAAAGATTCACTTTAAAGGTTTTATTGGTATTCCTCCTACAAATGCATAATCAGGCACATCCCTGTTAACCAATGAACAGGCTGAAACAGTCGAACCATTGCCGATAATAACTCCCGGCAATACGGTGACATTAGCACCGATCGTCACATCCTTTCCTATAACAACTTTTCCTTTTCCCCATTCTTTTACCATATACTCATGTGCCAATATGGTTGAGTTATACCCGATTATGGTATTATCTCCGATTTCTATGAGCTCAGGAAAGAATATGTCAAACATGGCCATTAATCCTATTGACACGTTTTTCCCCACCTTCATTCCGGTGAGCCTATACATGGAATTTTTCAACGGAAGGAAAGGCACAAACCTTGCCGTATAAATCACTATAAAATTAAACACCGCTCTTAACGGATTAACTGTTTTATACCAAAACCACAGAGAATTAATTGGTTCTGTTCGGTGTCTTTCTACTCTACGCATAGAACCCTCCGCTAGTTATTATTTAAAATAAATTTAAGCTTGCATGAGCATTTAGAGTGAAATCATGCTTAATTCCCCGGAGAAAACGATAATAACCTGCACAAGCTATCATAGCAGCATTATCTGTGCACAGTATCATAGGCGGAAATTGAATCCTAAATTCCCCGCCGGCTCTATTGGTCAATTCATCCCTTAAGCGACTGTTAGCAGCAACACCGCCGGCCAGGGCAATTGTTTTAACGTTTTTTGCCCTTGCGGCCTTTAAGGTGTTTTCTACTAAGGCATCAACCACAGCCTTTTGAAAGCTGGCTGCCACATCCTCTACTATTATAGGCAAGTCTTTTTGCTTTTGGTGATTTAAATAATTCAAAACCGCAGATTTTAGTCCGCTGAAACTAAAAGATAAGTTGTCTTCCTTAAAATGGGCCACAGGAAAAGATATAGCCGATTCATTACCCAATCTTGCAGTTTTATCAATAAGCGGACCTCCGGGATACCCTAAACCTAAAGCACGGGCTATCTTATCGAAGGCTTCGCCGGCTGCATCATCAACGGTCCTTCCCATAAGTTCATAATCACCATAATCATTTACATAAATTAGATGGGAATGACCTCCTGACACTACAAGGCACAAAAAAGGCGGAGCGAAATCGTTTTCCAAGAAATTTGCAAAAATATGCCCTTCAATGTGATTTACGCCTACCAACGGCTTTTCAAGAGCATAAGCCAGACCCTTCGCATAGGATACCCCTACCAGCAGTGCGCCGACCAAACCGGGACCGTGGGTTACCGCTACTAAATCCACATCATCAAAGCCGATGCCGGCATCTTCTACGGACTTTTGAGCTACATGGGTTATGGCTTCCAGATGCTGCCTTGAGGCAATTTCAGGAACTACACCGCCAAATTTCTGATGCTGTTTAATCTGAGAAAAAATAGTATTAGATAATATTTTCCTACCGTCTTTTACCATTGACACCGAAGTTTCATCACAAGATGTTTCAATGCCTAATGTAATAAAATTTTCTTTCAAAAATATCGCTCCTTCTAACCCTCATAATCCAACTGCTCATATAAATGTTCCAAATCGCTAATTACTTGGTTGTATGCTGTATTGACCTTTTGGGAATTTTCCGGATTGCTGTATACTTCCGGCTGGCACAGCATATGTTCAAGCTCTTCCAGTTCCTTTTCCTTTTCCAAGATACTTTCTTCTAACTGCTTAAGTTGTCTTTGCTCTTGCTTTCTTTTTTCACGCTCTTGTCGCTCCCGAAGCTTGACCTTACGAAGCAATGTCTTATTCTCTTTATTTTCAGGAATGACCTGCTTTTTACTCTCGTTTTTTTTCTCTAAATAGTAGTTGAAATTACCATTAAAATCTATAA
This sequence comes from Tepidanaerobacter sp. EBM-38, assembly GCA_001896545.1. Taxonomy (GTDB): domain Bacteria; phylum Bacillota; class Thermosediminibacteria; order Thermosediminibacterales; family Tepidanaerobacteraceae; genus Tepidanaerobacter. Next base: position 12,698 of record MPOT01000017.1, on the reverse strand, counting down.
TATTGCCATTGTCAAATTCCCAAATACGAGTTGCGATTTTCATTAGAAAATAGCGGTCATGAGAAACGGCGATAATAGTTCCCTTAAAAGCCTTCAGAGCATCTTCTAGCTTTTCTTTTGACAATATATCAAGATGATTTGTAGGTTCATCCAATAAAAGAAGATTTGCCCCTTGAAGAATTGCCTTGCCTAAAGCAACCCGGCTTTTTTCTCCACCGCTAAGTACCCCTATATTCTTTTCTACATCATCATCAAAAAACAATAAACTGGCAAGAAAGGTTCTAATTTCTGTTAAACTAAGACCTGGCGCAGAATTCCATACTTCATCCAATATTGTGGCATCAGGAGAAAAGTCCTGCTGCTCTTGGTCAAAATATACCGGTTCAACATTATGACCAAAATGTATGAAACCCTCCTGCGGTTCAAGCTCACCTGCCAGTATCTTCAAAAGAGTGGATTTTCCTATGCCATTAGGGCCGATTATGCCTATGCGCTCACCTCGAAACACTTTTAAATTTAGATCATTCACTATACTTTTATCTTCATAGGAGAAGCCCAGATTTTCAATCTGGAGCACTTCTTTTCCGCTGGTTTCTTGAATATCAAATTTCAGCCTAACTGGAGAACTGCTGTTTTTTACAATAGATTTCGGCAGCAGCTCCTCCAGCCTTTTTCTCCGACTTTCTGCTTGAACATAATTCCTGTGCGAGATAAAGGTTTGAATATTGCTTTCAAGCTTTTCGATTTCCTTTTGCCTAATTTCCTCATGTTTTTGTAGAACTTTTGTCAATGCATGTTTTTTATTCACATAATCAGAGTAGTTGCCGGTATAAACAGAGATATGGTTATTTTCTAATTCAAAAATCTTACCGACTATATTATCAAGAAAATACCGGTCGTGCGACACCACCAGCAGAGCCTTCGGGTAATCTTTTAAAAATGTTTCCAGCCATTGAATTGACTCTAAATCCAGATAATTAGTAGGTTCGTCTAAAAGTAAAAGGTCAGGAGATTCTAAAAGAATCTGACCTAAAGCAAGACGTGTTTTTTGACCGCCGCTCAGGTTTGAAATCTGTGCATCGGCATCGTTAAAACCTAAACCATTTAGAATTCCCCGTATACGACTCTGTATTTCAAATCCGCCATTTGCTTTAAAATCTTCAAAGAGTATGGAGTATTGATGCATCAAACCATCTAAACGTGCCTCATTCTCATAAACCTTCGGGGAGGACATCAAAGCTTCGAGTTTATGCAGTTCCTTCTCCTGATTTTGCTGTTCTTGAAATATAGACGAAAGGACCTCGCCAACAGTTTGATGGACTTGAAAATTAACACCTTGAGCCAGATACCCAATCTTGATACTGCGGTCTATATAAATGTTACCACTGTCATAGGTCATTTGCCCTGCAAGTATTTTGAGTAAAGTAGATTTGCCGGTGCCGTTGAGACCTACCAACCCTATTTTATCCTTTTCTTCAATTAAAAAATTAATATCTTCCAGAATGGTATCTATACCAAAACTTTTATTTAAATTTGAGACATTTACGATAGCCATTTATATCACCAAATATACTATTGATTATAATGCAGAAAGCTGGATGGTGAATATGACACCACCTAATTATAAATTCAAACAATGTTCACCAAAACCATAAGTATATGTTAACACAACCTTAATATAATTGACAATAAAAGTTACGCAAATAGAGAAACACGATTTTACTGTAAAAAGTCAATTTTGACCTAAAATATGAACACCCTGTTTTTACTATAATAAGGCATACCATATGTTGACCATAAATTTATAAAAAATAAGTTTCTGCGGTAGAATCAAATATATATAAATAAAAGAAAATAAAAAATAAAGAAGGATTTTGGTTAAATTAATCGAAGTAAATAACCATAAAATAGAATCACGCAAGCAGCTTAACACAAACAAATTAAAGAGGTGAAAATTATTAAATGAGAGAGGTAAATGCAAAGGTAATTCAACAGACTGTTAAAGAATTATTTTTAGAGGCAAATTATGTAATCGGAAAAGACATTTTGGATAAGTTGCGGCAGCAGTATGAAACAGAAGAATCACCCATAGGAAAATCAGTACTTAACCAGATAATTAAAAATGACGAAATAGCTGCGGAAGAAAAAATAGCACTATGTCAGGATACGGGTATGGCAGTTGTTTTTATAGAACTAGGCCAAGAAGTGGCAGTGGTAGGTGGGGATTTTAATGATGCCATAAATCAGGGGGTTAAACAGGCCTATACCAAAGGGTATCTGCGCAAATCAGTTGTAAACGATCCTTTGTTTGACAGAGTGAATACAAAATACAATATACCAGCCATAACACATATAACTATAGTGCCGGGTGATAAAATAACGATTAACGTAACTGCTAAAGGATTTGGCAGTGAGAATATGAGCAGAATAAAGATGTTAAAACCTGCTGATGGCATACAAGGTGTTAAGGACTTTATTGTAAAGACTGCCGTTGAGGCAGGGCCTAATCCGTGCCCTCCGATTATTTTAGGTGTAGGCATCGGGGGGACGATGGAAATGGCGGCAATTTTAGCAAAAAAAGCTACAACAAGGTCCGTTGGGGAGCATAACAGTGATGTGAGATACGCAAGGCTTGAAGATGAAATTCTAAATGAAATAAACAAATCCGGCATAGGCCCGGCAGGGTTGGGAGGCAGGACTACGGCACTTTCGGTAAACATTGAATACTTTCCCACACATATTGCCGGTCTTCCTGTAGCGGTAAATATTTGCTGTCATGCAGCAAGACATGCACAAAGGGTTATATAAAGCAAGGAGGGAAGGAAATGGAAAACAATATTAGGATAGAAACGCCTGTCACTGATGAAGAGATTAGAAAACTAAAGGCCGGAGATAATGTTTTAATAACCGGAGTGATTTATACAGCAAGAGATGCAGCTCACAAGCGACTGATAGAACTTATAAATCGTGGGGAAAAGCTGCCTATTGACCCAAAAGGCCAGATTATATACTATGTAGGTCCGGCACCGGCAAAACCGGGATATGTAGTAGGACCGGCAGGTCCTACCACAAGCTACCGAATGGATTCCTATACACCGCCTTTGTTGGAGCTGGGACTAAAAGGCATGATTGGAAAAGGCCTAAGGTCCAAAGAAGTAATTAATGCCATGAAAGAACATGGCGCAGTATATTTTGGAGCCGTAGGCGGAGCCGCAGCTCTGATTTCTAAGAGTATTAAAAAAGCCGAAGTCGTTTGTTACGAGGACTTAGGCGCCGAGGCCATACATAGATTTTATGTGGAAGATTTTCCTGCAATAGTCGTCATAGATTCCTATGGCAATAATCTTTATGAAAGTGAACCCCCGAAATACAGAATTCAGTAGCAAGTTCAATTGTCTTAAATAAAAAACAGAGGAGGCTTACCAATATGGATTTAAAACAAGAGGCACTGCAACTTCATATGAAGCATCAAGGTAAGATAGAAGTAATCAGCAAAGTTCCGCTAAAAAATTCAAGAGATTTAAGTCTTGCTTATACACCGGGTGTAGCCGAGCCGTGCAAAAAAATAAAGGAAAATCCGGATTCTGTATATGAATATACGGCTAAAGGACGCATGGTTGCGGTAGTTACCGATGGCTCGGCTGTGCTGGGTTTAGGTAATATCGGAGCTGAGGCCGGTATGCCTGTGATGGAAGGAAAGGCTGTTCTCTTTAAAAACTTTGGCGGGGTGGATGCTTTTCCTATATGCCTTGATACACAAGACGTAAACGAAATAGTGGATACTATAAAACATATAGCCCCAACTTTTGGAGGAATTAACCTGGAAGACATATCAGCTCCCAGATGCTTTGAAGTTGAGAAGAGATTAAAACAAGAACTTGATATTCCGGTGTTCCATGACGATCAACATGGTACAGCCGTTGTGGTTTTAGCGGCCATTATCAATGCTCTTAAAATAGTTAAAAAAGACATAAAGGATGTTAAAGTTGTCATAAGTGGAGCAGGAGCCGCCGGCGTGGCCATATCTAAACTGCTGCTTTCAGCGGGAGTTTTTGATGTTGTGGTTTGCGACAGTAAGGGTATAGTGTCAAGGGATAGAACAGATTTAAATGAGAGCAAACAGGAATTAGCTGATATTTCAAACAAGCAGGGTTTAAGTGGAGATATTTCTTGTGCCCTAAAGGACAGCGATATATTTATCGGAGTATCTGGCCCGGGTACTGTTACTAAAGATATGATAAAAACCATGGCAAAAGATGCCATAATATTTGCACTGGCTAATCCGGTGCCTGAAATATACCCGGATGAGGCTAAGCAAGCCGGGGCAAAAGTAGTGGGAACGGGGCGTTCGGATTTTCCCAACCAAATAAACAATGTTCTCGCATTTCCGGGTATTTTTCGTGGAGCCCTAGAGGTAAGGGCTTCTGATATAAATGAAGAAATGAAACTTGCAGCTTCATATGCCATAGCTTCTCTTATAACACCTGAGGAACTGTCATCGGAATACTGTATTCCAGGTGCATTTGACAAAAGAGTAGCGGCTCATGTAGCCTGCGAAGTAGCAAAAGCAGCTATGAAGTCACAAGTTGCAAAAATTAAAATTGATGCCGAAGAGCTTAAAGCATTAATGATGAAACAATAAAACATTCTAATTTGAAGGGCAACACATAAACCCTGCAGGGATAAAATTCTGCAGGGTTTATGCATGATGTGTAATTAAATTGCAGTTTAAATTTTAAATTAAAGTCGTTTTATGTTATATACTTTTGCTCTAGTGTTACTACATAATTGGAGGCTTGGCACCAGCATGGAAAATCAATTATCCGCTTTAGTATGCCTTTTATGTGGATTAGGCGGGATTTTATTACTGGCTACTATCGCTTTTAAGCATCTTTACAAGAATTGTTGCGGCTTGTGCACGAGTAACATCGGTTTTTGGCTTGAAGTTGCCATTGTCAGCCGATAGAAGTTTAAGGCCCATAGCTATAGTGGCATGACCTTTATACTCAGGTTTTATAGAAGCACTATCCTTTGCAATGTCTTTATAAATATCAGATAGACATGCAACCTTTTCCAGACCCATAGCTCTTACAACAAAAGCCGCTGCTTTTTCACGGGAAAGGAATCTTTTAATATCAACCTCACCTGGTTTTACCCAACCCAATTTTAAAGCTACATCGACATATTTTTGAATTTCTTCGCCGGATTCTGACTTGGCAACAGGCTGCAATTCCATGTCATCGGATATTCCTTGATTTTTAGCTATTAATAAAAGCTTGATAAATTCACCTTCGGTGATGCTTTTATCAGGGTAAAATTTGTCTTCTGCAGATTTAATAACACCAAGGTCTATTAAAAGTTGAATATCATTTTCAGCCCAGTGACCTTTAATGTCGGTAAAAATTGTTTTAACATCTTCTTCAATAGGTCTACCTTTATAGTCTAAAGGCTTGAAATCAGAGGCATCGAAGGTATATGATTTGGCGGTTTTAGGTCTGTAGACCAGTCTGTAGCTATTAGTATCATCCTTCGGGTTGTATATAGATGCATAAACCAATTCTAGCCCTATATCTTTTAAGAAACGAGCTTCTGCATCGGATTTTGCTAAGATTCCATCTGTACTGGGAAAATCTCTTTCATGCCATTGCATACGGTAGCTGGTTATATTGCCGCTTTGTGCATCTACAGTTAAGTTAAATCCGTTAGCAGTATAAGGAATTCCGTTAACTATTCGCGTATAGGTAAAGTTGTGTTCACGTATTTTTTCTAGCTCATCTACTCTTTCGTTTACTTCTTCTAACTTTACTTCTTTAAAACGTTCCGGCTGGATTTTCTCTAAAAACTCTTCAGCCTTCTTTTGGGCGGCTGTTCTATCATAATTTTGCTTAAATTCCTTTGGCTGATTACTATAATCGTAAAAATCAAAACTTAGCAGCTCTGAAGTTACTGCATTGACCCGAGCGTAAATTGATCCGCCTTCTCCGTTGTCATCGCTTTTTTCCCAACTGATACTCCAAACTTTCTGGTCAGGGTTATCATAGTCCTCATATAGATTTGCCCAACTTTGTTTATAATCATTGGGAATGGAAATGTATTTCTTGACAATATTTACAGCGGCATCTTTTGATATGCAATTTTTTGTAATTTCGACTTCTTTTGCCTCCGCAGGCGTGAAATCGGAATCCATCGCCTTTTGTGCTTCGCCGGCTCCCATGTTGTAATTATCGTAGTACACATCATTAATCAGTTCTCCCGTTATCGCATCGATTAAAAATCTTTGGGAGCTAAGGGTATAAACGAGCTTAATATTTTCCTCCCGGGTTCTGTAGTCGTAATATCGCTGGTAAATCAGCTTTAGTCCTTCTTTATCACTAAAAATTTTTTCTGCATCTTCTGGCGAAATCACCTTTTCAGCAGATGGTAAAGGTTCCCAAGACCAATTAAAGGAATAGCTTACAACTTCACCTGTATGTGCATCTACATTAATGTAAATGCCATCGTTTTCAACAGGTATATTGCTTTCTATACGGGTAAAATTAAAGAAATAGCTGTCATCGTAATCTTTGACACTTAAAGGATAAATGATTTCTTCGCGGTTAATCAATTTAGTTTTGGCAAATTCCAAAGGCTGTAATTTTTCGGCAAAGGTTTTGGCTATTTCTATAGCCTGCTCCCTGCTGTATTTAGGAATAGCCGAAGTTTTTCTGTCAGGATCATAGCCTTTGTACATGTACATATTTAAGATATTGCCGGTTTCCGCATCAATACTTGCACTTAAGCTGCCATATGGTGCTTTTGATTTGGACCAGTATAATTCCCAGACCTTTTTGTTACCGTCATTTTCATTGTAATTTATATTGAATCGGTCATAGATAGTTGTATCGAATATTTTTTTAATCTTTTCTATCGCTTTTTCCTGGGAAATACTCGTGTCAGCCAAAGCAATAGCAGGGCTGACAATTGAGAAAGCAAAAGTCAATACTAAAACTAAAGATAATAATTTTTTCATTTTTAATTCAGTCCTCCTCTATTTTTTAAGCTATATGCTAGGAACTCTGAAAGGAATATAGAAATAACTATCACCCCCTAAATACTTCTTTGTGCCTTTATTATATTTGACGGCTATTTAGAAAAAAAGTTCCCAATTAATTGTAATACATTTCAAGGCAATAAATTTCAGCAACTTTAAATCTACAAAAGTAGTAAAATTGACCAAAAAATTAAATAGCGGTATAATCTTTTTAGACAGTTATAAAAAGACAAGAGTAGTAATGTTATGCTATATAAACCTTAAAAATCGGGAGTGAATTTCTTGAATAACGAAATCTTAGCCGATATTAAAAAATATCCCATTATAGGGGCCATAAGAGATATTGATGATGTGGATATGGCTCTGTCCAGAAAACCCAAGTGCATTTTTTTACTTACGGGAAGTATTTTAAACATAAAGTACGTGGTTCACTGCATAAAAAAAGCAGGGAAGAGGGCATTTTTGCATATTGACCTTGTCGAAGGAATAAGCAAGGACAGTGAAGGAACCAAGTATATTGTAGAGGAAATCAGGCCAGATGGCATCATCACAACAAGAAGCAATTTAGCTCTTAGTGCACGCAGGATGGGAATTTTCACCATACAACGAGTATTTATCCTCGATAGCCTTGCAGTGGATACGGCTGTCAGGACCATTGATCAAGTAGAACCTGATGCAGTTGAAATTTTGCCGGGAGTATTAACCAAGACGCTAAAAAGAATTTCAGAAAGAGTGAGAACACCTTTAATAGCGGGAGGACTTATCGAAACTGAAGAAGAAGTAAAAAATGCGTTGGCTTCGGGTGCCATTGCCATTTCAACTACGAGAAAAAGTTTATGGGATATGGACTTATCATAAAAAAATAAAAAGGGGTGAAAAAATGGTTTTAAGTAATACCGAGCTAACATTAAGACTGATAATGTCGATTGTGCTGGGCGGAATTGTAGGCCTTGAAAGGGAAAGCACAAATAAACCGGCAGGTTTTAGAACTCATATTCTGGTCTGTATGGGTTCTGCTATAATTATGCTCACATCAATATTCATTTTTACCCAGTTTCAAGGCAAGACTAATCTAGACCCGGGGAGAATACCGGCACAAGTTGTAAGCGGTATAGGCTTTCTTGGCGCAGGCACTATTATCAGAGAAGGAGCTACCGTTAAAGGCCTTACTACCGCTGCCAGTTTATGGGCTGTATCGGCAATTGGCTTGGCGATTGGAGCTGGCTTTTATTATGGCGCTGCTTTAGCTACAGTGTTGATACTTATAACACTTGTAACCTTTAATAAATTAGACCAGATAATCATCCAAAGAAAGTTTTTACAATCACTCTTTGTAGTTATAGAAGATAACCCGGGTCAGTTGGGTAGGGTAGGGTCATGCTTGGGTGAGATGAATATCAGTATTAAAAATATTAAAATGGAAACCATCGAAGAAAATAAGTTGCAGATAACTTTAATGATACCCAAAATTAATAAATTGGAATTTGAAGAAATTAAGCAAAAGCTAAAAGAAATAGATGGAGTATATGATATAACAGCAGAATTTGACTAATCATCGTCAAAATAAGATTCAAAAAAGCTTTCCCTATCAACAGAATAAATAAATGCCAGTATCTCTGCTACGGCTTGATAGAGTTCAAGAGGAATTTCCTGCCCTACTTCAAGTTGAACCAATGCTTCCACTAAAGCCGGGTCCTTGTATATTGCTATATTATGCTCTTGTGCAAGTTCTAAAATTTTTTCTGCAATTATACCTTTTCCGGAAGCGATGATTTTCGGAGCATTATCTTCGGCGCTATTATATTTGAGTGCGGTTGCTTTTTTCTTTATAAAATCAGGTGATTTTTCAGTCATGGTATTTTTAGCTCACCTCTTTAAAATATCAAACCATGAGATTTATTCCTGTCGGCATGGGCTGTTCTTTAATTTCGCCAAAGAAGAAATCATCAACAGATACCTTGCCGACTTTAAGTTTTATGCTTTTAATTAAACTGCTAGCGCTCTTATTCATACTTAAAACCCTTTTAGCCGCATCTAAGGCTTTTTTATCTTCAAAGGTGGATGATGCCGTTATTTTTCCGTTGGCATATACCAAGTCAATAAGCACAGCTCCTAGGTTTTTTGTATTGATAATAAAACTAAGGCATATATGATGCGCCTGTGTATTATCACGAGAAGAGAAGTTGTGAGGAACCTTTAGGTATATATTATGATATATAGGCACAGGTACTGTATAAAAGCAAATACTATTACTTCCATCTTCATTATATATGAAGTTTAAAGCTTTTAATGCCAAGTAATCTTTTATGATATCTGCCCCGGTTCGATTATGTATTGCAGTTTTATGTAAAGTAGAAGTTCCATCTTTAAGTGCTACAAATTCTTGAAGTTGTTCTAAAACCTGGTCTTCAAAAGAGATAGAGTCGCTATTTATGTAATTTGACAGTGCTTTATGGAATAATAAATTTTGAGATTGAGAGGATAATTCTCTTTCCAAGGCCAATGAAGATTCCTGACTATCATTATTGTTTACAACATGCCTTAGTAAATCCATAATAAGTGTCAGACGTTCTTTTTTTATGGGCAGGTTAAGTTTTGCTAAAAGTTTTAATGCAGCATTGGTTTCTAAGGTTTGAGGCATGTTAAACGGCATTGAAGGTCTTGATGTGACTTCTTCCGACTCTCCTTTTGCTTCATATTGCACAACTTTAAATACGATTTGTGATGCTGAAGATTCAACTAGTTTTAATTTAAGAAAATCGCCTATATTCAGATCGAGTAAGCAGTGCGCAAAAACCTCATCACCACAAATGTTTACAATATACCCGTTTTCGGTTTTTTGTACTATATGAGCATTTATCACATCTTGAGGTTTAAAACTTCCACCCATATCAGGGGTTTTGGGTAAATAGATTTTCATGGGAACACCTCACAAGACCAAGTCTAAATTGCAATATTTATTTGATTATATCATAATAAATAAATAATAAAAAACCTGCAGCAAAAAGCCCAAATTTTAAGATAGGATTTTACTGTTTATAATACGTAACTATAATGCTATATAATAGAAATGAAAAAAACTTTTTATTAACATACGAACTATATATTCAACAATTAAATACATTGTTCGTTTTTATATTGACAAGAAGTGCTTACTTTGTTAAGATATTTTACGTACGAGCAAAACGCTATAGTTCTTTTAAAAACAAATCATATCAACTAATTGAAGGCACAATTTATGAGGAGGCTTTTATAATGAAGGAGGATATCTCTATTCCAAATGGGTCAAGTAGTTGGCTTGAAAGGAGATTCGAGCTAACAAAAAATGGGACAAATCCAAAAACGGAAATCCTAGCAGGCCTAACTACTTTTGTGACAATGGCGTATATACTCTTTGTAAATCCCATTACATTAGAAGCGGCAGGGATGGACAAAGGTGCGGTATTTATGGCCACTGCTCTTGCATCGGCTCTTACTACACTATTAATGGGTCTATATGCTAACTATCCTTTTGCCCTGGCTCCGGGCATGGGCTTGAATGCTTATTTTGCCTATGTTATGGTCGGCAGTGTGGGACTTTCTTGGCAGGCAGCTCTGGGAGCCGTATTTATTTCCGGCATTATTGGAATCATAGTAACACTTACAGGACTTAGGGAACTTCTGATTAATGCAATACCAATGCCTTTAAAACACGCTATGGGTGCAGGAATCGGAATGTTCATAGCATTTATAGGTCTTAAAAATGCAGGTATTATAGTTGCAAGTGAGGCTACGTATTTAGATTTGGGCAATCTTGCAGAACCCGGGCCTTTGCTGGCTGTCATAGGCCTTGTCATAATGGCAATTTTAACAGCTAGGAGAGTAAAAGGCGGTATTTTACTAGGCATTATAATAACGACCATCATTGGTATTCCAATGGGTATAACAAAATTTCCTTCAAGCATAATATCACTTCCGCCAAGTCTTGCGCCAACTTTATTCAAACTGAACATTAGAGAGGTTATGCAGATATCTTTATTCCCTGTGGTATTTTCGCTGTTTTTTACAGACATGTTTGACTCTATCGGCACATTTGTCGGTGTTGCGAGCCGTACCGGAATGATTGATAAAGAGGGTAAACTAGAGCGTGGAAATAAAGCACTGTTTGTAGACTTTATCGGAACAGTTTTAGGTTCCCTGATGGGCACAAGTACAATAACAACTTATGTAGAGTCAACTGCTGGAGTAAGTGAAGGCGGAAGGACCGGACTTACGGCGGTAGTTGTGGCAATAATGTTTGCGGCAAGCATTATTTTTTCGCCTATTGCCTTGGCCGTTCCTGGTGAAGCAGTAGCTCCTGCACTAATCTTAGTTGGTGTGTTTATGTCCAGCAGCTTAAATAAGATAAATTTCAACGATTTCTATGAAGCATTTCCTGCTTTTCTGACTATTATAATGATGCCATTTTCATTCAGCATCTCATTTGGTCTTGCCATAGGATTCGTAGCATATGTGGCGGTAATGCTATTAGGTGGAAGAGGCAAAGAAGTGCATTGGATAATGTATGCTCTTGCTGTCATATTCATACTCTACTTTGCAGTTATAAGATAATATATCAGAATTGGTTTTGACATAAAAATCAGAGTTGCTTAAAAAAGATTCCTGCATCAAAAAAAAGATGCAGGAATCTTTTTTTGCTTTTTAGGGGGATTTGACTTACTTTTGAATATGTTTGTGCTATAATAACATTAAGTAAAAGTGGCCCGAAATGAGGTAATACAATGGAAAATAAATGGAAATACAGGACGACAATTAAATCGCAATCATTTTTGTATGTAGAGATAAAAAAAGCTGCAAAGCTTGTTTTACAAGGGCAGGATGAATATCAAATCCGAAATAAATCACTTTATGACAATATATTCCAGGTAAATACTGATGCCAGAAAAGCAGAAATTGCATCAGCTGTTATAACTAGACTAAATGCACTGGATAGATTCTTCATAGAAAAGTTAGTAAATTCTGACATACAAACAAGTAAGCTCATAGCAATATATTCTATAATGAAAACTGATAGGCTGTTTTTTGAATTTATGAATGAAGTATATAAAGATAAAATCATACTTGGGGATAGATTCATTTTGGACAAGGACTTTAATATATTTTTTGACAGAAAAAAGGAGCAAAGTGCTAAGGTGGCATCCTGGGCGGATTATACCTTTTATAAGCTTAAGCAGGTAATTTCAAGGATTCTGACCGAATCCGGCCTTGTTAAAAATAAAGGTAAAAAAATAGAAATAGTAAGACCAATTATAGAACATTCTGTCGTAGATCATTTAAAAGAAATAGGAGATACTGTATATCTTGATATCTTATTAGGTAAACTGGATTAAATATTGCGATCGAAAGGAGGCAGGCTGTGGCTACAACAAAAGAAAGACTTGATAAAATACTTCCTGCAATAACCAAAAAATCTTTTAGGGAAAACAAAGGTCTTGGAAATGAGATTGGGTACTATATTTTTGACTATGAACCTCAACATGAGATGTTGGTAAGGGATTATATCAATTTTTTAAAGGACAAAGTAAATAGTGGGAACTATGGATTTAAAATAAAAGAATTCGATTTATATGAAATAATGTTAGAAATTCTTGACTCAAAAGGATATCTCGAAAAAAATTTCGAAATGGAA
>MPOT01000010.1 GCA_001896545.1 Tepidanaerobacter sp. EBM-38 | reverse complement strand
GGGAACTATGGATTTAAAATAAAAGAATTCGATTTATATGAAATAATGTTAGAAATTCTTGACTCAAAAGGATATCTCGAAAAAAATTTCGAAATGGAACGAAAAAAGGGAAGTGAATATGTATTTAATGCTGCCAAAAAGGCTTTAAGACTTACAACTGCTAATGATTTAATCATCAAATACATAAAGGATCGAGTTGAAGAAGACGACATAATTTTTTTAACAGGAGTAGGCAAGGCTTGGCCTATTATACGTTCTCATACTATACTCAACAACTTGCATCCGGTAGTGGATGAAATCCCGCTGGTTATGTTTTTCCCAGGGACATATGATGGTGGTTCTCTTGTTTTGCTTGATGAGGTTAAAGATGATAATTACTACAGGGCCTTTAGATTTATTGACGAATATCAGTAAATTGGGGGAGAGTATATGAAAATCAAGGATATGTTTTATAAAGATATTACCAGAGATATTAAAGGTGTCATCAAAATTGGTCAAAATGACGATGAAAACATATATCAAGAATTAGAAGAATATGTAGTAACTCAAGAACTGTCAAAACACTTTGACGATTTTTTCAAAAACTATAAAAAAAGTATACATGGTTATACAGATAAAATGGGTGTCTGGATTTCAGGTTTTTTTGGTAGCGGTAAATCTCACTTTTTAAAAATATTATCATATTTGCTGGAGAACAAAGAAGTTGAAGGTAAAAAAGCTATTACATATTTTAATGATAAAATACAAGACCCAATGGTCTTGGCAGATATGAAACTTGCCGGAGAAACTCCTACAGATGTTATCTTATTTAATATTGATTCTAAGAGCGACTCTGATTCAAAGGCAAATAAGGATGCCATTGTAAAAGTATTTATGCGAGTTTTTTATGATATGCAGGGTTTTTGCGGTTCCATTCCATGGGTAGCCGATTTGGAACGACAAATGACTTTAGATGGGACTTATGATAACTTCAAAGCAGCTTTTAAAGAAATATCAGGCAGAGAATGGGTTGATGCCAGAGAAGATTTTTATTATGAAGAGGACGCAATAATCGAGGCACTTGCAAAATCAACCAAAATGAGTAAAGAAGCAGCCAGAAACTGGTACAACAAAGCTGAAGAAAACTACACTTTAAGTGTTGATAAATTTGCTAAAAGAGTTAGAGAATATATTGAAAATAAAGGTAACAATCATCATGTGGTATTTCTCGTAGATGAAATGGGCCAATATATAGGTGATGATTCTGACCTTATGTTAAATCTACAGACTGTAGTGGAAGATTTGGGAACCGAATGTGGGGGAAAGGCCTGGGTTATAGTAACAAGTCAACAGGATATCGATTCTATGACAAATATGAAAGGCACAAAACGCAATGACTTCTCCAAAATTCAGGGCAGATTTGATACTCGACTTTCACTTTCCAGTGCCAATGTAGATGAAGTTATAAAACGAAGGATTTTATTGAAAAACGATGTTGGAAAAGACACTCTAAAACTATTATATGAGAATAAAAGTTCAGTAATAAAAAATCTCATTACATTTTCAGCAAATACACCTGAGAAGAAGATATATACAGATGCGCAAGATTTTACAGAGGTTTATCCTTTTATTCCCTATCAATTTAAATTGATGCAGGAGGTTCTTACTTCGGTTCGTATCCACGGTTCATCGGGGAAACACCTATCAGAAGGTGAGCGTTCCATGTTAAGTGCTTTTCAGGAGTCCTGTATCCGCTTTGCTGACGAAGAAGCAGGAGCCCTTATACCCTTTTATGCTTTCTATGATACGATTGAAACCTTTTTAGATTCGGGAATAAAAACGGTAATATACCATGCTCAAAAAAATGAAAGATTAAAACACTTTGATGTGGAATTATTGAAAGTGCTTTTCATGACAAGGTATGTAAAAGAAATTCCCACCAATATTGAAAATCTTACAACTCTTATGATTAGCCACATAGATGATGACAAATTGGAACTAAAAAAGGAAGTTGAGAATTCACTAAAACGTTTAATAAGAGAAACCCTTGTTCAAAAAAGCGGGGATGAATATATATTTCTAACATACGAAGAACAGGACATTAATAGGGAAATCAAAAGCATCAATGTTGAAATGGCCGAAACAATTAGAAAGATATCGGAAATAATCTTTGAAGATATTTTTCCTGAGAAAAAATATAAATACTCTCAGCAATATAATTTTCCTTTTAATCAAAATGTCGATGACAGATTATACAGAGGAAGTCAGGCTAATGATATTGGCGTAAAAATCATAACGCCTTACTATGAAACACAAGTAGAGCTGACGAGTCAAGCACTTAAGCTCATGTCATCCGGAGAAAATAATTTAATAATAAAACTACCTCAAGATACTACTTTTCTTGAAGAAATGGAAGAAGTATTAAGGATTGAAACTTTTCTCCGTCAAACAGGGGGGAGTACATCAACGGCAGAAATTGAAGACATCAAAGATAGAAAGAGAAGAGAGGCAGCCGACGGTCTGACTAGAGTGAGAGAGCTCATTGAAGAAGCACTGAAATCCGCAGAGATGTATGCTAATTCACAGAAACTCGATATCAGAGAAAAAAATCCCATCGACAGAATAAATGAAGGCTTAAAAATCTTGGTAGAAAGCATATATCATAAACTTCATTATATAGATAATTTTATAGATTCTCCCAGAGATATTGAAAATATACTGACACATAATATAGTCCAAGTGTCCTTAGAAGAAGAGAGAGATAACAAATTAGCCTTAAATGAAGTGGCAAATCATGTAGAAAGAAATACATTAAGAAATATACCCGTAACCATGCGCTCCATATTAAATCATTTTTCGAAAGCTCCTTATGGTTGGAATGAATTAGACATCGAAGGTCTTGTTGCAAAAC
Source organism: Tepidanaerobacter sp. EBM-38 (assembly GCA_001896545.1). Taxonomy (GTDB): domain Bacteria; phylum Bacillota; class Thermosediminibacteria; order Thermosediminibacterales; family Tepidanaerobacteraceae; genus Tepidanaerobacter. Next base: position 7,067 of record MPOT01000010.1, on the reverse strand, counting down.
TCTTCAAAGAACAAGAGATTAAACTTCAACTTAACAGTAAATATCTAAACATTGAAGACAAGAACCTGATAAATTATTTAACTAAAAGGGACTACGCTGAACGTTTGTTGATAGAAAAAAGAATAAAGGTTCCTCCTTTTCAGATAACCAATGCGAAAAATTTATGTCAGCAACTTTTTGGCATAATAGCTCTTCCAAATGATGAAGATGGCATTATGCGAGAACTTGATAAACTTATTGAAACAGAAAGCTACAAAATTGAAAGACTCCTTGAAGAATATAATACTGCACCTTATCCAGGTGAAGATATATTAAAAAAAGGCTTAACATTATTTAAAAAATTATTATCTATAGATGATGCCAAGGAATTTTTCGACACTCTATATCAAGACAAGGATGATCTGCTGGAATATGCGGATTATTCTCCGGAAGTCAAAAACTTCTTTAACAAAGATGGAAAACAAAGAGAGATTTTTGATGATGCTCTTTCTAAAATAAAAATTTATGAAAAAAACAAAGATTATCTAACAAATCCCGTTATAGCAAAATATATACAGGATATAAAGTCCATAGTAAACATGAAAGAACCCTATAATGACATACCCAGACTACCGGATTTAATTGAAAAATTTAATACTGAGTTTGCCAAATTATTGGAGAAAGAGAGCGAACCTATCAAAACTTCTATAGAAGAAAGTCGCGACAAAGTTATAGAAGAACTTGCTTTATGCGATTTTGGAGATAAATATACTGCAAAATTCAAAAATAGTTTTGATGATTTATTAAATACCTTAGAACATTCTAACAACCTTGCAGAGATTTATGGGCTGACACAATTAAGTGAAACACTAAAAATTCGATGCCTCAATACAATACAAAAAGAGCTTGAATCAAGAAAGACCGAACCAACACATTCTGGACCGCTCTGCGGTGGAGAAGGAGGGACGCCGTACAAAGTTAGAAAGACTGTAAACGTTAGCCTTGCCAGTATACTGCCGGGAACCAGAACTATTGAATCCCAAAGAGATATAGATAATTTATTGGCTGAAATAAAGGAAAAACTCGAAAGTAAATTAGACGAAGAGACTATAATCAAATTGGTTTAAGAAAACCGAGGAGGTTAGAGTAATGCGGGATAGGGGATTGGAACTATTAAAGAGGATTCTCGGCAGGGATGCCAATTTTCGTAAGGGCCAGTGGGAAGCAATAGAATCTGTATTAAACAGTAAAAAAACTTTAGTAGTGCAAAAAACTGGCTGGGGAAATATGTAAGACAAGATAAATATGAGAAGAACTACTTTAGGGATGAATTGGTAGATGCAAGTGTGGAATTAATAAAAAACAATTGGGACAAAGAAAGTGAACCTACATGGGTAACTTCAATACCATCTCTTAGAAGGCCGGAACTCGTAAAGAGCTTTGCGCAAAGATTGGCGGCAAAATTGGGGTTGCCATATTATGATGTGATAAAAAAGAAAAAGGATACCCCTCAACAAAAGACAATGGAGAACAGCTTTTACCAGAGCAAAAATGCCTTAGATGGGTTTGAGATAAAAGGGCAAATTTCAAATAATCCTGTATTGCTGGTAGATGATATGATTGACTCCGGATGGACTATAACTGTATGTAGTGTTCTTTTAAAGAGAGCGGGTTCAGGAGATGTCTATCCATTTGCCCTTGCATCAACATCAAAGTTAAGTTAGAAGGTGAAAAGATTGAACAATTTATCGGAAGATAGTTTAGCTACTCTTTTAATATACTCGAATTTAGTAATCAATAGTAAAGAAAAAAATATAAGACCATATACTCTAAAGCAGTGGAATACTTTAGTAGATCGTTTAATTAACTCCTCTCTACGAAGGCCTGCAGCATTTTTCCACACCGATGAAGAAGATTGGGCAAGAGAGTTGTATCTCAGTCCCGCAGAAACATACAGATTGAAACAATTGCTTTCGAATGCGGGTCAACTGGGGATCGAGTTAGATAACTTAAGCAATATGGGTATTGGTGTAACGACTAGAGCAGAAGGAAACTATCCTAAACGGTTAAAAGCTATTTTAAAGAAAAAAAGCCCACCAATTATATTTTATTGTGGCGATATAAACATAGCAAATAATAAAGGTGTGGCTATAGTAGGCTCAAGGGATGTAGACAGCCATGGGCTGGTTGCTACACATAAAATAGCTCAAAAATGTGTATTGGAAGGATTTAGCATCATTTCAGGTGGTGCAAAAGGCGTAGATACTGCGGCTCAGAATGCTGCTTTACAGAGTAACGGGAAAGCAGTGGCTTTTATTGCCGATAGTATGATACAGAGAATAAAGAAAAAAGAAATCAGAGAAAAAATAATTAGTGGCGATTTACTGATACTATCCGCTGTAAACCCGAAATCACGGTTTACGATATATTCTGCAATGGAGAGAAACAAGTATATTTATGCATTATCTAGGTATGCAATAGTAATATCATCAGATTTGAACAAAGGCGGTACTTGGACCGGTGCCACAGAAAATATAAAAAATCAATGGGTACCGCTTTTTGTGAGAAAAGAAGACAATATTCCTGAGGGTAATAAGGAACTATTAAAAATTGGGGCCAAGCCAATAGATTCAATGGTTTATGAAGATGAGCGCATAAGTATTAAAGATTGGTTCGATGAGAATGCTGTTTCAAAAAATAATCATATAGAATATGAGCAGCTTAATCTAACTAGCTTTGAAAATGCAATTATAAGAGAAGACGGTTAATATAAAAAAATTTCAGTTATCGCAAGATGTAGGGGGTTACCATGGATAAAAGCTTGATAAAAAACTATGCCGTATGGGCAAGAAATAAATTAATTGAAGATATTTCTCAAAGAGCTTATGAACTTGGAATCACGGAAAATGAAATAAAAAAGCCTGAAGAAGTATCGCAAGACTATATAAGAATAAACGGGAAAAAACTCAAGTCATTTGAAATAAATCAGCGAAAAAGCCTTGAGGCTAAAATACGCGAAAAAGGATTCGAGCAAGTAGTTGAAGAAGTTGCCTATACTTGGTTTAACCGGATTATAGCCTTAAGGTTCATGGAGGTAAACGGTTATATTCCCACAGGGGTCAGAGTGCTGTCATCAGCAGAACCGGGGAAAACAGAACCAGATATCATCACATATGCCGAGCATATCGACCTTGATTTAAACCAAGAAGTAGTTGCAAGACTAAAAGATGAAAATGATACAGAAGAACTGTTCAGATATCTTCTTGTTAAACAGTGCAACAAGCTAAATGATATTCTCCCTGGGCTATTTGAAAAGATAGGAGACTATACTGATATATTGCTGCCGAAGAATTTGCTGTCAGAAGGCTCGATTATACGCCGCCTGGTTTCCGATATACCGGAGGAATACTTCAAAGAACAAGTAGAGATAATAGGCTGGCTCTATCAATACTATATTTCAGAAAAGAAAGATGAGGTTTTTGCAGGTCTTAAGAAAAATCAAAAGATAACTAAAGAAAAAATTCCTGCTGCAACCCAGCTGTTTACTCCTAAATGGATAGTAAAGTATATGGTGGAAAACTCTTTGGGGCGATTGTGGCTGGAGAAGATTAGTGGGCAGGAGATAGTGGGCAGTGGGAAGTGGGTAGTGGATAGTAAGAAGTTAAAAGAGAAGTGGAAGTATTATATTGATGAGGCTGAGCAGGAGCCGGAAGTGGAGGAGCAGCTTAAAAAGATAAGGGCAGAAAGTAAGGATATGAAGCCAGAAGACATAAAAGTATTAGACCCGGCTATGGGCAGTGGCCATATACTAGTCTACGCATTTGATGTGCTTTTTGATATATATAAAAGCGCCGGCTATTCTGAACGGGAGATACCTAAACTTATCCTGGAAAACAATCTTTACGGGTTAGACATTGACGATCGAGCGGGCCAACTGGCCTATTTTGCAGTGATGATGAAAGCCAGAAGCAAAAACAGGCGAATATTTCGCGAAAACATAGATATAAATTTGTGCTCTATCCAAGAAAGTAATGGAATACCTGAAGAAACTATTACATACTTTGCCGGTGGAAAAAAATTTATTTCAAAGACAGAACTGGAAGAAAAGATAAAGGACAAAGACGACTTATCAGATGCGGATTTTGAAATCCAGGCAAGATACCTTATCCATGTATTTCAAGATGCCAAGGAATATGGTTCGATACTAGAAGTGAAAAAGCTTGATTTTGATAAGACAGAAAACCGATTAGAGGAAATTCGGCAAAATCATCCCGGCGACGCATTTGAATTTGGGCATAAACAAATACTACTTGAAAAACTCCCGCCCCTCATAAAGCAGGCCAAGATAATGAGCAGCAAATATGATGTAGTAGTCACCAACCCGCCTTATATGGGGCGGAAAGGAATGAATGAGAACTTAAAGAAGTATATTGATAAACATTACAGTAGTGTAAAATCAGATTTATTTTCTGTGTTTATCGAACGGAGCTACAAATATACAGAGAAAAATGGTCATCTAGGTTTTATGTCTCCTTTTGTTTGGATGTTTATATCTTCATATGAAGAACTGAGAAAAAAGATGATTAAGTCTAAAGCGATTACTAGCCTGATTCAATTAGAGTATTCTGGATTTGACGGAGCAACAGTTCCTATTTGCACATTTACTTTAAGAAACTCAAATACCGGCGAGACAGGAGAATATATAAGATTATCAGATTTTAGAGGAGCAGAAAATCAATCTGCCAGAACTTTGGAAGCGATTCAAAACCCAGATGTTGATTACAGATATACCTCATCATCCACTGATTTTTCTAAAATTCCAGGCAGTCCGATTGCATACTGGGTGAGTGAAAGAATAAGAGAAGTTTTTAATGAGAGTATTCCCTTAGGGAGGATTGCCGAACCACGCCAAGGAATGGCTACTTCAGATAATAACAGATTTTTAAGACTCTGGTTTGAAGTGTCATGTGCAAAGATAGGATTTGGATTTAAAGATTGCAAACAGGCAGCAAAAAGCAAGTTAAAATGGTTTCCATACAATAAGGGTGGAGAGTTTCGAAAATGGTATGGAAATAATGAATTTGTAGTTAACTGGGAGAATAATGGAGCCGAAATAAGAAACTTCGAAAAATCTGTAATCAGGAACGAAAACTATTATTTTAGAAGGGGATTAACATGGTCAGCCTTATCATCAGGAAAATTGTCAATGAGATTTTGCAAAGAAGGGCACTTATTTGATTCTAAGGGCCCAATGTGCTTTATTTGCAGTGAGCAAGACGAGCCGCTTTTGTTGGCATATTTTAATTCCATTATTTGTGAAATTTTGTTGAAAATATTAGCTCCAACATTAGATTTTAATCAAGGGCCATTAAGAAAACTTCCAATAATTAAAGATTACACACATAAAGAATTAATAAATAAACTTGTTCAACAAAACATCTCCATCTCCAAAACCGACTGGGACTCCTTTGAAACTTCATGGGACTTTAAAAAACATCCCATACTCACACACAAAGGCGATGCAAACACCATAGAGAAAGCCTTTGACAATTGGGCGGAGTTTGCGGAAAGACAATTTTACCAACTTAAGGCAAATGAAGAGGAGTTAAACCGAATATTTATCAAGATTTATGGTCTTGAAGATGAGCTTACTCCTGAAGTTGATGAAAAAGATGTAACGGTAAGTAAAGCCGACAGGGAGCGGGACATTAAGTCATTTATCTCCTATGCAGTAGGCTGTATGTTCGGAAGGTATTCTCCTGATGTGGAAGGATTGGTGTATGCAGGAGGGGAGTGGAGCGATAAGTGGAAGATAGAAAACGGGCAATGGAAAGTCCGTAAACTAGTCAAGGATGAAGATAATGATATATTAGAAGATACATGGATTGATGCCACCTTTGCACCGGAAAGCGACAACACCATCCCCATAACCGATGAAGAGTATTTTGAAGATGATATAGTTGCAAGATTTATTGAATTCCTGAAGGTGACTTTTGGAGAGGAAAAATTAGAAGAAAATCTAGACTATATAGCTGAAAGTATAGGGAAACGGAAGTCTGAAACTTCTCGTCAGGCACTGCGCCGCTATTTCTTAAAGGATTTTTATAAAAACCATGTTCAGACATATAAACAAAGGCCAATATACTGGCTATTTGATTCAGGAAGGCAGGATGGGTTTAAAGCGCTTATATACATGCACAGATATGATGAACATATTGCAGCCCGCGTTAGAATTGACTATCTTCATAAACTTCAGAGAAAATATGAGGATGAGATAAAAAGACTTGATGTAATCATAGATTCAAACTTATCACTGCGAGAAAAGAATAATGCCCGAAAGGCAAAGGAAAAGCTGCAAAAACAGATACAGGAATGCCTTGAGTATGACCAAGTGATTGCCCATGTGGCAAATCAAAGAATAAAAATAGACCTTGATGATGGGGTAATCGTGAATTATGCTAAGTTTCAAGGTATAGAGATACCACAGGGAGAAGGAAAAAAACCGTTAAAGGCAAATTTATTGGCAAAAATTTAAGCAGGTGATTAATTTGGAACTTGATGAAGTAAAAAAAATACTGGAACAAAACTTTAACAAAGGGCTTTCTGAAGGAAAAAAGCGAAATATCATCTTTTGGTATGATGATAATGGCGAATTTAAAGGTCAAATTGACACTTTAGAGCTTTCCAATGCAAAAATTTTAAAATTGGACGGCCAAAACTATTTTTATGCAAAATATCTTCTAGAAAAACAGGATATTAAGAGCAACTATCTGGTATATGCACCTTTTTGCAAGCCTGGACCTCGAGAAAACTGGCTATTAGATATTTTAAAATATAGTGATGAATTTTCTACTGACAGGACTACTATTATTATGAGAAACTTAGGAGTCAAAAATGAAGCTTTAAAAAATATATTTGAACATTATAAAAAGTTTTTTGATAATAAAGAAAGATATAGACTCCTCAAATCCTACAATATAGAATACTGCACTGAAGAATCCGTTCATATAGCAATATTGTCAGCTTTGTGCAAACTTCCCTTTTCCGACCTTGATGAGGTGGTAAAATCTCTTTTAATAGAGTATGCC
>MPOT01000108.1 GCA_001896545.1 Tepidanaerobacter sp. EBM-38 | reverse complement strand
GGCGAAGCTGTGTATATCAAAATGCCTGCCATTTCCATATTCTCCTTCATATTCTTTACAAGTCATGAGTTTCTGTATAGCCTTATTTTTTTCTTCTTCGTCCAGCACACTATAGTAATTAAAAAAAGCATTAACTCCAATATCATTAGGAAATTCAAAAACATATTCCATGCCTCTGCCTCTAGATTGTGTGTCACCTCTAAGTAAAAATTGAATTCCTTCAATCGCAGCTTCCGAATCATTTAAACCTAGCTTTGAATTTCGCTTGTATTTCTCAACCAATAAATCTAAATCCTGAATAGTTTTCATTATCTCCTACTCCTTTTCTATACCAAAAAATACAAATATTTATATATTTCTACAATTACACCTAAAATCCTCCCTTGCAGTGAATATTTGAGGACGATCCATTTTTGGGGACGGAGGTAAATTATTCATTATTTTATCTTATCCCTAAATTACTTCTACACTAACTATATATTTCCTTCTTCTTCCAACCACTTACTTACGCCGATATTGCATCTATTTTAAATGCTTTTTAATTGCAGCAAATACCCTTAGGATATTTCATTTTAAGAAGAAAGTTTAATTCGCAAAGGTTTTTACATGTGTAAAAGCAAGTGCCTGACTCTGTGCTCCGCAGAAGTAAGAAGGAAAATCGCATAAGGTGGCGAATTTATATAGTTATAGTTAAAGTAAAAATTTAAAAAATATATTTATAACTAAGCTACTAAATAATTAGCAGGGGGTTTCAACAAATGCCGACTATATTTCACAGTACATCAGAAATGTTAAAAAGTTTGCTTGATTCTGTGCAAGACGGAAGAACACAACTTCCGGATTTTCAAAGGGGTTGGGTGTGGGATAATGAACGGATTCGCAAATTACTTGTAAGTGTTCTAAAGTCGTTTCCTATCGGAGCAGTTATGCTGCTTGAAACAGGAAACCCTGATGTAAGGTTTAAGCCTCGCTTAGTTGAGGGAGTCTGCTTACTGCAGCTGCCAGAACCTCAAAGGCTTATATTAGATGGACAGCAGCGCATAACATCTTTGTATCAAGCTCTTTACTTAGATGAGCCGGTTAAAACTACTGATGTTCGCGGAAAAGAAATCAAGAGATGGTATTATTTAGATATAAATATGGCAACAGATGTAAATTCAGATAAGGATGATGCTATAATTTCGCTGCCGGAGGACAAAATATTAAGGGGCAAGGGCAATGTAGTAATAGCTGATTTTTCAACTATGGAAAAAGAATGTGAAGCAGGACTGCTTCCAGTACATTATTTATTTAAACCTGATAAACTTTTACAGTGGCAAAATCAATATTTTAGCATTGACATGTCCCAAGAACGCTCTTTGCGATGGAGTAAGTTCATGGCAGAGGCGTTTTCAGCATTTAATAATTATCAATTACCGGTAATAACACTTTTGAATACAACACCAAAAGAAGCTGTATGCCAAGTATTTGAAAACGTAAACACCGGCGGTGTAACTTTGACGGTGTTTGAATTACTGACAGCTTCTTTTGCAGCAGATAATTTTTCACTAAGGGATGATTGGAAATTAAGATATGAAGGCAATCCAAGCAATAGTGAAGATGTTAAAGCATTTAAGAATAATCCTATTTTATCGATATTAGAAAATACAGATTTTCTGCAGACTATTGCGCTATTAGTAACTTATAATAGAAAGAAAGATAATCCTGGAGCTGCAGTAGGCTGTAAGCGCAGAGATATTTTAAATTTAACGGTAGAAGAATACAAGGCATGGAGCGGCAAAGTTACTGAAGGGTTTTATGAGGCTGCTAAATTTTTAATGGAACAAAAAATCTTCTCACATCAAGATATACCATATCCCTCACAAATGATACCTTTAACTGCAATCTTAGTTGAATTAGGACCGAAAGCCCACAATCACACAACAAGGCAGAAACTAGCACAATGGTATTGGTGCGGTGTTTTTGGTGAATTGTATGGTGCTGCTACTGAGACTCGGTTCGCAAAAGACTTGCCACAGGTTTTAGATTGGTTAGATGGTAAAAGCAAGCCGGATACGATAAGTGAAGCAACCTTCGATTCCGACAGGCTTTTGACTATGCGCACTAGAAACAGTGCTGCATATAAAGGTGTGCATGTTCTTTTAATGAGAGAAGGGTGTAGGGATTTTATATCAGGCGTTCCCATTGATCTTCAGACATACTACAATGACAGTATAGACATTCATCATATATTTCCTACAGCTTATTGTGCTAAGCAGGGAATACCTAAAGATCTATACAATTCTATAATTAACAAATCACCGCTTTCAGCTTTAACAAACCGCTCAATAGGAGGAAATCCACCAAGTATTTATCTGGATTTCATTGAAAAAGAAAAAAATATTGATGCTGATACCTTAAACAAAATTTTAGAAACTCACCTAATAGATGTTGACGCTATACGGTCTGATGATTTTAATACCTTTTTCGAAAAGCGAAAGGAAGCGTTATACAACAAAATTTTAGAAGCAATGGGTCAATAAGTAAATAAGTGTATGCTAGGGAAGCCTCTGAAAATCTCGGGTTTATGTCATGCTGAATGAAACGAGGCGGAATGAAGAATCTTAAAGCCGCTTCGACGAAAGATCCTTCGCTGACGCTCAGGATGACAGTTTTTGTATCGCTCAGGATGACGGTTTTTGTTATTTGTAATATTGTTTCACTTTTCCAGAGGCTTCCTTGCACCGTGTGCCTGGAAAGAGAAAAAACCGCAGCAGTGCGGTTAAGAGTTTCTTTACATGTTTATAAGAAAGTCGCAAAAACTTTTTAGTTTCTCTTTGGTTTTATCGTAGATTCGTATCGGAAATAATATTAAAAAAAGCCAAGAAAAAAATGTTATAATAAGATTAAAGGTATACTTTCATTTGAAGTTTATAGTTTAAATTATTCCTAATTGAGAGGTGATGGATTTGAAGAAATTTAATTTCACAATTCTTATAGAAAAGGACGAAGATGGATTATATATAGCATCAGTGCCTGCATTGAGAGGATGTCATACACAAGCTAAAACCGTTGAAG
>MPOT01000099.1 GCA_001896545.1 Tepidanaerobacter sp. EBM-38 | reverse complement strand
CTGCTGTTGTGCAAATACCTTTAAACACTTAAAAAGGCTTCCGGGGCGATTTGCCGTTGAAAAAACAAGAGTGGTCTTGTCATGACCTGTAGACGGTTTGTCTTCTGTTGAAAGTAAATAAAAACGCGTCATATTATTTTGACTATCCTGTATGCTTTCAGCTACCGCTGTTAGATTGTATAATTTAGAAAGGGATTGATTGCCTATTGCAGCAATGCCATAGGAGGGGCTTTTAGCAACTGTATTTGCACCTTCGGCGGTGCTCGATACCTCTTTTAATACAGCATGGGGCAAGTTCTTCATTAAAAATTTGCGGCACTGGAAAAGAGCCTGAGGATGTGAATATACCTCCCTTATTTCGTCAAGGGGTATGCTTTTTTTGGCAAACAGATGCTGAACGATTGGTAAAACTATCTCTCCGGCAATCATAACCTCCGCTTCGTGAATAAGACAATCTATGGTCATATTGACGGAACCTTCAAGAGAGTTTTCAATGGGCACGATAGCCATATCTATTTGCTTTCCGACGGCATTTATAACATCGATGATTGTAGGAAATGCTATTTTTTCATATGAATCAGGACCTAATCCGCTTTTATTTATCCAATTATCGAGAGCTTCCTCCGAAAAAGTTCCATGTGGTCCCAAGAATCCTATTTTAATTTTAATCATCTCCATTTCCTGCTCTTAAAAGCGTTATGTAATATGGAAAGTTAACACACTGAAAGGCCCGTTTACATTTTTATTAAACTAAACTAATTTAAAGCATTATATTTCACTTTTTTTGAAAAGTCAATAAATATTTTTTATTTGACAACAGGACCATCGTGTGGTATATTTAAAAAAATAAATAAACGAAGCCAAATGCAACACCTTTAAATCTGGTCCAGCGAGGCCGGCAAGGTTAGACGCATTTTTATAAGTTGGGATAAGAATGCCTTTTTCCGCCTCTGTGGGAAAAGGCATTTTTTGAAAGTGCTGTACATCCCCGCTTAAGAATGTGCCTAAAAATTCCATTGCTTATTAAAAACCCTGCCCCTTGCGGACAGGGTTTTTTGTAATAATAATCTGCTCTCAAGCTGCAGAAAATAGTATAAGTCATATTTATGGACCGTTTAACTTAATTTTTGACGGGGATTATCAGGAAGGAGGCGTTTTATGCTCAGTGAAAAACATCTTTTAGGACTGGAGCATATTAAAAAATCCGATATTGAACTAATCTTAGACACAGCCGATTCGTTTAAAGAAATCCTGGACAGGGATGTAAAAAAAGTTCCCACACTCCGTGGAAAATCAATAGTAAACCTTTTCTATGAGCCAAGCACTCGAACCCGCACATCCTTTGAATTGGCAGGCAAGTATCTAAGCGCTGATACCATTAATTTTACATCATCCGCAAGCAGTGTGCAAAAGGGTGAAACCCTAAAAGACACCGCTAAAACTTTGGAAATGATGGGCATCGACGCAGTAGTTATTAGACACAGCTCATCGGGAGCGGCAAATTATCTGTGTAACCATGTTAAAGCTTCGGTAATAAATGCCGGTGACGGCACCCACGAACATCCTACACAGGCGCTGCTTGATATGCTGACCGTAAGGGAAAGAAAAGGCACATTATCAGGGCTTAAAGTAGCTATTTTTGGAGATATTCTCCACAGCCGAGTAGCACGCTCCAATATTTTCGGATTTACAAAAATGGGCTCAGATGTATATGTGGCAGGCCCTTCAACATTGATGCCTGTTGACATAGAAAAGACCGGAGCAAAACTTGCAGCAACCGTAGAGGAAGCTGTAGAAAATGCCGATGTTGTAATAGCACTGCGAATACAATTGGAACGGCAGAAAAAAGGCCTGTTTCCGACGGTGAGAGAATACTGCAAATTCTTTGGCCTGAATAAAGACAAGCTGGACCTGGCCAAGAAAGATGCCATTTTACTGCATCCGGGCCCTGTAAATCGAGGAATCGAGCTTACATCAGAGATAATTGACGGCTGCCAGTCGGTCATAAACGAGCAGGTGAAAAGCGGTGTTGCCGTTCGCATGGCTGTTTTATACCACCTGATAGGAGGAAGCCGATAATGAAAAAACTTTTAAAAGGAGCAAGAGTTATAGATCCCAGCCAAAACACAGATACTACAGGTGATGTACTCATAGTTGACGGTCACATTGCGGCTGTCAAAGACGAGATTGAAATAAGTGATGCAAAAGTAATTGACCTTTCAGGGATGATAGTCACCCCCGGCCTCATCGACATGCATGCACATTTCAGGGACCCCGGCTATGAATACAAGGAAGATATCGAATCGGGCAGCATGAGTGCCGCAGCCGGCGGCTTTACGGCAGTTGCATGTATGCCAAACACCAATCCCCCCATTGACAATGCGGCTTTGGTACAATATGTAAAATCCAAGGCATCGAAAGCAGGCAAGATAAAACTGCTTCCCATCGGATGTGTATCAAAGGGTCAAGAGGGTAAGGAAATTGCCGAAATGGGAGATATGGCTCAGGCCGGTGCCGTAGCATTTTCTGATGACGGAAAGCCTATAGCTGACAGTGCCCTTATGCGAAAAGCAATGGTTTATGCTTCTATGTTTGATAAGGTGATTATTGACCACTGTGAAGACCCTTTCCTGTTTGAAGGCGGTCAAATAAATGAAGGCTATATTTCAACATTACTGGGCCTTGCGGGAATTCCTGCAGCTGCCGAAGAAATCATGGTAGCCCGTAATATACTGATTGCAAGGGAAATGGGGACTCGTGTTCACATAGCACATGTAAGCACCGAAGGCTCATTAAGACTGATACGACAGGCCAAAAGTGAAGGAGTAAAAGTAAGTTGTGAAGTGACACCACATCATCTTACACTTACCGAAAAAGCTGTGATGGGCTACGATACAAACGCAAAAGTCAATCCTCCGCTGAGGACCCAAAGTGATATAGATGCCTTACTTGAAGGCTTAAAGGACGGCACTATCGATGCCATAGCTACCGACCATGCCCCACACCACATAGACGAAAAAGACCTGGAGTTTGACAAGGCGGCCTTTGGCATGGTGGGACTTGAAACGGCTCTCGGCGTGATATTGACACATGTAGTTAAAGAAGGTGTTTTGAGTTTAAATGCTGCTATAGAGAAAATGACCTTGGGCCCGGCGAAAGTTTTAGGCCTTGATATGGGAACATTAAAGATTGGAGCACCTGCAGATATAACCGTTATAGATCCGAATCGGGTATGGACCGTTGATAAAAATAAATTTTTCTCCAAAGGCAGAAACACTCCTTTTGACGGTTGGAGGCTAACAGGCAAGGCAGTTTTAACAATGGTCGATGGGAGAATAGTTTATTCTGATGATGCTATGCATAATTATTCATAAAAAGGCTTGACCTTCCGAATAATTCAGTGTTAAAATACAATATAATGAATAAATATACTACAAATGAAGTTCGGCTTTTTTGAAAGGAGATTTTCTCATGCCTAGAAATAAAAGCATAAAAAAAGTAATGGTTATCGGTTCAGGCCCCATCATAATTGGTCAAGCTGCGGAATTTGATTATGCAGGGACTCAGGCCTGCCTATCCCTTAGGGAGGAAGGCTTGGAGGTTGTACTGATTAACAGCAATCCTGCTACTATTATGACGGATTCCCATATAGCCGACAAGGTTTATATAGAACCGCTGACACCGGAATTTGCCGCTAAAGTAATACGCCGTGAAAAGCCGGATGGGCTTCTTGCGACATTGGGCGGTCAAGTTGGACTTAATTTGGCGGTGGAACTTGCGGAAAAGGGGATTCTCGATCGGGAGGGTGTAAAGCTGTTGGGAACCCCCCTCACCTCTATTAAAAAGGCTGAAGATCGGGAGCTGTTTAAAAAGCTCATGGAAGACATCGGCGAGCCGGTGCCGGACAGCCGTATAGTACACAGTCTTGAAGAAGCCAGAAATTTTGCCAAAGAAGCGGGTCTGCCGCTAATAGTGCGGCCTGCCTATACATTAGGAGGAACCGGAGGAGGTGTAGCTAACACTGAGGAAGAACTGATGGAAATAACCTACAATGGACTTCGCCTCAGTCGCATTCATCAGGTTCTTTTGGAAAAAAGTCTGCTGGGCATGAAAGAGATTGAGTTTGAGGTTATCCGGGATGGAAAAGACCAGTGCATATGTATTTGCGATATGGAAAACATTGACCCCGTAGGAATTCATACAGGAGACAGCGTGGTGGTTGCGCCCTCACAAACCCTTACCGATGCAGAGTATAACAAACTCAAGGCTGCCTCTTTCAAGATAATTCGAGCATTGGGCATCGAAGGAGGGTGCAATGTTCAGTATGCTTTGGATTCTACAACCGGAAACTACTATGTAATAGAAGTAAATCCTCGGGTTAGCCGTTCCAGTGCGTTGGCCTCCAAGGCATCAGGATATCCCATAGCAAAGATAACTGCCAAGATTGCAGCAGGACTTTGTCTGGATGAAATAAAAAATCCTGTCAACGGTGGCGGCAGTGCCTGCTACGAACCCGCCCTAGACTATGTAGTTGTAAAGATGCCCCGCTGGCCTTTTGATAAATTTAACTATGCTGACCGCTTCCTCGGCACTCAGATGAAGGCTACCGGAGAAGTCATGTCAATAGACACAAATCTAGAAGGCGCTCTGATGAAAGCAGCCAGGTCTTTGGAGCAGGGTCTTATCGGCCTGTCGCTGAAAAACCTTAAACAGGCAGATATAGAAACAATAGAGAGGAAAATTGCAAAAGCTACCGATGAGCGATTGTTTGCAGTGGCGGAAGGCTTTCGCCGAGGAATGAGCATAAATGCCATACAAGATTTAAGTAAAATAGATAAGTTTTTCCTTGAAAAGATTAAAAATATAGTTCAAATGGAAAACAAGTTAAAAGAAGAGGAGCTTTCGCCGCAGCTTTTAAGCAAGGCAAAAGCCATGCAGTTTCCGGATAAACTTATTGCAGATTTAACAGGTAAAGATGAAAGCCAGATAAAGGCTCAGCGGAAAGCGAATAATATCCTGCCTGCCTATAAAGCGGTAAACACCCATCCTTCGAAAACCAGTGCGGCTTTACCGTATTTCTATTCATCATTTGAAGACAATGACAAAGCATATACCGATGTAGAGCCTTCAGTAATCATCCTAGGTTCTGGTCCCATCCGCATCGGTCAAGGTATAGAGTTCGACTACTGCTCTGTGCATGCGGTTTGGGCTGCAAAAGAGGCAGGCTACAGGACCGTAATCATAAATAACAATCCCGAAACAGTCAGTACGGATTTTAACACAGCAGACTGCCTGTATTTTGAGCCGCTTTACATTGAAGATGTACTGTCGATAATTGATCGTGAAAAACCCCTTGGAGTTATCGTGCAGTTTGGCGGTCAGACTGCAATTAACCTGGCAGCTACACTGGAAAGCTACGGTGTAAGGATTTTAGGAACCGATGTAAAGTCCATAGATTTGGCCGAAGACCGAGAGAAATTTGACGATTTACTGAGTGAATTAGGCATCCCCAGGCCGAAGGCCACTGCCGCAAGGAGCGTTGAAGAAGCTCTGGCTAAAGCCGGAGAAATAGGTTTTCCCATGCTGGTAAGGCCATCTTACGTCCTTGGCGGCAGAGCCATGGAAATAGTATATAATATGAAAGAACTTAAAAATTACATGGAAAATGCCGTAGAAGCCTCCAGCGAAAAGCCGGTGCTCATAGACCGATATATCGGAGGTACCGAGGTAGAAGTCGATGCGGTTTGCGACGGCAAGGAAGTACTGATACCCGGAATAATGGAACATATCGAGCGGGCAGGCATCCACTCAGGCGACAGTATTGCCGTATATCCACATCAGACGTTAAGCCCCACTGCCGTAGAAAAAATTGTAGACTATACTACCCGGATTGCCCTTAGGCTTTCGGTAAAAGGCTTAATAAATATTCAATTCGTAGTTGAAAATGACAATGTATATATAATAGAGGTAAACCCCCGCTCAAGCCGGACAGTTCCGTATATGAGCAAAATTACCCGGATTCCCATGGTGAACATCGCTACCAAGATAGCATTGGGGGAAAACCTTGCCAATCTGGGATATAAAGGCGGATTGCTTCCGCCCAGGCCTGATTTTGTGGCTGTAAAAGCACCGGTATTTTCCTTCTCGAAGCTGCGAATGGTAGAACCTTCTCTGGGCCCCGAAATGAAATCAACTGGCGAAGTCCTAGGCATGGAAAAAACCTTTGAAAAGGCATTATATAAGGCATTTACCGCTTCAGGAATCATCGTTCCCACAGACGGAGCAATCCTTGCTACTATTGCTGACAGAGATAAGAAAGAGGCCGTAAAACTTCTGAAAAAGTTCTGGGAACTAGGCTTTAAGATATATGCTACGAATGGCACTGCCGAAGCCTTAAAAGCCCAGGGAGTTTCGGTTGAAGTAGTAAACAAGGTTGAAGAAGGTTCTCCCAATATCATCGACCTTATAAAGGAAAACAAAATAGATATGATAATAAACACCCTTACACGGGGCAAAGCACCCCAGAGAGATGGCTTCAAAATACGTAGGGTGGCAGCCGAAGACGGCATCCCCTGCATCACCTCACTGGACACGGCGCGCGCCCTCTATAAGGTAATCGAAGCTACCTCCGTTTCCTGCCGACCGCTGGCGGCAGGTGCCTAAGCTCAGACATTCTCATTAAAAAGTATTTAAACATAGAAAGGGGCATTTTTTTGAATAATACTGTTGCTGCCTTGGCAGATATTGTACAAAATAAGGAAATAGCTCCAAATATCTATCATATGAAGATAAAAGCTTTAGATATAGCCAAGAAGGCTGTGCCCGGACAATTCCTGCACATCCGCTGCGGGAAAACCCTTTCGCCTCTTCTGCGAAGGCCCATAAGTATTGCTGATACAGATGAGAAAACAGGCTGTGTCGAAATAATATATAGGGTGGTGGGAGAGGGGACCCGACTCCTCTCCCAAACTCTTACCGGTCACAAGCTGGATGTAATCGGACCTTTGGGAAACGGATTCCCCCTGCCGGAAAAAGATGCACACTGCATTATAGTTGCCGGCGGGATTGGAACGGCACCAATCATATATCTTGCTAAAAAAATCGCTTCAGAGCCGAAAAATAAAAACAGCGTTACCACAGTATTGGGCTTTACTACAAAAAGCGAAGTATTCGGTGAAGGATACCTTAAATTTCCGGGAGTAGAAACAATAATTGCAACAGATGATGGAAGCTATGGATACAAAGGATTTCCAACGGATATATTGGAAAGACTCCTTCAGGAGCATATGGGTAAAACCGATCCCATAATCTACTCCTGTGGACCTAAGCCCATGCTCATAAAGGTAAAGGAGATTGCGGCAAGTAAAAACATCAGAGCATATCTTTCCTTGGAAGAGCATATGGCTTGTGGCGTAGGGGCATGTTTAGGATGTTCGGTAAAATCTTCCAGAAAAGGATATAAAAAAGTTTGCAAGGACGGGCCGGTATTTGAAGCCGGAGAAGTAGAGCTGTGTTAAAGGAGAATAAAAATGAAACATGATGTGGACCTTAGTGTCAATATAGCAGGCATAAACATGAAAAACCCCGTCATGGTAGCTTCGGGGACTTTTGGTTTCGGCAGAGAATACAGCGATTTTTACGATATAAATAAACTGGGGGCCTTAGTGACAAAGGGCCTTACATTTATGCCGAAAAACGGCAATCCTCCCCCTAGGGTTCATGAAACACCTGCAGGCATGCTGAACTCCGTGGGTCTTGAAAATCCCGGTGTCCAAGGATTTATTGAGGAGGAGTGGCCGCATCTTTCGGAACTTGCCATACCCGTAATAGCCAACATCGACGGCGATACTGTGGAAGACTACCATAAAACAGCAAAAAAGCTGTCGTCACTTGAAGGCCTGGCAGCACTGGAGGTAAATATATCCTGCCCCAATGTGGAAAAAGGAGGTCTTGCCTTTGGGCAAGAACCGGAAAGTGCCTTTGAAGTCATAAAAGCAGTACGTGAAGCCACAAGACTTCCCATCATAGCCAAACTTTCGCCAAATGTCACCCATATCCAGAAAATTGCCGAAGCCGCAGTGTCTGCCGGAGCCGATGCTATTTCCCTCATAAATACCCTCCTGGGCATGGCAATTGATATCGATACACAGCAGCCCATATTTAGCCGCAAATTTGCAGGCCTGTCCGGGCCTGCGGTAAAACCGGTTGCACTGCGCATGGTCTGGGAAGTCTGTGAAGCGGTGGATGTACCTGTCATAGGCATGGGCGGCATAACCACATGGCAGGATGCGGTAGAATTTATACTGGCAGGAGCTTCGGCCGTAGCCATAGGTACCGCCAACTTTGTAAACCCTACGGCTCCCCTTGAAATCATAGAAGGCATAAAGGCATATCTTGACATGAAAGGCAGGAACCTTCAAGACTTAATAGGTGCTGCAAGAGGATAAGCCATATAATATTTAAAATTTCGAAAGGAGACAGCGTATGTCATATGATTACAGTAAGGTCATCATAGCACTGGACACCCCCGATGAACAAAAAGCCTTGGAAATTGTTAGACTTTTAAAAGACAAGGTATCTGTTTTTAAGGTAGGACTGGAACTTTTCTGTTCACAGGGACCTGAAATTGTTAAAAAAATTAATAATGAAGGGTGTAAAGTTTTCCTGGATTTGAAACTGCACGATATCCCGAATACCGTAGCCGGTGCTGCAAAAGCATGTTTGAGCACCGGTGCGTTTATGCTTGATGTGCATGCCTCCGGCGGGCGCCAGATGATGAGAAAGGCTCGTGAGGTAGTGGACAATGCAGATGTTTCCCAAAAGCCGATTTTACTTGCCATTACTGTCCTTACAAGTCTTGATGAGAACGATTTGGCAGCTGTAAATATAAATAAATCACCGACAGAACAGGTAAAAACGCTGGCACTTATGGCAAAGGAATCAGGCCTTGACGGGGTAGTAGCCTCCCCTAAAGAAATATCCGTCATACGAGAGGCAGCAGGAGATGATTTCCTAATAGTAACACCGGGAGTAAGACCTGCATGGGCTGCGACGGGAGATCAAAAGCGTGTCATGACTCCTGCTCAGGCCCTTGACGAAGGCGCGGACTACATAGTAGTAGGTCGCCCGGTCACCGCTGCACCGGACCCTGCCAAAGCCCTTAGTAAGCTATTTCAATAGTATATAAGATGATAATTGCCTTGAAGGGAGAAATTTTTATGACAGATGAAGATATTTTAAAGCTATTTTATGAAACAGGGGTGCTCAAGACCGGACATTTTCTTTTGACCTCCGGCCGCCACAGCGACAAATACATGCAGTGCGCCCAGCTCCTACAGTATCCTAAATCAACGGAACAAGTCTGCGTCAAGTTGGCTGAAAACGTGAAGGATTTGGGCATTCAAACGGTAATTGGCCCGGCTATGGGCGGCATAATAATTTCCTATGAAATGGGAAGACAGCTTAATGCCCGTGCTATTTTTACCGAAAGGGAAGAAGGCAAAATGGCGCTTCGCCGCGGTTTTACCGTAAAGCCCGGTGAAAGAATACTTGTAGTTGAGGATGTAGTTACTACCGGCGGTTCAGTAAAAGAGGTCATATCACTTATAAAAGAGCTGGGCGGCGAAGTAGCTGCCGTAGCAGCACTGGTTGACAGAAGCGGCGGTAAGGTGGACTTTGGTGTGCCTGCGCATTATCTCTTAAAGCTGCAGGTAGAGTCCTATGATCCTGAAGAATGTCCGCTGTGCAAAAAAAACTTACCTATAATAAAACCCGGCAGTCGAAAAAAATAATAAGTGCACTAATCCCCCCCTCGCGCATAATATAAACAAGAGAGGGGGATTTTTATGGATTTGGGATGGCTTAAAATGATAATAAATGTGATAACAAATGAAGCGGTAATGGAGCCTTTAATCGCACTCATACTAGGCTATGGCGTAAACATATATGCAAAAAACCGCCGCTTTAAAATCATCATGGACATAACTGCGGATATAGTGGATTATATTGAAGAAAATTATAAAGACTGGGGCATAACAGGCAACGAAAAGATGGATAAATTTTTAGAGCTGTTTATAAAGGAGTTCAAAAAGCAGGTTGGCCGCAAACCAAAGGATGTAGAAATTGAAACAGCTCGCATCCGAGCCGAAGCTTTAGTCCAGAGAGCCCGTAGGGACGGTGGCGGCAAAAAACGATAATTGTTGCAATTAAAATTTTTGAGTGGTAGAATTTACTTACGTAAAACGACAGCAACGTTACGTGAAACATTTTTTAGTAGGAGGATCTTATGAAGGACTTAAAGACACAAGTTCAGCAGAAATTAATGGACATTGTAATATCTGCCTTAAATAAAGCCATTGACGATGGGGCTTTGCCGATTAAGGACATACCTGATTTTCATATTGAAGTTCCTCAGGACGAGGGGCATGGAGATTTTGCCACAAACATTGCCATGATTTTGGCAAGGGAAGCTAAAATGCCCCCAAGAAAAATCGGAGAGGTTATTGCAGAAAGAATTGATACTACACATAGCAACTTAATTGAAAAAATAGAGGTTGCAGGCCCGGGATTTGTCAATTTTTACCTAGTGCCTGCTTGGGCTAATGCAGTGATTTCGGATGTACTAAAATATGGCAGCGATTTCGGGCGCTGCAACATAGGTGAAGGTAAAAAAGTTCAGGTGGAATTTGTAAGCGCAAACCCCACCGGTCCTATGCACATGGGCAATGCCAGGGGCGCGGCATTAGGTGATGCTTTGGCATCAATCTTAGAAATGGTAGGATTTGATGTAACAAAGGAGTTCTATATAAATGATGCCGGCAATCAGATTGAAAACTTCGGCCTTTCATTGGAAGCCCGTTATCTCGAGCTGATGGGCAAACATGGCGAAATCCCCGAAGGCGGCTATCACGGTGAAGACATAATAGAACATATGAAAGACTTGATTGAGCAGGAAGGCGACAGGTTTTTATATATGGACTCTCCCGCCCGCAGAGCCTACTTTATTAAATATGCACTCAAGAAAAATATAGAGCGTATGAAAAAGGATTTGGAAAACTTTGGAGTTCATTTTGATGTATGGTTTTCAGAACAGAGCCTGCACGACAGCGGAAAGGTAAATGAGGTTATAAAGATTTTGACAGACAGGGGCTACACCTATAAAAAGGATGGTGCCCTTTGGTTTAAAGCTTCACAGTTCGGAGAAGCAAAGGATGAGGTATTGATAAGGGCAAACGGCTTACCTACATATTTTGCATCTGACATAGCTTATCATAAGAATAAATTTGACAGAGGATTTGACTGGGTAATAAATATTTGGGGAGCAGACCATCATGGCCATATAGCCAGAATGAAGGGAGCGCTTGAAGCCTTGGGCTATGACCCGGACAAGCTTACGGTCATCATAATGCAACTGGTCAGGCTTTACCGCAATGGCGAGATAGCTCGTATGTCCAAACGCACCGGTCGGGCCGTTACCTTAGCCGACATTGTAGAAGAAGTGGGAAAAGATGCCGCAAGGTTTTTCTTTAACCTTAGAAGTGCCGATACCCACTTGGACTTCGATCTAGATCTGGCTATAAAACAATCTGACGACAATCCTGTATACTATGTTCAATACGCCCATGCCCGCATATCCAGCATACTCAGGCAGGCAAAAGAACAGGGAGTAGATATACCCAATGTAAATAATCTTACACAAAATGATGTGAATAAATATGCAGACTTATTAATTGAGGAGTCCGAAATAGAGCTCATTAAAAAACTTGCCGACTTTCCCGGTGAAATAAAGCTTGCTGCCGATAATCTTGCTCCGTACCGTATTACCGTATACTCTCAAGAACTGGCATCGGCATTTCATTCCTTTTATAATAAATGCCGAGTGCTGACAGATGCTCAAGATTTGACAACCGCCAGACTTTTGCTGGTAATGGCTGTCCAGCAGGTAATTAAAAACGCACTGGCGATTTTGGGAATCAGTGCACCGGATCGCATGTAGGGTTCATCCAAGAATTGGAACTGGCAGAAATGGATAAAATAACGGTGCAAAGAAGGAATTTCAATTTTTACCAAGAATATATTATAGTTAGGATATTTTTTTATAGAGATATATATAAACTAAAACCTTGAATGAAAGGGAGGTTTTCCAGTCGTGAAAATTCGGTGGTTCGGCCATTCCTGTTTTCTTTTGGAATCAAAAGATGGCACTAAGATAGTTACCGACCCATTCGACGGAAGTGTGGGCTATAAGATACCGATGGTTGAAGCAGATATAGTAACCGTAAGTCATGACCATTATGACCATAATTATGTGGAGGGAATTCAAGGAGACCCGGAGATTGTAAAATCTACAGGTGAATGTGCTATAAGCGGTATAAGTATAAAGGGTATCCCGGCTTTTCATGATGAAGCCAAGGGAGCCAAGCGAGGTCCCAACATAATCTACACTTTTGAGATCGATGGTATTAGAGTATGCCATGTAGGAGATCTGGGGCATTTACTTTCAAAAACCCAGATAGAAGAAATCGGCGATGTGGATGTACTCCTGATTCCGGTAGGAGGAACCTTTACCCTGGATGCCGATGGAGCTGCTGCATTAATAGAACAGCTTTCCCCCAAGATTACCATTCCCATGCATTTTAGAACACCGGCTGTCAGCATGCCCATAGATCCGGTGGATAAGTTCGTAGAGAAGATGGGTGATGTAGAGCACCTGGATTCCAATACCATAGAGATAACCCCCGAAACCCTTGACAATCAGAATCGTATTGTAGTTCTAAATTACGAGTGAATAATTGGTGAATAATTGGGGACGGTTCCTTTTTATTCAATCCAAGTGTTACAAAGAAATATCCCCCCGATGGATAAAAGTCATTCGGGGGATTTTTTATTTTTAAATGGGCAAAATACATAATAAAATCCAAGTATTGATATAGTTACATGGAATTATGAAATCAGTGACATATATTTGAAATAAAAATTACCAATCCCGCAAGCATAACCAACATTGTATTAAACCCATGCTTGAAGTTGTAAACAAACTGATAAAATAAAAACTCCATACTATTGACAATCACCCTTTTTGATGGCTAAAATAAAGTGTATGAGATTTTTCATGCACGGATAAATATCAAGGGGGATTTATTTATGTCAACCAAATATATATTTGTTACGGGAGGAGTAGTATCTTCCCTAGGCAAAGGTATAACGGCGGCCTCGCTGGGGCGCCTTTTAAAAAGTAGGGGTCTATCTGTCACTATGCAGAAATGTGACCCCTATATTAATGTGGATCCGGGAACAATGAGCCCCTATCAGCATGGTGAGGTTTATGTAACCGATGACGGGGCAGAAGCCGACCTTGATTTAGGCCATTATGAACGCTTCATTGATGTGAGTCTTACCAAAAACAGTGATATAACCACAGGAGGAATTTACTGGACGGTAATAAACAAAGAACGGCAGGGCAAGTATCACGGTAAAACGGTGCAGGTCATTCCACATATAACCAACGAGATAAAAGAACGGATAATTCGCGTTGGCGAAGAATCCAAAGCCGATGTGGTCATTACCGAAATCGGCGGCACTGTCGGCGATATTGAAGGTCTTCCGTTTTTGGAAGCTATAAGACAGATGAAGACAGATGTGGGGCGCGACAATGTGCTCTACATTCATGTAACGCTTGTCCCTTACATTTCTACAGCCGGTGAACTAAAGACAAAACCAACCCAACATAGTGTAAAAGAGCTTCGGAGTATCGGTATCCAGCCGGATATCATCGTCTGTCGCTCGGAATATGCCATACCCAAAGATTTAAAAGAAAAGATTGCACTGTTTTGTAATGTTGAGTCGGAATGCGTCATCCAGAACTATGATGCCGAAACCATCTATGAAGTGCCTCTCATACTTAAAGATGAAGGCCTTGATGAGATAGTTGCAAAAAAGCTAGGCGTAGACGGCAGAAAAGCCCATCTTTCCGAATGGGTAGAGATTGTGCAGAGGATAAAAAATCCTTTAAAGCAAGTGAACATAGCCCTGGTAGGCAAATATGTGGAACTGCATGATGCATACCTTAGTGTGGTTGAGGCGCTTTGCCACGGCGGCGCAGCCAATGATGCCAAGGTTAACATCAAATGGGTTCATTCGGAAGAACTTGAACAGGAAAGCGAAGAGCTGTCATCGGTTTTTTGTGATATAGATGGAATAATAGTTCCGGGAGGCTTTGGCGAGCGGGGCATAGAGGGTATGATAAAAACCGTTGAATATGCCAGAGAAAACAAAATTCCGTTTTTTGGCATAGGCATAGGTATGCAGTGTGCAATAATAGAGTTTGCGCGAAATGTATGCGGTTTGAAAGATGCCCATTCCACCGAAATAAATCCTGAAACCCCTCATGCCGTCATAGATTTTCCGCCGGAAGAAAAATCACTTAATGTGAAGGGCGCCATGCGCTTAGGCAGCTATCCCTGCAGAGTTGCCGAAAATACCATAGCCATGGCGGCATACGGCAAAGAACTTATAAGCGAACGGCACCGCCACCGCTACGAGTTCAATAACGATTATCGAAAAGTCGTTACAAATTTTGGTTTAGTGTTATCAGGTATATCGCCGGATGATAAATTTGTCGAAATAATAGAGCTTAAAGACCATCCGTGGTTTTTAGCAACTCAGTTTCATCCGGAATTCAAATCTCGACCCAATAAGCCGCATCCACTCTTTAGCGACTTCATAAAAGCTGCCGTTAATTTAAAAAATTAGCAGGAAAAAGCAGATATTTGTCTAATAGTATATATATTACTTTTCTGAAAAGGAGGAAGAGTCGTGAAGGGGATTCGACTAAGAGTAGTTTTAATTACAATGCTGCTGGTAGCCTTTTCCTTAGGTGGATATATATACTATTTTCATGGGGAAGACTTTACAAGTACAAATAACCTGCTGGCAGCAGCCGCAGCAGTTGTAGTTTCCGGTATTATATCTTTTTTAGTGACAAAAGGGGCCTCACGCCCGTTGGAAGCTATAGAGCAGAGCTTAAGCGCCATAGCAAAGGGTGACTTTACTGTTAAGGCTAAAAGGCTCATCGGGGATGATATAGGTGCACTGGCTGATGTGTATAATGATTCTTTGGACAAGGTAAGAAAAATTTTGAAAAATGCCAAGGATACCACAGCAGATATGCTGGCATCAGCTGCTTCTATTGGAAAGATAACTCATCAAAGCAAGGAAATGTCTTCAAATATTGAAACATCCATAAAGAATGCCTTGAACCATATTACCGACAGACTTAAAGAAATGAAAAACTTAATAGACGGCATGTCGGATATGCTGTCGCAAATGACCGCGGGGGTCGAACAGATTGCCGTAAGTTCGTCTGAAGCAGCCGCAACGGCTGCCGATGCATCCCAACTTGCCGAATCCGGCCGCACTGCCATGGATCAGGTAACTTTACAGATGGGCAAAATCAAAGAATCAAGTAATTATACTGCCTCGGTCATAAAGTCTTTGGGAGAAAGCTCCGAAACTATCGGTCAGATTGTAGAAACCATTACCGGCATAGCCGACCAGACCAACCTTTTGGCATTAAATGCCGCTATTGAAGCCGCCAGAGCAGGCGAGCAGGGTCGGGGATTTGCCGTTGTGGCAGATGAAATAAGGAAACTTGCCGAGCAGTCAGGCGATGCTGCAAAACAGATAGGGCAGCTCATCGGCACTGTTCTAAATGAAGTGGATAAAGCTGTTAAGGCAAAAGACCAAGGTTCGGCCAATGTAGAAAACGGTATTAAAGCAGTGAAATCCGCCGCCGAAACCTTTGAGCAAATCTTGGTTGCCGTTGGAAAAGTGGCAGAACAGATGCAGGAGATTTCCGCAGCAACTGAGCAGATGGCGGCCAGCACCGAAAGCACCAGCGAGTCCTTTAAAAAGATGACTGATATCAGCCTAGACGGTACCAATCAGGCGCAAACCATAATTGATTCAATAGAAAAACAGCAGAAGCTGCTGGATGAAATTGCTTCCTCGGTGCTAAGACTCAGAGAAGATGCGGACAAACTTGATAAAATCATGAATGTAATAAAAATCTAAGCCTTCTAAAAGGGCTGGTAAGCAAAATTTACCGGTCCTTTTTTGTAATACTTTATTTAATCGTCGAATAAATCATGTATAATATATAATAAAGATTGGAGTAAAACATTTGGCGGAGGTTATTCATATAATGGAAATAAAAATCATAAACCAAGATGAGAAGAAATTTTTTAACGATTTTATGGCTTGGGGGCCTAAAGGGCATGTGCTTCAGTCCTATGAATGGGGCGAAGTAAAGCGGCACACCGGATGGGAACCTATCAGGCTGCTTGTCATGGATGAGGGCAAACCTAAAGCCGGAATTTCTATATTAAAGAGGAAACTGCCCATTCCGGGTTTTAACAAATGTATTTTTTATGCTCCCAGAGGACCTGTAGCCGATTATACTGATAAAGATACGCTTAGATTTCTCTTTGCAAAAATAAAATCTATGGCAAAACAGCATGGGGCTATTTTATTAAAGATAGACCCGGATATAAAAGCACCAAACGATGAAGTTGTAAAAAACCTTCGCTCATTGGGCTTTAACCTTATTGATTCAGGCAAGGATTTCGATGGCGTTCAGCCAAAATTCGTTTTTCGCTTGGATATAAGCAAGCCGTTGGAGGAAATTGCTGCAGACTTTCACCATAAAACCCGCTATAATATTCGATTGGCAAAGCGCAAAGGTGTCACGGTCAAGGTAGGTCGGAGAGAGGATTTAAAGCCGTTTTATGATATCCTGGAGGAAACCTGTATTCGCGATGAGTTTCTTGTAAGAAGTTTTGACTATTTTGAAACACTATGGGATGAGCTGGTGGAAAATGGGCTTGCACGGCTATTTATGGCAGAGTATGAGGGAAGGTATATAGCCGGGACACTGGCCTTTATTTTCGGTGACAAGGCATGGTACATATATGGAGCATCATCTAATGAAGACCGCAATGTCATGCCTAACTATGCCCTTCAATGGGCAATGATTGAGTGGGCAAAACAAAACAACTGCACCATGTATGATTTTCGGGGGGTATCCGGAGACCTTTCACCAGACAACCCTTTGTATGGGTTGTATAGATTTAAAAAGGGATTTAATGGCGAATTTACCGAATTTATCGGGGAATTCGATATGCCGCTTTCTCCGTTTTTCTACTACCTATGGGTGCGTGTAATTCCGGCTTACCGCAAAATAAGAAAAGATGTGGTAAACTTTTTCCGCCGAGCAAAAAAAAGATAAGAAGGTGCATACATGCTTAAAAGGCTTACACACGACCAACTGAGAGAAACCTGTGATAAATCGGTTCTTTCTTTTAAATCAACAAAAGACCTAACTCCACCTGCGGACATCATCGGCCAAGAGCGGGCCGTGCGGGCTATGGAGTTTGGGCTAAAGATAGACCTTAAAGGATATAACATTTTCATGACAGGGCTTACAGGCACTGGAAAAACAAGCTATGCCAGAGCGGCGGTTGCCAAAGCTGCTCAGGGCAGGCCGATACCCGATGATATCATCTATGTGTATAACTTTTTAAAGCCGGAAAGGCCTATTGCCATAAACCTTCCGGCGGGAAAAGGCTCTGAATTTGCAAAGGATATGGAAAAACTTATTTATGATATTCGTTCTGAAATATCAAGAGCATTTAGCGATGACAGCTTTGAAGAACAGCGGCAGGAGATTATTGAACGCTATCAAAAACAATCCATGGAAATAATTGCAAATTTAGACGAAATTGCTAAAGCCGAAGGGTTTGCACTTCAGAAAACCGTTCAAGGTATTATAGCAATACCGCTGTCGCTTTCCGATTCAAATCCAAAACCCATGAGCCAAGAAGAATACGAAACGCTTACAAGTGAACAGAAAAAAGAGCTTGAGGAAAAAGGCCGAAATCTGCAAAATAAAATCGATGAAGCCATACGAAAAATGCGGGCACTTGATAAATCAGCCAGGAGAGAAATGGATGAACTGGAAAAAGACACAGCACTTGCCGCCATAAACCCGCTTTTTGAAGAAATGAATGCAGCGTACAAAGACAACGCTAAAATCATCGATTACCTTAAAGCAGTAAAAAACGACCTTATAGCTAACCTGATGATTGTAAAAGAGGATAGAAAAGAAAAGCAAGACGGCGATGAAATCGTCCCATTATACGGTGCGACAGGGGCATCTGAATTTTTTTTGCGGTACCGCATAAATCTCTTTGTGGACAATAAAGCTACGGCACATGCACCGGTAATATTTGAAACAAATCCTACATATTATAATCTCTTTGGTAAGATAGAAGGGAGAGCCCGCCTTGGAACCGTTGTTACGGATTTTATGCTTATAAAAAGCGGTGCAATTCATAAAGCAAACGGCGGCTACCTCATAATTCAAGCTGCAGACCTTTTTAAAGAGCCGTTTGCATGGGATGCCCTTAAAAGGACACTGAACAACGGCGAGTCGCAGATTGAAAATATAGGGCAGGAATACCTCCTCTTTCCTACCGTAACATTGAAGCCCGAGGCGATTCCGATAGATGTAAAAATTATCCTCATAGGCAACCCCTATATTTACAGTCTTTTGAATGTATATGACGAAGACTTTAAAAAACTTTTCAAGGTAAAGGTTGATTTTGATGTAGAGATGGAGAGAAACCCGCAGAATATAAAAAAATATGCGGAACTCATTTCCGAAATTGTAAAAACTCGCGACCTTCTGCATTTTGACACAAACGGGGTTGCCGAGATAATCGACTACAGTTCACGCCTTGCGGAGGATAAAACGAAACTTTCCACACGATTTAATGAAATTCTTGAAGTGCTTTATGAGTCAAGCACATGGGCGGAGCTTGACGGCAGCAGTCTTGTTACAAAAGAACATGTAGAAAAGGCTATATCGGAAAAGATTTACCGATCAAATCGCATAGAAGAGCGGCTGCTGTCGATGATTGAAAAAGAAGAGATTCTAGTGGATACGGAAGGCTTTGCTACCGGACAAATCAACGGCCTTTCGGTAATTGACACCGTCGACTATATTTTTGGTCAGCCTTCACGCATTACGGCTAGAGTTTACTTGGGCAATGCCGGTGTGGTCAACATCGAACGTGAGGCTAAAATGAGCGGTCGAATTCACAATAAGGCAGTTATGATTCTTACAGGTTATCTGGGAGAAAAATATGCCCGCAGTATTCCTTTAAGTATATCGGCGAGCTTAACATTTGAACAAAATTACGGC
The DNA here is from genome assembly GCA_001896545.1 of Tepidanaerobacter sp. EBM-38. GTDB lineage: Bacteria > Bacillota > Thermosediminibacteria > Thermosediminibacterales > Tepidanaerobacteraceae > Tepidanaerobacter. The sequence continues at coordinate 32,856 of MPOT01000099.1, read as the reverse complement.
GGCATAGAAGGAGACAGTGCAAGCTGCGCCGAGCTTATGGCACTGTTGTCGGCTATTGCATCTGTGCCGGTGCGCCAGGATATAGCGGTCACCGGTTCACTGGACCAGCATGGGAAAATCCAGCCGGTAGGTGGTACCACCTATAAGATAGAAGGCTTTTACCATGCGTGCAAACTGAAAGGCTTTACCGGAACTCAAGGTGTGGTCATTCCTTGCCAAAATATCACAAACCTCATGCTAAAGCCTGAAGTTATTGCAGCCGCCCAAGAAGATAAGTTTCATATTTATACGGCCGAAACCATCGATGATGTCATAGAAATAATGACAGGCATGCAGGCTGAAGAGTTTCACAACAAAGTAAAGGAATCACTGAAAAAGATGGCCGAAACCGCCAAAAAGTTTTATGACAAATAAAGGTGCCTGGCACCACCCGAATTTTGTCGAAAACGGACGGACACGGCAAATAGTGAGTTTGAGCATTTTAGCAATACTCTCTATAAAATAGGCAGAATACAATTTTACAATCCATAATATTACACTCCATAATATTTGTGGACATATTATAAGATTGTTTTAGAGTATATGAAAAACGATGAATAAAATTTTTCAGTTGACAGAACAGCAGAATATTGTTACTATTAAATAAATCGTTATACGCTGAGGTATAACGGAATGAGCAAAGATGCTTTATAAAGGATATAATTTATCCTTTTAAAGGCATCTTATTTTTTTGAATCGTATTTTTTAATTATAAATTTACAGCGTAATTTAATATATAGCTGTTTACTTCTTTAGCTACAGACCATAGTTTAGATTTTCAACTTATCCTTATAAGTTGATTATTAATCATATAAATTACCTGAATTTTGCTGGTAAATCAAAACTTTATGACTGGAACTTGTATAAAGATTATATTGAGAGTCGATAAATAAAACAAATTAATACATTTTACTGAAGGGGGGTAAAGCTTAAATAATATACTTATTGAAAGTCATTTTTTTATTTAATGAAAGGAAGTGTAAATGGAATGAAATTGAAAAAGCGAATAATAATCATGACAGTTTTCTTAGCAATAATTGCCATTCTTATTCCCAGTATGTCTTTTGCCGATATTGCACCAAAAGCAATACAGGGAACAATTCAAGAAATGCAGCTTGTAATCAACGGTCAAAAAGGCATTAAGATAGCACCTATCCTTTATGAAGGGAGAGCTTATCTACCTGCCCGCTATTTTAGTGAAAATATGGGATATAAGGTTGATTGGGATCAGGATACATTTACGATATTTGTTACCCCCACGGCTCAAGAAGTGTCAAAAACGATACCTTTGTTAGATACCGGTAAATGGGCACCAGCTACATTGAAAAGACTGCAAAAAATGATTGACGAAAACGGTATAAAGAGTCCAAACTATGATCCGAAGAATAAACCTTATGCAGTATTTGACTGGGATCAAACGTGTATTTTTAATGATACCCAGGAAGAATTATTTAGGTACCAAATCAAAAATCTGCTTTTTAAAATGACCCCAAGTGAATTTGCTGCAGCTATACGTCATGATATACCCAGCGATGACTTCAGCCCAGAATATAATAATTTAGAAGGGAAACCGGTCAATATAGAAAAAATAGGTGCAGACTTAGATGAAAGGTACAAGTTCCTATATGATAATTATATTTCGCTTAAGGATAAAAATGCAGAAAAGCTTGCAGAAATACAGAAAACAGAAGAATTCAAGGATTTCCAAGGCAAACTTGCTTATTTATATGAAGCAATTGGAGGTACCTTCAGTGCAAATGTTAGTTACCCATGGGTTCTTTACCTTTTTACTGGTATGACAACAGAAGAAGCCCAGGCAATAACTGAAGAATCAAATGATATAGCTTTAGGAGAAAAATTAGAATATTACACCCTTACAAGTTCTTCAAAGCTTCCCGGGAAGGCTGGTGTCGTAACAGGAGAGTATAAAAGGGGTCTTCGAATTGCTCCGGAAATGTCAAACTTAATGAATGTTTTAAGAGCTAATGGAATCGATGTGTATATATGTTCAGCATCCTTGGAGGATGTGGTGAAAGTTTTTGCTGGTCTTCCTAAATATGGATATAATGTACCATCTGAACATGTCATAGGTATGAGACTAGAAAAAGACATCGAAGGTAAATATAAAAATGAGTATAAAAAAGATTATCCTCAAACTCAGCAGGAAGGGAAAACTGAAGCTATTAAACGGATTTTAGTATCAAAATATGGTTACGGACCAATATTTGTTGCAGGTGACAGTCAAGGTGACTATAATATGGCAACGGACTTTGAGGAAACCCAATTAGTGCTCATAATAAATAGGGTAAGAAAATTATCAGATAAAATCACTATACTTGCTAAGAAAGCAGCTGATTCTATAGGTGACCCTGATGCAAAATACATCTTACAAGGAAGAAACGAGAATTATGGATTATTCATACCACAAGAATCCACCATCAGATTTGGTAAAACCGAAGCCGAGCTTATACGCAAATAAAGGAAGGTGCCTGGCACCGCCCGATGGCACCGCCCGAATTTTGTCGAAAACGGACGGACACGGCAACAAGCGAGTTTAAGTTAAAAAACACAGACACCTCACAGGTAGAGATACTTGCGAGGTGTCTTTCCTATTATCTATCGTTATTTTATCGACTCCAGGGAAACGCAGCATTCTTGAATACAAGTCCTGAAGAGCTGTTCTACGATGCCGGCAACTTGCAGCCATTATGTAAATCCTGCCACGATAGAAAGACTGCAATGGCATCTGCTTCTTCAAGGATATTGGCGGCAGTTTTTTAATATTTTTACTTTGTGTTTCAAATTGCTTTACCACTTTGCAGGGCCTAACCAAGGAGTCCATTTGCTCTAATGATATCCTGGATTTCTCGGGTAGGTATGGGAAAAGTTACGAAACCATAAACATAAGGTGCGAGCTCATATAACTGGAAATATATCATAAGAGTTCTGTTTTCTATATAATAATCCTGGTCGGGCTTTATCTCTGTAAAATCAGCTATAATAGGTATGTTTTTTTCCTTTATCTGACGTTTTATTATATTGGACAAGGGCTTTACATAATTCACATTTTCCTTAAAAAGATCTTCCAGACGATATATGTTTCCAGTGCCTAAATTGAAAGTAACTGATTTTAAGACCGTCATACCATGAGCACCACCCGCAAACCAATACATTTCGATGGAAATGCTTAAAAAGCCATTCTCATTTGTTCTTATATGATATCTTCCCGTAACATCAGTTGCGGGGTTTTCATAATAACCGGTTTTCTCTATCAGAGTATTTACAATACCCATTAAAACCGAATTGATATACTGTTCCACGTTTTTATCGGCCAATCCTTCGACTACCGGATATTCCACATCTAATCTTTCTTTTTTTATACGGTGGGTTTTAATAGTTGCACGTGGTTGATTTTGTATCATTAAATATCTCACTCCTTAAAAGAAGATGTTTTATATAGTCTATTCAGATACGTGCGTCAAGGTGTAAAAGCGGTGAAAACAGATATTCTTTGAATTAACGCTCTTTTACAAGAAAGAAAAAGCCCCACAGCTTTATCTTGCAAATCTTCCCCTTCTATTGTACTATTAGCTTAGGTAGGTGATGAAATGGGAATACAAAATCCCCACGATAAATTCTTCAAGGAAACATTTGGCAAGGTAGAAGTAGCAAGGGATTTTTTTAGCAACTACTTGCCTCAAAACATATTAAATATTACAGACATTGATACGATAGAGCCTTAAAAGGACAGTTTCATAAACAAAGAGCTTGTAGAAAGTTTCTCAGATCTACTCTTTAAGGTGAATATAAATAATCATGAAGGCTATATTTATTTTCTCTTTGAACATAAAAGCTATCCCGCAAGATACATAGCCTTTCAGCTTTTAAAGTACATGATAGAAATCTGGGAAACAAAGATTAAAAAAGAAGAGTTAAATAAACTTCCCGTAATAATACCGCTTGTAATATACCACGGAACAGAAAGATGGAAGATAAGCACCGCTCTTAAAGAGATGATAAGAGGGTATGAGGAGCTTCCGGCAGATGCAAAAAGATACATACCTGACTATGAGTACATTCTCTATAACATCTCACAATTTACGGATGAACAGATAAAAGGCGAGGCACTAGATAAGGCAGCTCTTACTATCATGCGAGATATCCAAACAGGGGATACTTTAAGAATAATGAACTCATTCCTTATGGCAGCAAAATACCTTTCAGAACTATCCAATAAGCAGACGGGCATGGAATACTTTGAGACAATGGTAAGATATATATTTAACGTAAGAGGCGACATTAGCCCAAAAGATGTGCAAACCTTAGCCGTGCAAATAGAAAATACCTATCCGGAAGGGAGTGATATTATGATGACTTTAGCTGAAAAGCTCAAAGAAGAAGGCTTGAAAGAAGGCTTGAAAGAAGGGCTAGAAAAGGGACTAGAAAAAGGAAAAAGAGAGGAAAGACTAAGTACCGCAATAAAACTCTTAACCAAAAAGTTAGGACCTTTACCAGGAGAAATCAAATCTAAAATATCAAAGTTAGACTTAGTGACTCTAGAGATTATAATAGATGACATCTTTGAATATGAGAACTTGGAAGATGTCAAAAAATATATTAATTAATTTTAGCACACGATATTAACCTCTCCACGTGCAATAAAAAACGAGGGCTCTCATATAGTCGATAATACATTCAAGTTTAACAGAAGTTATTACAAAATATTTTAAAACCAAAAAGGATTTAATATCTATCTAGTAGAATATATTAAAGATGTATTGTTTAACTAAAAAATCTGGAGGGAAAATTAATGTTATCTAGGAAGATAGGAAATAAGTTTTTTATTGCTTTACTTATCATGCTTTTAGTAGCACCTACGGCTTTTGCCGGAGAACAGGTCAAGTTGATTTTTAACGGCAAAGAATATCAGGCAGATATTACTTTAAAGGATGGCGTTACTTACGTACCTGCTGCAGCTCTTAATAAAATCCCAGGTTTAGAAGTAGGAAACGATCCAATCGTTCCAATTCGAAAATTATTTGAAAGTCAAGGTGGAGTGGTATCTTGGGATAATGACAATAATCAGGTAATCGTATCTTGGAGGGAAAAAGCAGGAGATTTTACAGCAGACGAGCTAGTTATAAAGTATTCTGAAAGCCTTAAAGAGGCTAATACTTACAAGATGAAAGGCAGCTATCAGCTTGAGTTTTGCCTTGAAGGAGTTAAGGATTTAATTGAAATTCCGAATATGCCAAAAATGGAAGCTACAATTGAAGGAATTTTTCAATACGAACCAATGGCCATGTATATAAAGCAAACCATGAACATGCCTATGGATGAGCTGGAGGAGTTGGGGCTTAGTCCAGAAGAATTGGAAGCAGAAGGCCTTGGTGAAGAGATGGTTACAGAGATTGTTTGGCTGGACAATGCTATTTATCAGAAGAACCCCGGGTTTGACCAGTGGATAGTTCAGGATTTGGCTGAGGTAGAGGGGATGCCTGATATTAATGAGTTAATGCAAATTACCCCTCAACAATCTATGGAAATGATGAATAAGGCCGGTGTTATTAATGTATTCGGTGAAGATGTAGAAAAAGATGGTAAAAAATATTACACCATTAAAAATTATATTGATGCTGATAGCTTTAAGAGTTTAATAGAAGAAACTCTGAACAATTTTGATATAACAGCATTTATAGAAGCCGCCGGTGCACAATCGGATACGGATGCACAGGAAGCTGAAGATTTTAATAAAATGTTTAAAAAGGTATTCGAGATTATTCTTAATAATATCAATACCGAATACTATATCAATACCTTAATTAATAAAGAAACCTTATTACCCGATTACATGAATTTCGATTTAAATATGCAAATAGACCTTAAACCATTGATAGAGATAATAGCAGCAATGGAAGAAGTAGATGAAACTGAAGAATTATCGGAAATTCTGGAAATGCCGATAAGTCTTGAATTAAAGATGAAAGGCGACTATCAATTGTATGATTACGGAGCCGACCTTAAGCTTCCTGATTTAAGCAATACCATTAGCCAAGAAGAATATATACAACAGTTAATGGAGTTAATGGAGCAAGCAGAGCAAGATTAAGGGCTAGGCACTCAATTGTTTATTTAACTTGTAAACATATGAATTTTAACTAAGCCAAAAAGTCTTAATATTAACCTAGACTTTTTGGCTTTTTTGTTATTGAAGAATTCAGAGTCAATGATTATTCTTATAATTTTTCTCAATATGATTAGTGGAAATTTGATTATTATATAACATATTAATCAGTAAGCACGCTATACAACATACGCCACCACGAGGCGGTATTAAGCTGTCATCCTGAGCGGTAGCGAAGGATCTTTCGTTGAAATAGCCTTAAAGATTCTTTGTTCTGCTACGCATCACTCGGAATGACAGAGGCACTGCCTTGATCCAGCCGAAGGATAAATTCGATCTGCTTAGATGACAGGAATCCTCTTTCCTATGATATTAATTCTATAAAACTCTTTAAATAGTTACTTTTTGCGTATGCCATCTTTACCTGGTAGAGAAGAAATAATGTCTTAAATCTGGTATCCTAATTATATAGAAGTTTGGGAGTGAGCAATATGTTAGATAAAAAATACACCTCTTTAAGTAAAGACCATAGCTCATGCCTTAAGACATGCTCCACAAGATTACGGCTTGGTCTTAGATGAAGGCGGATGAGTAGATATTGATTTGTTTTTGGAAGGCTTGAGGAAGCACTCAAAAAACTTTGAAAATGTGACGATACATGATTTAGAAAAAGTTATCGAAGGTTCGGATAAAAGGCGGTTTGAAATAAAATGGGTTTCTACTTGCTTTCTTATTTTGCTTATTTTCCATGCAGTGTTTTTGCCATTTCGTTCGTCTAATATATGAAGCGGCTTCAAAAAAGATAGAAGGGAGCGAGAATGGTGATTGGTAAAATAGATTTTTACCGATAGAAAGGAGTAGAGAAATGATCGATGAAATAAGTTTTAAACGAGCCAAAAACAAAGATGCAGAAAGTTTCTATAAACTGTTAGAACCTATAAAAGACCGGCTGTATAGAACGGCTTTCATGTATATGAAAAATGAAGATGATGCTTTAGACTGTGTCCACGATTCTATCGTGAAAGCCATACAATCCATTGATAGCTTAAGAGAACCACATTATTTTAATACATGGATTACCCGCATAACTATAAACACCTGCAAGGACAATCTGAGAAAAAGTAAAAATACCATATCCCAGGACACAACTGAATTTGAAGGCATATTAGCCCATAATGATGGGGATATAGAAGAGAACATAGATTTACATAGGGCGCTTGATAATTTAAAGGACGATGAAAAGGAATTGATTGCAATGCGATATATGGAGGATATGAGTATAAAGGATATTGCAAAAACAGTCCATTCACCCATGGGAACGGTAAGCAGCAAGATTTCAAGGACAATAAAGAAAGTCAGAGCGTATATGGAGGGGGAATATAAATGAATTATAAGGATTTAGATAAAATCAAGGTGCCATCCAGACTTGATGATACTATCAGATGCGCTATTGAGGAAGGATATGGCAAGAGAGCGAAAACAAAGAGAGCACGACTAAAAAAACATATAGCAGCAGCGGCAGCAGCTTTAATAATTGGAACAACGGCTTTTGGCATGGCTTTTCCAACCCAAGCCAAGGAGATTCCCATCATCGGAAACATATTTGCCTATTTAAGTGAATATGCCCATGGAAACTATGCAGAATACAAGGATTTTTCCAAGTCGTTAGATATGGCAAAAGAAGATAAAGGCATCAAAATTACATTAAACGATGCCATATATGACGGCACAACAGTGATGGTGACATACACATTAGAAAGTGAAAAGGATTTAGGTGATGACATATATATTAGGGATGACCTTGATATTAAGGGATATTTTGGAGGAATGACAGGAAGTAGCGGCATCTATAAGGTAAATGAAAATACTTATATCGGTTTTATGAGAATGACTATGGATAAGGTTTTCGATGAACTTGATGTCAGATTAAAATTCGATAGTATAACCAATCACAAAGATTTAGACATAAAGGGCAATTGGGCTTTTAAGTTTAACATTAAAAAGACGGATACAGATATCTTGGTGGCTAATAAAGGTGTAACAAAGGATGGAGTAACTGTAAAGATTGATAAAATAACCTTTACCCCTATGTCTACTATCATACATTACAGTCAGCAGGTTTCTGAAGAGGCGATAAAAGGATACTTTGGCACCTATACATCCCTAGTAGAAGTCAAAGACGATTTAGGCAATGTATATTCCGGTGAAGGCAATGGCGGCAGTGGGACTAAGAATCTTATGAAGTTCTCGTCTACCTATGAAAAAATAGATAAAGACGCTACTAAGCTCATTATAACTCCCAAGGTAGAATTTGAAGTACTGAGCGAAGATGGAAACCGCATAATTGGCCCCTCGATTCTTGAAAGTGATGAAAAAGAAGTATTAGACTACTTAAAGAAGAAAGGAACATTGCCAAAAGAGGTATTCTTAGAAGATATAGTTGTAGATTTGAAGTTAAATCAGTAAGCAATAGCGAAAAGAGAAGTCTACTTCTTTCTAGAAACCGATACTTTTAAACTCGCCCTAGTGGCGAGCTTTTTACAATAATCAAAAAGTTTAATTTAATTTTTTCTCCCGTTCTTATAGGCAGGTATGATAGATATAGTTTTTCTAAAAAACCTAAAATTACTTGACGCGATCCAAATATTTGTGTGACATTGACCGTATATTTTTTGGATGATATAATAAAAGTGTTGATACAGCAGGGAAAATACTTAGATACTTAACAAATTTGTCGCAATATACGCCCTAGTATTTATTTAAAAATTACTTAGGGAGGTATGTTTAATGACTCAGTATCATGAATCTGTGGACAAGTTAAGCAGTCATACCCTTAATATCTCAAGAGCGTTAAACAGTTTAAAAGAAGAAATAGAAGCCATAGATTGGTATAATCAGAGAGTTGATGCATCGGATGACGCAGAGTTAAAGGCTATAATGGCACATAATAGGGACGAGGAAATCGAACATGCAGCTATGCTGCTCGAATGGCTCAGAAGAAATATGGATAATTGGGATGGAGAACTCAAGGATTATTTATTTACCACAGGCTCTATTACAGAACTTGAAGGCCAAGCGGCTGATGAAGAAGAAGCAGGGCCTAGCTTAAATATCGGAGATTTAAAATAAGAGGGGGTATGAGTATATGTTTAACAGGGAACAGGCACCTATAAGTAAAAAGGCGTGGGAAGAAATAGACGAAAGGGCAAAAGAGGTTTTAAAATCATATTTGTCCGCAAGAAAGGTTTTTAAGGTAAATGGTCCTTACGGTTTGGACTTTAATGTAATTTCAGAGGGAAGATTAGCGGATATTGTTGAGGGTGGAGGAGTTTCCTACGGAACCTATAAGGTTCAGCCTTTGACAGAAGTCAAAGTTGAATTTGAAATGGACAGGTGCGAGCTAGATAATGTGGAACGCGGAGCGGCAGATGTTGATTATGAGCCGCTGGAGAAGGCAGCAGAAAGCATCGCACTATTTGAAGAAAATGCTGTATTTAACGGTTTAGAAAAAGCCCTAATCCCCGGCATAAAAAATTCTGTAGAACATGAAACGATACTTTTAGGAAAAGACCAGACAGCTATAATTAAGGCACTATCTGAAGGCATCATTACCCTTAGAAAATCGTACCAGGAAGGCCCCTTTGATCTTGTGGTAAATGACAAGGCATATACAAGAATCTTGTCGGCAGAGGGAGCATATCCCCTTGATGAAAAAATAGAGGATTTAATCGGTGGCAAGATAATATTCAACCATGTCATTGACGGCGCATACTTGCTGCCTCATGACCATGATGATTTAGAACTTACAATTGGACAAGACTTTGCAATAGGATATAAATGCCATACAGCCGATAAAGTGAAACTGTTCATCAAGGAATCTTTCACTTTCAGAGTGCTGGATCCAACCTTGATAGTTAAATTTAATCTAGATTAAATAATTTAGGCAGGAGAATAAAATCTCCTGCCTTTAGTGTGTCAGAGCCCTTATTCTATATCAAATAATTTACCAGGATTTAGTATCATGTTGGGATCGAAGGCTTTCTTTATGCGCTTCATCAGTTCGATTTCCGTATCCTTTAGCACAAGAGGCATGTAGGCTTTTCTCTTATGACCTATGCCGTGTTCACCGCTTATAGTGCCTCCGAGCTCTCCTACAATCTTATACATTTCCGGTAAGAGTTTATTTAAGGTGTCATACCATTTATCCAGTGACCACTCTGGGTCTTTGACAGGTGTTACGTGCAGGTTCCCGTCGCCTGCGTGGCCGTAGCATGGAATAGATACATTGTATTTTGCCTGAAGTTCTGCCAGCCTATCCATAAATGTTGGTATCTCAGATATTGGCACGACAATGTCTTCAAGGCTTTGATGGGGGCTTACAAGTTTCCACGCTTCGGCAATGTTTCGCCTTATCCTCCATACTCTTTCAATGGTTGTGGCGTTGTCGGCTACATAGACTTCTATAGCTCCGTTTTGCATGCAAAGCTCCCCAATGGTTTCATACTGTGATTCGATTATATCCATGTTATCGCCATCCAGCTCGATGAGGAGCATGGCTTTTGCACTCTGATAAGGGAGTTTTTCGTTTAAGTATTCGCATGATGTCTTAAATGACAGTTCATCCATAAACTCTATGGAAGTAGGTATTATTTTACCATTTGTCATTATTATGGGAACTATGTCGATTGCTTCCTTTACGCTGTTAAACAGCACTAAAAGGTCTGCTGTTGCAACGGGCATCGGCTGAAGTTTTACTATTATCTTGGTAAATATACCCAAGGTGCCCTCTGAGCCAACCATTAGATGCAGCAGGTTGTAGCCTGTAACATCCTTTACTCTCTTGCCGCCTAAGTTTATGATATCTCCTTCCGGTGTTACCATTTCAAGTCCCATGATATATCTTGCCGTAACACCATACTTTATGGCTTTGCCGCCACCGGCGTTTTCAGCCACGTTTCCGCCCACATAGCATGTTTCTACGCTCATGGGGTAGCCTGCATAGTAGAGACCGTATTCCTTTACAACATTGTTTATTTCATTTGTAACAACACCGGGTTCAACGACAGCCATCAGGTTTTGGGTGTCGATTTCCAAAATTCTGTTCATTTTTTCTACAGATAGGACTATGCCTCCATAGACGGGAACAGCGCCGCCGGAAAGTCCGCTGCCTGCTCCTCTTGGTGTCACGGGTATCTTATATTTATTTGCAAGCTTTACTATCTTTGAAATCTGCTCAGTAGAAGTTGGTTTTACTACTACATCAGGCATGTGTGCATAATGTTTTTCTGCTACTTCATCATGAGAGTATGCTTCCATTGCTTCTGCATCATCATATATGACATTTCTTTCGCCTGCTATCTGTTTTAGCTCATCCACAATCTGTGGAGTTACACTATTATATTTCATTCTTTGCCACCTCCAGCCTTTCTATAAGTGCGGGCACTAATTCGGTTACATCTGCTACAATACCTAAATCAGACACTCTGAATATCTGGGCATCCGGATCTTTGTTGACAGCTATTATTGTGTCGGATGTCTGCATGCCTGCCAAATGCTGTATTGCCCCGGATATACCAAGAGCTATATAAAGTTTTGGATTTACTGTCTTACCGCTTAAACCTACTTGGTGGGGATACCCTATCCATCCTCTGTCTACAACATCCCTAGAGCCTCCTACCGCTCCACCTAAAAGTTCTGCCAGCTTGTAGACTATCTTAAAGTTTTCTGCCTTGCCTATGCCCCTGCCTCCGGATACGACAACATCAGCGTCTTGTATAGTGCCGCCTTGTGTCTCATCTTTTATAAAGTCTAGTCTTGCGGTTGGAAGGTCCTCTTGTGTAAGCTGTATATCTACATTTACTATTTCACCCTGCCTTTGCCCATCCATAATAGGCGCAGGTCTGGTAGAATGAGGTCTTACTGTCGCCATCTGAGGCCGTGTAGCCGTCTTTATAGTTGCCATAATATTGCCTCCTATGGCAGGCCTTGTCTGTAGTAAATTGCCTTCTTCATCGATATCAAGGCCGGTGCAATCAGCAGTAAGTCCTGTTCTTAACCTTACAGCGGTATAGGGCATGAGTGTACGTCCTTGAGTTGTAGCAGGCGCGATGATGATTTCAGGTGTGTATTCTTTTACAAGCTGGGTGAGCACTTTCGAATAAGGTTCCACTAAAAAATCTTTAAGCTTGGGACTATCTACATAGTATACCTTATCTGCCCCTCTTTGGATTAGCTCCTGTTTATCCTCATCTGGTATCTTGTGCCCGATTAAGACAGCAGATACTATTGAGTTATCCAGCTTTTCCTTTAAGCCCAGAGCTCTTGTAAGAAGCTCGTGGGCAACTTCATTTACCCGCCCGCCTCTTGCCTCGGCATATATCCATATTTCCTTCAAGTCCATTCCCTCCCTTATATTATTGCCTTCTCTTTGAGAAGTTCTATTATTTCATCCATAGCCTGATTGAGGCTCTTTTCATCTTTTACTTCTATAACTTTACCTTCACGTGCTACCTTCGGGCTAAATGTTTTGACTACCCTTGTAGGTGAACCTTTAAGGCCTAAATTTTCAGGGTCTGCTTCAATATCATTTGCTGTCCACTGCTTTATTTTGAGCTTTTTAGCTTTAAGTTTCCCTGTAAGCGTAGGAAGCCTTGGGTCTGCGATTTCCTTGACTACAGTTACCAAAGCGGGCATCGGCAGATTTAGCACTTCATAGCCGCCTTCTATAAGCCTGGTGGCTTTTATATGGCCATCTTCTATCTCTACTTTGCTGGTAAATGTTGAAAGAGGCAAACCTAAAAGAGAAGCAATACCGGGTCCTACTTGAGCAGTGTCGCCGTCTGTTGCCCTTTCACCGCATAAAATCAAATCAAAGGGTTTTAATTTTTCTATTGCCTTAGAAATTGTGTAAGAGGTTGCAAATGTATCTGATCCTGCAAAGAACTTATCCGTTAGCAGTACAGCATCGTCACAGCCCATGGCGATAGCCTCTTTCAAAGCTTCCTCGGCTTTCTGAGGTCCCATGGAAACTACAATAATCTCACCGCCGTATTTTTCCTTTAGCCTTATACCTGTTTCAATAGAATAAAGGTCTAAAGGATTTATTATGCTTTCCACACCCTCCCTAACCATTGTACCGGTTTCGGGATCCATTTTAACATTGCTGGTTTCAGGAACCTGTTTGATTGGTATGATTATTCTCATACGGTTTCTCCTCCCAATTTTATTTTTTTGACACATAAACTTTCTACAAGCTTACTATTAAAACTTCTGCACCTAGTAAAAGTGCATATATCAAGCAATACAAAAGAGTAGAATTTAGTATCTGCCCCTCGTGCTTTTCAAGACCTGTGGCTGAAGCTGCTATAGCTATGCTCTGAGGGGATATCATCTTACCGGCAGAGGCTCCTGTGGCATTTGCTGCCGCAATCCAAATCGGGTCTTTGCCTATCTGCAGCGCAACCTGCTTTTGCAGTGCCCCAAAGAGTATATTAGATGAGGTGTCACTGCCTGTTACAAATGTGCCAAGTGCCCCTATCAGTGGTGCAACAAAGGGATATATGGGTCCTGCGGCATTTGCAAGTGCTATTGCAATACTTGAAATCATACCGCTGTATCCCATTATCTTAGCCATGGATACTATAGAAAGTACGGTGCCGATAGTCGGTAAAAGCTGTTTAATAGTGCGCAAAAATATGGCAAATAGCTGCTCAAGGCTTGCCTTTTGCACCAGGCCCCCTATAACGGCAGATATTAACATTAGAGTACCCGGTGTTGTAAGCCACTGGAAGGTAGCAGGCTTGCCGCCTGGTCCAAAGTAAAGCTGCATGCTGGATGCAAAGGGTGCCTTTCCCAAAAATTTCAGTGATGGTATAAGGTTTATACTCATAATCAGTATAAAAAGGACGATATAAGGCATCCATGCAGCGGCAAGGCCTACACTTTTATCTGCGTCAATTGAAATATTTGCTTGGTTTGTTGCCTGGCTTTCACCGGGGAAAAGCCATATATTATTAAGTGGAAATATTCTGACATATATTATTGTACCCACCAATGATGCAAGTGAGCCTATGATGGCTGCTACTTCAGGGCCGATATATACGGCAGTTATGGTTTGAAACAGGGCAAAGAGTACACCGCTTACTAAGCATGCACCAAATACGTCTTTTAAACTTTTAAAAGATTTTGTAAGTAAGAGGACAAGTGCGAATGGAAGTATGATAATGAAAATAATAAGTTGATATGCAACGCTTGCTGTAACAGCTGCAAGGTTAAGTTCTGCCACCTGAGCAAGAGTTATAACCGGTATGCCTACACCGCCAAAGGCTACCGGCACCGTATTTGCAACAAGGCAAATTATTGCTGCAAAAATCGGGTCAAATCCTATACCTGCCAAAAGACTTGCAGGTATTGCAACTGCCGTGCCAAAACCTGCGGCAGCTTCAAGAAAACCTCCAAACGAGAAAGCGAGTACCAGGGCTTGGATTCTCCTGTCGGGGGATATTTTAGCAAGGGTTGCTTTAATAGTGTCCATACCGCCGGTTTCTACGGTGACATTGTATGTATACATAGCTGCGATGATAACCCATAGTATTGGCCAAAAGCCGGTAAGAATTCCTTCAACTACAGACTGCAGCACAAAGATACCCGGCATTTGCCATGCGGTAAGTGCGATGATTGCAGTTAGGACAAGTGAAGTAAAACACACCTTATAAGAAGGGAGTTTTAACCATCCAAGACCCAACAGTAAAAATAAAAGCGGAAGAAAAGCTATAAGGCTGGAAAGAAAAAGACTTGAAAAAGGAGATGTCAAGGGCTCCCACATTTTTAAAACCTCCTGTCAAAATATTTTAGCCTATATAAACATTTCTTACTATTTAATTATATTATACTATTATACTGGTCAGACCGCAAGAGGAAAATAAAAAATATTTTGATAAATCTTTCACAATCTCTTTAGCTTTTCTTCGACAAAATCTATATGCATCTCCATTTCTCGGGCGGCAGCTTGACCATCTTTGTTTTTTATGTGGTTACATATGGCGATATGCTGCTGAAGCAGTGCATCCACATTGCGGGGGTCCTGCATAAGTCTTTTTCGTGCATCCTTTATATATGCATCTATGCCGTCGGCTATTACCTCAACCATGTCTATAAGCAGTTTGTTGCCGGTGGCTTCGCTTATAATCCGGTGCAGCTTTTTATCTGCTTCGGCCCGTCTGCCCTCGTCATCACTTTCCATCATAATCTTTATTTGTGACTGCATTTTTTCAAGGTCTTCATCTGAGCGCATTTCGGCTGCCCTTTTTGCACAGGCACTTTCCAATATTTTTCTTAACTCAATAAAGTCGGCCTGGTTTTTTTCCAAGGCTATAATAAGTGAGAGCGGCTTGAACATGGAGGAAGTAATCTCATCTACAATATATGTACCTTCACCGGGCCTACTGTCAACTATGCCCATTACCTCCATTGCCCTTAAAGCCTCGCGCATGGATGCCCTGCTGACGTCCAGCATCTGACAAAGTTCCCTTTCCGGTGGGAGCTTGTCTCCTTTTTGTAGCTGTCCGCTGTATATCATATTTTTAAATTGCTCTATTATATCTTCATATACTTTTTGCACTCTAATTGGTGTAAAGTCCATCTTTCATATTCCTTCCATATTTGTATTACTATAAATTATAAACCTTTTAACTATGCTTAATCCATCTGCCCTCTAAGAGGCAAAGCTTTTTGCCTTCCTCGCTTAATATGCTGTGTCTTGTTATAACTTCATCATCACTTTTTATAACCTGCGCCTGAGACCTTATAATCATGCCATAAGTTGTTTCCTGCTTATATGTAACCTTTAAATTTCTAAGTTCATAATTTAAAATTATATCATAAGGCAAAGCCTCTAAAGCCCATGTGACATATACTACATTATTTACATGGCTGTTGGTGTCTATATCGCTGTATCTTACTTGAAATTTTTTTTCTATATCACAGGAGGAAAGCTCTTTTATTTCTCCGATTTCAAGAGGCTCATCGGAAGTTACCTGATAAGCTTCATACATCACATCAGGAATTTTAAGCGGACGCCTTTTGTCTGTATCCACAAAAAGCCAGACAGAATTAGCCGTTACCAGTCTTTCCCCATCTTTATTTAAAACATCAAACCAGCGATAGGCGTAAAATTTTCTAAAAGAATAGGGGGCGGTTCTAATCTTAATGGTTTCACCATATCTTGGGTATTTGTTTATTTTAATGTCCCATTGATATAACATCCAGGCTACATTATGCTCTTTAAGATAGTTTATGCCGACGCCCAGCTCCCGACTTTGCTGTGTTGCAATATCATCAAAGTACCTCATCAAACTAGCAATTAAAACCCTTCCCTTAGCATCTACCTCATAATAATGAATACGATATTCTTTTTCAAGTACATTACTGCCGCTCAAACCCACGACACCTCCGAGAAAATTTAGCATTGTAATCAATACAATATTATCATAAGATTGAGGTAAAGTCACCGAAAAATAGGAGGCGGGTAGCGTGAAAAAGTTTTGCTATGTGTGTGGCAAGGAACAAGATACAAAGATCATAACTAAAGAGGAAGTTTCTATTATTCGGGGTGAAGAAATAAAATCGGAATCTCATATAAGGATATGCTCTTTTTGTAAAGAAGAACTATTTGATGAGGAATTAGACGAGGAAAATATTCAGCGAACTTATTATATATATAGAAAAAAATATGAAATACTTTCCCAAGATGAAATTAAAGAAGTAAGAGAGCAATATGGGCTTAGTCAGCGTTTATTTGCAAAATTATTAAATATTAGGTGAAGCTTCTATAGCCAGATATGATATAATCATAATACTAAATTATGTAAAGGAGCGGTGCATATATGAAGGAAAAATTTGTATCACTAGTAGAGCAATATAAAGACGAAATTATTCAAACTGCTTCTGAGATGATTCAAATCAATTCTCAGTCAACCCAGGAGGGCGACTTAGCCCAATATGTAATGAAAAAAATGAAAGATTTGGGTTACGATGAGGTAGTGGTGGATGCTTATGGAAGTGTTTTCGGAACGGTCAAGGGCACCGGTGGCGGAAGTTCTGTCATGCTCAACTGCCACCTGGATGTGGTCGATGAAGGAGATGTATCGAAATGGAAATACCCTCCCTACAGCGGAACAATTGCGGAAGGCAGGATATGGGGGCGAGGGGCATCTGATACCAAGGGAACCTTTGCCATTCAGATTTATACTCCGATTATGCTTAAGCGGGCAGGGCTGCTGCCTAAGGGCGATATAGTTGTTGCAGGCGTTGTTTGCGAGGAGATTGCCGGTTTTGGGGCAATGATGCAGGCCAAGGATAACTTCAAGCTTACCGACTATGCCATCGTGGGCGAAGCTACTGAAAATGATCTTGCAATAGGCTGCCGCGGCAGATTCTGTGCCGTTGTTACCATAACAGGCAAATCATGCCATGCTTCTATTCCTCATATGGGCAAAAACCCCTTTGATTTTCTTGGCAAATTCCTGGTGGAATTAAAAACCGTAGAAATGGGTAAGGATGAGCTATTTGGTTCTTCTACTATGTCGGTTACCAATATTGCCTCATCTGAAAAGGGAACTAACATCATACCCAATGAAGTAAAAGTATATATAGATTACCGTCAATCCAGCAGCGATACTGAGGAAATTGCCCTTGCTAAAATCCAGAAGGTTATCGACAGGTGCAAGATAGAAGGTATCACGGTTGACCTTAAACCGCTGTATTTTCCACTGACCACCTATACGGGCTTTAAGGGCGAAGGCTATCAAGGAGAACCTCCCTTTAGCGTAAATGCGGACGAACCGTATGTTCAGTTGTGCAAGAAAATATTAGAAGACATCATGGGTCGTACGATACAAACAAAAACTTGGGGATTTGCCACTGACACCGGCCATTATGCGGCTAAAGGCGTAAAATGTATCGGTTATTCTCCGGCAGAAATAAGGCTTTGCCATACCACAGAGGACAGCATAGATATCAATATGATGGCAGAAGGCACCTTAGGTTATCTGGCTTTGGCCCATGTATTAGCCAATGAAGAAAAGTAAATAAAAGTAAATGGAGGAGATGAGAAAATGAAAAAAGAGCAAAAACCTACTGCGATTAATCCCTTTGTGCTTATTTTTTCTGTAATATTTGTTTGCGGCTTGCTTACATTTATAATTACTCCTGGAACTTTAGTGGATGGTGTATACACCAAGCTTCCCAGAAATCAAGTAAATTTCAATAATATATTCAATATTTTTAGGGCAATTCCTTATGGAATTAAGGATTCGGCAAATATAGTCATACTTATTTTGACTGTAGGTGGAGCACTTGAAGTCTATAAGAAGACAGGCGCCATCGATGCGGGAATCTTGACGGTGGTACAAAAATTCGGAAAATCTTCGCAAACTATGCTTTTGGTAGCACTGATAGTGCTTTTTTCCGCCATTGGCGGTTTCCTGGGCTGGATTGAAACGCTTATACCTTTTGTGCCACTTGTAGTCGCAACAGTACTTGCACTAGGCTATGATGCTATGACCGCCGTTGCTGTCTGCATTATCGGTGCCATGGGTGGTTTTATTGCAGGGCCTACAAACCTTTATACTGTCGGTGTGGCAAACGGGATACTTCAGAAAATGGGTGTTCTGCCTGAGGGAAGTGATTTATTTGTTGGCTTGGGCTTACGAGTAATATTATGGGTAGTTATAACTGTAATAAGTATAATTTACATTCTTATTTATGCAAATAAAGTATTAAAGGATCCCTCAAAGAGCTTGGTTGATGATGTTGATGTTTCAGATATATGCCTTGATACAACTAAAGCAGAAGATGTTAAACTTACAGGCTCCCAAGTTATGGTTTTGCTTACTATAGTAGGTGCTGTAGTTCTTACGGTAATCGGCATGAAATACGGCATTAACGGTGTAAAATGGGCAATTGATGATGTATCTGCAGTATTTTTACTTTCAGGTATTCTTTCTGGCATTATCGGAAAAATGGAAGCCAGTGAAATCTCTGATTGCTTAATTGCCGGCGCTAAGGGTTCTATCGGAGGTGCTATGGTTGTCGGCGTTGCCAGGGGAGTTTACTGGGTTTTAAATGCCGGAAACGTAAATGCTACAATTATTTATAATGCTATAAAACTGTTGGAAGGGACTTCACCGCTAATAGCAGCTATCGGTATTGTTATTATCGTTACTTTTATAAACGGCCTTATTCCTTCAGGAAGCGGCAAGGGTGCACTTCTTATCCCTATACTTGTACCCATTGGTTTGAGTTTAGGCTTAACTCATCAAACCACTGTTCTGGCTTATCAGTTTGGAGATGGAATCACAAATATGTTCTGGTTCAGCTATGGGACCTTGTTAATCTTTCTCAACTACGGCAAAGTTCCGCTTAATAAATGGTATAAATTCTTCCTGCCGCTTATGGTTATTTTCTTTATCATCGCATTTATTTTCATAGTAATTGCACTTAAAATTGGTTATTAGAAGTACTTGATACCTAAGATATTAAATAAAAAACTATTTTTTGCTATAAAATAAAGTTGACTTTATACATAAAAAGTATGCCTTTCTGTTGACGCTATTTTGGTTAAAACCAAGATGCGCTATAGAATTGGCATATTTTTTTACAGCCATATTCAACTGAGCATGCCAATCAAAATTTGCCAAAATATTGACATTCATTGGTATAAACAGGTATGATAGTAAAAGAAGCTATATAATAATTTAATATTTTGGAGGTCTTCTCATGCGTAAAAAATTTGTAATATTGACAGCTGTTTCGGTTGTGGCTGTACTATTAATATCGTCGATTGCGTTAGGTGCTACAGGAGCCAAAGATATTAAAGCATATTACAGGAATATTAAAATCAAGGTGAATGGAAAAATAATCGATGCAGGCCAGATGGAGCCCTTCATCTATAATAATTCTACATATGTGCCTATAAGGCTTATAAGTGAAGCGCTTGATAAGGTAGTAGAGTGGGATAACAATCAAAGTATAGTGATAATAAACGATAAATCCACATCACAGACATCGCAGGAACTTGCCGCCAAGAATGTGGAAATTCAAAATTTAATATATCAGAATTCGCTGCTGCAAAACAAGATTCTTGAGTTAAATAAAACAATCGATGAACTAAAAACAGCAAAAGAAGATAAAAAGGAAAACCCCGATGATTATTTAGAGGATTATCTTTATGATGAGTACTCCAAATGGAATGGTATAAAGTTTAAATATAAAGTAAAGGAATCCAAAGGTGATTTGACTCTTACCATAGAGTTTGACCGAAGCGACTATAAGTCAGAATGGAATAAGCTAACTGAGAGAAAAATTGAAAACTGGTTAAATGATATTTTCGATTATGTTACAGATGAGTTTCCAAAAGCTGATTTTGAAGGCACAATCAAGGACACAGATAAAAAGGAAACATTAGTGGCGTTTGAAAAATCCGGCAGCAAATTGAAAGTGAAGTTTTATGATGATAAGAATTCTTATTCTGATTTAGAAGAAGACCTGAATTATTTATATGGTTCCGGCTTGACTACATACCATAAAAACTTTGGAAACTTAAAAGCTACTATTGAAGTAGAAGATTATGACGATGATGAGCTTTACATTACTGTTATTGTAAACACCTCAAGATATGCCGATGAATGGGACGATGTTAAAGATACGGCGGCAGCCGACGACTGGCTTTATGACATAATGGAGTATGCCCGCAGTGAGTACAAAAACTATGTCATAACAGGGCATGTAGAAAACAGCAGCGGTAAAACCCAGGCTACATTTGAATGCAGTTCCTCCGGCCGCATGAAGATAAATTGGAAATAATAGCATAAAAACAGCTGATTCCTTGAGAATCAGCTGTTTTTGAATTGGCAGGCAAGATGTGAACTTCATTGTCAACCGAGTAAAGGATTTTATCACCGGTTTGTAGAATTCTTAATCAATTATGTGCTCGTACGGAGGGATTTGTTTTATGGATAGGCTTGAAAAGATAATACAGGCCATAGATTTTATCTTAAAACGTGTCCATGAGGGAATAGTCATAGCCGATAGGAACGGCAGAGTTATTTATGTTAATGAGGCAAATGAAAGGATAACAGGTCTTAATAATAAAAAGATATTAGGAAAGAAAGTTATTGATGTAGTTCCCACATCATCGTTAATCGATGTGCTCAAATCAGGTAAAGAAAGGCTTGGGGTCAAGACAAAGGTAAATAACAAGTATGTTTATTCAAATATAGTCCCCATATATGAAAACGGAATATTAATCGGAAGTATCTCCATTTTTTTAGATTTAACTGAAATACAAGATTTAAATCAAAAATTAAAAGATGCCCAGCAGCAAATCAATATTCTTTCAAAACAGCTATCAGGTTTTATAGGTGATAAAGATTTTATTGTAGGTAAGAATCCCAAAATGCAAAAGGTTTTACACATATCCCAAAAAGCTGCCGGAGTTATTTCCAATGTTTTGATTACCGGTGAAAGCGGAACAGGAAAAGATGTCGCGGCACGATATATTCATAAAATTGGTCCGCGAAAAGACAAACCCTTCGTAGAGGTCAACTGTGGTGCGATTCCTGAAACTCTTTTAGAAAGTGAACTTTTTGGATATGAATCGGGAGCCTTTACAGGAGCTGACCCGAAGGGTAAGATGGGGCTTATGGAGAAAGCCAATGGCGGAACTATTTTTTTAGATGAAATCGGTGATATGCCATTTTCCCTTCAAGTTAAATTGCTGAGAGTTCTACAGGATAATGAAATCCGCCGATTGGGTGGTGGCCGTAAAATAAAGCTGGATGTTAGAGTTATATCAGCGACAAACAAATCCTTGGAAGCCATGGTAGAAAAAGGGACTTTTAGAGAGGACTTATATTATAGGTTAAATGTAATACACATTGAGCTTCCTCCTCTAAGAGAACGAAGTGAGGATATTCCTATATATGTGAAATTTCTTATGGAGAAAATCGGACAGCGCTTGGATAAAAAGATTCACGAAATATCGCCTGCGGCTTTGCGCTGCCTGATAAATTATCATTTTCCCGGTAATATAAGAGAGCTGGAAAACATATTGGAAAAGAGCTTTGTTATGGACGAGGATGGGATTATAGATGTAGATGACCT
This sequence comes from Tepidanaerobacter sp. EBM-38, assembly GCA_001896545.1. Classification (GTDB taxonomy): domain Bacteria; phylum Bacillota; class Thermosediminibacteria; order Thermosediminibacterales; family Tepidanaerobacteraceae; genus Tepidanaerobacter. The sequence continues at coordinate 10,532 of MPOT01000099.1, read as the reverse complement.
GCCGGAGTTTTTAAGTTTAATACCTAAGAATGATGATTTTAATTGGGATTTCAAAGGAAATTGGCCCACATTAAAGGAGGTAGAGCAAGCAATAATAGAAAGAGCACTGGCGGCCTTTCCTAACAAGACAGAAGCTGCAAAAGCATTAGGAATATCGAGGGCCACATTGTATAGAAAAATGGAGGAAATGGGTTTAAATCAGGATATTGTATAATATTGAGACATTCATGTTCCAATAATATGTTTGAAATAGTCAAATTTTTAAAAAATGTCTAAAGACGATACACACTGCTATTAAAATTGTATCATAATAAGACAAATTAAAATAATAATGACAGTAAGAAAGGGGACTGCCCAATCGGCATGAAACTTGCAACACTTTATATTATAAAAATATATGTTAAAAGGAGAGGATGCCAAGATGTATAAAAGAATTGCGGAACCTTTTAAAATAAAGATGGTAGAACCTTTAAAGATGATAAGTCGGGAGGAAAGGGTAAAGGCGTTGGAAGGAGCCGGGTATAATCCGTTTTTGCTAAACTCCGATGATGTGTATATCGACCTTCTTACCGACAGCGGAACCGGTGCCATGAGCGATAACCAGTGGTCGGGGTTGATGTTGGGAGATGAATCCTATGCGGGAAGTAAGAACTTTAGAAATTTAAAAAAGACTGTGCAGGATTTGTTTGGGTATAACTATGTTTTGCCTGTACATCAGGGCAGGGGAGCAGAGAAAGCGCTTTTTCCAAGCCTTATAAAGAAAAAAGGACAATATGTATTAGGTAATATGCACTTTGATACAACAAAGGCACATATAGAGCTAAGTGGCGCAAGAGCCGTAGATTTAGTCACGGAAAAGGCTTTTGATACAGCAAAACCCTATGAGTGGAAAGGGAATTTTGACCTTGATAAACTGGAAGGATTTATAAAAGAGCATGGAGCAGAAAATGTTGCATTTATCCTAATTACTGTTACTTGCAACAGCTCCGGAGGCCAGCCGGTATCCATGGCCAATATAAAGGCAGTAAGTGAGATTGCAAAAAAATATAATATAAGACTATTCTTTGATGCTGCAAGGTTTGCGGAGAATGCCTACTTTATAAAGAAACGTGAAAAGGGATATGAAGACAAGAGCATTGCAGAAATAGTTCACGAGATGTTCTCTTATGGAGAAGGTTTTACTATGAGCGCTAAGAAGGATGCTATAGTAAATATCGGGGGCTTGATAGGGATTAAAGAGGATGAAGAGCTGTTTAATGAAACTGCCAGCAGGGTTGTGCCTTATGAAGGCTTCATAACATATGGCGGCCTTACAGGCAGAGATATGGAGTGCCTTGCCAGAGGCCTTGTGGAAGGCATAGATGAAGACTATCTTAATTATAGAATATCTCAAGTCGAATATCTGGGCCATCGTTTGACAGAAGGCGGGATTCCCATACAAACTCCTACAGGAGGCCATGCGGTTTTCGTAGATGCTAAAAAAATGCTCCCACATATTCCCTACTACCAATTCCCGGCACAGGTACTGGCTAACGCACTTTATATAGAATCTGGAGTCCGAGCGGTAGAGGTAGGTTCCTTCCTGCTTGGGAGAGATCCGGAAACAGGCGAGCAGCTTGAATCGCCCCTGGAATTGTTAAGGCTTACAATTCCGCGAAGAGTTTATACAAACGATCATATGGATGTTGTTGCTGATGCACTAATTTCCATTAAAGATAAAGCTAAAGACCTAAAGGGCCTAGAGTTTACCTATGAGCCAAAAGTCTTAAGACACTTTACTGCAAGGTTAAAGCCTATCGAATAAGAACATGTGTTAGAATAGTCTTTAAATAACTAATAGGCCACCACGGATAAATTATCTGTGGCGGCCTAAGTTGAATAATAAATAATATAAAATAAAAGAGAAGGGGAGGAAATCATGGAAAGCAATGAAACGGTAAAAAACGAACGCGGTCAATGGGCATCTAGTTTTGGCTTTGTTATGGCAGCAGCCGGAGCGGCAATCGGATTGGGAAATGTTTGGAAGTTTCCTTATCTTACCGCCAAGTTTGGAGGAGGCACATTTCTTTTTGCGTACATCTTAATGCTGCTTTTTTTGGGAATACCTGTCTTAATAACTGAAATGGTCCTTGGCCGGCGTGGAAAACTGGATCCTGTCGGCACTTATTCAAAACTTTCAGGCGGGAGCAGTTTATGGAAATTTGTGGGATATGTGGCAATAGCGGTAAACTTTATCGTGTTATCCTTTTATGGAGTAGTCGGCGGCTGGATTACAAACTATATGTTTCAGTATATCACAGGTGGAATAAAAGGTGATATTGTCGGGTATTTTGGAAGTTTTGTTTCAAATCCATATGCTCCGCTTCTGTGGTATGCCATATTCATGGGACTTACAATTTATATAGTAGCCAGAGGAGTTTCAGACGGTATAGAAAAAGCCAGCAACATATTAATGCCCATACTGTTTGTGTTATTTATCATTCTTTCCATCAGGGCGGTTACTCTACCGGGAGCATCCAAGGGTTTAAAATATTATTTATTGCCCGATTTTAGCGAACTTTCAGGAACCACTTTTCTTATGGCAATGGGTCAAGTGTTTTTTAGCTTGAATATCGGAGCAGGTTGTACCATGACTTATGCAAGCTATCTTTCTGAAAATGAAAATATACCAAAATTGGCTAACATAGTGCCTGTAATGGACTTCTTAGCAGCATTTCTTGCCGGAATGATAGTAATACCTTCGGTTTTTGCTTTTAATTTAGACCCTGCGGCAGGACCGCCTTTGCTGTTTATAACGATGCCTTTTGTTTTTGAGAAAATGCCCTTAGGAGTTTTATTCGGACTGCTATTTTTTGTTTTGATGCTATTTGCGGCCTTGACTTCAGCAATTTCTATGCTTGAAGTCAATACTGCTCTCTTGGTAGATAATTATAAAATGGATAGGAAAAAAGCTGCTTTAATAGCGGGAACACTAATATTCATGCTTGGGGTACCTTCTTCCCTGTCACAAGGAATCCTAGCAAACTTTAAAATATTTGGCCTTGACTTTTTAAGTGCGATGGACTTTCTGGCATCATACATTTTAATGCCTTTTGGAGCTTTTATGATGACATTATTTGTTGTTAGAGTTTTAGGGATTGATGAGGCCATAAAAGAAGCTACTAATGACGGCACGATACCCTTTGGATTGGAAAAAATATGGAGTTTTTTAGTAAAATACGTTGTTCCGGTCATAATATTTTTAGTATTTTTAAGTTCCGTAGGTATTATCAAAATATAAATGTTAGTTATTGACTTTAATGGAAATAAACAATATCATAATGAATAATAAAGGCAAATGGCTGGTTCGATGAAGAATCAGCCATTTGCGCCATATGGAGAGGTCTGCCGTGACTGATAATAGAGGGTATGCCCTAATAGTAGTTCTCTTTGTTTCCACCATTATATTTATATTAGGTGTCGCATCATTAAATATGTCCACAAGCGAATATCTGATGGGATGTTATACAAGAGATTATACCATGGCATACTATCTTGCCGAAGGAGGCGTGCAAGAAGCACTTTCGATTTTAAAAGAAAATCCCGCTTATAAGCCTGGTACTAATTGGAATACTATGGGTGAAGGGCAATATAAAGTCAAAATATCATCTAAGCAGGGCGATGATTCTGTATTAATAACTTCTACGGGTAAAGTAAGAAAAGCAGAAGTTGTGCTAAATGTTAATGCAAATTTGTATATAGAAATTGACGAGGAGGCATACCCTGATCCGCCTCATAGAAATGTGGAAATACAAATATTATCCTGGTGTCATGAAGGGCCAATTTAACAATATAAGAAAATTGCGCATATTAAAGTTAGGTATTGAATAATTATACATATAGGTGTATAATTATAGCCAGTTATTTAAACTTAGGAGGATGAAAATGAATAGATTAGCAAAAATATTAATTTGTATGCTATGCTTAACTTTAATACTTGGCACTGTTGCAGGCTGCGGCAAAACCAAACAGCAAGGCCAAGACAAAGCAGATTCAGGTGAGCAGCCAAAGGAAGAAAAAAAGGTATGGATCGTAGGAACATCCCCAGACTATCCACCGTTTGAGTTCGTAGACGAGAAGGGAAATTTTGCCGGTTTTGATATGGACCTTATTCAGGAAGTCGGCAATAGGCTGGGAGTGGAAGTAAAAATTGAATCACTGGAATTTGAAAGCTTGATTGCATCTTTAAAGCAGGGCAAGATTGATGCAATTATTTCCTGCATGAGCCCAAATGAGGAAAGATTAAAAGAGGTAGATTTTACCAAACCTTACTATAAGACAAAACATGGTGTTTTGGTAAATCCGGCAGGTAAAGCCGAGATTAAAGAGCTTAATGATGTGCTAAAATATGAGTTTGGTGTCCAGAGCGGAACCACAATGGCCGCATGGGCGCAAAGTCAGATTGAAAAAGGCGCAGTAAAGGAATCCCAGGTTAAATACTACACAGATGCCAATGCCGGTGTGTTAGATGTGAAAAACGGCCGATTAGCTGCATTTGTAATTGACCTGCCTGTTGCCTATGAGAAAGCAAAAGAATTAGGTCTTGAAGTTGCAGTTGAAACAGTGCTTGAGAAAGACGAGGACCCGGGAATTGTTCTAAAAAAGGGTTCAGATGAAATGATAGAAAAACTAAATAAAATTATCGATGACATGATGGCAGATGGAACAGTAGAAAAGTTAGAAGAAAAGTGGTTTAAGCAATAATTGGAGGCTTAAGTTAATGAAAACTGAATTGTTATTTATGAAACAAGAAGATGTAATAGCAGCAGGGGCTTTAGATATGCAAAAGATTTTGGAGCTTGTGGAAAAGGTATTTTATCTTCAAGGCCATGAGCAAATTATAAATCCTCCCAAAACCGTATTTGGTATTCCTATAGGAGAGGAGCCCCAATCCCACTTTTTTTCAATGCCGGTTTATATAGGCGGGGATGTGAATAGACCCGGTATCAAGTGGGCGGCTGAGTCCAAGGCGAACGCTAAGACGGGCAATCTGCCTATGGGTATAGATATGATTATTTTAAGTGATCCGGTGACGGTTCAACCTGTAGCCATTATGGACGGTATGGTCATTACTGCTATGAGAACAGCGGCTGCGGCAGGAGTTGCAGCAAAATATCTTGCTCCTGATGATGCAAAGGTTGCAGGACTTGTAGGGGCTGGAGTAATAGGAAGAACAATGATTATGGCGTTAAAAGAAGTTATCCCAAGCCTAAAGCAGATAAGACTGTGCGATTTGAACCAGGAAAAAGCCCAAAACCTTGCAGATGAGTTTAAAGGTGAAATAGAGGTCATTCTGTCAGATAATGTAGAAAATGCCGTAAGCGATGCAGATATAGTAGCGACCATGACTACCAGCAAGAAGCCATTTGTCAAACCTGAGTGGGTGAAAACAGGTGCTATGGTTATACAGATGAGCTCATACGAGGTAGAAGCAGGAGTTGTTGAAAAGTCAAACAAAATTGTAGTTGACAGTTGGGAGCAAATGAAAGAGAATGAGCTTTCTATCATAAATCAGTTGGTTCAAAAAGGTTCACTAAATGAAAAGGACATATGGTCCTTAAGCGAAGTAGTGTGCGGCACAAAACCCGGCAGAGAAAACAAAGATGAGATTACCATGTTCAGCTCTCGCGGCATGGGGTCATTGGATATAATTATAGGTGATTATCTTTACAAAGAGGCTATGAAAAAGGGCCTCGGGCAAAGACTTGTATTGTGGGATGAGGCAAAATGGGTTTAATAAATGATAAGGCTTTTGATGTTTTAAGAAGCATTCCCTACCTCCTTGAAGGGGTAGGGATAACCCTTGAAATAACAGTGATAGCCCTTGTACTGGGTACGATAGCCGGGCTTTTTTTGGCGTTGTGCAGAGTTTATGGAGGCAGTTTTCTCCACAATTTTGCCGTAGTGTATAGCCGCATTATAAGAAGCTTGCCGCTGCTTGTAATTGTGTTTATGCTTTACTTTTTAGGTTCTGAAATCATAAACATTCCGGCATTTTGGGCGGCAGTTCTAGCTTTGGCGATGCATACCAGTGCATACCAGATAGAGATTTTCAGAGGAGCTATTCAATCTATAAACAAAGGACAAATGGAGGCAGCTTTGGCATTGGGCATGAGCAAATACCAAAGCATTTTTGCTGTTATCCTCCCCCAATCTTTGCGACGGGCAATTCCTTACTGGGCCAATGAGGCAACTATTGTACTAAAAGATTCTGCTATGGCGTATGTGCTGGGTATTACCGAACTGATGCGCCGCAGTGAATATGTAAGCGCACGTACGGCTCAACCCATGTTGACATACATTGTATCGGGGTTAATCTATTTAATAATGACATATGCATTTACAAAGAGTATGGCTAAAGTTGAATCCAAAGTAAGGATTCCTGGCCTTGAAAGGTGAATTTTTAATGACTGAACCAATTTTACGTATTAATAATCTGCATAAAAAATTTAAAGATACCGAAGTGCTAAAAGGTGTAACACTTACCGTAAATGAAGGTGAAGTTGTTGTAATTATTGGTCCCAGCGGGACAGGTAAAAGTACTCTCCTTCGCTGCATTAATCGGCTGACAGAGCCTGATGCCGGTGAGATTTACTTGGGCGAACATAAAATCGAGTCGGCCAAATCAAACCTGACTAAAGTTCGCCAGCGAATCGGCATGGTATTTCAAGACTTTAACCTTTTCAATCATTTGACAGCTTTACAAAACGTCGCCATTGGCCCGATAAAGGTAAAAAAAATGAACAAAAAGGATGCTTTAGAGCTTGCAATGCGCGAATTGGAAAGGGTCGGAATGGCTGATAAGGCCCAAAATTATCCGGCAGAGCTTTCGGGAGGACAAAAACAGCGAGTTGCCATCGCTAGAGCACTTGCCATGGACCCTGAAATCATGCTTTTTGATGAACCTACATCGGCATTGGATCCTGAACTGATAGGCGAGGTTTTGGAAGTGATGAAAAAATTGGCGGATGCAGGTATGACCATGGTAGTGGTGAGCCATGAGATGGGATTTGCCAGGGAAGCAGCGGATCGTATAGTGTTTTTGGAAGATGGAGTAATTGCGGAAATGGGAAGCCCGGAAAAAATATTCAACAATCCCGAGAAAGAAAGAACTCGCGAATTTATCAGCAAAATAGCCAGGCTTCACGGCAGTGATAGTGAAATGCCAGGAACCGGGAGTTGATGGGTAAATAATGGAAATGATACAGTTTTTTATCAAGATTTGGCCGGAACTATATAAAGGTCTTCTGGTATCCTTGCAGCTTTCGGCCGGTGCGCTATTGCTTGGCCTTGCCATAGGTCTTCCCATGGCACTTGCAAGGACATATGGAAAAGGTTTAGTTAAAACTTTAGCAACAGCGTATATCGAGATTATTCGCGGCACTCCCATGATTGTCCAGCTTTTTATAATATACTACGGTTTGCCTGATTTTGGAATATTACTTGACAGAATGCCGGCGGCTATTATAGCGTTGGGAATAAACAGCAGTGCATATCAAGCCGAATATTTTAGAGGTGCGATTTTATCGATTGATGAAGGCCAAGGCCTAGCAGCTCAAGCATTGGGCATGACAAAAAGCCAAACCATTGTAAACATTATACTGCCTCAGGCACTAAGACTTGTACTGCCGCCATGGTCAAATGAACTTATATATATGGTCAAATACACATCAGTTGCATTTCTGATTGCCGTACCGGAACTTATGGCACGTGGAAAAATGATTATAACGCAGACATTCAAACCCATGGAAACATTATTTTGGGTAGGGGCCATATATGTAGTCGTGCTATCGGTAATAGCTAAAGCAGTTGACATAATTGAAAAAAAACTTGCTATACCGGGATTCCAAATGAGCAGGGAAGATTAAAAACCTGCTCATTTTTTATAGGATTTCTTTGCAAATCTCCTCAATGGCAAATCGACCGTCTGCCTCTAAAAAATCTAAAACAAGGTCTAACTGCCTGTCCACAAACTGACTGCTGTTTGATACACAGGCAATACCGATTACTGCACACCTCTTGACATCTTGCTGGTCCACTTCGGCTATTGATACATTAAATCGATTTTTTGTCCTTTCAATTACGCTTTTAACTATCTGCCTTTTATCCTTCAAAGAAAAGATGTCCCCCAAAGACAATTTCACTATCAATGTTCCTACTACCATGATTATCACCTGCCAAGCATTGTTTGACTAACTATATCCTAACAGACTAAAAATACTTGTGCAATAATCTTCCAACAATAAAATCGTTTAAAGCTTTATATAAATGTGGTATTATTGTAACAGAGGAAGGGTTAAAGGAGAATATCATGTACAAGTTTATAATTATAGCAATCCTAGCATATATCATCGGCAGCATTCCGGTGTTGATTAATGATTATAGAAAATACGGTATTGAGCTTGCAAAGGGATTTTTGACACTTATGGCGGCAGGGATGTATCTTAATTCGGGGCTTTCCTACCTTATGGCATCGGTTGGTGTTCTGGCAGGCCAGAGCAGATCGATGTTTTTAAAATTTAGCGGACATACTACCGAGGCAGTTTCCCTTGGGATAATACTTTACATGTCGCCGGTCTTCGGGATTGTGTTAATAATGACCTTTATTGCTGCAAATAGATTTCTCAAAGATTATGGACAATCAGTATTTGCTACATCTTTGATAATTCCTTTTGCTGCTTTTAGAATATTTACAAGTGACAGTTTTGTAATAATATCTTTAATTATCTTTGCCGGTATTGTAATTCAGTTCTGGCCTCCATTTTTAGAAAAAAGATTGCGCTCGAAAGTGCTTTATGATGCATTAATAGGATTAGGTGTACTTAGCTTTATTATTATTTTTTTCTTTAATAAATATGTTTATAAAGGTTTTGGCATGCAAAAAGATATAATTCGACATGGCCCGCACCATTTTAAGTATGTGGCACTGACCTTTGATGACGGTCCTGATCCGATTTATACTCCGGAAATTCTTAATATATTGAACGAAAAAAATGTCAAGGCTACATTTTTCTTAATAGGTAAGAACGTGGAAGATTATCCTGAAGTTGCTCGGAGGATAGTGAATGAAGGGCATACTATCGGAAGTCATACTTATTCCCATAGAAGCCTTATACCGCTTAGTGTCAAAGGCACAGATTATGAAATTAAAAAAGCTGAAGCTGCAATAGAAAAAGTAACGGGAGTCAGGCCAACTTTGTTTCGACCGCCCAGAGGAGTGTATTCAAGCTATGCTCGAAAATTGCTGAAAAACCAGCGATATACATTGGTGCTGTGGGATTTATCGGCCATAGATTGGGCGGAACTTGCACCTAAAGAGATAGTGTCAAATGTAGTAAATAATGTAAAACCCGGTTCCATCATACTAATGCACGATAGCGGAGATCTCATAAAATATCGCGGCGGCAATAGATACTCAACTGTAAGGGCCCTCCCTGAGATTATTGACAAACTGCGGGCTCAGGGTTATGAGTTTGTAACTATTGACCAAATGATATTCCTTTCTGAACTTATGGAAACGGAGGAATACTCTCATGAAGATTATCTTGGCCCAATACCAGCATATTGATGAGGTTGCCGAATTGTTTTGTTTGGCTTTTGAAGAAAGCATAACCTTTTTCACACCGATGAGCGAAAAAATAAAAAACGCTATGAAAGATGCTTTTCACCTTCTGCATGAGGTCTTTACTCAAGGTTTTTTCGTAGCAGTAGAGGGTGATGAGGTATGTGGGTATATAGTCATGGCAGATGATATAAAAAGACTTTGGATGCAAGCCATAACCTCCGGTTTTCTTAAAAAGGCCATAGTTTCGGTAATACGGGGAGAATACGGATTGACACTGCCCACACTCTATAAAATAGTTAAAAATAAATTACTTTATTTTCGATTTGAATTAACAACCAAACCCTCGGCTCAGCTTTTGTCTATAGCAGTTCACCCAGAGCATCAAGGCGAAGGTATAGGTCAAAAGTTGCTGTCAAAAGGCATAGATTATATAGAATCCTTGGGCATTAAGCGTATAAAGTTGGAAGCAAGACCAGATAATACAGCTGCCGTCAAAATATATGAAAAGCACGGATTTCATACTGTAGGCCAGACTTGCGATTTACAAGGGAAATGGCTGATAATGGTGAGAGAATAGAAGTCTTTGCTATAGTGTTGACAAGGGAATAAATTTTGTGCTATACTTTTAAAGAGTCATCGGACAGGAGGGGTGTCCGAGCGGTTTAAGGAGCTGGTCTTGAAAATCAGTGTCTCGAAAGAGCCGTGGGTTCGAATCCCACCCCCTCCGCCATAACTGAAAACTAAAAACTGAAAACAAAAGTCAAACAAAGATGATCCTGCAGCATATGGATAATATGCTATATGACATCTGATATCAGACTTTTGTAAAGGAGAGATGGCCGAGTAGGTCGAAGGCGGTCGCCTGCTAAGCGATTATACGGACTAAAATCCGTATCGAGGGTTCGAATCCCTCTCTCTCCGCCATTTG
>MPOT01000030.1 GCA_001896545.1 Tepidanaerobacter sp. EBM-38 | reverse complement strand
AATAATAAATAATATGATTGCAGCCGCCATAAAACCCAAAGTGGTAGAATCAAATATCTTACTTAACAATTCTCCTTTCCCTCCCTTGTTTTTTAACGACAAATTGTAAAACAACTTTTAGTTGTGATACATAGTTTTCAAATGCAGCATAAGCAATTGACCCAAATTTTGTTATAACTAACAGGTTTATAGTAACTAACATATATATGTTAGTTACTATAATACTAGCACGAATTATCAAAAAAATCTATCATCAATTATATAGTATGGGCGGTCATCGACCAACCGCTTATATCTCGCCTTTTATGATATAATAAAAAAAGGTTAGTTATGCTGTTAAAATTAATAATCATCCCCGACGAGGGGAAGCGGAAGGTTGAGATTTGTGAGTAAAACACTGGTATTAGCTGAAAAGCCATCGGTAGCAAGGGACATAGCCAGGGTTATGAATTGCGGGAAAAACGGAAATGGTTATCTTGAAGGGCAAAAGTATATCATAACTTGGGCTTTAGGCCATCTGGTTACTTTGGCCGAACCTGAAGCCTACGGCAATAGGTATAAATCTTGGCGGATGGAGGATTTGCCTATACTGCCCAAGGATTTGAAGCTGGAGATTATCAAGCAGAGCAGAAGGCAATTTAATATAGTTAAAGAACAAATGAACAGAAACGATGTGAATAGTATCGTTATAGCCACTGATGCAGGGCGGGAAGGCGAACTGGTGGCAAGATGGATAATAAAAATGGCCAATGTCAAAAAGCCCATTAAACGCTTGTGGATTTCATCGGTGACCGATAAAGCCATAAGAGATGGATTCAATAATTTAAAAGACGGCAAACAATATGAAAATCTTTATGCATCGGCAGTGGCCCGAGCCGAAGCAGATTGGCTGGTGGGTATCAATGCCACCCGGGCTTTGACTTGTAAGCACAATGCACAGTTATCCTGTGGGAGAGTACAAACACCGACATTGGCAATGATTGCAAAGAGGGAAGAAGAAATTCAAAACTTTAAGCCTAAAGATTTTTACGGCATCACTGCTACCGTAGGTAATTTGAAACTGGTATGGCAGGATAGCCAAACAAGGGATATAAGGACCTTTGATAAGGGTAAAATCGATAGAACCCTGGCATCTCTGAGAGGTAAAAATGCTGAGGTAATTGATGTAACTAAAACGCTGAAAAAAAGTTTTGCACCACAGTTATACGATTTGACGCAGCTTCAAAGGGATGCAAATAAAATTTTCGGGTTTTCCGCAAAGGAAACCCTATCTATAATGCAAAGACTATACGAAAACCACAAGCTGCTGACATATCCCCGGACTGACTCCAGGTTTATCACAACAGATATAGTGGCTACGCTGGAGGACCGGGTTAAAGTCTGCGGAGTCGGGCCTTACAGGACGGCGGCTTTTAAGATTAAACGACCCATAAAAGGCAACAAAAGCTTTGTGGATAACGGAAAAGTAACTGATCACCATGCTATCATACCTACTGAACAGCCGGCTTTTTTGGATTCCTTAAGCGAGAATGAAAGAAAAATATATGATCTCGTAGTAAAACGCTTTTTAGCGGCAATGTATCCACCTTTTGAGTATGAGCAAACCACCATAAAAGCTAAAATCGGTACAGAGATATTCATCGCCAAAGGGAAAACTGTTATAGCTTTAGGATGGAAAGAGGTTTATGAAGGCTTTGACGATGAATCCTCGGAAGATGAGAACTTAAATGATGGAATTTTTGAGCAAATGCTACCTACCATGAGTAAAGGTGACATCCTAAAGATAACTTCTATTTTTCAAACTCAAGGACGAACAAAGCCACCGGCTCGATTAAATGAAGGAACTTTGCTTGCGGCCATGGAAAACCCGGTAAAATACATGCCCAAAGAGAACAAGGATTTGATTAAGGTAATTGGTGAAACGGGAGGTATAGGGACTGTTGCCACACGGGCCGATATAATAGAAAAGCTCTTTAACAGTTTCTTGATTGAAAAAAGAGGTAAAGATATCTTTATTACCTCCAAGGGTCGGCAGCTATTGGACCTAGTTCCTGAGGAACTCAAGTCTCCAGCTCTGACTGCTCAGTGGGAACAAAAACTAAGTGCCATTGCTCAAGGTGCCCTTAAAAAAGACACTTTTGTAAATGATATGAAAAATTATGCTAAAAGAGCAGTTCAAGACATCAAAAACAGTGAAGACAAGTTCAGACATGACAATCTCACCCGAAGCAAATGCCCCCAATGTGGGAAATACATGCTGGAGGTCAATGGTAAAAAGGGCAAGATGCTTATCTGCCAAGACCGAGAATGCGGATACAGAGAGAAGCTGAGCAAAGTAACCAATGCCAGGTGCCCCAATTGTCATAAAAGACTGGAGCTACATGGAGAAGGGGAAGGTCAAATCTTTATATGCAACTGTGGTTATAGAGAAAAACTTTCGGCTTTTAATGAAAGAAAGGCAAGCGAAGGCAATAATAAGGTTTCAAAAAGAGATGTAGCAAAATATCTGCAAAAACAGAAAAAGGACGAAGATAAACCCATTAATACCGAATTGGCTGATGCTCTAGCCAAGCTTAAACTTTAGATTTTAAAATTTCAAGATTTCCTTCACATATAATCTCAGATTTAATACACAGGAAACCTTATGGTTTAACCGGGCTTGGAGCTTGACCTAAGTTTATAATCCTATTTTGTTTTAACACATGATAAACGAATTCTTTGGTACTACATACATGAACATTATTTCGTGAAGCGCTGCCTGCATTTTGAATTACCTCCTTCATTGACGCGATATGTTTCCATGACTCTAAGATAGTCCGTACCATTGTTTTTAATAAGTTCTATAAACATTTGCGCTAAATGCAAGTTAAAATTGGGTTAAACCATAAAAACGTGGTTTAAAGAATTGAACCGTTAAATATTGCTATTAAAGAATAGAAATTCTTTCGATATTGGCAAAACCATTTTATTAGAAACTGTAAGAAATACAAAACATGGCGGGTATTCATGAGTTCCATTTAATCAAAAAGTTGGAAGCTACTCTATCATGTTTATCCCACAGAACTGGATATTAACTATTATCATTGTTACTTGCATTGGAAAACCTACCATGATACGATAATAATAAACAAATTGCAGATGTAACGCAACCAGGAGGAGAAAGACTTTGAACTATCAAACAGCAGGGGAACAGGTCGCAAATATTTTACGAGAAAAAATACTAAGCGGAGAAATACCTGATAAAACGAAACTAACTCAAAATTGGATATCGAGCCAGCTCTGCGTATCACGCATACCTATCCGAGAAGCATTGCATCGTCTGGAATTCGAATGTTTAATCGAGCGGCTAGACAATCGTCATACAAGGGTTTTAGGTGTCAGTGAAGATATGATAATATCTAGGTTCCGCTTTCTTGCTGCTCTGGAGAGTGAAGCGGCCATTTGCATTTCCAAGCTAAAGGATAATTCTGTAGACATAAGCCAACTAAGGAAATGTGCTAGCGCAAAAGCTTCACCAGAAAATGAACTTTTGTTTCACAAAAAATTATTCCAGTTGTCAGGAGATCGCTTTTTAAATCATGTATATCTCCTAATGGGGGAACCCGTATTGGAGATATTATTAAAAAACTGGCGAAATTCGGTGGATAGTGCTTTTTCCCATCTAGCTGAAATAGTATCTGAGATAGAACAACGAGATGAATCTAAAATTCATCTCGTTGTCAAAAGGTATTACCATACATTACAATTAGAAATGAGGTTTGGATAATGATTAAATTAAAACCAATAAAGCTATTGCCAGCCCGCGAGCGTGTAGCATCGTCGCTGCGCAAGGCAATCATAGCTCAGGACATGGTGGAAGGGGAACAAATAACCCTAGATACTATTGCAGGCCTACTAGGCGTATCAAAAACGCCGGTGCGCGAAGCATTACAAATGCTGGAAAACGAAGGCTTGATAAGGCTTGTGCCTAACAAAGGAGCTATTGTTCTCGGGATAACTGAACGCACGGTAAGGGAGCATTTTCAAATTAGAGCTGCGCTTGAAAGCGAAGCAGTTGCAATTGTCTGCGAAACTGGAGCAGACATAAGCGACATAAGGGATATAGTATGCCAGTCGGAAGAAGTGATTGCGAACTCTGAGTTGGAGGAATACAGCAATCTCAATCAAGCTTTTCATGTTGCCATATGGACGGCGTCAGACAATTTACGTATGAAGAAAATGTTGTCTGTTATGTGGAACGGATTGTCTATGAGATATATGGAAACGCTAGAGGAATATGCTGTCAAATCATTCTCTGAGCACAAAGAACTTTTCTCCAAAATTGAGCAGAGAGATACCGAGGGAGCGAGATTATTGATGCGGCAGCACATCGAACGTAGCATGAATGATATGTTGACTAATATTAAATCCAAAGACAGTCCTATTAGCGGAAATAAAAAAAATAAAACTGTTATCTAAGTTTAGACGTTAAAATACAATCATTGATACCCTGACTTTTACAGTTTAACAAACATGAAAATAGCTACAAATCCAGTATTTATATCGATTTATGGCTGTGCTGCTTTTCATGATATCATGGCAAATTGCGATATTTTGGTGTTTGCTAAAGCCTCATAAATTTTCAACTATCAAAAAAATTAGGACAAATTTCGCTAAAAAATTAAAAATTTTTAAAATAAAAATAACCCTAAAATGCAGTGAGTGACCGTGCTTCGGGGATTAGGTGCTAAAAACAACTGAAAAAATACGGTTTAGGCGTTGACGCACAATTGTCCGTATGATATACTTATCCTAACAATTGGATACATTATCAAATATAAAATATTAAATATTATACATACAATAGTTTGATATGCCAATTGTTTTAGAAAAATAACAAAATTATAACAAGGAGGGAAATGTCTTATGGACAGAGCAAAGCAAGTTCAAGAGATGACAGAAACCATTGCCAAATTTATAGCGTATTTTGGAAAGGTTCTGCCGGATGATATTCAAAAAAAGTTAAAAGAGTTAGAAGAAGCAGAGGTCAATCCGATAGCCAAACTGACCTATGAGACGATGTTTCGGAATCAAGAGTTGGCGTTAAAGTTAAACCGCCCTAGCTGTCAAGACACAGGTGTTATACAGTTTTTTGCTCGCGTAGGAACAAAGTTTCCACTCATCGATGACTTACCTGAAATATTCAAAAATTCCGTTTTAATCGCAACGAAATGTGCGCCATTAAGGCACAATGCAGTGGAGACCTTCGACGAATACAATACAGGCTGCAATGTAGGCTATAGGGTTCCTTCTATCGATTGGGAGATCATACCCAACAGTGACGAACTTAATTTAGACATTTATATGGCTGGCGGTGGATGCTCATTACCTGGAAGGGGAATGGTGCTTATGCCCAGCGCAGGCTACGAAGGTGTCACGAAATTTGTCTTGGATATAATGACTTCTTATGGACTGAATGCATGCCCGCCGCTGCTTGTCGGTGTAGGTATTGCTACATCAATTGAAACAGCTGCTGTACTGTCTAAAAAAGCGCTGATGCGCCCATTGGGGACCAAAAATCCAAACGAACGAGCCGCCATGATGGAAGAGGAACTTGAACGCGGCATAAATGCAATAGGTTTAGGGCCACAGGGCTTATCAGGTAACAATTCGGTAATGGGAGTACATATTGAAAATGCTGCAAGGCATCCTTCTACCATAGGCGTTGCTGTCAACACAGGATGTTGGTCACATAGGCGTGGCAACATTATATTTCATTCTGATTTCTCCTATACGATCACTTCGCACAAGGAGGCAATAATATGAAAAAAATACTTAATACCCCTGTATCAGACGCTGATTTAAAAGATATACATATTGGCGATGTTATTTATCTTAATGGTCATATCGTTACCTGTCGCGATGTAGCACATAGACGGCTTATTGAGTTAGGCAGAGAGTTACCTATAGACATTCGCGGTGGCGCAATTTTCCACGCTGGGCCTATTGTTAGGAAAAACGATGAAGGTAAATATGAAATGGTTTCCGTTGGTCCTACTACAAGCATGCGTATGGAGAAGTTTGAAAAAGAATTCATCGAGAAGACTGGTGTCAGAGTTATCGTTGGTAAGGGCGGAATGGGTAAAAACACCGTTGATGGCTGCGTAAAATACGGGGCTATCCATTGTGTGTTCCCGGCTGGCTGTGCGGTACTTGCGGCTACCCAGGTAGAAGATATCGAACATGCTGAGTGGATGGATTTAGGAATGCCGGAAACTCTTTGGGTTTGCAGAATTAAGGAATTCGGACCACTGATCGTATCCATTGATACTTATGGCGAAAATTTGTTTGAAAACAATAAGATCGAATTTAACAGGAGAAAAGATGAACAGTATGATATTATAAGTAAAAAAGTAAGATTTATCAAATAAAAACTTGATAATAAATAGTAAATCTAAAAAAATAAGGGGGTAAGGTAATTATGAAGAAGGTCAATTATATATGTATTGCGTTGCTTCTTGTGCTATCGTTGACAGCATGCACGAATACGGAGTCTACCACGGTTGACACACCCTCAACCGACGGTATTCCGGCTAAAGAGATCGTTCTTTCACTTAACCATGTCGGTGCTACAGATCATCCTTACCAGACAGGAGCCCTTAAATTTGCAGAACTGGTAGAGGAGTATACTGGAGGTTCTGTTAAAGTTGACGTTTTTCCAGCATCTCAGATTGCATCTGGTGCAAAAGCAATTGAGTTTGTTCAGGTTGGTACTCTGGATATAGCTTTGGAGTCTACAATGGCATTTTCCAACTTCGTTGCAGAAATGGGTGTGCTTGATATGCCATACTTATTCGCAAATAAGGAAGAAGCGTTTAAGGTTATTGATGGAAAGGTAGGTCAAAGGCTGAGCGAAATTGCTGAGCTAAAGGGCTTTAAGGTTCTCGGATGGTGGGACAATGGGTTCCGTAGCATTACCAGTACAAAGGGTAGTATTGAGAAACCCGCTGATCTGGTCGGCTTAAAAATCCGTACACCCGAAAGCCAGGTTTTTCTTAAAACATTTGAGACCCTTGGAGCAATTCCAACTCCCATGGCAGTATCCGAGGTGTTTTCTGCACTGCAGCTCGGCACGATAGATGCTTCCGAAAACTCGGATTCCAACAATATCAGAAACAAATATATTGAGATCTGCCCATACTATTCGGTTACCAAGCACATTTATACCTTTGAACCTCTTATTATGAGCTTGGACAGATTTAACTCGCTCACATCCGACCAACAGGAAGCAATACTTAAGGCCGCCAAGGAAGCCGAAGAGGTACAGCGGCAAGCATCTCTTGCAATGGATGAAACGAATATGGATACAATTAGGGCGGCAGGAGTAACGCTAAACATTGTCGAGGATATTTCTGAGTTCAAAGCCGCATGCCAACCGGTATATGATTCTATCCCGGAATTCAAAGAGTATTTAGACATGATAGAGACTGCTAAGGCAAATTAGGGATAAAGCAGTATTAGAATCTATTATTATGAAGGGGCGAAGAATTAAATTCGCCTCTTCACACGCTCATAATAGGAGGTTTTTAAAATGATTGAACGCATTGAATCCGTCCTTAAAAAAATCGATGTAATATTTGAATGGATGATTGTCCTAATACTGGGCGGAATGACGTTATCGATATTTTTTCAGGTGATATTTCGTTACGTATTTAAGAGTCCTGTTGCATGGACTGAGGAGCTTGCAAGATTCCTTTTTATCTGGATGACTTTTATTGCTAGCTATACTGGGGCTAGGAAAGGCTCACATATTGGAGTGGAGGCGCTACAAAAAGCGTTGCCACGAATCGGCGGGAAAATACTGAAGATACTTTCCAATCTTATTAATACTGCATTC
Organism: Tepidanaerobacter sp. EBM-38; assembly: GCA_001896545.1. Classification (GTDB taxonomy): domain Bacteria; phylum Bacillota; class Thermosediminibacteria; order Thermosediminibacterales; family Tepidanaerobacteraceae; genus Tepidanaerobacter. The sequence continues at coordinate 3,343 of MPOT01000030.1, read as the reverse complement.
TTCTCAGTAATCGTACATTATACCATTTTGTTTTGGCCTAAGCTGATGATTCAGATTTCTCCGGCTCTTGGACTTCCTATGGCATTTGTATATCTTTGTATGATTATCGGTCCTGCATTTATGGCATTCTGGTATTTCATATTAGCAATCAAAGAGTTAACAGAGGTGTCAGAGCAGAAGCAAGTCGAGGAGGATATGCAATGCAATTGTTGAAAAAGCTAAAACATAGGCAAGCTGAGGAGGTAGATAAAAAATGAGTACAACAGCATTGTTATTCGGGAGCTTCTTTTTACTAATGGCTATAGGAGTACCAATTGGCGTCAGCTTAGGATTCGCAGCAATATTGGCAATCGTATTTGGCATTAACGTACCACTGGTCATTGTTTCACAAACCATGTTTAATGGTATAAATTCTTTCCCGCTTATGGCGATTCCGTTCTTTATCCTTGCGGGAAACCTTATGAGTGCAGGTGGTATATCAAAAAAACTAGTGCAGTTTGTTAACTTGTTTTTTTCTCGTTTTAGAGGTGGGCTTGCGATGGTATCAATTGGAGCTTCTATGATATTTGCAGCAATTTCAGGCTCGTGCCCGGCCACAACTGCCGCTATTGGTGGCATTATGGTTCCAGAGATGGAAAAGAACGGTTATGATAAATCCTTTACTGCTGCTACCGTAGCGGCAGCTGGTACGGTTGGGCAGGTTATCCCGCCTAGTATACCTATGGTAACATACAGTGTTTTAGCGGGCACCTCGGTAGGCACGCTGTTTCTTTGCGGTATAGGCCCTGGAATACTAATGGGAATCTGTATGATGATTGTTGCTTATATATACGCAAGAAGGCATAATATACCAAAAGTCAAAGTCGAGATCACTGTTAAGCAATTATTACTTACCATTGTCAAAAGCCTTTGGGCGCTTATCATGCCTGTTATAATATTGGGAGGCATTTACTCGGGCGTTTTTACACCCACAGAAGCAGGTGCAGTCGCTGCAGTATACGGACTGATTGTCGGATTGTTTATTTATAAGGATCTTAAAATAAAAGACTTGCCAAAGGTGATTTGTGATTCTGCAGTTTCGGCGGCTGTGATTATGCTCATTATGGCAACAGTTGCCACATTTAGCTATGTGCTAACTATAGAACAGATTCCGCAGAAAATTGCAGAGGTTCTCTTGTCGATTACATCAAATAAATATGCTATTCTGTTTATGTTCAATATTATAGTGTTAGTCGCGGGTTGTTTTCTCCAATCTTCCGCAGCCATTGCTCTTCTGACTCCGATATTGTTGCCCGTTATGACAAGCGTTGGAATAAGTCCATACCTTGTTGGTATAATTTTCATCGTAAATATGGGGATTGGTATGATTACGCCGCCAGTCGGTTCCTGTTTGTATGTGGCATGTAACATTGCCAATATAGAGTTTGAAGTGCTCGTAAAAGCTATCGTACCATACATAATTGCGTTAATATTTGCATTAATGCTAGTTACCTATGTAGAACCAATAAGCATGTTCTTTATAAGGTGATATTAAATGTGAATCAAGGTGCATTCACATAAGAATGTGTACCTCTCCTCCACGCTTCTTCAAATCTAAGCCACGAAGAAACGGCATGCTCTCTGATGTGGCTGTGATAGGTAAGGAGTATCAAGGAACTTGCCTTGCACAGCTTGGAAAGAGATACAAACTGCTCAAGAAAACGTATCCGGCTTATGGTAAAACTGTGAGTGAACACTTACTACGATATTACTGCAGATCTATTAAGTCTAACAATCTGGAAGGAAAGTGAGTTCATGGTTTACGCTGACAATTGTACAAATATTAAAGTGCACAAGATTAGTGAGGTTGAAAAAGGGCGCTGCGTATCTAAAAAAAAGATGATGCAGAGGCAGGGGCCAACATCTTGAGACGTAGTATATTATCTTTGATTCAACTGACCTATGGCATCCATACTGACATAAGACTCCAAATCATCAGCGAACTTAAAAAACTCAAAAGTAGTTTAGGTAAAGCGCAATTTATGTAACCATAGTTTTATTCTTCCTTATAAACAAAAAATCTCCTGTAATCTCAATGATATACAGGAGATTTTTGTATGTTGAACTGTTAAACTCGGGGTAAAAAAGATAATGAACTATGTAAAAATAATATTGTAATCTTTCATATTTAAGCTATTAGCTTACAATGCCTGTATCTTGCCTTGATTATCTAAATTTTTCAAAAAAATACATATTCCCTCAACTTCTTATAAAGTAATTCATTATCCCTAGTACAGTAGCGAAGTTTCTCGTGCCCTTTCCGAGGTTCTATTTTTTTAGCTTTTGCCCTATATTCTGCCGGATACATGTGGAAAATTTCTTGAAACATGCGATTGAATGTTTTTAGATCTGGAAAGCCATTCTCAATCGCTATTTCTGTCAGATTTTTATCCATATCATCTAGTTCAAATACTGCATTCTGGAAACGTACGCGAGTCAAATATTTATAAAAATTGATACCTAAATTATCTTTAAAAAAGGTTGAGACATAAGTTCTATTATATTTCGAAACCCTCGCCAGATCATCCAAAGTAATTTTGTTTTTATAGTTGCGATTGATATACTTCATTATATTACGAATTGCACGATTTCTGCTTTCATCTCTTCTAGAGATCATCGGAACTATTTCATGCGGAAAAAAACGAAATAGCACAGAGAGCAGCATTTCCAATGACGCTTTTGCTGTTATATGTGAATACGGACTATCACACATAGCTGCATTTAGTATCTCGAATATGAAATACCGGATTTTGCAAAATTCCGGATTCCACTTTGTATTTTTGTTGGAAATGCAGTGAAAACGAAATTCCTCACCTTGTTCCATATATTTGCCTAAACTACTAGCGGAAAATTTAAATGCCAGTGATATAGTTCCATTTTCCATCGCAAAAGATCCATGACCCTCATTTCTGTTTATCAAAATTACATCATCAGATTCCACAAGATATATTTTTCCTTCACGAGTATACTCCGCCTTACCCTTCAATATGACGTTTATCTCGTAATCTGTCTCATGCCAGTGAAAAGTGTATCGTGATAATTCGTGCGCATAAATGTTTAAAAAAATATTTTCGTTTTGCCACCTTAAATCAAAGCAAGCATAATCCACAAATTTTCTCCCCCAATACTACGTTTCTTTACTTTTAAAAAATTATATTTAGTATACCATATCTATATATTTACCACGTGTAAATTATTTAGGTAATTTTAGGCCTATATTAGAGATTATCATGATAGATTTTATCCGGCAATGCCAGCTTATGCGCCTAGAAGAATAAAAATAAGCTATAAAATATTTAGATTT
>MPOT01000027.1 GCA_001896545.1 Tepidanaerobacter sp. EBM-38 | reverse complement strand
CTTTTAGAAAGCAGGAGATGCCATCTCCTGCTTTCCAATAAATTATTATTCAAATGCATTCTTCAAAGGTTCGAGAACATCAGCTATATTTGTTACTGAATCTAATGGAATTTTATTTTCCGATGCTATTTTAGTAAACAATCCGTCTTTGTTTCCTTCTTCAACTACAATAATATAATCAGCCTTTTTAGCTGCTGGAACTATAAATTTATCGGATAAATCTCCCCTACGGTTTTCACCGCCTACATGAACTACTATAATAGTCATATTTTTATCCTTAGCTGCGTCAAGTAATGCTTCCAATCTTTTCAATTCATCATCTGCATTAATTCCTGCTGCTCCTAAACCCTTAGAACTTCCTCCTACTGCTAAAACTAGCGTTTTCTCATTACCAATTTCATCTGATTTTACTAATTTATCTAAATTATACTGTATTCCAGCATTATCCATTAAAGCTTTTACCATTTCTACATCAGCACTTTGACCTATAGATGTAAGAAGAGCAGGCTGTTTAGCAATTGGTCCTTCAAGCCCTACTACTTGGGACATTTCTTGTGAATTGTTACTGGAATCGTTATCTCCTGCCGGCTGATTTGATTCTTTTGATCCACAAGCTGTTACAGAAATAACTAGTAGTATTGAAATAGTAATTAATAAAAGTTTTTTACATATCCTATTCATTAAATCTCCTCCCAACAATTTGTTAATATGCTGCTGCTTTTCCGTCTAGCCTAGGGTCTGCTCCACCATGTAATTTGCCGGATTTATCAAACATTACTCCCTGAACTGCACCAAAATCACCATCATAATCTTTATCACTAACTTCAACATAGTGTCCTCTTGACTCAAGTTCTTCAACTGTTTTTTTATCAAATCTACCTTCTAACTTTAGTTCTCCCCGTCTGTCATACATTCTAGGAACATTTATGGCCTCTTGAATATCCATATCATAATCTATTATATTACTGATCACCTGAGCTACTGTTGTTATAATTCTTGTCGCTCCCGGAGATCCTAAAGTCATAAAAGGTTTCCCGTCCTTTATTACTAAAGTTGGAGTCATACTGCTCAAAGGTCTTTTACCTGGCTCGATGGAATTAGAACAACCTGGCTTCACTTCAAAATCGTCCATTTGATTATTTAGTAAAATACCAGTTCCAGGTACCGTCACACCAGATCCAAAATAATAGTTTATGGTTTGTGTTACTGCGACCATATTGCCTTCTTTATCCATAACTGAAAAGTGTGTTGTACTTCCACTTTCATATTTGTAAGGATTACCTGCTTTTACATCTTGAGCTGATTTATTCATATCTATCTTTTTATATAATTCTTTAGCATAGTCTTTGGATATTAATCCTGTTAATGGAACATCTACAAAATCAGTATCAGCCATATACTTATCACGATCAGCAAACATAAGTTTTATAGCCTCAGACCAAACGTGAATAGAATCCGTAGTATTATGACCTAAATCTCTAAGATTGAAATTCTCCAAAATATTTAATAATTGAACTAAATGAGTTCCACCAGAACTAGATGGGGGAACTGAAACTATCTCATATCCGCGATATGTTCCCTTTACAGGTTTTCTTACCTTTACTTCATAGTTTTCAAGGTCTTCTAGTGTCATTATTCCACCGGTTCTTTGAACTTCATCAACTATAGCTTTTGCTATTTCCCCTTTGTAAAAGGCATCTTTGCCTTCCTTGGCTATCTTTTTTAAGGTATTTGCCAAATCTTTGTTTGTAAATATATCTCCCTCTTCATAGGGCAGGCCATTTTTTAAATATATTTCTTTCGTAGCCTCAAAACTATTAATTCTACCAATATTTTCACCCATAATTCTTGAAAAGTTTTTAGACACAACAAAACCATTTTCCGCAAGATCAATTGCTGGCTGCAACACTTCTTCCCTAGTCATAGTCCCATACTTTTCGAGAGCCATAAGCAGACCTGCAATTTCACCTGGGACTGCTACGGATTTACCTCCTAAGGTAGATGCCTCGTTAATTGGTCTTCCATTTTCATCTAATTCATACATACCAGGTGTAGCATTTTTAGGAGCTACTTCTCTAAAATCTAAAAATACTTCCTCACCCGTATCAGCATATCTTATAAGCATAAATCCTCCTCCACCGAGGCCCGAGGCATTGGGTTCTACTACTCCAATAGCAAAAGCTGTAGCAACTGCAGCATCTATAGCATTACCACCTTTTTTTAATATCTCTACACCGACCTCGGATGCTTCAGGTTTTGCCGCAGATACAACCCCATTTTCTCCTATAGCATCCCTGTTCAAATCAATACTCTTTTCAACTTTTTTTTCAACTTTATTTTCTTCCACTGGAGGTTTTGCTGTATTGCCACAACCTACTAATGTTGTAACAAATACTAACAAAATAATAATTGACAATAATTTTCTTTTTGACATAATGGTTCCCCCTTCAATAGTCTTGTTTATTTATATATTTCTCGAATAATATATTAATCCCTATTTTTTCTCTTATTTCTCTTTACTAAAATCTCTTTCAATAATTTATAAAGTTTTCTTGGATAAATATCCATTTATAAATAGATATTTATCCAAGAATCCCATAATACTAAAAATGTATTATGGGATTTGCGAAAAACTTTTATTCCCAATGCACTTCTTCTACATTTTTCATAGGGCTTCCAAGGATATTTTCCCCTATTTTTATAAAATTCTCTACACTCCCACTAGTATAGAATTTATATGTAGCTTCTTCTTTTTTGTCTAGTTTCAAGTGAGATTTAGCTTGGACTACTACTTCTACAGCAGGGTCTACTATGGTAACATCTGGGGAGATAAACTTTTTTATCACCGGAAGTAATACTGGATAATGGGTGCATCCTAACACAAGTGTATTACTATCGCTATCGTCGAAAACTGATATATATTTACGAACAATTTCTTCCACTTCAGGCCCCGAAATTTTTCCTGATACTACCAAGTCATAAAAAGGTGGGCAGGCTTGACCCATGACTTCCACATCTTTATCTAAATCCTTTAAAGCATTTTGATATGCACCACTTTCTATAGTGAAGACTGTCACAATGACACCGATTTTTTATTTTTCGTCGCCTTTAATGCTTCTTTAGCTCCAGGCTTTATTATTCCTAGGACTGGAAAGTCATATTTGCCTTCTACAACAATATCCAATGCTGCTGTGGCAGTATTGCATGCCAAAATAGCTAGCTCAATATCTTTTTTGCATAGAAAGTCAAGGGTCTGTTGAACAAATTGCGTAATTTCTTCTTTAAGGTAGAAGAACAGATTGCCTACAATTCTATATCGGTAACATTTCTTGCTTTTATAAACTTGGATTTACCGAATTATGTAATGTATGTTCATCTCTAGATACTATTTTACTATTACTATGGACTTCTGCCAACATAATCTTTATGAAAATTCGATTTATGGAAAAAGGTTTTGATATTGTAAATTCATTGAGATAGTGATAAAATGTACAAAGAAATGCAATACACCAAGAGAGAAGTAGTTACTGACCTTAAGGTTGCATTAGCTTATATTCTAAAATCTTGGATGCGTTCCGGGATTGAGGAGGTTAAAATCTATATGTTATATGTGTTTTAGCCTCCATAAATATTAAAATTAGGAGGTTTTTTGATGTCCAAAACACAAGATTTTATTGATGATGAAAAGATTATCAGGCAGTTGGAGGAGGGAAAGGGCGCAGAAAAGTCGGAAATCAGGGAGATTTTTGCCAAATCTAAGGAAAAAAATCGCCTGGAGCCGGAAGAGACGGCAAAGCTTTTGCAAATCGAGGATGAGGATTTGCTGGAAGAAATGTTCTCACTGGCAAGGCAGATAAAGGAAGATGTTTATGGCAACAGGATAGTATTCTTTGCCCCCTTGTATATCGGCAATAATTGCATCAATAACTGCCTATACTGCGGGTTTAGACGTGACAACAAGTCTATCGTCAGGAAAACATTGACAATGGATGAACTAAGAGATGAGGTTATCGCCCTTGAAAACAGTGGGCAAAAAAGGCTTATACTTGTTTACGGTGAACATCCCATGTATGATGCCGACTTTATAGTTAAAACCATCAAGACAACGTATGAGACAAAAACGGGAAATGGTGAAATTCGCAGAGTAAATATCAATGCCGCCCCTATGGATGTGGAAGGTTATCGAAAGCTTAAGGAGGCCGGAATCGGCACATTTCAAATCTTTCAGGAAACTTATCACCATGAAACATATGCGAAGATACATCCGAAGGGAGATATGAAGAGCGACTATCAGTGGCGGCTCTATGGACTTGACAGGGCACTTGAAGCCGGAATAGATGATGTGGGAATTGGCGCGCTCTTTGGTCTGTATGACTGGAAGTTTGAGGTAATGGGCCTTTTATATCATACTATTCATCTTGAAGAAACCTTTGGAGGCGTCGGTCCTCACACTATTTCTTTTCCAAGGCTTGAACCGGCTTTAGATACGCCATTTGTACAGCAGACAAAATATAGGGTATCTGATGACGACTTCAAGAAACTCGTAGCCATAATCCGGCTTTCGGTGCCTTACACCGGAATGATTTTAACCGCCAGAGAAAGCCCCCAAGTAAGGAAAGAAGTTATACCGCTTGGGGTATCGCAGATTGATGCCGGCTCAAGAATAGGCATCGGCGGCTATGCCGAAGCCGCAAAAGGTTATATCCCCGAGAAAGAGCAGTTTCATTTGGGAGATATAAGGTCACTTGATGAAGTTGTCCGTGAAATTTGCAGCTTTGGGTGTATTCCATCCTTCTGTACAGCAGGATATAGGGCAGGCAGAACTGGCGATCACTTTATGTCGCTTGCCAAACCCGGCTTTGTTCATAACTACTGTATGCCAAATGCTGTGCTGACCTTCAAGGAATATCTTTTGGATTATGCTTCCGAAGAAACACGTGCAGTTGGCGAGGCAGCCATACAAAAACAGCTCGAGGCCTTTGAAAAGGAAAGCCCTGCAAGAAGAAAGTATGTTGAGGATAAACTAAAGCTGATTGAGCAAGGTCAACGTGATGTATATGTTTGATGATAAATTTAAAGATATGATAGTATCTTGCCTTACAGAGGCACTGGATGCTGAGGACCTAAAATCCGCCCTTGAAAAATCCTCTAAAATCATAACAGCATTTTATCCAAATACTAAGTTATGGTTTACAAAAAGTTTTGGCAAAAGATGGTCCTTTATTGCAGGGGCAGGAGTAGACTCCTTCATTGAGCCTCAAAGAATCGAATATCAGGATGGTTACGCAGCATTTTTACAAAACTTTACTTTTAAGCAAGAGGAGGAAAAGGCGGTCTTGACAGACCTTTTCAGGATAATCACCACCATCCAACACCAATAAATTCATGAGAAAGCCAGGAGCTCTCTATGTAAATTGAAAGCCCCTGGCTTTAAATATTTCAACATATTCTTTAGCTTTTATTGAAAAGGACGATATAGCCCGAGCATCTTCAAAACAAGGGTTTTGCATAGGCTGATTGTCTTTTGTTCTGCAACGCTGGATTACGTACCTTTTAGCTCGAAAAATCCATTCTAAAATTTGGACATAATCATCTTCGTAAAGCGTCGGCCAGGCGGTAGTTCTAAATTCATAATCAATGCCACTTTGTTTGATAAGTTGCATGCTCTTTGAAATAGAATCGCAAGATACTGAGCCTTTGCATATTGCTCGATATTTTTTAGGCGGAGCTTTGATATCCATGGCTATAAAATCAAGTAAATTGTTTTCAATAAGCTGATTGAGCACTTCGGGCCTTGTGCCATTTGTATCAAGCTTAAGCTTAAAACCCAAATCTTTGATTTTTTGGGCAAAATCTACGAGGTCCTCTTGCAATGTAGGCTCGCCTCCGCTTATAACCACCGCATCTATCAAGCCATTTCTTTTTTGAAGAAACTCAATTATTTCATTTTCTTCATATAGGAAATCTGAGTCTTTTGAAATAAGCTGTCGGTTGTGGCAGTAAATACAGTTCATATTACAGCCGCATGTAAATACTACAGATGCCAGCAAACCCGGATAATCTACTGTTGAACACTTATGCAGCCCGCCTATCAGCATAATTGATGTTCCCCAAGTTTAAACATCTTGCGATTAGCATACTCTTCCTGCTTACCTTTATTAAAGTTCTTTACAGGTCTGAGGTATCCGGTAACTCTCGTCCATACCTCAGTTTCTTTGCCGCACTTAGGGCATATAGTTTGTTCCCCTCGAAGATATCCATGGTCGGGACAAATGCTGAAGGTGGGAGTTATGGATATATAAGGTATTTTATAATGGGTGAAGATCTTGCGTATAATGTTTTTACATAACGATATGTCTTCTATGCACTCGCCTAAGTAAACATGGCAAACGGTGCCGCCGGTGTATAAGGCTTGCAGTTCATCCTGCAGCTCCATAACTTCAAAAATATCATCTGTGTAATCTGCCGGGAGCTGAGTTGAATTTGTATAATAAGGGACATCCTTGCCTGCTGTTGTAATAAACGGATATTTTTTTGTATCCAGCATCGCCAAACGGTAAGAAGCTCCTTCGGCCGGTGTAGCCTCAAGGTTGTAAAAATGACCGGTTTCTTTTTGAAAATCAACGAGCTTTTCCCGTAAAAAGTGCATAACATCTAATGCAAACTGCAGCCCTCCCTTGGCAGCTATCCCAGCACCTACAAAATTTTCCAGTGCTTCGTTCATCCCGATGATTCCGATGGTGCTAAAATGATTGTACCAGTACTCGCCAGTCCTCTCTTTGATATGACGCAGATAATATGTCGAATAGGGATATAAGTTTGCCTCAGATTGCTGTTCGATGACTTTTCGCTTTATTTCCAGGGAAATTTTAGCTAGTTCCGCCATCTGTTCCAATCGCTTAAAAAATTCGTCTTTTGTTCGGGAAAGATAGCCTATCCTGGGTAGATTTATTGTGACAACACCGATAGAACCGGTCATAGGATTACTACCGAAAAGGCCACCGCCTCTTTTTCTTATTTCCGAAGTATCAAGCCGCAGTCTGCAGCACATCGATATCGCATCTTCCGGTGAAAGGTCCGAATTTATGAAATTTGCAAAATAAGGTATGCCATATTTGCAAGTAATTTTCATAAAATCGTCAACTACCGGGTTTTCCCAGTCAAAATCCCAGGTGATGTTGATTGTGGGGATGGGAAAGGTGAATACTCTGCCTCTTGCATCACCCTCTAGCATAACTTCGCAGAAGGCCCTGTTGAATATATCCATTTCTTCCTGAAAATCACCATAAACCTGTCTCATAGCTTGTCCGCCGATAATAACCGGGTGATTCCTTAGGCCTCTCGGCACTTTGATATCAAAGGTAAGATTTGAAAAGGGACATTGAAAGCCGACTCGCGTGGGAACATTTAAATTGAATACAAATTCTTGAAGACATTGTTTGACTTGGGCATATGAAAGGCCGTCGTATCGAATAAAGGGAGCGCAATATGTATCAAAGCTGGACCATGCTTGAGCTCCTGCCGCTTCACCTTGAGTTGTAAAGGTTGAATTTACAATCTGGCCGAGAAAAGAGCGAAGATGCCTTGCCGGCCGACTTTCTACTTTTCCTTTAACACCCCCAAAACCTTCCATTAAAAGTTGCCTTAAATCCCAACCAGCACAGTAAGGGCCAAAAAACCCCAGGTCATGAAGGTGTATATCGCCGGATTCATGAGCAAATCTCACATCTGGAGGGTATACTTCATAGAGCCAGTATTTTTTCGTAAATACTTCTCGCACATAATTATTAAGGCCATTTACGCTTCTTCCGGTATTGGCATTTTCCTCTACATGCCAATCTCGGTTGCCCAGGTAATCTGAAAACATTTCAACTGTGGCTTCGATGAGCGCATTGCCTTCATCGCATTTTATTATTTGAGTAATCATAAATATTCCTCCACAAAAAAATTAATCCTCTCGACAAGTAGTCAAGAGGTTATAAAAAACCATAGAATATAAATTTCATATCCTGCCCCCTATCGACCGTAGAGTAAGGTGTTTGACACAGGCAGGTCTTCTGACTTAGGTTCATAGATACTGTAGGCCTTCCCGAAAAACTCAGTGGCAAATTTACAGCATCTCACCAACACAGCGGCGGGACCGTGCAGGATTTTTACCTGCTTCCCTTTTAACCGAAATATTATATCGGCACCTGTGCTTAAATATTAACTTATCAACATATGGATAGTTATATTGTAACGCATACTATATATTGTGTCAATGCTCTTGCACTATTATAAATGAAGCTTATCTTGGAAATTCTGTATTTCTTTAGTTAACAAGATACTTTTCGTATTTTTTCAATATGGCAATATCAATTTCACCTTTTATCTTTACTCCATCGTCCTTATATTCAATTTCATTAATCAGACCGTTTTTATGGATTTCATCCACAGCCAAACCGCTATCATAGGGTATAAAAAGCTCAGCCTTGCGGCGATTGGAGGGAAGTATACGGCATATCGCCTCTAAAAGCTTATCTAGGTTTTTGCCTGTCAATGCAGAAATTCCTATGGTATCATCTTTGTTATATCCCTCGATAAAAACACTTGCATCCCCGCTTATGTCTATTTTATTTATGGCAATTATTATAGGTGTTTGTTCTGCGCCTAGTTCTTTTAAGACTGAATTTACTACGGAAATATCTTCGTCTATTGTAGGGCTTGAACCGTCAGCCACATGAATTAAAAGATCTGCTTCTTTTACTTCTTCCAATGTAGCTTGAAAGGCTTCCACAAGGTGGTGAGGAAGCTTGCGTATAAATCCTACTGTATCTGATAAGAGTACTTTTCGCCCGTCAGGGAGAACAAGACCGCGAGTGGTGGTATCAAGTGTTTCAAAAAGCCTGTCTCCTGTTTTTACATCGGCATCTGTTAAGGCATTCATCAAAGTAGATTTACCCGCATTTGTATAACCCACAAGGCTTATTACAGGATAGCTGCGGGACTGGATGATAATCTTGCGACTTTTTTGTACATTTTTAAGCTCCTCTTTTAGATGATGAATTCTACGGCGAATATGGCGCCTATCGGTTTCCAGCTTGGTTTCACCCGGTCCACGAGTACCAATTCCACCGCCTTCTTGGGAAAGCTCTATACCTTTTCCCGTAAGCCTTGGCATCATATATTGAAGTTGTGCAAGTTCCACTTGAATCTTGCCTTCGGAGGTCTTGGCTCTTTGAGCAAATATATCAAGTATAAGCATGGTTCTGTCGATTATCTGAACACCTGTGAGATCTTCCAGATTTCTAATTTGAACCGGAGAAAGCTCATCATCGCAGATAATGGCATTTGCCCCAAGAGCTTTTACTGCTTGTGCTACTTCTTCTGCTTTGCCTCTGCCTACATAGTAAGCAGGATCTATTTTATTTCTTTTTTGTACTGCCTCCCCAACTACCTCCACTCCTGCGGTTTGGGCTAAAAGTTTTAGTTCCTGAAAGGAGTCTTCATCAGATATATCATTGCACATACTTAAAAGCAGTGCTTTTGTGCTTTTATCTGAAGTTGAAATCATTGCAACACCTCTTGTATTTTGTTACATATGTCTTCTTGACAAAGAAATGCAGATTACTTTGCTCTCTCCAGCCATCTTGCCGCACCTTGAGCATATGCTGCTGCTCCAATTGGCAGACAATCCTCATTGAAAATCACCTTGGGATGATGCCCGCCATAGCAATATCCTTCCTCAGCACTGCCGGTACCTATTATAAAGAACATGGAGGGAACTTTAGCAGCAATTTCGGCAAAATCCTCCGAACCGCTCATACGTTGGTCAACTTGGGCTACGCCCTTTTCACCAAGCATCTCTTTTAAGGCTTCACCTATTATATCAGCCATCTTGGAATCTATATTGAGTGAACATACAGAACCTTTATATTTAATCTCTGCACTGCCGCGGAAAGTAGAAGCTACTCCATCCGTTACCTCTTGTATTCTCTTTAGCATATAGCTTCTTACTTCTTCGTTAAATGTCCTAAGAGTTCCTTCTAAAACAGCCTTTTCGGGAATTACATTTCCTGCTGCTCCGGACTGAAATTTGCCTACTGTTAAAACAACCATTTCCTCAGGATTTGCTTCACGGCTTATCAGTTCCTGAAGTGCAAGGTGTAGATGGACCCCCATGTTAATTGGATCAATTGAAAGCTGAGGGCATGCACCGTGGCTTCCTAAGCCATGGAGTGTGATTATAAAATAATCGGCAGATGCAGCTACTACCCCTTTATTGTAACCTATAAATCCTGTGGGCAAAAGCGGTATGACATGTGCTGCCATAGCTGCATCTACTTTCGGATTTTCCAGGATTCCATCCGCTATTAAAGCTTTCGCACCTTCAAGTGTTTCTTCGCCAGGCTGGAAAACAAGCTTGACGATACCTTCAAGTTCTTCTTCGGATTCCTTTAGCATCTTTGCAGCAGCAAGCAGCATAGCCGTATGCAAGTCATGTCCACATGTATGTGCACATTTCCCCTTAGCTGCAAAAGGCAGGCCGCTTTCTTCTTCCATGGGCAGTGCATCCATATCAGCTCTCAGCAGTATTACTTTGCCGTCTGTTTTTTTGCCGACAGTGGCTGTTACTCCATAACCGCTTATTAGTTTAGGTTCATAACCCATTTCTCTTAGCTTTTCAACCACAAAACCACTAGTCTTGGGAAGCTCCATTCCTAGTTCCGGAATTTGATGCAGATACCTGCGATTTGCAATTATTTCTTCCTTGATTTCCATTGCTCTTTTTAGATAATCCATTACGAATTCTCCTCTAGTAATAATTGATTTCAGTGCAGAAAGTTATGTTAGCAAATTTGACATGCCGTAGCATCAAGCAAGACATGTTATTCTAAAATGCAATCATTTATTGTCACATTCACCTTTACATAATAAGAGTTCTGCATTTAAATCACAATTGCCTTTGCCTTGCTAATAGCTAAGTAAGTGGAAACCGCTTATTTCTCCAATATGGCATATGCACGCGTAAAGCCACCATCGGATTTATCTATAAGCAGTGGGGCAGCAGAAAAGAATACTCTTTGCACATCTATTTCATCAAGCCGGTTAAGATTTTCTATTATAGGTATGCCGCTTCCCATAAGGATTTTATGCACAGGTGCGGTTGTGCTTTCTACAGGATCAGGTGAAATAAAGTCAATTCCAAGTGCTTTTATATTCAGTTTTACTAAAGCCTGTGCCAGTTCCTCTGAAAGATAAGGTGAATCCTCAATATATTTGGGGTTGCCCCAGTATTTGGAATATCCGGTTCTTATAAGCACTATGTCGCCGGGTTTGATATCACAGCCTTTTAATACATCCGCCTCGATTGCCTTTTTGCAATCTACCTGAGCATCTACAATCACCGCATAGCCTACAAAAGTATCCAAGGGAATCTCGTCCAATGTTTTTGCTCCCTTTATGCAGTGAGCAGGCGCATCACAGTGTGTCCCAACATGGACACCGGCATGAAAATCTGTAACCCTAAAACCCCCCTCATCTATCTGGGCAATTTGCTTAATAGAAATAGGAGCTGTCCCAGGAAATAAAGGCATACCAACTTTATAACTCTGTGATAAATCAACTATCTTCATATTAACCCTCCTTATTTAACACATATTTATATATGGCATAGCCTACTCCTGACATATCATTCGACAGTGTTACATAATCTGCCACTTTCTTCAGTTCTTCTTCTGCATTATCCACAGCAATGGACAGACCGGCTACTTCGAACATGCTTATATCATTGTGGTTATCACCGAAAACCACAATTTCTTCGAAATCGATATCAAGATGCTTAGATAGAGTTATAAGTGCGTTGCCTTTTGACACGCCCCAACTCATAATATCGATTAGACCCCTTCCGGAACTTACGATAGCCAAGCTGTTGTCTGTGTTTATATCTTTATTTAACCTTTCCAAAATATGTTTATCTTGGTCGTTTATCAAAACTTTAATTATATCCTGATTGGAAATATCTAAATCCTTAACGCTATAGCTTTGGGCTTGTAGTTCCTTTTTTACGCTCATATTGTATTCTCTAACTAAATTTATGCGTTTTGAGTTTTCGCTGTAATAAATGCCCTCAGGAGTATATACTAAATAGTCCAAACGGTTGTCTTTGCAATAGTCTACAAGCTTTGCGGCAATATCCGGCTCCATTGTTTTCATATACAAAATTTCACCTGTTAGAACATCCTTTATCAATGCACCGTTACAAGCTATTATAGGAGTTGCCAAGTCCAGTTCGTAAAGGTATTTGTTTGCAATAAGGTCATGCCTGCCGGTTGCTATAATAACCTCTTTGCCCTTTGCTTTTAGAATCTCAATAGCTTTTCGATTTTCATCGGTTATTTCTCCGGCAGCATTTAGCAGTGTTCCATCTAAGTCGCATACAATCCATTTATATTCATTCGCCATTTACTTACACTCAATCCTTCTAGTATATTTATGTATACAATGTGTTAAGTTAAATATCTATTACATCATCTTTTTCTTTCAAATCCTGGCTTTCTGCTACTTGGGTATTTGCCCATCTATCGCCCAGTCTTCTACCGTCATTATCTGTTACTGCCAATACAATTTCAACTACCATCAAAACTAATCCAACTATACTGCCGATTATCCATCCTAAAATAGGTACTATGCCAAAAGCACTGCCTATAGCAATAGGTAAGTTCCTCTTTACAGATATTGTCCAATCTATGTCTTTACCTTCCAGAGAAACAACTTCAAGTCCCATAATCTTTTTACCGATACTACGATTTTTAAAATCTGCATTTTTTGTTATTTCAAAGGCTATGGCATCCTTTGTCAGAAGGTAAACCGTGCTCACAATTGCTCCCAATATCGGAATATAGATAAGTAAGCTCGCAATAATGCCGTCAATCAATGCCGCAAGAAACCTTTTGAATAAATCCGCCTTTTTATACTGCATATCACTTGCCCCCCTTACTTTAAAATATTTTTGTAAACCATTGTAAAATTTGCATGAATATTTTTCACGCGTTGCTGTATTTCGTTTTGTATTTGCAGATCTCCAATTTTTAATATAAATAATGGTCTTTACTGCTTACATGGGCAATACAAACTTCATAATCATTGCAAAATGCAGTACCGAGCCTACAGAAATAAATATGTGAAAAATCTCATGGAAACCAAATTTATTGGGAATAAAGTTGAAAATCTTCGTCGCATAGATTATTCCTCCAATGGTATAAGACAGGCCTCCTAAAAATAAAAGCAAAATTGCCTCTTTAGGATATGCCTGGATTAATTTAGCCATTGGAACTATAGCCATCCAGCCAAGTACAATATAAAATATCGTGGAAACCCAGCGGTGTACTCCTACAAAAAACATCTTTATGATTATACCTACAAGTGAAAGTCCCCAAATAATCGCAAGCATCACCCACCTCCATGTTCCTTCTAGGCCAAAATAGAGCACTGGCGTGTATGTGCCTGCTATTAAGATAAAAATTGAGATATGATCCAATTTCCTGAGTATAAGCTGTTTTCTAGGAGTAGTCTTGGCCCAATGGTATGCAGTGCTTGCTCCATAGAGTATAATAACACTGGCTCCGTAAATTGTCAGCGTAATCAGTTTCTCAGGGTTATTATATGAAAATACAATTAAAAAGACTAGGCCGACAATACCTGCTAAAAAGGTGATAAAATGGGTCCATGTGTTCACTGGTTCCCTCATCATTGCTGTGCCTCCTTAAATTGCCGTTGTATTTATTATCAAATCATCCAATTATATAATACATCCGTATATAATATAGTTATTCGTCATAATATATGCAATTCCTTCAAATGTATTTAGCTATATAGCAAAAACCGCCCGTAAAACAAGTTTGGATTTTATTTCGAAAGTTTATCTATTATCTTGATCATTTCATCGATTTTCTGTTTTTTATCTGCCTGGTCACCGGAATCGAAAACCTCGGTTACGCAGTGCTTTAAATGAGCATCGAGTACATCCTTATTGATATTCTTTAGAATCGCAATAGATGCCATCAGCTGATTAGAAATATCGATACAGTAGCGATTATCTTCTACCATTTTGATAAGCCCATCAATCTGCCCTCGCACGGTTTTAAGCTTTCGCAGCGTCTGCTCTTTATCTGCTTTCAAGTCTTATGCCTCCTCCGCAATGGATGTTACTTCATACCCTGCTTCTTCTATAACATGTTTTAACGTTTCATCAGATATCGGTTTTAGATATGCTACCTCGGCCGAACCATTCTCTAGATTAACACTTGCATTAACTCCGTCTATTGCATTTAAAGCCTTTTCAACACGCATCTTACAGTGTTCACACATCATACCTTTGATTTTTAAAACTTTTTTCATTTTTTCAATCTCCCTTTCATTATTTTTATTATTTAAGGAATTACTTACCGTGGCCACAGTTACTGATGCATTTTGCCGTATGTCGCACTGAACGTTACATTCTGTTTTAGGTACAGTAGGTTTAAATTTTCGAAGCCTCAGCGCATTCGTAACTACGAAAAACGAGCTCATGCTCATAGCTGCCGCACCAATCATAGGAGTCAGCTTTATATGGTAGGCAGGATATAAGATTCCTGCAGCAATCGGAATACCCAAGGTGTTGTAGAAAAACGCCCAGAAAAGATTTTGCTTTATATTTCTTATTGTTGCTTTGGAAAGTTCTACAGCCGCCACCGCATCCATTAAATCACTTCTTATAAGGACGATATCCGCAGATTCAATGGCAACATCTGTTCCGGCACCTATGGCTATTCCTACGTCGGCTCTTGCCAAAGCAGGTGCATCGTTAATTCCGTCGCCAATCATAGCAACCTTTTGTCCCCGGCTTTGAAGCTCTTGAATCTTTTTATCCTTTTCATGAGGCAGCACTCCCGCTATTGCTTCATCAATCTCCAACTGCAGGCGTATGGCTTCTGCCGTCTTAGGGTTGTCTCCTGTAAGCATAACTACTTTAATGCCCATTTGTTTAAATTTCTGAACAGCTTGGCGGCTAGTAGGTTTTAAAACATCTGCAACAGCAATAATCCCTAGTAATGTATGAGCGTTTCCAAAGTAAAGCGGGGTTTTACCTTCATTTGAAAAACGGTCTGAAAGCTCAATAGCCATGTTTATGTCAATTTGCTTTTCTTTCATAAACTGCTCATTTCCCGCAAAGTATGCCATCCCCTCAAGATATCCCTCTACGCCTCGGCCGGGAATAGACCTGAATTCATCAATTTCTATCAGCGGAATTTCTCTTTCTTTGCAATAACTTAAAATAGCTTCTGCCAGTGGGTGTTCTGAATTTTTCTCTAATGCCTGGGCAATTTTCAAAAGTTCTTCTTCGGATTCTGCCCCGCAAAGCACAATATCTGTTACCTGAGGCTTACCTTGTGTCAATGTTCCGGTTTTATCTATGACAACGGTGTTTATACTGCAAAGCGCCTCCAAAGCCTCTGCCGACTTTATTAATATTCCGTGCTCTGCCCCCCTTCCGGTTCCGACCATTATCGCAACAGGCGTAGCAAGTCCCAATGCGCAGGGGCATGAGATAACTAAAACCGATATCCCTATTGACAAAGCAAATTCAAAACTGTAGCCTGCAAAAAGCCACGCTATGCTTGCAATAAGCGCAATACAAATCACTGTGGGGACAAAGACGGCGCTTATCCTGTCTGCGAGCTTTGCTATCGGAGCTTTCGTGGCATTTGCATCTTCCACCAATGCTATTATTTTAGCAAGTGTCGTATCTTCTCCCACTTGTGTAGCCCTAAATTTAAAAGCACCTGTTCTGTTTATAGTCCCTGCACTTACCCTGTCTCCAGGCTGCTTTTCTACCGGAATACTTTCACCAGTTAATGCGGATTCGTCCACGGCAGATTGCCCTTCAATCACTATACCATCCACCGGGATTGAATCTCCAGGGCGTATTACTATAATATCTTCTACTTTGACCGACTCTACCGGGATTTCTTCTTCCAAGCCGTCCCTTTCTACCCTGGCGGTTTTTGGCGCAAGGTCCATCAATTTTCTAATAGCGTCTGTGGTTTTCCCCTTGGCTCGAGTTTCTAAAAACTTTCCTACTGTGATAAGGGTTAAAATCATGGCTGCTGATTCAAAATATAAATCATGATAGTATCTGTGGACTAATTCAAAATCGCCGGCACCCAAACCATAACTCATGCGAAAAATGGCAAATACACCATAGATAAGGGCCGAGCCTGAGCCGATAGCTATCAGCGAGTCCATATTTGGATGACCTTTAAATAAAGTCTTAAAGCCTATTGTGTAAAATTTACGATTAACAAAAGCAATTGGTAATACCAATAAAAACTGAGCAAAGGCAAAAGAAACCGCATTTTCTATGCCGGATAAGAAAGACGGCAGCGGCAGATTTAGCATATGTCCCATGGATATATACATTAGAGGTATCATAAATAAAACAGAAACCTTCAAGCGCAGTTTCATATCCTCTATTTCCGCATCTGCCAAAGTTTTAGCTTTAGTTGTTTCTGCTTTTTGCTTTATTCCATTTTCCTCTTTTAAAGATGCCCCATATCCCGCCTCTTCTACAGCTTTTGTTATTTCAATATCTGAAGTCTTTTCATCATCGTATTTAACACGCATGCTGTTTGTCAGCAGGTTTACTGTCACCGACTCTACACCATAAACCTTTTTTACGCTGCGTTCAACGGCCGCAGAGCATGCAGCACATGTCATGCCGGTTACATTATAAGTTTTTTCCACATTCATTTAAATGACCCCACTTTCTATACACCCCCTCAGGGGTATATGTGGGTACATTATATAGCTTTTTCTAAAAAGTGTCAATGGCTCTGCCCAAAAACAAACCGACGGATTATAGTTGTAATATCCATCGGTTTTATACGGTTAAAATCTTTTAAATTATTACCTCTCACTTTTAATATTAATAAGCTCAGCCAAATTTTAAAATCTCATCACTATGACACAGCTTAATTCATTTTTGCTATTTTCTCCAGAAGAACTTCTATATTAGCAGGTATGCAAAGTCGGACATAATTTCTGCCTAAGTTGGTAAATTCATCTCCAGGAGCGGTTATGACTCCATGTTTTAAAAAGTAATCATATAGGTTTCCCTTATCTTTGCACCCAAGGGTAAGTATCGGCACTTCAAGACCAGTTTCGGATATGGTAAATTTCTCCTTGCACATTGATAAAAGTCTTGCTTTGTTCTGCTTTATGTCTTTTCTGCATTGTGATATAAATTCAGTATCCCTTAATGTTTCAGTTATTATATTACTCATAATATCAGGAAAGACAAATGCAGGTATATTTGCAGTATTGTAATATTCTTTGAGGCGGCCTTTAACAATAAGGTAACCTAACCTTATATTAGCAAGCCCCATGCCTTTTGAAAACGAGCGTACTGTCAGTAAATTATCATATTTTTCACAGATACTTATAGCTGAATTTGAAGCACCCATATAATCCCCATACGCCTCATCTACAATAACAGGTATCCCATAATTTGCTGCTCTTTTGACAATCTCCTCTATTATTGCAATCTCCAAAACTTGACCTGTCGGATTGTTTGGATTGTCAATATAAATGACATTATATGAGTCATTGATTGCATCTAAAAATCTTTCATAGGAGAATTTAAAATTTTCTTCTTCTCTCAAGCCAATGAAATTATAAACTCCTCCATATATTTTTACTAAGTTTTCATACTCCGAAAATTGCGGGCAATAACCCAGTACTTTACTGCCATTTTCTATAAATAATCTGTTCAATTTAGCTAGAATTCTTACAGATCCTGCTTCTAAAAAGATTTCATTTTCCTTTAATTTAGCCACACCTGACCAAAGATTTATAATGGCTTTTTTTATTGCGGTATATGATGTATCGGGATATTTAGCAATACCTTCCCAGTAAATATTACTAGTGGCTTTTTGTGCCAGGGTTGAACAGCCATAAGGGTTTACTCCCAGAGAGCAGTCTATAACATCATCTTTTTTTATTTTATATTTTGCTAATTCCTCCCATGGGTCTTTTGTATAAGATTTGGGTTGAAAGTCATGTAAAATCGGTCTGATTTTCCTTATAATCTTGTCAATAGATATCATCCCTTTATTTAACTTTCTTCTGATTCAGCCGGAAACGTTGCAAAACCTACAAAGGCATATATTATAGCAATAATTGGAGCGATAAAGGGGAGATAGCAATATGGGATATATTCTAAGCCAACATTGAGAACATTTTGCGCATAAACCGATGCAACTCCCCACGGTAATGCTCCGCACATTAAGGTAGCACCGGTTTCAAGAGTTCTCGAAAGAACGCTGGTGTGTATCTTCATATCCCGAAATGCGGGCTCTAAAGTCCTGCCGGGAACTATAATGGATACCATCATTTCTCCCGTTGCAAGCAGCATTATATATGCACTTGCCAGTGAAGCTAAGATTAAGTCTCTTGGCTTCTTTATATATTTCATAAGGTTTTCAAGTAATACTTGTAATATCCCACACTTTTCTAATATACCTCCCATAGCAGTTCCCGCCATAATTATGGCAACAGTACTCATCATAGAATTTATCCCACCTTGAGTAAGGAGCTTATCTATAAGCTCATGACCGGTGTTAGAGATAAATCCATTAGCTCCTACCTCAATTATGCCTGCAAGACTAGCTCCTTGAGTAAATATCGATAAAGCACCTGCCGAAATAAAACTAATCATCAGTGCAACAATGGCAGGCACCTTTAATACTGAAAGGATAATTACAATTGCCGGCGGAATTAAAGTCATAATAGAAAGATTAAAATTGCTGCTTAGAGTTGTCAAAATGCTTTCTACAGTTCCAAAGTCGACACTTCCTGCTGTGGCATATCTATGTCCGACAAAGCCGTAAATTGCTAAACAAATTGCCACACCGGGCCCTGATACATATAGCATTGAGCGGACGTGGTCGAATAACTTGGTTCCGGTCATGGCTGCCGTAAGGTTAGTAGAGTCTGACAGTGGAGAAACTTTATCTCCAAACATAGCACCGGAAACTATAGCTCCTGCTGTTAAGGCACTTGGAATACCAAGGCCTTCGGCAATGCCCATAAGGACAATACCCATAGTCGCAATCGTGCCGAAAGAACTGCCTATCAATACAGAGGTTAATGCACAAAGCATAAACCCGGCAGGCACAAATATTTGAGGCGTAAGTAGTTTTAATCCATAATAAATCATAGTTTGAATAGTACCGCCTAAAATCCATGTGCCTATAACCATGCCGATTACTATAAGGATTATGCAAGCACCTAAGCCATTTCTCATCCCATCAAGCATACCTTTTTCGATGTCTTCCCAAGAATAGCCTAAATAAAAGCCTACAATAACAGCTGCCACAGTTCCCAGCACCAATGCCGTTTCAAGAACAAGAGCAGTCTTAATAGAAATCAAAATTACCGTTATTACTAACAATAAAGCTATAACAGCTTCTTTCAAGGTAGGTTTCCTTTTTTCGATATCATTTAGCATGTTTGGTATCTCCTCTCAGATATATTAACTCCTGCATTTAGTAACAGCATGACTATTTTAACCGGCTTGCCGGATTGTTTATGAAGGCCTTATCGCATTTTGACAATACCTTATTATTTTAACACATATTTAGTTCAATAATATTATTAATTATACCATAAATAATCTAACTTCACTTTAGCAACCTTTTTTTCTAGGTTTATATTCAACACAGAGCCCCGATATATCATCATAATCAAATATTTTTGTATTGATTATTGCAAGTAGTGGGCCTGGTGCAGGTGGCAGGGGAATGATGGCTAGCTCAACTTCTATACTGAATTTTGTAAGAGACAGGGTCGAAAATATAAAGCAACAATTATAATCTTGTGGGGTGGGGTAATGCCTAACCAATAGTAATGGCGATTATATGTTTTTGATCAAATTTTTTATCTCTTTAACTCCTTCTCCTGTTATCGACGACACAGGAAAGTATTGCCCTTTCACCCCACACATTTTTAAATATTCCGCAGCTTTTTGTATGTTAGATTCCGGCAAATCTACTTTGCTTATTATTCCGTACACCGGGATATTGAACATTTCAGCAAAGCCTGGAGGGGTTGTAGGTTTAGAGCTTGTGGAATCCTGGACTACAAATATTGCATCGGCATCCATTGCTGTTGTAATTACTGCGTGATTTAAACGTCTTATGTCCATATATTCCCCTGGAATATCTATAAAACCATCTTCGAAAGTAAGCGCTTGGGTTTTTACAGCTTCTCCGCAGCCCCTCAGTGTTTTTATAAGGGTGGTTTTACCCGACCCGGAAGCGCCAATAAACATAACTCTTTTCTGCAATTCTTTCACCTCAAAATTAGCAATATATTTTACTATGGTTTTTCTATCTTTTAAATTATACCATTAATACTTGAAATTAAATATAAAAGCAGCTAATAGCGTCGCTATTAGCTGCTTTTATATAAATATCATGCAGCTATTTTTGTCTTAGAATCCGCGTTCTTAGGAACAAAGAGGCTTGCTACAATTATAGCGGTAATACCTCCCACCAATTTACCCACTATCATAGAGAATATCATTTCCTGTGCTACGCCTGCCGCAAAGCCTAGATGGTCGCCAAATGTAAATGCTGCACTTACTGCAAAGGCAACATTTAGAACCTTGCCGCGATAATCCATATCATGCATCATCTGGAACATGGGAATATTATTAGCCAATGTAGCAACTATACCGGCAGCTGCCACATCATTCATACCCAGTGCCTTGCCCATTGCCATCAAAGGCTTTTTAAATACTTTTGTTATAACACTCACCATAGGAAAAGCTCCGGCTAATACAATTGCAATGCTTCCGATTACTTCTATCCCCTCACTAATCGGAGCCATGCCGGGAATGATTACGATACCTGTAAGAGTTTCGACTATTATTGCTGCAAGACCTATTGTTATTACTACTACAACTCCCTTACCGAATGTATTAAATCCATTTATCATCTTATCGGGTATTTTCCATAGACCTATGGCAATTAAAGCAGCTACGATTATTATCGGTACAAGATTACCTACTATCATGCTGATGGGATATCCGGCTACCAATCCTCCTGCAAGACAGCCAATAGGTATAGTAATAATACCTGCTAAAATCCCTGTAGCAAGTGCTTTATGATCTTCTTTTTGAATTATGCCCAATGCTACCGGTATAGAAAACACAATCGTCGGTCCCATCATCGAACCTAGAATTATTCCTGCAAAAAGACCCGCTTCTTTAGTCTGAGCCATTTCCATAGCTAATGGAAAACCACCCATGTCACAAGCAAGAAGGGTTGTTGCAAACATGGCAGGATCAGCCCCAAGAGCAGAATATATTGGCACCACTACGGGTTTTAGTATTTTAGCTAAAACCGGCGCTAATGATACCACGCCTACCATTGCAAGTGCTAGTGAACCCATGGCGTTGAACCCTTCTTCAAACTGCTCGCCTAAACCATATTTATTCCCAAGAATTCTGTCAATGGCACCTAAAACCATAAATATAACCATAATGTCAACAATGATTTGGTTTATACTCAACTATTCTGCACCCCTCTCTATTTATAAGTATTAAGATAGAAGATTAATACATAAAAGCTTACATTAACACCACTCCCTTTTTTGTCATATATGTAGTAATAACAAGAACAGCAACAGATTTTTATTTACTGGCTCTTGTTAAAATTTTTTACATTAAACGACCTTGCTGGCTAATATATATGCTTACTTATCCTAAATCTTTACATCGCATTTCGCTATAACGCTCTTTATAATTTCATTTTTCATTGAATCAGCAATCTCTTTTTCATCACAACATTCTTCAATTATCTTTTTAATCTGCTCAACTTGACAATCCTTGGTTCTTACTTTTATTCCTGCAGCCATTAGGGCATCCTTAGCTCCTGGCAGTACTATGGTTTCATCATCAATGTAAATTTCTTTTGTACCTTCAAAATACAATTTATCTACATCCTGCCTGGTTAAAACTTTTTTACCCATTCTTTCACCCCCTTAAAGCAGCGCTTTTAGAACATCTTTCGCTATCGAAGGAATCACAACACTCTTCACTAGCATTCCTTCTGGCTCCGCTTTCTGACGACCTGCATCTACTGCCGATTCCACAGCACTTACATCACCCAACATAGTTACATAGGATTTGCCTCCAAGACCCATGGCCGGTCTTATTTCAACAAGTTTTACTCCACCGCTTTTCACAGCAGCATCGGCAGCTAAAATACATGATGCAACGGAAAAGGTTTCAATCACACCTAAGGCTCTAAGCATTCCGACAGCATCATCAATAATCACCGCTGCCTCTAATGCTGGGAATACATCCTCATGAACATTGGAAATTAATATAGAGTCTGCTAAATAATGCCCTATAACATCACGACCTGCTTTTAAAGAGCTTTTTACTGCTGCTACATCGCCACCAATTAGGACTATAAATTTACCGGGGCAAATAGGTCTAGCCAAAAACAACTTAACCGCCGCCATCTTTACCATGGCGTCAGCTGCTTCTATGCCGCCTGCTATACTAATCGATTCTATAATACCTATAGCATTTTCCATTAAGATTCCTCCCCCCGGATAACGATTTTATCTTTATTACTTTGTATTACTGTCCCATCTATACTGGCATGAATGTAGCAGCCTAGTTTGTCTTCAGGGACCTTACCTATTATTTGACCCCTGTGAACTTTATCACCGGTAACAACAGTAGGAACTGCCGGTGCTCCCGTATGCTGTTTTGTGGGGATGCAAACCTCCGGTGGCTTTACAAAATTTCCATCAACTAATGGTGCAGGCCTGTCAAAAGCCGTAAGCTCTAATCGCGTCTTTAATCGAGCGGTAGGAATCTTCCGCCATTCTCTTGCTTCACGAGGCTCAAAGGCAGTCTTACCTGCAGTGTACTTTATGCCTGCCGCTGCCAGTTCTTTTTTAATAACTTGATTGACACGTCGTGGCGAAAGATGTTGAGGGCATGAATAAGCTTCACATAAACCACATTCGCAACATAGAAGAGCTTGTTTTATATAGTTATCTGAAAGCCTAAATCCTACTGTAAGCATAATCTTGCTAGGTTGCAGGTTATGACCCAAAAGGTATCGGGGGCACTGCTCAGTACAGTATCGACATTGTATGCATGAAATCCTTGCCATCTTTAAAATGTATTCCATGTTAGATTCTTTGACAGTAACGGCAGGATGATCCTTAGAAAAAATCAGCAGCCCACCTGTCGTTTTTACAATGGGAAGACCTGGATTTATAATGTTACCCATCATAGGTCCACCATCGATAATAACCTTGCCTTTATAATCTACTCCTAAAAAATCCAATAACCATCCTATATTAGTTCCAACCGGTACTTTTAATGTTATTGGATTTTTAACATCGCCGCCTACCGTTATAAACTTATCGATGACAGGTGTATCTTCTTCAACAGCATTGTATACGTTGTATAAAGTTTCAATGTTATTGACAACCGACCCTACCAAGAGAGGTATTCCTCCTTCCGGTACTACACGACCAGTAACATCATAGACCAGCACTTGTTCATCACCGGCAGGAAAAAAATCTCCCATTTCAAAAAGTCTCACATTAAAATCGGTATTGCTATTCAATTCTGTTTTTAATGCTTTCAAAGGATGCTTGTATTTTCCCTTTAAAGCGATTATTGCTTCGCCGGCACCAGTAAAGTTTTTAAGGTAAGTCAAGCCTTTCAAAACCTTATCAGGAAAGCGGGACATTATCTCCTTACTCACGTCAAGCAATGGTTCGCATTCAGCACCATTTGCTATATAGTAGTCAATACCACCTTGTTTTAGTTTTGCATATGTTGGAAATCCTGCACCTCCGGCTCCTACTACACCCATTTCTCTCAGTTTTTCACGCACTTGCAAGTTCACCATCTCCTAGCTGCCCGAATCTATTTCCATCGAATCAATAATGCCTACAACTGCTGCATCCACCGGCATTGATTCATCAGACACTTTTCGAGCTGAACTGCCCGATGCCACTATCACTAACTCACCCTTACCGGCACCTATATTATCAATTGCTACAAATGGTTCTCCAATTTCTTTTTGTTGCTCATCAACCCGCACTACTATCAAAAATTTCTGACCTTTTAGGCTTTCTTCCTTACGTGTTGCCCAAACATTGCCCTTTACTCGGCATATCTGCATCTATTTCACCGCCCATTCGATAATTATCTTATTATCTCTTGCAGTATCTTGAGCCATGGGTGTGACAATGGTCTTAGGCGGCAAGATAATTCTTTTGAGCCCTGCTGATATCGCCTTATATATAACCTCTGCAGTAACCGGAGCCTTGTCTTCTAAGATAAAGGCATTTGCTTGTATAGGTTTATCGGGTCCTACAGAAATCTCGGATTCACATTCAATGCAGGTTGAAACTGTTTTTACCGCATTATCATCTTTTTTAATATAAAGGACTTTATCGACCAGTTCTTCAGCTTTGCACATATCAACTCCCAATTGTTCCACTCGCTTGAGTATTTCTCCAACCATACGGGCATAGGTTGCAGGCATAGATTTTAATGGGATTGAATCAGTAACAGCAATAACTCTTTTTTTAAGTAGAAGACCACAGGCAAGTGCTTCAGTGGCCACCGAATCCCTGATACCGATAGCTGCCTTTGCAGCGGTATTCTGGGTTAGAGTGGGGAATATTACCGTATTTGTTTTAGATAGAGCATCATACAAGTTTTCATTTAAAATATTCTCAAGCTCTATATCCTGTTGAACACGCTTTCTACCAATGGCTTTCTCTGCCGCTGATGTAAAAATAGCATCAAAACAATATTTATTCGAAAGTGTCTTTAATTGAGCTAGCACCACATCTAAATTCCCGGTTCCTCCGGTAAAAACCAATAGCAATTTTCCCTTTTGCACTTTTTGCTCCTCTTGACTTCCGGTAATTCCGGTTTCTTTTTCCATTTTTCTTATTACTTCACGAACAACAGCTTCAATAATAGGCCTCAACGTTTCTTGATTCAACGCTGCTCACCCCCAAACAACTTAAGGCTATTCCTAAAGGCGTTACCAATAAAGGATCACGTGGTTTAAATGTGGGTATATTCAACTCGCTTTCAATGACTTTTTCAATGCCTTCGAGACAGCATGTTCCTCCAACTAAATAAACGCTGCTGATATTAAAACCTCGAATTTTATTTTTAATAATACTTGCCACTTTTTGTACCACAGGCTTTACCATAAACATAACTTCTTGTTGGTTATCTGCTTGTTTTTTAAAATCTTCCGCTTCTTCAAAGCTTATTTTTTTAGCACCAGCTATAACCAATGAAAAATGAGTACCACCAGTCGGTTCATCAGTGGTATATACTACTTCACCATCCTGAATAATAGCAATCCCGGTTGTGCCACCTCCGATATCTACAACAGCTCCGTTTTCAATGCAAAGTACATTGTTGGCGGCTGTAGGCTCATCCACCATGTTTATCACTTCAAATCCAGCACCCTCACACACATAAAAATGTGATTTTACTGTGCTTTTTCCAGTATCCGGCGGAAAAGCTCCGGCTGCCTTTACCAATTGTGTACCCAGCTTTTGCTCTAGCTCACTCTTAAGTTCCCTAAGCATGCGGCTAGCTCCTGTGAAATCCACTACTACGCCATCACGCACCACTTGAGCAAAGCGGTAAGTTCCCGCAACCGGATTTCCTAAAGAATCTATTACAGTAAGAACCATATATGCAGTTCCTAAGTCAATACCTGCATATATTTCTCCTTTAGCAATTCCCGGCCTAGTCATACATTTTTCTAAATGTTCAATCAGGTTGTCAGCTTTTTCCATAGTAAACATGGTTAAATTTCTCCTATCTCCAAATATACCGTATCATTGTTTTTTATACATAAAGCATTGGCTTCATCGATATCTAGATGGCACTCTAGAGCATAATTTTCATTAACCCTTACAATTACATCGCCTAAAACGCCTCTGCGCATACCTGTACTAAACCTTATTCGAACAAGCTGTTTATCTTTTATGCCATATCTTTGTGCATCGGCAGGCAACATATGAATATGTCTTCTTGCAACTATTACACCTTGAGTAAGCTGAACCATACCGCAAGGCCCTGCAATATATATTCCGGGAGTACCTTCAATATCTCCTGAATCTCTGACCACAGGTTGAACACCCAAATGGTAACAATCTCCTACCGATACTTCCAATTGACAGGCACGGCGCTCTGGACCTACTACTCTAACAGAATCAAAATGTCCCTTAGGGCCTATAACTTTAACTGTTTCCTCAGCAGCAAACTCCCCTGGCTGGCCCAGAAATTTTTTAATCTTAAGAGGATTGTCGCCAAAAAGGATTTTTCTAGTATGCTCATCTACATGAATATGCCTGTTGGAAACTGTTACTGGAATTGGAATCTTAATTTCCCGAGCAATAATTTCTTCAGTTATTAATTTTACGATTTCATCGTTTTTCACGGCTAAAACCCCTAACTTTCATATTTCCCGGCCTTAAGGCGGCACATCATCACATAAATAGCACTACTCATGCGATTTAATGCTTTTACTATATCTTCCCTTTGTAAACCTTCGGTTAAATCAAAGAAGGCTTCAATTGCTGCGATTTCTGTTTCTCTTACTTGTGTCCTGATAAAATTTAACTGTGCCATCATTTCTCCCATCTCATATGATGGCATAAAATGTGACACGCCAAGGTTTTTTTGGGGATTGTGAGAAATTTCCCGAATATCCTGTTCTGTCAAGCCGAATAAAACAAATTCATTCAGCGGTTCTGACAAGACCTCAGCCCTTAAAATATTCCTGGCTAAAGTTAAAATTTCTCCCAAGTCGCTTACCATATTTTCCATTTTTAATGCTTTTGCTTTCACCTGCGCATTAATTATATATGCTTCTAGAGAATCTATTTTACCTCTAAGCTTTATTCTGGGATGGCATTTCGGGACTAAGTTGTTAGCATATAAATGCGTATAAGCCTCGGGTTTTTTATCAGTTCTAACTCCTGCTCCCATTAAAAGATATTTAGGCTTTTTTACTGCTTCATCCTTGCTATCCGGTTTGCTATCTTGTTTAAAATCCTTTTTAACTTCTTCCGGTCCGACCTTTTCATCATCGGAAAAAACTATGTCAATCTTATTTTCCGAAAGAAAACTGCGAGCAGCCGGTGTAAGGATAGTACCTGATGGTACCCTGTAAGTTGTAACAGAACCCATGTTTTTAAGATTTGTACGCAGGTCGATTTCTGTTAAGACTTTCACATTTTCACCCTCCCCACGGCTTAAAATCTTATCTGCGTGTAAAGCTATAAAAGTTGCAATATCAGCCGTCAGATAGTAGTGTTTACTCTCCATTACCATTACTATCTGACGGCCCTGCTTATCTTGTTAAGCATCTATTTCTACTAGAAAATGCACTTTTTTATCATCTTAATAATTCATAAACATGCATCCAATAACACACAAATTAGTATTATTCTTTTCTATCAAGCCGTGGTAAGATGTATTCCACATCTCCATGAGGCCTTGGAATTACATGAACAGAGATGAGTTCACCAACCCTTGCGGCGGCAGCAGCTCCGGCATCTGTAGCCGCTTTAACAGCACCTACATCGCCTCTTACCATTACCGTAACAAGACCTCCTCCTACATGTTCTTTACCAATAAGATATACATTAGCAGCTTTTACCATAGCATCGGCTGCCTCAATAGACGCCACTAATCCTTTTGTTTCTATCATCCCTAATGCAATCTGACCATCTGCCATTTTTATCTTGCCTCCTTAAATTTTATCAAGAAATCTTTTTAAGGACTTCCATTACAATTTTTTTAATCAATTCTTCATCAGAACCGTCATCTGCTTCCGCAGATAAAAGTTGTCTGGTTAGTTCATCTGGACTCATTATTTCATACGCTAATCTCTTTATATTAAGAAGATTCATAGGACCTATGTTATCAGAGGTTGAATTACCTCCAAATGTTCCGCATCCTAGAGTAAGGGATGGTGTAAGTCCCGTTGTTCCGCCTATGGCGCCAAGACATGACGGCGTATTTACTACAATTCTAGATGCGGGCTTTTCTAAGGCAAAACGAGTTATCACTTCTTGGTCTTGCGAGTGTATTGACAGGGTGTGCCCCATCCCACCTAAAGCCAGTAGTTTTTTTGAAAGTCCACAGGCTTCCTGCCAGTTTTCAACTTCATAATAAGCTAGGACCGGGCTGAGTTTTTCTCTGGAAAGGGGATAGTTCATACCCACTCCACTAAGTTCAGCAATTAGCACTCTTGCATCTGATTTTACTTTTACACCTGCTTGTTCTGCAATATGAATCGCAGATTTTCCGACAATGTTCGGACTTAAGCTTCCATCAGCGCGAAAAGCAAATCGTTCGATTTTATGCATATCTTCTTCAGTCAAAAATACCCCACCCAGCTCATCTAAAGACTTGCGAACCTCATGTGCATTTAACTTTTCGCATATAAGTGCTTGCTCTGAAGAACAAATCGTTCCATAGTCAAAAGTCTTGCTGTCAAATATCGCCTTTACAGCTTTTTTAACATCAGCGCTCCTTTCGATATATGCCGGAACATTACCGGGGCCAACACCGAAAGCCGGTTTGCCCGAGCTGTATGCGGCTTTTACCATACCGCTTCCTCCGGTAGCTAATATTACGCTTACGTCCGGATGTTTCATAAGTTGGTTTGTTGCCTCTAAGGTTGGATAGTTGATACAGCCTATAATTCCCTTTGGTGCACCGGCATGGACCGCAGCTTTATGCATGATTTCAGCTGCCTGACAAGTGCAATCCACAGCTCTTGGATGAGGGCTGAAGATTATGGCATTTCGCGCTTTTATTGATATAAGTGATTTAAAAAGAGCAGTAGAGGTCGGGTTTGTCGTTGGGGTTAAAGCAGCAATCACACCAGCAGGTTCCGCTATGTGACAGACTCTATTTTCTTCATCAGTATGAATAATACCGACAGTTTTAAGATCTTTTATACTTTCATATACCCTTTTTGTGGAAAATAAATTTTTTATAATTTTATCCTCATATTTACCTATATCGGTTTCTTCTACTGCCACTTTAGCCAGCCATCTAGACGCTTTTATCCCTTCTTCAGCCATTGTTCTAACTATCTTATCTATTTCTTCTTGAGTAAAGGTTGCTAGAATTTTCTGAGCTTCCTTTGCCTTTTCAACAAGATTTCTTACCTCTTGAATTGAAAGTAAATCTTTATCAATATTCATCATTTCTGATTATCCCTTCCCTCCTTTTCAATAAAATCCATCAGGGTGATTATCAAATCCTTTTTTCTCATACTGGAGATCTGGGATTTGTCTACATCTTGTATTGGCAGTGCTCTTATCACTTTACGCAAAGCCCTTACGCCGTATTTATCCAATCGCTTATCACTATCAAGAGTCGACTCTTCCCTAGTGCCTTTCAGCATTTCCCTTAATCTCTCAACCGCTGCCTTTAATTCATCTTCAGTATATAACTGGCTATCTTCATCAGTCATATCTTCTTCGGTTTTTGTTTCTTCATCATTATCATCATCATTATCAGCGGTTTCTTCGTCTGTCAGTCTCCCATCCTTATCGGTATCTGGCATATCTTGTTCTGTTTTTGGCATTTCTATTTCTTTTTCATAGATAGCCTTTTTATCTTTTATTTCATCAATAATGTTTAGTGTATCATCGGCAGGACGCGGTATAACATGACTTGCTACCAACTCACCTACTTTAGCTGCAGCAGCTGAACCTGCATCTACTGCCGCTCTAACAGCTCCTACGTCACCTGTCACAATAACGCAGATAAGACCACCGGTTGTAAAGCGATATGATATAAACTCAACATTGGCCGCTTTGAGGCTAGCATCCAATGCTTCTATTGCGGCAACCAGGCCCCGAGTTTCAATAAGGCCTATCGCATTTTTGATCATAAATATCACTCACTTAATATCTCTTTGGATATGCAGCAACTTCCATAACTGCTGCCGCAAAAGCATCACATGCAGCTTTACACGCCGATTGGCTTCCTGTTAAAAGAGCACCGGAAAAGTTGGTCTCGGAAGGCGGTGCAAAGAAAACTGTCATACTAACTTCTGCCGCTTTTATAGCCGCATCTACGGCATATACTGCTTCAATAGGAGGAGCGATAAGATAAGCCAAGGGTTCCCCTTCTCGAATCTCACTCATTGCCGAAAGATATGAACCTGTTCGGGATATGCACTGAGCATAAAAGGCTATTTCACCTTCTTCGTCAGCTGCCCAGAAGCATGCATCATTTTCAGCAAAATCTATTGCTGCATTTATGCCGCTTTTTACCTCGGCAGGGTTGGGTCCGGCAAGTATTCCGATGAATTCACCGGAGAGCGGTCCGGATGCATGCGCTGAACCTGCATAAAAAGATTTGGCATATACCACTTCTACATCGGCTTTTTTTGTAGCCTCATCGATAGCAGTATATCCTACATCATCTATCGACATGGTTAACATTCCTATGCTCCGGTGTTCAGGTTTTAAATTAAGTTCCTTTTTTAAAAAATCATTGATATTAGGAATGAGCTTTACTGCAAGTACTTCAGCCTTAATAGGTTTGAATCCATACATTCTTTTTACCTCCTTTTACTTATTCAGTTTTAAGCCACTTGCTTTTGCATCAAAAATCTTTTTAACAATACTTGCCACGTGAGCTCCCGCTTCTATTGGCGGAAGGCCGCCGTCATGGATATTGGAAACGAGAGTTCGGTCAGATTCGATGGTATTTTTATTTGGTTTATAGCACATATATGCACTCATACTTTTGGCTGTAACCAAGCCCGGTCTCTCTCCTATCAGTTCTACCAATACCTCTGGATTGAGTAGCTCACCGATCTCATCCATCACAGCGACTCTGGCATATTTTACAAAAAATGGCTTACCCATTTTTAATCCATAATTTTTAATTGCAGCTTCAAACGCAGGAATAAAATCCATTGCATTAGCCTCAATAGCTCTAGAGCTAAGTCCATCGCATACAACAAATTGCACATCAGGAGATTTTGGACATTCTTGTAATATTTTTTCTTTTGCCTCTTCAGATAACTTTCTACCTAAATCAGGCCGTGTAAGATATTCATCCTTATCTTTAACTACAGTCTGCACCGTAAACAAACCGAGTTTTTCTATAAGTTCTGGGTCAACCTCTTTTAAGACCGCATCTTTAGCTGCTGCTACATCCATCTTAAACCTAAGCCATGGATTTACTTTAAATCTAGTCCCTGCTCTCCAAATACCTATGCGAGCCGGAGAAGTACTCTTCAATCTTGCCAGTCCCTCCGGGTCCTGAGGATTTGGTATTTCCGTCCAAGTAGTCAAATCTCGAAGCCCTAAGTCAGGCAACATTTCGCCATTATCGGAATCTTCAACGGCTTTGGTGGGCTCAGGATTTGAAACGTCCAAACACTCTTTAGTTTCCTTTAGGTTAAGCTCTTTGATTACACTTTCCACTAGTTCTCGAATATCTTTTTCTGATATCATTTTTCTACCCCCTCACTTCAAGAAAATGGTAGGATCTCCGGCTATAGCTGTCAATTTACCATCCTTCATTATCCCCATTTTTTCCAACCATGGTTCAAATTCGGGGCTCGGCCTAAATCCGAAGACTTGCCTCATAGTAGCTACATCATGGAAGCTACCGCATTGATAATTAAGCATTATATCATCACCCATAGGCACTCCTATAAAATAGTTAGTTCCTGCAACAGCTAAGAGTACTGCCAAGTTTTCAATATCATCTTGGTCAGCTTTCATATGATTTGTATAGCAAACATCAACGCCCATAGAAATTCCTGTAAGTTTTCCCATGAAATGGTCTTCAAGGCCGGCTCGTATAACCTGTTTGCTGTCATATAAGTACTCAGGGCCAATAAAGCCAACAACAGTATTAACAAGCAGCGGTTTATACCTTTTAGCCAAACCATAACAACGAGCTTCCATTGTAACTTGGTCGGCGCCATGGTGTGCGTTAGAGGAAAGCTCTGCACCTTGGCCTGTTTCAAAGTAGAAATAATTGGGGCCTCGGCTTGTACCATACTTTTTAATTAGCTCATAAGCTTCATCTAAGATTTCTACAGAAATTCCAAATGCTTCATTCCCTTTTTGACTTCCCGCTAGGCTTTGGAACACTACGCCTACCGGAACTCCCCTCTTAATACATTCAATCTGGGTAGTGACATGTGCCAAAACTGAATGTTGAGTAGGAATATCCCATTTTACAATTATGTCGTAAAGTGTATTTAAAAGTTTTCCGACATTTTCCGGATCATCAATTACAGGATTTATACCAAGTACTGCATCTCCAATGCCATAGCTTAAGCCTTCGTAAGTTTCTGCAATAATTGCATCCACATCATCGGTAGGATGGTTGGGCTGAAGTCTAGAACTCAATGTTCCCGGCAGTCCTACAGTCGTATTTGCATGCGCAACTCTTCTAATCTTCGCTGCACCAGCCACAAGATCCATAGTGGAACTTAGTTTGGCTACTCCGGCTATCATTTCACTGGTTAAGCCTTGGCTTACCCAATCGATATCATCCAATGTTGTTTTGTCATCATGTATAAACTCTTTTAATTCGCCTACTGTCCAGCTTTTTATTTCGTTATAGGACTTTTCATTAACTTGGTCTTGAATCACTCTAGTAACTTCATCTTCTTCATATGGAACTACCGGATTATTCCTAATATCTTCTAAGCACATATTAGCTAAGACTTGCTTTGCCGCAACTCGCTCCTCATCGGACTCGGCGGCTACACCGGCTAGTATATCGCCGGATCTTTCATCATTGGCTTTTGCCAGAACTTCTTTTACATCCTTAAATTTATAAACTCTTCCTCTTATACTTGTTTTAAGAATCATTCTACCTACCCCCTTTTAGCTATTAGAAAATACTAAGGTTTTAATGACTACTGGAACTACACCGCCATCATAAAGTGGCTTACCTATATCAATGTAATCTCCCTCCTTCATAGTAAGTTGGTCTATGGAAATAACAGGTCTCGGCTTGTTTAAGCCATTTTTTAAAAGATTTCCGAAGGCTTTACCTATATCATCTTCACAGATGATTACAAGCGGACCTTTTTGGGTAACTTTTCTAGCTGCCGCAGCGATTGCCTGAGTTAAGCCCTTTATTTTATAAAAAGAATTACCGAAGGCTTTTGATATAACAATCGCCGGCATAATTAGAGTATCTTGAGCGGAAAACTTATCTGCCTTTGCAATTATCTCAGAAGTTACAGCATCAAAATCATCAGTTGCTGTCAGGTAGATGGCCGGCAAATCTCTAAAAGGCAACACATCCGGATCTGAAACATATATCGTAGAACCACTAAGCTCCGTGGTATGTACACCTGCACCAATTACTGTAGCATATATAGTTTCAGCAGGTTTTAATAGCTTTATTGAATCACTGTGGATAGCTTTTTTTACTTCAATCGCCAATGCCGGACCTAAATCGCCAAATCTTGTCATGCTATCAGCATCGGCAATATCCTCTTCGTCATATATTAAACGACCTACTCCGCCTGAAAACATCACATATTCAGGTACAATATCTTCTACTAATTCCCCCAATGCCAGTTCTCTTGCAAGGTTATTTGGCTTGCCTTTTAAGATTGATATTAATGCTTCAGCCAAGGCAGCTCCTATTTTTAAAATCTCACGCTGTGATAATATTTTGCCTTTTTCTAATGTAATGCCTAGGTGCTTTGATGTAATTTCTCCTCCATTAATAAAACCTTGTACTTTATAAGTCCATGGCTCAAATCTAATCAACCTACCTCCTATATCAGCACACAGTGTAGTGATAAGTTTACCGTCTTTAAATACAGAAATATTGCTTGTACCGCCTCCCACATCAGCATTGGCCACTACTTTATGCTCTTGAGCCGAGTAAGCCGCTGCCCCGGAACCTAAACCTGCAATATATGCTTCCAAATGAGGGCCGGCAGTAGCCACTACAAATGAACCTGCCATCCGAGAGATAGCTTTTAAAACATTTTCGGCATTATCCTTTCGAGCTGTATCACCGGTGATTATGACTGCTCCAGTCTTTATTTCCTCAGGGTTGACTTGTGCTCTTTTATACTCTTCTTTCACTATTTTTTCGATACCGTCAAAATCAATGGTAACTTCATCAAGTAATGGTGTAAAATGAACATCACTGCGATAAATTATCACTTTATCAATAATTTCTATCTTAGGCACCACAAAGCCTGATGCCACATTTTTAATTTTTAGTTTACTTACAACAACGGTAGTGGTAGTAGTGCCAATATCTATACCGGCACTAAATATTTCCTCGATTTTGCTCATATATTTCACCTTCGCTTTCTTTGTAGAGGAAATTTATTAATATATAAAAAAGCCCTGCTCATATGCATGAAAAATTTCACACATATGGCAGGGCTGCTTTGCCCGAAGAAAGACCCCATTGTCTTTCAGTTATTTATAAAATTATAATTACTACAAGCTTGCAACTTCATTGCTCAATATTATGCTTTTAGCTATTTCTACCATATCCATACGTTTTTCCATACTGAGCTTTTGAATCTTCCTGTAAGCTTCCTTTTCTTTCATATCATACTTGTCCATAAGAACTCCCTTTGCTACTTCGATTATCTTCCTTTTTTCCAGTTTATTCTTAAGGTCGATATTTTCTTCTTTTAGTTTTTGCACACCTTGCCACTTAGCTACTGCCACTTTTAAAGCAGGATAGACCTCACTTTCCTTTATTGGTTTAACTAGATATCCATACACGCCTATGGCAGTTGACTCTTCAATTAGTTCCGCCTGATGATATGCGGTAAGTAAGACCACCGGGCAAATCTCCTCTTCTATGAGTATTTTTGCCGCTTGCATACCATTTATACTGCCGGCCATCTTAATATCCATAAGGGTTACATCTGGTATGATTGAACGTGCTAAATTTACTGCTGTTTCACCATCCGAAGCTTCAGCTACAACAATGCAGTTGTTTTCAAGTAGTATCTCCACCAAGTCCATTCTGATTATCGGTTCATCATCCACCACCAAAATCCGCATGCCATACCTCCTCTGTCAGCAAAAAAGGAAATCTGACTTCAACCCTGGTGCCATTTTGTTCAACAATATTTATAATTCCTTTAAGATCTTCTTCTACTAATGTCCTGATAATATTTAATCCCAAACTGTTAGCTTTATTAAGGTCTTCTTTATTAAAGCCTACACCGTTATCGTCAACAATCAATATTACTTCACTATTCTCCTGTCTTACTTGTATGTTTACTGTGCCACTCTCTCTACCAATAAAAGCATGCTCTAAAGCATTGTGCAGCAACTCATTGATAATCAAGATAAGCGATGTGGCTTGCCTAGAAAAGAGCATGAATGAGTCGCAAGTCAGGCTAACTTCTATCTGCTTTTCATGATCCAGCACGCCATTTGTTATCATTTCTAGCATTTGCGTTAATGTACTTGATACATCCACCATGTCCATGCCTTCCTTTGAAAGCACTTCATGAACTACCGCAATGCTCATAATACGGCTTATGCTGTCATGCAGGGCTTTTTTTGTCTGCTCGGAGTCTGCTCTTCGGGCTTGAAGCCGCAGAAGACTTGCAACTGTCTGTAAATTATTTTTTATCCTGTGGTGAATTTCTTTAATAACTACTGATTGAAGCATCAACTCTTTTTCTTTTACACGAATTTCCGTAATGTCTCGGATAAGCATTAAAGCTCCAGCAGCCTTTTCATCAGCACTTTTTAACGGAACTGATGTAAATGCAAGATTTAATCCTCCAATTTGAGATTCTATATACATTTGTTCTGCCAGAACATCATATCTAAAATCAAGTTCTGGAAGTATGTCAATTATTTTCTTTCCCTTAATCTCTTTGCCTCTAAAGCCTATCCTGTCAAACACATCCCTTGCAGCAATATTATAATAAATAATTCCGCCTTTTTTATCAAGGATAAGTAGACCGTCCGGAATAATGTTCGAAATCTTTCCCTCAGCAAAAGCCACATTAAAAAGGGTTTCGGAAAGATGCTCCGCAGTTTCCATTAAATCCTTTACTTTCTTTTCCTGAGTAACCTGCTCGGTAATATCCTGTTCCATTATTAAAACGCCAATGGTCCTTGAGTTTTTATTTGTTATTGGAACTACGCTTTGCTTGATAGGCACGCCTTCCTGACTAATACCTCTCATGCCAATAGTTGGAAGGCCTGTCTGCATGGTTCTTAAAACTGCCGGCTCGTTTTTTCTAAGTGCAAGCTGTCCTGCAACTGGGAACCTATAAAGAGAACGAGCAGTTCTGGGCTTAGCTTCGGCTACTACAATTGCGGCATTAGGGTCCCTGGTTACACAATCGATGAATATATCCGCTTGAGTAAGGTCTGCCATAATTTGCAATAGTTCTGCAATTTTTTCTATTATCTTTATATCGTCAGGCTTTAAGTCTGCATATTGCCTACAAATTTCGCCCACATCTTTTGCAGTGATAGCCATAAGTTTCACCTCATGAACGGGTTATGGGAGCCGGAGAAAACTTGAGAACTTCCCTTAACACATTTATGACTTGCCTTAATGATGCCTCAACTGATGCTACATCCCCTGTTATTACTAAAGAACCGCTAAATCTGTCAAGAAAACCTATATCCACACCAGCAGCTTTAGTTGCTATATCAGCTGCAATAATAGCACCCTCACTTGGAGTGATAGTCATAATACCTATTGCTCCTGCCTTTTCTATCCCTAATTTTTGATAAAGAGAATTGTCAGGGCTGGCGATAAGATGTGCTAAGGTAATTTGTTTGCCTGGAACGTATTCCTGTATAATTCTCTGTTTAGTTTCATGGTCGTCCACACCTTCACCGCCTTTATTTTGATATAAAAACACTTATGAAAAAAGATATGGATGTCTAATTTTATCTTATTACATTAAAAATAATAAGTATAAGTATAATTACTATTATATTTATATTCTATATATTTTTGGTTTTTCCTTCTTTATATGAAATTTATTTTTTAAATAAAACAAGCCACGCTATGAGCATAGATCATCATCTTGTGCTTTCATGACGTGGCTACATTGCCATACTGAAAGACGCCATTGTCTTTCAGTTTTTATATATTGTAGTAAATTTATTCTATTATACAACAATATATATAATTTTTCAATATATTATTTTTTTTGGCTATATACTTGTTTGTAATACTTTTTGGTCAAATAGTTTATAAATCGTTTTATTCAATCAGTTATGGTGAAAGAGAGATTAATCCTTGCATTGTTATAACAACTATTTAGGAATTTTTCATTATTACATTTTCTATAACCTCTGCTACATCTTCGCAAGCATCGCAGCATTTTTCCAGATAATGATATGTGTTATCCCATGCGACTATTTCTTTATAATTTACATTGCTGAGATATAATGCTCTTATGGCTTCAGTGTAGAGTGCGTCTCCTTCTTCTTCCAGCTCATTGATTTCTACAATTAGTTCATGGAGTTTTTGAGACTTGCGGAAATTTGGAAATTCGTCAAATGCCTGTCTTAATAGTCTACAGCATTTTACGATAATCTCAGTCATCTTCTGGGCATGCTTTGTAACCTCACTGATGTTATACATGTACATCCGCATTAATACATCTTCGATGGTATCTGTAACAGTATCAATACAATCCGCTATTGCCATAATATCCTCGCGTTCAATCGGGGTTATAAATTCCTTGACCAGTCTTCCAATCATTTGGTGTCTTGCAACATCTGCAGTATGTTCTATGGTATGCATTTCTTCCATTTTATCCTTTATCTGTTTTGAATCGTAGTCAATCATAATTTGATTTAACAAATCTGCGGCTTTACAAGAATAATCTACCAATTGAACAAAAGTATCAAAATAATAATTATCCTTTTTACGCATAATAGTTGCCTTCCCCAATCTATTGTATTTTTGTTTTAAAACAATCTCATAAATAATAATGCCAATAAAAAACTAATTAATCCGCAGCCCGGGAAAGTCATCAACCAGGCAATTACCATTTCTTTTACAATTCCCCAATTCACGGATGAAATTCTCTTTGCTGCACCTACTCCCATTATAGCTGTTGTCTTGGTATGTGTGGTGCTGACGGGTAGCCCTAGCACAGAAGCTAGAAATAAGCATATAACACCTGCCAAATCTGCAGAAAATCCTTGGTAGGTTTCAAGTTTTACCATCTCCATTCCTACAGATTTGATAATTCGCATACCGCCTATGGATGTTCCCAGTGACATCACTACGGAGCACAATATTATCAGCCATAACGGAATAACAAATTCAGTAACCGAAGCCTGTCCTTGCGCAAGAAATATGCCAAGCATAAATACGCCCATAAACTTTTGACCGTCCTGAGCACCGTGCATAAAGGCCATACCGGCGGCACTGACTATTTGAGCATATTTAAACAAACCATATGTTTTTCTACGGTCAAAGCTACTAAAAACCCTTTCAGTTACTTTAACTACTAACCACCCGGAAAAAAAACCTAAGAACAGGGATAGTGCCAATCCATATAAAACTTTTATCCATTCATCGAAATTTATACCACCTATGCCCTTTTGCAGTGCTATTGCAGCACCGCTTATACCTGCAATCAATGCATGACTTTCGCTAGTTGGTATACCAAACCACCACGCTGCGGTAGACCATACCACAATTGCAAATAAAGCCGCGCATAATGCAATAAGAGCTTTATGAGCATCTCCTCCAAAATCTACCATATTATATATAGTTTCTGCTACCCTCGAGTTAACTATTGTCATAACAAATACACCTAAGAAATTAAAAATAGCAGCCATAATGATTGCAGGTTGTGGTTCCATAGAACGTGTGGAAATACATGTAGCAATGGCATTTGGAGCATCGGTCCACCCATTGACCATAACAGTTCCTAGTGTCAATGCTACGGTAATAATCAAAGCCGGGTTTGAAAATAATTGTACTAAAAAATCTTCAAGAGTAACGGTCATAATTAATCATCTTCCCATAAAAATATTTAAAAACAGGTTATTTTCTTTTATTTAGCTTTTGATATTTGATATTCCTTCTATCCTCAGGAGCTTTTCCTTTATTTCTATTCCGCCTGCAAAGCCGGTAAGTGTTCCATCCTTGCCGATAACCCTGTGACACGGTACTACTATGGACACAGGATTTGCACCGATAGCTTTTCCGACTGCCCGCACGGCCTTGGGATTATTAATTTCTCGAGCTATTTGCGAATATGTCTTCGTTGTTCCATATGGTATGTTTAGCAGGGTTTTCCACACTGATATCTGGAAGCATGTACCTTGTAAGTCTAGAGGAATATCGAAGGCATGCCGCCAACCCTTTAAATATTTTTCAAGTTGAATTATATATGGTTTTAATTTATCTTGATTACAGATTAAGTCGGCTTGAGGAAAATACTTATTTACCCAAATCTCT
Source organism: Tepidanaerobacter sp. EBM-38 (assembly GCA_001896545.1). Taxonomy (GTDB): domain Bacteria; phylum Bacillota; class Thermosediminibacteria; order Thermosediminibacterales; family Tepidanaerobacteraceae; genus Tepidanaerobacter. The sequence continues at coordinate 68,394 of MPOT01000027.1, read as the reverse complement.
AACACTCGAAATGGCTTGTTGGACCAAAGCACATAGCATAAGCCTTTTGGACTGGCTGCCAAATGCATCTCCCAATCTCTGTATGAAAAGTATCCCCAAAATATGGCTGATTCCTTTATTAAAACCCTCTCCCATTTATAATATTCATCATAATTATACATCAAAGATTTCTATTTGCATACCATAATACACACCTGCCAAACTAGTTTTTTGTTTTATCTGCTTATGATAAGGAAAATGGACGTTTTGAAATCCAAACGTCCATTTATAGTTTAGGGTTATAATAATTTTACCATATGATAAACTTTTTTGCCTTTTCTAAGTAAGAGTGTTTTGTCATCGTCAAAATCTTTTGCGGCAATTTTTAAATCAACGTCATCAACACGTTGGTCTGCAACATAAATGCCTCCCTGTTGAATGAGTCTTCTTCCTTCACTTTTTGAGGAGGTCAGGCCTGTAAGCATTAAAAGCTCAAGCAATTCCATGCCATCGCTTAACTTTTGTGCATCTATTTCTGTTTGGGGAACTGAAGACATATCTGCGCCGTCCTTGAAAAGTGCTCTTGCAGCCTCTTGCGCCTTTTTGGCTTCTTCTTCGCTGTGAATCATCTTAGTAAGCTCAAATGCCAACACTTCTTTAGCCTTGTTAATCTGGGCACCTTCCAAGGAGCTGAGCCGTTTAATTTCGTCCATCGGAAGGAATGTTAAAAGCGACAAGCATTTTTCAACATCCCTATCGTCAATATTTCTCCAATATTGATAAAAATCATATGGGGATACCTTCTCAGGGTCCAGCCAAAGGGCTCCCGCCTGAGTCTTACCCATCTTTACACCTTCGCTGGTGGTAAGAAGCGTAAATGTCATACCATAAGCTGAATCGCCTTCCACTCTTCGAATTAAGTCAGCACCACTTATAATATTCGACCATTGGTCATTACCGCCCATCTGCAATTTACAACCGTATTTCCTATACAGGTATAAGAAGTCATAAGACTGCATCAGCATATAGTTAAACTCCAAAAAGGTCAAGCCGGTTTCCAGCCGTTGTTTATAGCACTCAGCTGTAAGCATGCGGTTTACGGAAAAATGCCGGCCAACTTCACGCAGAAAATCTATATAGTTAAGTTGCATTAGCCAGTCTGCATTATTTAGCATATAGGCTTTGTTATCCGAAAAATCCAGAAGTTTTTCGAACTGTTTTTTAAATTGTCTTGCATTATAATCTATTTGTTCCCGAGTTAGCATTTTGCGCATATCTGTTCTGCCTGATGGGTCACCTATCATTGCAGTGCCCCCACCCAACAAAGCTATTGGAACATGGCCGGCTCTTTGCATATGTGCCATAGCCATCATTGGAAGCAAATGACCTACGTGCAGGCTGTCGGCAGTAGGGTCAAAGCCAACATAAAAAACAACCTTTTCCTTTTCAAGAAGCTCTCTGATTTCTTCTTCATGTGTCGCCTGTTCAATAAATCCTCTTTCTTTTAGAATATCGTATGCATTCTCCATGTTGTAATCTTTCCTCCTTGAAATCATGTAATTAAAAAGCTTCCCAGTCTTTTAAGGACGAGGAAGCTCGTGGTACCACCTTAATTCGCATTTAAAATCTTTCATCTAAATGCCTCTTATACAGTAACGGCTTATGCCGCTAAAGACAGAAAACTCCTGAGTGTAATTCACATGTTTTGGCACGCATCCTCTCACCAACCGGATTGCTCTCTTTATACTGTAACCTAAAACAGCTACTTTGCTCATTCATCGCCAAAAATATTCATTTATACTATACTAACACAACCATTAATACAATTTCAAGTGCTAACTTTAACATACGTTTCGTACATGTCCTAGACCGTCCTGCAAGAAGGGTTACTTTTTTTATCTTGCGTAGTTAAATTTCTGCACCATTTTCTTCTTTTACCTGCTTTTCTTCCAGCTCTTTTTTCATTTTATCAATAATTTGTTCATAATCTTTTATTGTTCTTGCTTGTTTTTTTATTTGTTGATTCATTTTAAAACTTTTAACAAGACCAAATATCATTATAACCAGTGCTCCAAGCATTGCTGAGCCGATTATCACCAAGGCCTGTGAGGTTGCAAATTCGCCTAGAAATGGAAATCGAATAATAATCTCTGAGGAATTCCACAGTGCAAAAATGGCTACAAAAAATGCAAAAATCAACCCACTAATTAAATAAAACTGCATTTTGATTGCCCCCCATTACTATAAATAATTATAATTTATTTAGATATAGAAAGCTATACCGTTGAAAATCAAGGCATCCTTCCTTTAAATTAAACTTGATATTTTAAAATTTAATCTTACAGGCTTGATATCGCAAACATCAATTCACCTTCGGCTGCTATTTCACCATCTACTGTTGCTTTAGCTTTGCCTTTTCCAATAGGACCTTTTATTTTCGTAAGTTCTACTTCCAGACGCAACTGGTCACCCGGTATTACCTGACGCTTGAATCTCATGCCGTCAATGCCTGCAAAAAGTGCTATCTTGTCACGATTGTTTTCGGAGCTTAGAATCGCACAGGCTCCAACTTGAGCCAAGGCTTCCACTATTAATACTCCGGGCATTATGGGTTTTTCCGGAAAATGCCCCTGGAAAAATTCTTCATTGGCCGAGACATTTTTAATTCCTACTGCCCTCTTTCCTTCTTCTAGCTCCAGTATTCGATCCACTAATAAGAACGGATATCTATGTGGTATTATTTTTTTTATTTCTTCGATATTAAGCATGAAAACCATCCTTTTCAAATAATAATTTGTCTTAAAAATAATTTTTTAGATTCAAAGTATGTTAAACTTATAAACAAAGGATTGTATCTACCGATTCGACAGCAATTGATGATAAAAAATTACCTACTTTTAAATCAGTTAGGGACGAACCACGAAGTCCGTCCCCTCTATATTTAATAAATTTTCTTAAATATATTTTGAAAGCTGTTCATAAAGCTGCTGTGCCAATCCGATTCCTCCGTTTTGAGAAATTTCTTCAGCCAGGGCTTCATCATGCATAGATTGCATAATATCAAAAGTTACACCTTTTTCAAACATGCCTCCATCTGGTATTGTATCCCTCATGGATTTTAGCATATAATTTAAAAAGATCGATTCGAATTGCTGACAAACCTCTTTTAGTTCCGATTCATTTTTGTTTTCGCTTTTTAAAGCATTCATTTTAAACTGGGATATAGGAATAAAATCATTACTACAATCTATTATATCCAAATTTTATCCCCCTAACGCCTAAGATTATTTGCCTGAGCCAGCATCTCATCAGATGCCTGTACGGCTTTAGTGTTTACTTCATAGGCTCTCTGGGCAATGATAAGGTTTACCATTTCTTCCACTACCTGAACATTGGACATCTCTAAAAATCCTTGCAGCAATGTACCATATCCGGGATCTGATACATCTTCCTTTGGCACATATTCTCCGGAGGCTTCAGTTGCCTCAAAGAGATTGTTGCCGATAGCCAAAAGACCCTGCGGGTTTAAGAATTTAACAATACCTATTTGTCCTAATTCTTCTATTGTCCCATCTTCATCCTGTCCTGTAATAAGACCATCTGATGAAATACTGATATCAGTATATTCTTCAGGAATGGTTATATAGCTTTCGTCTCCGCTTAGAACATAATATCCTTCCGATGTGACCAAATTTCTGTCAGTCCCATCCAAGGATACTTTAAATGAACCATCTCTGGTAAAAGCCAGATTGCCGTCGGGTCTTTCTACCATGAAAAACCCTGTCCCTTCAATAGCTACATCAAATGTATTACCAGTAGGCTGAAGATTACCTTCAGTAAAATCCCGCCCGGTAGCCGAAGGTCTAACTCCATGGCCTACTTGAATTCCCACAGGTAATGCTGCTCCTGGAAGCAGCTCGGGACTATCCGGCCGCTGCAGTGTTTCATATAACAAATCTTTAAATTCTGCACGACTTTTCTTGAAACCCGCTGTGTTTACATTGGCCAAATTGTTTGATGTAATATCCATATTCAATTGTTGTGCCTGCATACCAGAACTGGCACTCCACAGTGCACGCATCATAGGCTACTCCTCCTTATATCATCACTGCTTCAGTCAGTCGGCAGTGGAGGGCCTCTGAGTATTCAGTCCGGCCCTAAAATTATATCCTAGCTATATCATTTACAGCTCTGTCAAGTGTTTCATCATTAGTTTGTATTACCTTCTGGCTGGCTTCATATGCTCTAAAGGCTGTTATCAAATCAACCATTTCTGAAATCGTATTGGCATTTGACCCCTCTAAAGCACCTTGAACCACTTGAACCACTTCATCATCGGCCTGAATCATCGGTGTTTGGGAGTTATACAAGTTACTGCCTTGTTTTATAAGCTGCCCTTGGTCGTTAAAACTTACTATTCTGAGCCTGCCCACAAGCTGACCGCTTACAGTCACTTCTCCTTGTTGACTTATTACAATATCACCTTCCTGAGGTAATAACACCGGTCCATTCTCACCTAAGACATAATAGCCGTCGCTTGTAACAATATAGCCCTCCCGGTCCATGGTGAAACTGCCATCTCTTGTATACCGTATGCCCTCGGGAGTCTGAACTTCAAAAAAGCCTTCCCCTCTCAAGGCAATATCCAAGGGATTAGACGTTACCTTTATAGCTCCTTGGGAAAAATCCGTATTTATTTCATCCAACATTGCTCCAGTGCCCAGCATGCCAATGAAAGGCCTCGGATCTATAACCCGATCAAGGCCGACAGTTATCGGATCATCAAACCGATGGATATTCATCTCTGGCAAAGCTCTGAAAATCGCCCTGTCTTTCTTAAACCCAGAAGTATTTACATTGGCAAGGTTATTTGAAATGACATCAGTTCTACTCATTTCAGATAGCATGCCTGAAGCTCCTGTGTAAAGACCCCTTATCAATTAATCACCTCCTCCTTAAAGAATTAAAAAAATAAATTATTTGGTAAAAATAGCATTTGGACCCAGTATGTCCAAATTTTCTAATGCCTTACCGGCTCCAATAGCCACAGCAGAAATGGCCTCTTCTGCAATTATGACCGGAATACCGGTTCTTCTGCAAATCAACTTGTCCATGCCTTTTAGCAGTGAGCCGCCGCCGGTCATTACTATACCCTTTTCACTGATATCAGATGCAAGTTCCGGCGGAGTTTTCTCCAAAACACTATATATGGTGTTGACAATCTGTTCTACTGGTTCCTGCAGTGCTTCACAGGTCTGGCCTGCAGTAATGGTGACGTTTTGAGGAAGTCCGCTAATTAAGCTGCGGCCTCTTACTTCCATCGAAACAGCCTTATCATCGTCGCTTTCGGGAAAAACATCAGCCACATTAATCTTAACCTCTTCAGCGGATCTTTCCCCAATCATAAGATTAAATTCTTTCTTTACAAACCTCACAATAGAATCATCGAATTTATCACCGGCTACCCTTAGAGACTCACCGCAGACAATGCCTCCTAGGGACATTACTGCAATATCCGTGGTGCCACCTCCAATATCAACAATCATGCTCCCAAAGGGTTTTGAAATATCTAAGCCGGCACCTATGGCAGCCGCTATAGGTTCTTCTATTAAATATGTCTGCCTAGCTCCTGCCGCACTGGCAGCCTCAATAACCGCTCTTTTTTCAACAGTTGTAATTACTGCCGGAACACATATCATCATCCTCGGTCGAAAAATTCTGCTATGTGCAATTTTGTTCAAAAAATACTTAAGCATAATTTCCGTTGTGGAATAATCCGCAATAACGCCTTCTTTCAACGGACGTATAGCCACTATATTACCTGGAGTACGCCCTATCATTCTTCGGGCTTCCTCTCCTACAGCCAACATCTTGCCGGTAGATCTATCCATAGCAACTACAGAAGGTTCCTGAAGTACAATTCCTTTTCCTTTAACATAAACCAAAATTGAAGCAGTTCCTAAATCAATACCTATATCCATGAAAGTTTCGTTGCCTCCTGTCAAATTTAACACATTTAGGAATTAATTCTACATTTTTTTCAAAAATCCTCTTTTATTCTTGTTTAAAGATGTATGTATTTTTCTCTTGTGGCTTTTCCGCCTCTAATATGTCGTTCGGCTTTATTAAATTCTAGTACTTCTCTTACCTTAGTTGCTTTTTGCGGATTTATTTCTAATAATCTTTCGGTCATATCCTTGTGCACCGTACTTTTTGATACACCAAAAACTTTGGCGGCTTGTCTGACGGTAGCCTTAGTATCAATAATATAATCTGCGATTTCCAGGATTCGCTCCCTCATATAATCTTTCACGGCAGTTCCCCCTTCAAGCGAGTTTAGTAAATATATATGATGCAAAGTAGCTTTATAGAAGATAAAAAAGCAAAGTATGCTTTTTTGAAATCTAAGTTTCAGACATTTCAATTATTAAATATTCAAAAAAATAAAGCGGGCTTTTTCGCCACGCTTTCGGCTGCTTAAGTGCAGGCATTTCAGTTATGAGTTGCTACGATGCCTTCCGGCATCTATCTGATTTTAGGGAGATACTGCTGTGGATCTATATTTTTACCGTCCTTTAAAACTTCAAAGTGAAGATGTGGAGGGTCTTCTATTTCATAGGGCGCAGTCTTGCCTATAGCCGAAATCACTTGACCTTTCTTAACCTGATTGCCTTCTTTAACCAACTTATCCGAATTAAGATTCCCATATAAAGTTTTAACACCGCCACCGTGATCAATAACTATAACTACCCCCAGCTTAGGATCATTATTTGTTACCACAGCTATCGTCCCGTCTAAAACAGCTTTTACCGGTGTGCCGATGTCAGCAGCAATGTCGATACCACTATGGCAGTTCCATTGCTCCAAAGTCTTGGAATAGACCAGGGTATCCATGGCAAAAGCTGTTGTTACTCTTCCCATAGCCGGCATAGCCATGGTTGCCATAGCTGAAACCACCGCAGTTTCTTCTGATTTCTCTCCTGCTGCTTTTGTTATATTGTCGTGTTCATCCTCTCTTGTTTTTTCAACTTTTCCCGTGTCCAAATCTGCTTGTTGATACAAATTCCCAGATACCTCACTGGGTTTTACAAGGTTTTGTTGCTCTTCTTTTTTCCCTTGACCCTCCTTAGGCGGACTACTCACATTCTGAGTATTATCATTCAAGCCGTATTGCCTCTCTATATTTTCTTCATTTAAAACCTGTTCATTCATATCAATTTGCCACTCAGACAGAGGTTCTTTATCAGCACTTTCGTTAAATTCAAAGCCTTTGTGGGTAGCCCTATACCACCAAAAAAAGCTGTTGGCTATGATTAAAAGTGAAATCAAAAATGCAGCAAATAAAGTCTTTTTAGGCAGTTGAATTACTTGGTTGATAAGTTTATTACCAGACTCCTTAAATCTTTTAAAACTTGAAGAAAGTTTTACTGGCCATTTGAATCGGTTCATATAATCACCTCATCTATATTATGACCAGTATTTTCCTTGTTATGCATTTGTTTACTGCCGCAAGAGACAGATTTTTCCCTTATATCATAACCTTCTGCTAACACCGCTATTCTATTTTTTTAATTATTTCTACACCCTTATAATAATGTTTAATTATGTCAACATAACCGGCGCCATTTTTAGCCATCGCATCAGCACCATATTGGCTCATGCCCACACCATGTCCGTAGCCTGTTGTCATTATTTTAATATTTTTACCGGATCTTTCCCATTTAAAATCTGTTGAGTTCAGCTCGAATAATTGACGAAACTCAGTGCCTTTTATCACCTTATTGCCAACTTGCATTTTTTTGATACGGCCTCCCTCGCTGACTTCTAACACCTTCCACTGAGCTTCCGGATTTTTATGGTCAATAACTATATCAGGCCATTTTTGCCGTAGTTTAGATACAATTTCTTCAACAGTAAACTCCTTTACGGCAAAAAAGCGCGGTGACGCTTCCTCATCTGGACTTACTACACTTCTAAGATACGGAATTTGCTTTTCCCAAACATCTTCGGAATTTTCGGTTTTGCCGTTGCTGGTAGAGAAAAACAACGGATCTATGGGCTCATCCTGATACAATATGATCATGCCTGCAGTAGAGTTTACAGCTTGATTAATCTTGCTGTAATAATGATAATAGGAAAATATTCCCCACTTTTTCAGCATCTCGCTTTTTGTGATCCAAGCCTGACAATGGCTTGGATTATCGCATACATCCGCTTCGGGGTGCAGGCTACATCCATTACCTCCTACCGCGCGCCACCGCTTATATGCATATGTCCTTGCTGCCACTGACTGAGCTTTTAAGGCTTCAATATTAAAACTGGCCGGCATTTCGGCAGCTACCACACCTTTTACGTAATCCTCCAATAACATTTTTTCAATCTTTTTAGATGAATTTATATAGACAGTAATAAAATTGTCGTCAGCTGCCTCTTTTATCCTCTTTTGCTCACTGGGACTTTCAAGCTGTATTGGTTTGCAGCTTTTCACTATCAAACCCGGAACAACAATAACAACAAAAATTATAAGGAAAATTATGTAATAGCCTGCTCCTTTCATCAAATCCCTCCAGATAACTAAGCTAATATTATATTTTATTAGCACCCCATTGGATATATGTGTTATCATTTCGAGTTTAAAAGTTCAGAGCAAAATCTATCTTTACTAAACCTCAAAGCCTGCATAAATATGGCAGCAGACAGCCCTAGTACAAAGAATAATACATGGATACCGGAAATAAATAATAACCACCTGCAAAACAACGGGTGGTTATTATTTATCAGTGAAGTTAGTCAACAAACAAGATAGCTTTATCCTCTTAATCGACTTTTTTTATTTTAGCTCCTAGGCTTTGAAGTTTCTCAACAATATTTACATATCCTCTGTAAATATGGTATGTGTTCATTACTTGGGTTGTTCCTTCTGCAGTCAAGCCGGCTAGAATCAGTGCAGCGCCTGCTCGAAGGTCAGTAGCCTTTACCGGTGCTCCCGAAAGCTTTTCAACGCCTTCGATTACAGCACTTCTTCCTTCTATCTTTATCTTAGCGCCCATGCGCTTTAATTCTTCCACATGCATAAAGCGATTTTCAAAAACCGTTTCTATAACCATACTGGTTCCGCTTGCAATGCTTAAATACGCCATCATTTGCGCCTGCATATCTGTTGGAAATCCCGGGTAAGGCAGAGTTTTGACATCAGATGCAATTGGCCTGCCATTGCCTATTACTCGGAGGCCTTCCGGTTCCTCTGTAATTTTTGCACCACATTCTATCAGTTTTGCTATTACCGGCTTTAAATGCTCTGGGACCACATTTTCAAGCAGTATATTACCGCCGGTTATGGCTCCGGCTACTAAGAAAGTACCTGTTTCAATCCTGTCCGGAATCACAGTATATGAAATGCCTGAAAGTTCCTTAACGCCATCTATTTTTATCACATCAGTACCTGCACCACGGATTTTTGCTCCCATGCTGTTTAAAAAGTTAGCTAGGTCAATTATCTCCGGCTCTTTAGCGGCATTTTCAATAGTTGTCTGCCCTTCAGCCAAGGCAGCAGCCATCATTATATTTTCCGTTGCTCCAACACTTGGAAAATCTAAGTATATAACAGATCCTACAAGTTTATCACATCTAGCCTCCACAAACCCATGTCCAAGCTCGATATCAGCCCCCAATGAAGCAAAACCCTTCAAATGCAAATCTATGGGCCTTGAACCTATAGCACATCCGCCGGGCATTGATATACGGGCTCGCCCCTTTCTTGCAAGCATTGGACCCATCACCAAAAAAGAAGCCCTCATTTTTCTGACCAAATCATAAGGGGCCTCAAAAGAATTAACCGTCCCGGCACTTATTTTTATACAATCTTTATCACGAAAAGCTTTAGCTCCCATAGATTTTAAAACTTCTCTCATGACTTTTACATCTTCAAGTTCAGGAGCATCTTCAATAATACACTCGGCTTCAGTGAGCAGCGATGCAGCCATAACAGGTAATACCGCATTTTTAGCACTGCTTATTCTAACGGTTCCCTCTAACGGCCTTCCTCCCTCAACAACAATACTTGACAACGACTTTCCCTCCGATAGTTTAGTATAACGGGTATTTTGGTTAAAATATCCATATTATACCCTTATAAACTCATTCAGTATTCAAGAGAAATGACTGGTGTTCCAATCCATATATATGTTGTATCTTCATCTGAATTATATCTTATCGCAATATGGATATTATAATTTTTACCTAATATCTGTATACCCTCGGATAATAGTGGGCTAAATCCTATTATACTAAAATTATATTTGTCTTGAATTTTTTCTGTATTGATAATTTCAAAATAACTTGTAATTGTTTCTACTAGTTTATCCTGTTGCGCCTCATCAAGTTTACCATTAAACGTTCCAGTAACACAAGAGGTAATTTTTGACTGACCACCTAAGGAATTAATGGTTTTGCTGACTTTTTTTGCAAAATCATTGTATTTCTCCAGATTCCGACTACTAACACTTATTGTTAAATACGTTTGAGGATCTTTTTCATATTCTGCAGGTAAAATTGCTGACTGAATAATTATTTGTAGAAAAGTATCAGAATTTAATTTACCCTCAGTATTTAATATTCGATATGTTTCGTTGTTTTCCTTCGTAGAATCAAAATTTTCCTTTTCAGCATTAAAGATTTTCATTATTTCATCTTGATATTGCTGCATTTGAGTAAAATCCATAAACTCGCGATTAATAACCGACCAGTCAACAATATCCAGCATCTCTGGATTTGCGCCAACTTCACTAAGGGCTTCTGATAACAAATTATCGCTATCTTGGCTGCAGGTTGCCTTAGGTGTAATGATAACCAAAAGTATTATTGCCACAGTTAAGGTCTTTGAAAATTTCATAAGACGATCCCCCTGAAAAAATATCTTTTTTTTTACGCCTTTTACAAATGTGAACCTTTATGAGCTTCTCGCTTTAGGATTGAATAAAATTATATAAATACGTTTCTTGTATAATTATTACCGTTTCTTACCAAAATTATGCTCTAATGTTTTTAAATTATGTAAAAAGAAGATTCGAGAATTGTACAAGCATCTCCTTCAGTGAATCCTGCTAGTTTTTGTCTATTGTTTGAAAGTGACATATTGTTTTAAGACTTTGTTTTGGTATATTTTAGTTTTTATAACATTTTTTGTGCAGATCATTTTATATCTGCTTTTAACAATAGTATTTGATATATAAACATCTTTTATAATAATCATTTATTTACAATAAATTAATTACCCTGAAAATGCTAAAAGGCACAGTAACGGCAGCCTTGCAGGCGACTGTGCCGGTCAAATATTGGCAGGTTGTGGTTGATTTTTGCTCAGTAAAGTTTTGCATACTTGTCGGCATCACACAAAAAAGCTACTCCAAATTTTTTGAAGCAGCTTTTTATAAAGATTCATTATTCATAATGTGATATGTCCTTAGATAAATTTTTAATTGATTTATCATGTGTTGGAACATGCTTTTGCCAGTTAAAAAGGGCATATAAGCATTCTTTATACATTTGCAATCTGTACATGAAACCACGTTTAAATCCGTATTTTTCCTCTTTGGTATAGTGAGTTATATCTTTTAAAGCCGGCTCAATTACTGGTATATTATTCTTTTCGGCTAAACGGCTTAAAAATACCTCAACACCGAACCTGGCCCATGAAAGTGAGGGAAGACTCTTTACAAAAAAGTTTGCTAGCCCTCTTTGCCCATTTAAAATTGAAAAATATCGTTGAGCCAAATCAACATTCTTCTTGCCCCCGCTTTTAAACATACCTATCGTCATACCTACTTGCGGATTTTCTTCCAATGGTAAAAGCAGGGCATCCATGTGCTGGTGTTTTAAATTAATTAGGTCTGCATCAAGAAAAAGCCACAGAGGTGAATCATCAACATAATCTATCCCCGTCTGCAGTGCAGCTCCCTTTCCGAGATTTTTTTCATGTCTTATTACCTCTACTCCGGTTCTTTGGGCAGCTTTGTATGTATCATCCACAGAACCATCATCGATTACTATTATTCGCTTTTCTCGCGGATAGCTACATACTACATCTAGAACAGCTCCAATCCTAGGCGCCTCATTGTATGCCGGAATAAGAACAGTAACAGGTTTCATAACCAAGTCATTCCCTTCATGTTATATGCTCTATTGTCTTAATTCGCCTGTTTTTGATAATATCCTCCTTTGCAAAACCTTTGCTTATTGCCAAAAGCAGATAAACATAATGGATATCAATATCTGCTGCAAACGTGAATTAAAAGGAACCGTCCCCAAAAATGGCATTTTTAGGGACGGTTCCTTTTGATTCATTTAAGTTTACATAACCATTTCTTTGATTTTCATAAGTCTTGTGATATTTGAACGTTCATTCTCATCGAGTTTCATTGTAATATACTTTATAGTTTCTTCCATTGAAGGAATCATGACGTATTCCAATGCATTGACCCTGCGGCGAGTTTTTTCGATTTCATCAGCCATTAACTGACAAGTTTTTTCGATTTCCGAAAGTTTTAGCATTTTAGGCAGCATACCTGAAAGTATGCTTATGGCATTGTCCAATTCTGCAGATGTATTCGCAAGACCATATGAGTAGATATTGCTGCCTTCTTGCAAGTGAATATCAATTTTCGGTACATTTACACTCATGATATTCTGTTTCCCAACATCTATATTTACCTGTGCTGCCGGAATCATGAGACTTTCCTCAAGCACTTCCTGAGGCATTTGACTTCGTGCCATGGTAAAGCTTTTCAGGGCCATCTCCAAATCGTGTTCTACTTCTTCTCTGAGCCTTTTATTTTCCTTAATTAAGTCGATAAATTTTTTAATAAGCTCATCCTGCTTATCCTTAAGCAGTTTGTGTCCACGACGTGCAACAACTATTTGCCTCTTTAAACGGGTAAGCTCCATTCGAGTGGGATTTACTCGAGTTTTCATTCTCAGTCTTCTCCTTTTTTAGGTAAATACTTGTCAATATATTCATCCCTAACTCTCTTAAGCTCTGCTTTGGGTAAAATGGTCAATAGCTCCCACCCTAAATTGAGTGTTTCCTCAATGCTTCTATCTTCATTTTCACCTTGAGAAACATAACGTTTTTCGAATTCATCGGCAAATTTGGCAAAGAGCTTATCTGCATCACTAAGCGCAGCCTCACCCAAAATTACGGCTAATTCCTTCGCTTCTTTACCGCGAGCATAAGCAGCAAACAGCTGGTTCATAGTGTCGGCATGATCTTCCCTGGTTTTACCTTCACCGATACCCTTATCCTTAAGCCTTGAAAGCGAAGGCAGCACGTCAATAGGCGGCATTATGCCTCTTGTATACAGTTCACGACTAAGGATGACCTGACCTTCTGTAATATATCCTGTCAAGTCCGGGATGGGATGTGTCTTGTCATCTTCAGGCATCGTTAAAATCGGTATCTGCGTAATTGAGCCTTTTTTACCCCGCAAACGCCCTGCTCTTTCATATATGGTGGAAAGGTCTGTGTAAAGGTATCCAGGATAGCCTCTGCGGCCTGGAACCTCTTTTCTTGCGGCTGAAACTTCTCGAAGGGCTTCACAGTAGTTGGTCATATCAGTTAAGATAACTAGGACGTGCATATCCTTTTCAAATGCGAGAAACTCAGCACATGTAAGTGCCATACGCGGTGTTGATATACGTTCAATAGCCGGATCGTTGGCTAAATTCATAAAAAGCACTGATCTGTCTATAGCGCCGGTTTTTCTAAAGTCTGAAATAAAATAATCTGCTTCTTCGAAGGTAATACCCATCGCCGCAAAGACAACGGCAAACTTGCTTTCTGTTCCCAGAACCTTTGCCTGCCGTGCTATTTGAGCTGCAAGCTGGGCATGCGGCAAACCTGAACCTGAAAATATAGGCAGCTTCTGACCTCTGACCAGTGTATTTAAGCCGTCAATAGCCGAAATTCCAGTTTGTATAAACTCCGATGGGTAGTCACGTGCCGCCGGGTTTATAGGGCTGCCGTCTATGTCAAGCCGCTTTTCGGGAATTATTTTGGGACCATTATCCTTGGGTCTTCCTGAACCATCGAATACTCTGCCTAACATATCGATCGAAACACCCAATTGGATACTCTTGCCCAAAAATCTTATTTTGCAGTCATTTATATTAAGTCCCGTTGAGCCTTCGAAAAGCTGAACTAACGCTTTATCGCCGTCGATTTCAAGTACTTGTCCGCGTCGTATTTCGCCTGAAGCCGTTTCAATTTCAACGAGCTCATTGTACTTTACGCCTTCTACATTCTCTACCATCATTAAGGGGCCTGCAATTTCCCTAGCAGTTCTATACTCTTTAATCATTCAGCTTTTCCCCCTTCCATTAAGGCTTTAAGCTGCTGTTTTAGTTCGGATTCAATTTCATCAAATATTTTCATGTCTTTTTCATCGGCATACTTAACTCTGCCAATCCGCTCCCGAACCGGCAAATTTTCTATTTCAGAAAATACTACTCCGCTGTCGATTGCCTTTTTGGATTCTTCATAGAACATCAGAATAAGTTTCAACATTCTATACTGTTTATTCAAAGAAGTATAAGTATCCACTTCATGAAAGGCATTCTGATGGAGGAAGTCTTCTCTTATTGACCTGGCTACTTCCAGTATGAGTCGATCCTTTATCGAAAGAGCGTCAATACCTACCAATCGCACAATTTCCTGTAGGCTGGCCTCTTCCTGTAAAAGTCTCATAGCCTCTGCCCTTAACTCTTTCCAATTACCAGATATGTTTTGATTCATGTAATCTTCTACCGTATCAGAGTACAGGGAATAACTGGTTAGCCAATTTATAGCTGGAAAATGTCTGGCATAAGCCAGCGATGCATCCAATGCCCAGAATACTTTCACAACACGGAGTGTAGCCTGAGTTACCGGCTCCGAAAGGTCGCCGCCGGGAGGTGAAACCGCTCCGACTGCCGTAAGGGCACCTTCCCTATTATCACTGCCGATGGTAACAACTCTTCCGGCCCTTTCGTAAAACTCGGCAATCCTTCGAGATAAATACGCCGGGTAACCTTCATCACCGGGCATCTCCTCAAGACGTCCGGACATTTCCCTTAAGGCCTCGGCCCAACGCGATGTTGAATCAGCCATTAAAGCTACACTGTAACCCATATCCCTAAAATACTCGGCTATGGTTACACCAGTATATATAGAAGCTTCTCGAGCTGCCACCGGCATGTTTGAAGTATTTGCAATCAGAACAGTTCTCTTCATTAGCGGTTCACCGGTTTTGGGGTCAAGAAGCTCCGGAAACTCAAGCAAAACATCAGTCATCTCATTGCCACGTTCACCGCAACCGATGTAAACAACGATTTCCGCATCCGCCCACTTTGCCAGCTGGTGCTGAACAACGGTTTTCCCGCTGCCAAAAGGTCCTGGTATACAAGCTGAGCCGCCCTTTGCTACCGGAAAGAACGTGTCAATTACTCGCTGTCCTGTAGCCATAGGTTCCTCAGGAGGAAGTTTTTCTTTATATGGCCGTATCATTCTGACAGGCCATTTCTGCATCATTGTAACATCGACGATATCACCGCTATCAGTTTTTATCTTTGCAATTACATCTGTAACAGTAAATTCTCCTTCATAGATTTCTACAACTTCACCTGAAATATGCGGAGGCACCATAATCTTATGCTCCACTATTACAGTTTCTTGAACACTTCCGAGAAAATCTCCTCCTGATACTTTCTGTCCTTTTTTAGCAATGGGTTTAAACTCCCATTTCTTTTTTCTATTAAGTGCCGGGACATCAATGCCTCTTGTTATATAGCTTCCCATCGTTGATTCTATAACATCGAGGGGTCGCTGGATTCCATCGAATATCCCCTCAAGTAGTCCCGGTCCCAGTTCAACGCTGAGGGGAAGCCCTGTAGAAATTACCGGGTCCCCGGGGCCCAAGCCTGAAGTTTCCTCATAGACTTGAATGGAAAGTCTTTCTCCATGGACCTCTATAACCTCAC
Source organism: Tepidanaerobacter sp. EBM-38 (assembly GCA_001896545.1). Taxonomy (GTDB): domain Bacteria; phylum Bacillota; class Thermosediminibacteria; order Thermosediminibacterales; family Tepidanaerobacteraceae; genus Tepidanaerobacter. Next base: position 52,404 of record MPOT01000027.1, on the reverse strand, counting down.
CAATTAGGCCTTGCTCTCCTACTTTGACCACGTCGAACATCTTGGCTTCGGGTAACCCCGTTGCCACTACGAGGGGACCGGAAACTTTCACTACAACACCATTCGTCATTCCTCTCCCTCTTTTCCAAATATGATATCTACTCCAATGGCTTTTTCCACGGACTTTTTCACTTCACCTATTCCGATTCCAAAAGTGCCCTGGTTGCCGGGAATCAGTGTTATGGCCGGAAGCATCTGACTCCTGAACTGGTCTATTTTCTCCGGAATTTCTTTAGCAATCTGTTCTGTAATAAAAATAACCGCATAATTTTCCTTAGCAAGCCTAGTTATTGTAAAACTTGCCTCCCTATCGCTTAAGACGGGAAAGATGTCGACCCCCAGAGATTTAAAAGCAAGTACTGTATCCTTATCTCCTACCACCGCTATTTTATACATAGACATCTCTTAATCGCTCCCTTATCATATCCGCGGATATGCCGTTAATCTTTCCAACTATTATGATTCTCAGAAGCTTCAACTCGTTTTCCCTAGCGGCCATATAACCTATAACTGTTTCCGGGCCAAAAGGTTTATAAAGACCTCTTCTTGCCAGAGCAACCATATAATTATCAATCATTTTTTCAAAAACTAAAGGACTACCTGTTGACTCCCATGATGCAAGACCTTCTTCAACCACCTCATGATACGGCGTTGAATTAAAAGCTTCGATTATATTTTGAGTAGTGCCGGTAAAAATCTCTTTGAAAAATTCTTTTGTTAAATTTCCGCCGTCAACTAATGCACTTTCGAGAGTTCGTATATCTGCATCTATCTTTTGCAATCTCACCAGTGTTTTTATGTTTGTAAGGTCTGCCAAAGCAGCCAGGTATTCCTTTAAAAAGGAATCACTTGAGCTTTCAACAATCTTTGTCATTTCTTCGAAAAGGGCCTGATCCAACACTAAATCTACCTTTTGTGGGTTTTTTGTTGTTTCATATGTTTCCACAGCTCTATGATAAGCTTCTTTTAGGCTATCAGGTATTATTGCTCCGGTATCCCCTTGTGCATATTTTTGCATTTCTTCAGGGGAAACCTCACCCAGTTGTGAGAAATATTCTTTAAACTCCGCACCAAGTATATTCCCCTTTACGATTACCTTTAAATTATGATAATCATTTTTTAAAGTAAAGAATCTTATAATCTCGTGATTCTTAAATGATTCCTTTAAAGTCTTGATAGTTCTTCCCATGCTCTGTTCTAAGACTTTTTCGAAATCATAGATGTTTTCCATATCGGCAATGTCGCTGCCGTACTCAGTATCACTCAATGCTTTGATTACATCCTCTGCTTCTGGAGCATCAAGCAGCCTATCAATAGCGTTTTTCCCGAGGAGTTTGGTTTCCAAAAATTTTATTCGGGCCGAAACATATAAAAAATCCGTATCTTTCGCCATTTAATCACTCCTCGAAAAGTATTTTGGCTATTTCTGTTTCCAATTCTTCCCTTTCCATGTTGATAAGGGAATCAAATGTGCAATTAATCTCCATGTCCTCGGATTTGAGTATAAATCCACCTATCATTTTGCCGGGAGTTTCGGAAATTCTAAGATTTCCCTGTTTTCCCATGCTTTTTAGCTTTTCATTGATTTTTTTAATAAAATCCGGTGTAATCCTATTTTTGTCATCTTCAGAAATTACCACTTCTTCATTTCCGGTAATTACACTCTTTAAAAGCATTTCAGCGATCAGGTTGCGGTAATCTTCATCTGACATATTCTTGAGTTTAGCTTTTGCCTTTTCGAAAACTTCATCAATTATTTGTTGTTTTGCTTGAAGTAGTGCTTTTCGATTTTCCAGCTGGGCCATAGAAAGTATTCTGCGCTTTTTCTCCTCAGCCGCCCTGTTCGCCTTTTCTAAAATGTCGTTTAAAATTTCCTCGGCTTTATTCTCATACTTAGCCCTTATATCCCGAGCTTGAGCCCGAGCATTTTCAAGAAGTTTTTGCTTTTCTTCCTGGGCTTCCTCCAATATCGTCGCTTTTATCTTTGCAATACCCTCCATGGCAAGACACTCCCTTATATCACGATGCCGAACAACATTAATATAGTCGCCAGCAACGCAAGCACAGCATAGGTCTCAACCATGGCCGCAAAAGTAATACCCTTGGCTACTTCTTCAGGGCGTTTAGATACTATACCTATTGCAGAGGCAGCTACTCGACCCTGATAGATAGCTGACATAAAGCCGACTATGGCAATAGGCATACAAGCAGCGAATATAAGCCATCCCTGAAAAGTAGTAATATCTACCAATGTTCCGGATAGTAATCCAAGCTTTTGGATGGTAAGAAATCCTGCCAAAAAGCCATAAATACCCTGTGTTCCCGGAATTGCCTGAAGTATCAACGCTTGACCAAATTTGCTCGGATCTTCTGTTATAAGCCCTGATGCACTTTCACCCACAATGCCTACACCTCTTGCAGATCCAATTCCCGGCAGGCCTACAGCCAGTGCCGCCCCTATTAGTGCTATAACCTGTCCAAAAGTTAGTGACATTTATAACTCCTCCTCAAATATTATTCTAAATGTATATTTATAAATCTTCCAATTCAACATAAGTTGTTTTGATTCTCAGCGGGTCAAAAGCTCGACCGCCACTATCATAAAATTTGCTGAAAAACTCAATATACTGCAAACGGCTACTGTGAACATATGCACCTAATATATTGATTAATATGTTAAACACATGTCCTCCTAGTAGAATGAGTACCATTACTACATAACCAACTATGCTTCCGCTTACTGTTTTGGCCATGGTATTTATTACAGTCGCTATAACGCCTGTCGTAAGGCCTAAAGCAAGCAGCCTGGAATATGACAGCACATCGCTAAGGTAGCCTGTAATATCATACAAGCTGAGGACTCCTGAAGCAAGTTTCATTATAATGTTCTTTTGTGACCTTCCTTGCGTCAGAATCAATCCAACTGCTCCAAAGATAGCTACATATTTGGCTACTGCTCCTAGCTGCGGAACTGCAAACATCAACAAACCTGTCAGCAGCACCAGCCACAACCCCTGATCCATCAAGGCATCAGCCACGTGACCCTCTCTGATGTTTTTATATGCATTTAAGATAATTCCTGTGTATATCTGTATTATCCCCATGATAAACGACAATATCAGAACAGACATGGGATTATCTAAGGGATTTATCCATAGCGGCTTGACTTTGATGAGATCGCCGAACCAGCCGCCAAAAATTGCTCCCCAAATAACTGTCGATATACCACAAAGGAAAAACATTGATACAAATTTCCTGCCAGAGCCCTCCAGTTTAAATTTTAGCAGAGCTAAGGCCGTAAGCAGGCTTACTACAATCCCATAGCCCGCATCACTGAGCATCATTCCAAAAAAGACAAAGTAGAATGGTGCCATGTATGGATTTGGATCAATTCCTCTTGGATCAGGCAAACTGTAAAGTTCAGTTATCACTTCGAAAGGTTCTACCAATTTTGCATTTGAAAGCAGCACCGGCATATCATCATCTTCATCCGGTTCTTTAAACTCAATATAAACCGATTCAGTAACACCTAAAATCCTATCCTTAACAAAATCCTTATGTTTTTCAGGAAGCCATGCCTGCAAATAGAAGGATTTATCAGTATCAAGCAGCTTTAGAATATTGCTTTTTCTATCTCTTTCTACAGAATAATAATCATATAGGATTTCAAAATACAGTTTTTGACTAGATAGTTCCTGTGACTTACGCTTGATATCTTCACGTTCCTTTTCTATATCGGCAAGTCGCTTTTTATCCTGCTTTATAATTTGAGCCGGAGTGCCGGTTAAACCAGGAAAGTCTTGAACTGTTACCGAGAATTCCTTAAACAGACTCTGCATAGCTTCTTTGTGATTTTTGTGATATATCACCAGCGTATAAACATCATCACGGTTTTCACCAAGAGCTTTTATGCAGGCTAGCAATTCATCTTCTTCAAGACTCTTTTCAAGCTCATCCTTTGCCTTTCTGGGCATCACCGCCGTAATAAAGACAGTTTCTTGCGTATCGCCAAGCTGTTCAAATGGAATATCTAAAGATTGCCACGGTAAAAGTATTTCAATTTGATTTAGAATTTTTGATTCTTCCACTTTTAACTGTGCAAGTCTTTTGTCCAAATCAAAAACAGCTTGTAATGCCTCTAAAACCTGTGCTTCATCTTTTAAAACCTTCGCCAATTCATCTTTTTTAATATTTGGCTTCCCTTGTATGAGCGGATTTACAGATTTAGCAAAGGGTTTTAAAAAATCAATGCCAAATTTCAGATTATTAAGTTTAGATTCCAAATCCATTAAATCTTTTGTCAGTTCACTGCGAATCTTACTGTCTTGCTGCACCTCTTTTGCCGTTTCATCATTATCCTCTACTATGTCAATTACTTCAACAATACCGGTTTTTTGCAAAGCACTCATTATCTGACTCTGCTCTTTTTTCAGGCCTAAAAGGTGCATTTTTTCCATTTTAACTATCGCCATAGGACTTCACGATCCTCTCTACGATCATGTCCACCGCCGCTTCGGTTTTGCCGGCGGAAATCTCTTTTAAGTGTTTGACCTGTTCTTCATGCTCCTTCTTGAGGCTCTCAACTATTTTCAATGCTTCAGCCTCTGCTTCCTGAATAAGTTTTTGTCTTTGCTCTTCACCTTGCTTTTTTGCATCTTGAAGGATTAATTCTCCTTCCTCGGCTGCATTTGCTACAATAGCTTTTGCCTCTTTTTCAGCTTCATCTAAAATATTTTTCGCTTCTTGTTCTGCAGCCTTTACATCTTCTAATGCTTCTTTCAATATCTACCACCTCCCTTTAAAAATTGAAAACGGGTTTTCTAATCTTTATTATTTACCCTTTTTCTTTAATTCATGGGATATCAACCTGTAGACTCCTGTAATACCAGAGAAAACGCCCAGCAAAGTGCCGGAAATTAAAAAAGCGCTACCAGTGGAAAACTTTTGGTCCATATAAGCTCCAATATACATACCACCTGCTATAGGTAGTGCAATATTTATTCCTATTTGTGTAGCAAATACAATATATTGTAGACCTTTATAATCTTTCATGGTATAAATTATATAACATTGATATAAGAAATTCAAACTTTATCTCACAACTCAGTTGAGGGTTTTTAGCACATTTTGCATCTATGATTTCTTTCTATTATATTGTATTATTATATGTGAATCTTGTCACATTTGCAAGTACTAATTCTAAATATTAGATGCAAATTTTATATAATTTTTATTTCAAAAGTTCCCAAGCTTTAATGAATAATAATATACATGCAATAAATATATAAAAAAAGGCCCTGTTTAAGGCCCTATTTTGCCACATTTGCCAGTTTGATAGGTAGCAAACAGATAACTAGGCCTGCTGCTCACCTGCACCATTATTTTAATATTGAGCTTTAAATTCTATCGGTTTATCTTCTTTAATCCCGAAATAATATAGTAAAAAATCTGCGATTCTTTCCGAGGCATGACCATCACCATAAGGATTAATAGCATTAGCCATTTGTTCATATTCACCTTTATCTGTTAAAAGCTTCTTTGCTTCTTCATAAATGGTTTCGCTTTCTGTGCCAATTACCTTAACAGTACCGGCTTTAACCGCTTCCGGTCTTTCGGTTTCATTTCTTAAGACCAGCACCGGTTTGCCCAAAGATGGAGCCTCTTCCTGAAGGCCGCCCGAATCGGTAACTACCATATAGCAATGAGCCATGAGGTTGTGCATTTCATCGGTATCTAAAGGTTCAAGGAGTAGTATGCGCTCATGCCCACCAAGAATATCAAAAACAGTATCCCTTACAGCCGGATTTAAGTGCACCGGATATATTATTTTGACTTTGGGAAAGTTATCCGCTAATTTTCGAAGGGCATGACAAATATTAGCCAAAGGCTTGCCCAAATTCTCCCGACGATGGGCTGTAACCAGAATAACTTTCTGCCTTTTATAGTCTAGATTATTTAGCAGATCAGTAGAAAAAATAAAATCTTGTTTTACCGTAGTTTTTAATGCATCTATTACCGTATTACCGGTAACCAATATTTTTTCCGGTTTTACTCCCTCTTCCAAGAGATTTTTTCGAGCAATTTCAGTAGGTGAAAAGTGTATGTCAGCAAGAGAGCCTGTGAGCTTTCTGTTCATTTCCTCGGGAAATGGAAGCCATTTGTCGTGAGTTCTAAGGCCGGCTTCAACATGTCCCACCTTAATTTGATGATAAAAAGCCGCCAAGGCACCGGCAAATGTAGTGGTGGTATCGCCATGAACTATTACCATATCAGGCTTAACTTTATCTAAAACTTCCCCTAAACCAAGGAGGGCGTTTGTTGTAATGCCAAATAATGTTTGCTTTTCAGTCATTATATTTAAATCATAGTCAGCTTTTATGTTAAAAAGGCTCAGCACCTGATCCAACATTTCCCGGTGTTGAGCTGTAATTGCTACTTCACACTGAAAATTATCTCTCTTTTTAAGTTCCTGCACCAATGGTGCCATTTTTATAGCTTCAGGTCTTGTACCAAAAATCACCAGAATTTTTATTTTGTCCAATGGCTACTCCCCTTTACATTCCATGAGTAGATTTTTTCGCTTCTACAGTTATATTTATATACCTTACCGAAACTAACAACATAAAAATTACTAAGGCGAAGACTACTGCTGCCTGCTTAATGCCTATCATGGCCAGAACCACAGAGCATATCCCCAGCGAAATACTTATAACATACATATACAACACAGCCTGTTTCTGAGATAACCCTATAGCCATTAGTCTGTGATGTACATGACCTTTATCTGCCTGCATCAATGGCTTGCCATTTACAAACCTGCGTAAAATTGCATAAGCTGTATCAAAAATAGGCAGACCTAAGGCTAATATGGGAACAATCAAGGCTATGGCAGTAGCGCTTTTAACAGCCCCTTCAATAGCTTGGGCAGCTAGAACGAAACCTAAAAACATAGCACCTGTATCACCCATAAAAATCTTAGCTGGGTTAAAATTATACGGCAAAAATCCAATTGCAGCGCCGGCAAGAAGAGCCATTATAAGAGCTCCATTAGCCTGTTCAAGACTCAAATTTACCAGCATCATAGTAAAAGCGGCAATAGCGGCAATTCCGGCCGCCAACCCGTCAAGTCCGTCAATAAAATTTAGTGTATTGGTAATCCCCACTACCCAAAATAAGGTTGCGGGAATGGCTAATTTCCCAAGGAGAATCATGCCTCCGAGCGGATTTGTAATCAACTGTACTTTTATACCAAAAAGCAGCAGCACTACTGCAGCTGCAATTTGCCCCAACAGCTTTACTTTAGCGGGAAGGTCGTAGATATCATCTAAAATTCCAACTATTACAATTATGGTTGCACCTAAAAATATCCCCTGTACATAAGGAAGATTTAAAGGTAAAGTTATTAACCCTACTACCACAAAAGAAATATAAATGGCAAGACCGCCAAGCCTAGGCATTGGTTTTTTATGAACTCTTCGGGTATCAGTAGGTACATCAATAGCTCCAATTTTCCAAGAAAGTTTCATTACAAACGGTGTCACTAAGTATGCCAAAACCATTGACATCAAAAAACCGTATATGTAATGTTGCAATGAAATCGCTCCCTTTGTAGTGTATGCTCTTTCATTCATTATTTTATTTCAAATAAGATGGTTTGTCAATCTCAACTAAATGCCAAGCTTTTTAGTAGTTGTTATCTTTGCTAGGCATACAAACCACTTCTATCCAAGGGGCATCTTTGAACCAATCATAATCAGGTGGGTACTCAATAGCATATACCACTCGCTTTATACCTGAGTTTATGATAAGTTTAGAACACTCTGCACAGGGGCGAGCGGTGACATATATGGTAGCGCCTTTGCGTTCTTCAGGAGAACATTCTAAGAGGGCATTGACCTCAGCATGAATAGTCCGCACACAATGGTTTCCTCGCATCATACACCCTACATCATCACAGTGATCCATACCTGAAGGGCTGCCGTTGTATCCTGTTCCTTTTATTCTGTTATCCTTCACCACTACAGCACCCACCTGAAGCCTTGGGCATGTAGACCTTTCCCTTACCTTGAATGCTATTTCTAAAAAATACTTATCCCAGTCTTTCCTCATAATAAAAGCTCCTTCCAGGCAGTTAGTATGTGTGTAAGATTTCACAGCAAATCAATTATTAGCAAGAATATTTAAGCATTACGGTTATTTAAAACATTTATTATTTCATCTATGATTTTATATACCATCTGCGAGCTTTGTTTTGCTATCTGATAATAATTATTCGCTTTTTCCATATCTCCATCCCTTATAGCTAGTAAAGCTTGTTCTCCAGCGTCATGTAATTCATTGTGATATCTGTCAATACTTTCCCATAATTTCTTAATTTCATCGTCTTGTATTATAAGTGAATTGTAGAAATGACCAAAACCACATTTATCTGCATCAACTTGTAATGGAATAATCTTGCTATTCCTTACAGCTTCTTCTAGGATATCCATCCATAAGTTATGCTGTTTACTAGCATTTTTTAAAATATTTACTAATTCTTCTTTTGTAACTTTGCAATCATTGTCCATAAATCTTTGATAATATTCTCTATTTTGCTCAATAAAAGCTGTATCCATATCATTTATTTCATGCTTAATAGACTCTAATTTCTTTATATCACTGTCAAGTCTATTGACTATACTAACTATTTCTTCGGTTTCAGTAGAAAGACTGTGCATGGCAGAAGTTATTTCATTTATCGCTGTACTTATTTGCTGAAAAGATGCGGCAAAACCTTCTATATCGCCTTTGATTAGGTTAACGGCATTAAAATTTTTTTCAACTGCCTCCTTGATAGTCCTTGTTACCAAGGGAATTTGTTTCATGACTTCATTAGTCTGTTTCATGCTTTCTAAGCTCTTAGCAGAATCTTTATGGATTTCTTGTGTAAAGCTTTTGAACTTGTCTAAGCTTGCTTTAGTGCTGTCTGCTAATTTCCTTATTTCTTCCGAAACCACAGCAAATCCTCTGCCGGCTTCTCCCGCCCGTGCAGCTTCTATGCTTGCGTTTAATGCTAAAAGATTTGTTTGATCTGCAATCTGTTCTATTACCTCAACGATGTTTCCGATTTCCTTTAAATTATCCAAAAGCTTGTTTAGGGTAATATTGACAGTATTATTGCTTTCTGTTACTTTATCACACACTTCACCCATTAATTTGATGCTCTCTATATTCTTATTATTGTTTACTACAATATCTTCGATATTTTTATGAATCGCATCTATATTTTCTACATTATCTTCTATGGCTTTATCAATTTCTCCCATAGAAGCTGTAGTTTCTTCTGCAAAAGCCAAGGTATTTTCTGTTTGAAGACTCAGTTTATTCATAATAGCTTCAATTTCATCTATTAAATATGCCACATTCACTTCTAAGTTGCCTAGTGAAGAGCTCAAAGATATGGTTTTTAGCAGCATCTCTCTCGTGTCTTCTCTTATATTCTCTAACTTATTTATTTTTTCTAGTACGCTTATAGCTTTTGGATTTTTTGTAGATATAGGCTTTTCTTTAATGATTGCATCTAAAATTTTATTTGTATTTTCAAAAAACATCTGTTCCCCTCCTCATGTATTAATAATTGATATCAAAACAAATAGTGATGATAATCATTATATTTAGTATTTTATCATATACAGCTATAAAATAGAAGTTTAATTTTTAAATATAAAAAGCCTTGCTACTTTTTAAGCACGAAAAAGTAGCAAGGCTGCTAAACAAAAAATCTATTAAAGCAGTTTTTCGACAACTGCCTTAGATGTATTTTCTTTATTTGCTATGGATTCTTTGCGAGTCCTTTTAAAATACTCGGCATAGAGGATATCGAGCAAGAAAAGCTGTGAAATTTTTGCAGACAAGCTGGCGCTTTGAAGGGGACCTTCGTTTACACCGCACAGCAAAATAACATCAGAATATGCAGTAAGAGGTGATTTGGCAAATCTGGTAATGCAAATAGTTTTGGCGCCTCTTTCCTTTGCCGCTTTGGCAATCTCGATTATATCCTTAGTCGAACCTGAATAGGAAACTAAAACTGCTACATCATTTTCATCCATCAAAGCCGCTGACATGATTTGCAAATGTGAATCTAAAGAACATTCGGTCTTATTTGTTATTCTCATAAACTTATTTTTAGCTTCCAAAGCTGTAATGAGCGAGGCTCCAACGCCAAAAAAGTGAATCCTCTTTGCCTCTATAAAATAATCTACAGCTCTTGCAATATCTTCTTCTTTTATCAGATTATAGGTTTCATTTAAGGCGCTGATGTTTGTTGAAAGCAGCTTTGAAGATATCTCTTTTATGGTATCTTCCATGGTAATTTGACTTGACAGATGAAAAGTTCCTTCATCATCAGGTGAAATACTGTGAGCAAGTGCTATTTTAAACTCTTGATACCCTTTAAAATCTAAAGTCTTGCAAAATCTAAATATGCTAGAGTCTGCCACACCGCACTCATCGGCCAGGTCGGTAATTGACATATAAATTACGTCATTTGTATGCTCGAGAATATAATCCGCAATTTTCTTTTCAGTATTAGTAAATAAGTTATACCTTGAGCGAATTTGTGAAAATATATCTGATTTTATAGTGCCTCACCTCTTTCTACCGCCTCTTTCAAATGAAGGGATACTGCTCCAAGAACTCCGGCTCTATTTCCGAGGGATGCTTTGATAATTTTAACATCTCTAAAGCTCTCCATAATCATCCCATGTACTTTATCAGAAATCATACCTACAAGCACATCCTGTTCCATGACCCCTCCACCCAGGATAACGGCAGCCGGGTTAAATACGTGAATTAGGGACGTAAGCCCTAGTGCTATCTCAAAGGTCCATTCATTTACCATATTCTGCATTTGGGTATCGCCTTGTTTCATTCTATCAAAAATCTCTCTTCCGTCCAAGGGGGTTTTAAGCAGTTTTTCGGCCTTTTCTACCAGAGCTCTGGTAGACGCATAAGCCTCATAACAGCCCAAATTGCCGCAGCTGCATTTTATTCCAAGGGGATGTGTTACAATGTGGCCAAACTCAGCTGCAATCCCATTATGACCTTTATAAAGCTTGGAGTCTATGATAATTGCCCCGCCGATACCAGTGCCATATGTTAGACAAAGAAAATCGCTAAACCCTCTGCCTGCTCCAAAATACTTTTCACCGAGAGCTGCTGCATTAACATCATTTTCTACTTTTACCAGGACGCAAAATCTGCTTTCTAAAATATCCTTCAGCTTTGTTCCTGTGTAATTTGGTATGTTTTCATTGGCATATATAATCGAGCCTTTTTCGCAATCCACCTGTCCTGCAGTGCTGATACCAATAGCTTCAAACCCTTCATACCCGCTTATTATGTCTATCAGCTTTTCTACAAGAAACTTTCCACCTTTTTTAGCTTCCGACGGGTATTCCTTAAAAACTTCAAGATTGCCTTTTTCATCAGATATGCCAAGTTTTATGGACGTTCCTCCAATATCCGCAGCCAGTATCCTCATTAATAATCATCCTTTATAAAATCCATCTATTTAACACATATGCCAGAATCCACTACTTCCTCAATTGCACTTACAAATCTCTTAGTTATCTCCATAGGCCTTGTTATTGCACTGCCAACGACGGCTGCATGGACGCCTAAGCTAAATATTTTTTTAATATCTTCAGGAGTCCATATACCGCCTTCGGCTATCACAGGAACGTCAAAATCTTTGACAAGCCTTCCTATCAGTTCCAAATCCGGCAGCTTTCTATCCTTCGTATATTCCGTATATCCGCATAAGGTAGTGCCAAGGCAGTCAAATCCCAATTCATAAGCCTTTTTTGCCTCCTCATATGTTGAACAGTCTGCCATAAATATTTGGTCAGGATACTTTTCTCTAAGTTTCGGAAATATTTCACTGATTGTGGTGCCATCCGGCCTTATTCTCTTGGTGGCATCTGTTGCGATAATGTCAACACCTTCATTGTATAATGATTCGACTTCATTTTCGGTTGGTGTAATAAAGACCTCTGAGCCTTCATAAACTTTTTTTATTATACCGATTATAGGGAGTTTTACATTCTTTTTTATTTCTCTTATATCTTCAATGCTGTTAGCTCTAATCCCACCGGCTCCGCCTAAGTATGCCGCATAGGCCATTTTACCCATTATAAATGAACTGTGAAGTGGCTCATCAGGTAGTGCCTGGCAAGATACGATAAGTTTGTTTTTTATTTGATTAAATATCTTGTCCTTATTGTCTGTCATCTTTATATCTCCATATATAAAATTATTTAAAATTATTCTTTTACTGAACCAATGGTTATGCCCCTTGTAAAATACTGCTGGAAAAAGATAAATATAAGCAGCATAGGAATTGCAGCTACAGTGGCTCCTGCCATCTTATAAGCAAAGTTGGGATTTAAATCCTGCATAAGGGTGGCTATGCCAACCATCAAAGTCTTTGCACTTTTTTCCTGACCAACTACTAACTGCCATAGATAATCATTCCATACCTGGACAAAATTCAGGATAAATAGCGCTCCAATTCCAGGTTTAACAACCGGCAGCATTATCTTGTAAAAAATCTGAAATTCACTAGCGCCGTCAATTATGGCTGCTTCTCTTAATGAATCATGGATAGTATCAAAAAAGCCCTTTAACATAAACACTCCAAAGGCAGTGGCAACATTGGGCCATATCATACCGCTGAGTTTGTTTGCCATATTAAAATTTTGTATAATCCTATAAAGGGGTACTATCATAACTTCTTTAGGTATCATCAAACTTGAAATAAATACCAAAAAGATTATATCTTTACCTTTGAATTCAAGCTTTGAAAATGCGTAAGCCGCCAATGAACTTACTATAATTACGCCTATCGTTGCAACAAGTGAAACAACTATGCTGTTAAATGCCCATCTTAAAGCAGGCTGGTTCTGAAACACATCTACATAATTGGAAAAAGTAGGCGACTTCGGAATCCAGTCAGGTGGCATTTTTACCACATCTGCACTATTCTTTAGTGAGCTTGTAAAAAGCCAGTAGAGAGGAAATAGATTTAGTATGGCAAAAAAAGTTACTATGATGTTGGCTACTATATCGACGGTTTCTCTTTTAATTTTCTTCTTCATTGTTCCTGCCCCCTAAACATGGCTCTTAATTGCGGCACCGACAAAATCAGTGTGATTATAAACATGATCACGCCCACTGCTGAAGCAACTCCTAGGCGGTTGTATTTAAAGGCATTATTGTATAAGTAGTACATTAAAGTCGTAGAAGCATTGTTGGGTCCACCGCCGGTTAGCAGTTGAATAACTACAAATATCTTCAAAACCGCAATAATATTGATTATTGTTATATAGATGGTAGTAGGTCTTACTAATGGAATAAGAATTTTGAATATAACTTCAAGCCTATTTGCTCCATCAACTTCCGCAGCTTCAAATATTTCTTTGGGCACACCAATCATGGCGGCTATATACAAAATTATGGCCTGGCCCACATTAGTCGTAAAGGTTATAAATATTATAACTGGTTTTACAAGACTCCTGTTACCCAAAAAATTCACTGTCGGTAATCCTGCTTGCCTTGCTAAGTAAGGTATAAGTCCATTAGCCGGATTCAGTAGAAAGCTCCAGATCATACTCATAACTACCATCGAAACCATAACCGGAATATAGTAAGATCCACGTATAAAAGATACATATCTGGCATCTTTATCAAAAACTGCAGATGCTACAAATAGTGCAAAAACCACTGTCAGGGCTACTATACATACAACAAAAATAATAGTATTTATTGTAGCTTGGGTGAATACAGGATCTTTAAACAATGTAATATAATTTTGTAATCCCACGAAGGTTTCAGTTTTATAATCGATTTTATACAAGCTGAGTCTTATTCCTTCAAATATGGGATATACCATAAATATTAAGAAAAGCAAAAGCTGTGGCATTATGAACAAATATCCTGTAAGATTTTGTTTTAAAGATTTTTTATTGATTTTCATCAATATCTTTTACCTCTCTATGATTTGTCTTAAGCCCAAAAGGGCTTAAGACAAACTTTCTTTTTTATCGAAATGCTATTTATTGTAAATTACAGAGTTCTTTTTTGCATTCTGTATTACTTCATTACCCTTTGTTTGATAATCTTTAACGACCTGTTCAGGTGTCTTTTCGCCGGTATACAAGGCTTGTAGTTCAGGATACAGCACTTGTCTTAACTCACTATAGCCGGGTACATTTCCCGTAAAGTTAAATAGGTATTTGGAATTTTTATCATATGCTTCAAATAATGGTTTTTCTGACTTGAATTCCTCAGCTACTGATGTTCTTACCGGAACACCATTTTTCGAGGCTTTTACAAGTTCCGGATCTGATGAGAAGAACTTTACAAAATCTTTGCTTACTTTCATTCTAGTTTCATCATTAGTGTTGAATACACAGCTGCCTGTTACGTAGGTAAAGGTCAGCGGTTCTCCGCTCTCTGAAGGAATGTTGGCAAGTCTTGCATCAAATTTAGCTACTTTGCCGCTTTCCATATCAGCCTTTAGATTATTAAACAAAACTGAATTAGTAAAACTTATCGCAAGCTGCTGATTTTGGAACATAGCGTTGCAGTCATTGGAAGAAACTGATTCTGCTCCCGGGTTTGTCAAGCCTGCATCATATATCTTCTTAAGCCATTTTACGGCTTTAACACCTTTTTCGTCATTTAAAATTATATTTCCATCTTCATCAAAAAACTTATTTCCAAACATCCTTAGGTAAGCAAGATTCCAAGTGTCTCCTTGATTGTTTAAAGCAAATAGAGCCATTGGATAAGCATTTGTATATTTATCTTTCGGAAGTTTTGTTTTTAAGGTATTTAGAATCTTTTCAAATTCCTCTAATGACCATGTTTTAATTTCATTTTCCCCGCCTATATATTCATCTAGGCCTGCAGCTCTGAACATATCCGCATTATAAACTAATGTGCCCGGCATGTGAGAAAAAGGATAGAAATAAATATCATCGCCAAATGTCACAACATCCCAGAAGTTTTGGGCTATATCTTTTTTAGCAGTATCATCTACGATATCATTTAAGGGAACCAATGCACCCCTATGTGCATAATCTCCCATTGCGAATACACTTTCATAGAAAATATCCGGTGGTGTCCCGCCATTTAAGTTAACATTTAACAGTTCATCACGCTGGTCTCCTGCAATTACTTGCACATCTACTGTTACATCATAATCCTCATATTCCTCGGAAAATCTCTTTGCGGCATATTTGAAGAAGCTGTCATAATCAGCACCTTCTTCATTAGCCTCAAAGACGCCTTTCCATTGCGGTGTAAGCCAAAGCGATATCTCTACTTTCTCCTTGCCTGTGTCTTTTGCCCCTTCAGCATCAGGCTTGTTTTCGGCTTTCTGTCCACAGCCTACAACTAATGTAAGCATAAGTATTGATACCATCAATAGAGCCACTAAACGCTTCCTTAACATAAATACAATCCCTCCTGAAATTAATAATTATAATAGATTCTTTTAATAGATCCTTTGCTATCGCTCAGTATGACATATTAAGTATAAACAGGGTGACGGTTTTTGTTATTTGTAATAATGTTTCACTTTTTTCGTAGGCTTTCCTCCACCTCCTGTCAAAAATCCTATAACATCTCTAAAGTAAGGGCTTGACCTTTTTACAAACTATATTTGCTAATGTTTTATGACCTTTTTCATCAAGGTGCATATAGTCCACCTTGTTCATAGAAACTATTCCTTTTGTGTCTAGAAACTCTATTTCCTCAAGTTGCAGCAGTTCTTCCAGGTGATGTGCAAGTTCGCTAGATTTAATATCACAGTTTGCCCCCATAGATTTTCCTACTTCAGTGTTAAAATATTCGCTGCCTATTGGAGGTGGTGCAACTACTAAAACCTTTGGAAAACCGCCATCCTTGCCCGCTGGAACGCTCCTAGCTTTAAGAGCAAGTCTTGTTATACCCTGTGCTATATTATAAGATGTCAGATTAAACCTTTCTTTAGCATCATTAGTACCGAGCATAATTATTACAAGTTCTGACGGTGCATGGCTCATCAAGCAAGGATAAATATACTCATAACCGTTCAAGCCTTCAAATAAAGGGTCATCTGCGACACTGGTTCTCCCGCAAAGGCCTTCTTCAATTACCTGAAATTCATCTCCAAGAAGTTTCCCTAAAAGGCATGGCCACCTGATGTCTTCCGAAAATCTTTCCATGGTAACGGCATTATAGCCCCATGTATTTGAATCTCCAAAGCATACTATCCTTCTCATTTTATTTCCTTCCATTTCAGAATTGTAGTATCAATAAGTTCCTTTATTTCCTTTATTTTGTTTAAATCTGCTCCGGATACAGGTTCAAGCGGCGCCCTTACACTGCCGATATCTACTCCTCTTAATTTTAAAATTTCCTTTATTGCAGAATACATTGACCCATTAAGTGAAGTTAATGCTATAATAATATCATTAATGTCGCCTTGAATTGCCCTGGCATTTTTAAAGCTGCCGGATGTTACAAATTCTTCTGCCGCAAGGAATAGTTCCGGCATTACCCCATAGGTACCCCCTATTCCTCCATCGGCACCCATTAATCTTCCTGCAACATACTGCTCGTCAGGACCGTTAAATACTATGATGTCATCGCCTCCGGCTCTTTTGAACCTTTCAATGTCAAGCACCGGCATGGAAGAATTTTTTACTCCTTTAACCTTTTTATTCGTAAGCATCTTTTTAAACAAATCTAAGGAAAGACTATATCCTGTAGTCTGTGGTATATTGTAGATAAAAAATGGCAGGTCTGTTGAATCTATTATTTCAGTCCAGTAGTTGTAGATAGAACTTTCAGGCAACTTAAAATATATTGGTGAAATTGCCGATAATCCGTCGTAGCCTAATTCTGCAGCATATCCTGCAAGTATCTTGCTTTCTCTTGTAGAAGGTGCGCCTACATGTGCAATAAGTGTAAGCTTACCTTTTGCCGCTTCAGACGCATACTTTAACGTAGCTTTTCTTTCTTCTAGGCTTTGATATATACACTCACCTGAACTTCCACCTACGTAAAGGCCTTTTACGCCTTTTTCATAAAGGTAATTGCATAAACTCATTGTTCTTTCTCTTGATATTTCCCCTGCCTCATCATAACAAGCATATAAAGCAGGGAAAACGCCTTTAAATTTTTCCAGCATCACTTTTATCTCCCGCCTGTTTTTTAAATTGTTTAAATAAAATATATCATAAAAAAATGAGAATGTAAATAGTTTTTTTCATAATCTTAAATCCTGGAAAAAATTTTTATTTATAAAATGCAAATTAAAAAACTGTTGAAATGATAAATTGTCCAGAGTCTTTATAAAATATACGAGCTATATTAATCCAGAATGGAAGGTTTTCGAAATTCATAGAAATAGTTTTCAGCGTGAAGTTAGGGTTAATCATGATATAAAACAAATGAGGAGATACTTTCACCGCTTAAAAAGCAGTTAGGTACCTCCTTAGTGTAAAATAGGCCGTCCTAAATAGGACAGCCTCGTTTATCTTTATTTCGTTCCATACAGCCTGTCGCCGGCATCGCCTAGGCCGGGAACTATGTAGCCGTGGGAGTTTAATTTTTCATCAATGGAAGCAGTGTATATTTCTACATCAGGATGTTTTTCGTGGACAGCTTCTATCCCTTCGGGGGCAGCTATTAAGCACATGAGTTTTATATTGGTTGCTCCCTTTTCTTTGAGAATCTCTACCGCTTTGGCAGCAGATCCTCCCGTAGCCAGCATTGGATCTAATATAATCAGTTCTCGCTCGCTTACATCAGATGGTAATTTGCAGTAATACTCTACCGGCAAAAGGGTATCAGGATCCCGGTATAGGCCGATATGGCCAACCCTTGCTGCCGGAATTAGTTTCAACATGCCGTTTACCATACCAAGACCTGCTCGTAGTATGGGAATTATGCCCATTTTTTTGCCTGAGAGCACTTTAACTTTCGCCGGACCTACCGGAGTTTTTACTTCCGTTTCTTCTAATGGCATGTTTCTCGTTGCTTCATAGGCCATAAGAACAGCCACTTCTTCCACTAGCTCGCGAAATTCTTTTGAACCAGTGTTTTCATCTCTAATCAAAGCCAGTTTATGCTGAATCAAAGGATGGTCCAATACAAATACATTTTCCATGGATGGCAACCTCCTGTTTTACTTAGAATAGAGTGGAAATTGCTCACATAGGGCTTTAACCGCTTTGGATATTTTCGCCTTTATACGTTCATCTTGGCCCTTGGTAAGAGCTTCATCCATCAGCTCTGCAATCCTTTCCATCTCCTGTTCTTTCATTCCTCTGGAAGTAAGAGCAGGTGTCCCTACTCGTATGCCGCTAGTGACATTAGGACTTTCCGGATCAAATGGAATAGCATTTTTATTTACTGTAATTCCTACTTCCTCCAAGAGGTGTTCTGCCTCTTTTCCTGTTAGGTTCTTGCACCGCATATCAATTAATATCAAATGGTTGTCTGTGCCTCCGGAAATTAGGTTGTATCCCTTGCCTAAAAGGGCTTTAGCCAAAGCTTTCGCATTTCTTACCACTTGATTCTGATATTCGACAAATTCATCAGTTGATGCCTCTTTTAAGCAAACAGCTTTAGCAGCGATCACATGCATCAAAGGTCCGCCCTGAATTCCGGGGAAAATGGCCTTGTCTATTGCTTTGGCATATTCCTGTTTACAAAATATCACGCCACCTCGCGGACCTCTGAGAGTTTTGTGAGTCGTTGTTGTAACGAAATCACAGATAGGAACGGGATTCGGATGCAAACCGGCTGCTACTAAACCTGCTATATGAGCCATATCTACCATAACATAGGCTCCAACTTGTTTTGCAATTTGGGAAATCCTTTCAAAGTCAATTATTCTGGGATATGCGCTGGCACCCGCTACTATCATTTTGGGCTTGTGTTCTTGTGCCAAGGCTTCCAATTCATCATAGTCGATATATCCGGTTTCTTTGGAAACACCGTATGGAATAAACTCAAAGTATTTTCCTGAGATATTTACCGGACTTCCATGTGTAAGGTGACCGCCATGGGCAAGATTCATGCCTAAGACTTTATCACCGTAATTAAGATAAGCAAAATAGACTCCCATATTAGCTTGAGAACCAGAGTGCGGCTGAACATTTACATGTTCTGCAGAAAATAACTTCTTTGCTCGATCTCTGGCAATATTTTCTACAATGTCTACAAACTCACAACCGCCATAATAACGCCTGCCGGGGTAACCCTCTGCGTATTTATTAGTAAGCACCGAACCTTGAGCTTCCATAACTGCTTTACTTGTAAAGTTTTCAGAAGCAATCATCTCCAGCTTGTACTGCTGACGGTAAGTTTCTTTTTCAATAGCATCAGCTATTTCAGGGTCTACAAGTTTAAGTATATCCAATTTTGAACACCTCTTTTTTAATTGTTAGGAATTAAACTTATTTATATGCTGTTTTCATATTCGCTTATCTTTTCCACTCTGCGCTCATGGCGATTTCCTTCAAAATCACCAGCAAGCCATTCTTTTACAATATCTATGGCAAGCCCCGGGCCAATAACTCTACCGCCCATAGTCAAAACGTTAGCATTATTATGCTGTCTTGACATCCGAGCAGAAAAAGTATCATGACACAGTGCCGCCCGAATACCTTTTACCTTATTGGCGGCAATACATACGCCTATTCCTGTGCCGCAAATTATTATGCCCTTTTCAAATTCTCCCCTGGCAACAGCCTCTGCGCAAGGAATAGCTATATCCGGATAATCTACGGATTCGGTGGAAAACACTCCCATATCTTTGTAATCTATCTTACTTTTATCAAGATATTTCATTATCTCTTTTTTTAATTCATAACCGCCGTGGTCGCTTGCTATCGCTATGGTCAACTCTTTCCCTCCTTGCATTTTAAAATTATCTTCGTTAATTATATACTTAATTTACGAATGTTGTCTAGTTGTTTTCCAGCCTTTCAATTACTTTTCTTAATTTTTGTTTAATTTCCTCAGCTACCATCTTATATACTTCTACACCATGACCAAAGGGATCACTGATTTCCATATTATCGCCTGCAAATTCTCCTAATGTAAAAACTTTACCTTTAGCCTCAGGAAATCTATTGATTATATAATCTTTATGGCTCTGAGTCATCGTAAGAATAAGATCTGCCTCTAACATATCCCTAGTAAAGGGTTTTGCCCTGTGTGCCTCCAAATCTATTCCTTCCATTTCCATGACCTTCTTTGCATTTTCAGAGGCCGGTTGCCCTTCAATAGCACCTATGCCGCAGGAAAAAACCTCAATTTCTTTATGCTTTCCCAAGTCGCTGAGCATTTTTTTGAAAAGGGCTTCTGCCATACTGCTACGGCATGTATTGCCGGTGCAGACAAATACTACTTTTTTCAATATCAAAGCACCTCCTACACCTTCAAAATCTTATATCCCGCCGCTTTGTAAAGTCTGTTCATCACCGCAAGGCCAATACCGTCTTTAGAAATACCCTCAGCCAGAATCCTATCTACTCCTAGACGATCAAATTTCCTTAAAATGGTGAAAAGGTTTGATGAAATTGTAAGCGGTGCCGTTCTATCACCTACGGAAATGACATAACCCCTTGTGTATAGGTGCCGGGTCTGCGCCGTTGCCATTATGCCTACTTTAAGTCCACCGCTTTCCAACTGCTTTGTTAACTCTTGGATAGTTTTAACTTGGTTTTCCACACAACCTTCTATAACAGTCATTTGGGCTTTTGGAGCATAATGCCGGTATTTCTGTCCCGGTGAGCGGGGCTTTTCTCCCGGAGCAAGGCCCGGATCCAAGTTTACACACCCCAGAACATCTTCTAAATCCTCTTTAGTAACTCCGCCCGGTCTTAGAATAATAGGCACTTTTTCGGAAAGATCCAAAACGGTAGACTCTACACCCACCGATGTTGGGCCTCCATCTAGAATCATTTCAATCTTTCCAAATAAATCTTCTGCAACATCCTCAGCACATGCAGGGCTAGGCCTTCCTGAGATATTAGCACTGGGTGCGGCTATAGGAACTCCTGACTCCTTAATCAGTTCAAGGGCTACAGGATGAGCCGGCATCCTAATAGCCACCGTATCAAGACCTCCTGTAGTGCTATATGGTATTATATCCCTTTTGTGAAATATAATTGTAAGGGGGCCCGGCCAAAACTTGTCCATCAAAACAGCAGCCCTTGTGGGGATTTCTTTTACAAGTTCATCAAGTTGGGAAAGAGAATGAATGTGAACAATTAGCGGATTGTCTTGCGGCCTTCCTTTAGCAGCATATATCTTTTTTGCCACATGTTCATCTAAAGCATTGCCGCCCAGCCCGTAAACTGTTTCAGTGGGAAAAGCAACCAGACCTCCTGTTTTTATTATTTCTGCCGCCTTTTTTATTTTATAATCTTCCGGCCGGTTTTTATCAACGGAAACTATTTGAGTGTTTAACATTAATTTAACCTTCTTTTTAAATAGCTTTAGCCTCACCGTTATAGGCCGCAAAAAACACCTGAAATTACTCTGTCAAAGCCTGCATAATCTTTTATTACTTTTATATCTTGAAATCCGGTTTCTTTTAGCATAATTTCTACATCGCGAGCTTGATTCCAACCTATTTCAAAAATAATCCTGCCGTCGATTTTTAAAAATTCCGGAGCTTTCGAAACTATCCTTCGGTAGAACTCAAGTCCACCGGTACCACCATTTAGTGCAATTTGCGGTTCGTTTTTAACATCATCAGGGAGGGTAGAAAGTTCTTCCTTAGAAATGTATGGAGGATTTGAAACGACCACATCAAAACCCCTGATATTTCTTTCTTCAAAAGGCATCCATAAATCTCCCTGCATCAGTAAAACACGGTCTTGCACCCCGTGTAATTTTATATTTGTCCTTGCTACTTCACATGCCACATCTGATATATCCGAAGCATATACCTTTACTCTGTTATTATTTACTGCCACAGCCACCGAGATAGCTCCACTTCCGCAACATAAATCGGCAATCAATGGGTTTTCAATAGAATAAATGACATTTAAAGTTTCTTCTACTAAAAACTCGGTTTCAGGTCTGGGAATCAAGACCCCGGGTTTTATATAAAAATTAAGGCCGTAAAACTCCTTCCAGCCTATAATATATGCTATGGGTGTAGATTGGCATCGAAGTGCCAGTAAATCATTAAAACATTCAAGCTGCTGCTTGGTAATGCTCATCTCATCATCGACCAATAGTTTAAGCCGGTCCTTCCCCAAAACATATCCCAATATCAGTTCCGAATCCAGGGCAGGGTTTGCTACACCCGCATCGGAAAGTCTTTTTCTCCCTATCATTAAGGCTTCCCTTACCTTCAACGATAAAACTCCCTTTTTTTATTCTGCTTGAGCCAGTTTTTTAGCTTGATCCTCTGCCACTAATGCATCTATTAATTCATCAAGCTCTCCCTGTAATACATTTGTAAGTTGATGAGTAGTTAGATTAATACGATGATCTGTAATTCTCCCCTGCGGAAAGTTGTACGTGCGTATCCTTTCGCTGCGGTCACCAGAGCCTACCTGGCTTCTGCGGTTTTGCGCTATCTCACGTTCCTGCTCTTCTTGAACTTTTTCCAAAAGTCGTGCTCGTAAAACCTTCATGGCTTTATCCTTGTTTTTGAGCTGTGAGCGCTCGTCTTGGCATGTAACCACTAAACCGGTAGGAATGTGTGTTATTCTTACCGCCGAGTCGGTGGTGTTAACTCCCTGGCCTCCATGCCCTGACGCTCTGTATATATCTATTCTAAGGTCATCCGGATTTATCTCAATATCAACTTCATGGGCCTCAGGCAAAACCGCAACCGTAGCTGCAGAAGTATGAATCCTGCCACCGGCCTCTGTAGATGGAACCCGCTGCACCCTATGGACGCCGGATTCATACTTTAAACGGCTGTAAGCACCCTTGCCATTAATTTCAAATATGACTTCCTTAAACCCTCCAAGTTCAGTAGGATTTGAATCTATAATCTCAACTTTCCAACCTTGTTTCTCTGCATATCGGCTGTACATACGGAACAAATCCCCCGCAAAAAGAGCAGCTTCATCGCCGCCGGTTCCTGCTCTTATCTCCATTATTACATTTCGGTCATCATTAGGATCCTGGGGAAGCAGTAGGATTCTCAATTGCTCCTGGAGCTTAGATTTTTTTTCTTCTAATGCCTCCAACTCACTTTTTATGAGCTGTTCCATTTCAATATCACCAGCAGCATCTTCTAAAAGCTCGGAATTTTCTTCCAACTGCTTTAAAACCTCTTTATATTCTCTAAAGTTCGTCACAATTTCTTCGAGAGAAGCATGTTCTTTTGTAAGACCTATCCATTCTTCCTGCCTTGCTATAATTTCCGGATCTGCTATTTTTTTCGTCAATTCATCATATTTCTTTTCTATGATTTCCAATTTTTCTATCATATAATCACCTTCCTGTAGTTCGCACAAAACTCAATTTAAAACGCCTTTTATCGCTGCTATAGCCACCTCTAATTGAGACCTGTCAGGTTCTCGCGTAGTCAGCCTTTGGAGCCACATACCCGGAGCATTCAGTGCCTTTATAAGTGGGCTATTGCTTTTACCGGCAAGCTGGATAAGCTCATATGAAATTCCCGCGACCAGCGGCAGCATAACTATCCTTGATAATATCCGCTGAATTATCCCCTGCCAGCTAATTACAGAAAATAATAGTATACTTACAACCATTACAAGCATCATAAAGCTGGTTCCGCACCTGGGATGAACAGTTGAGTATTTTTCAGCATTTTCGGGAGTTAATTTTTCATCATGCTCATAGCAATGAACTGTCTTATGTTCGGCCCCGTGATACTCAAAAACCCTCCTTATATCCTTCATGGAGGAAATAGCTATGATATATATTACAAAAATTGCTATTCGTAAAAGGCCTTCCGCAAGACTTAACAAGAATGGATTTGTTAAATTACTACTTATAAATTTGACAGCAACTGTGGGTAAAACCGCAAACAATAAAATAGCAAATCCCAGAGCAAAAACTAATGCTAAGGCAATATCCTTACTCGTTAATTCTTCTTCATCCTCATACCCTGCCATGCTTGCAGAATACGACAGAGTTTGAATGCCTAAAATCAGCATTTCAATTAATGACACTATACCTCTTAATATGGGCAGTTTAAGGAACTTGTATTTATCTGAAATCGAATGGTTTTTTTCTGTTTTTATAATAATCTCACCATTTTTTCTAACAGCAATGGCCGTAGTTTTAGGTCCTCGCATCATAACACCCTCAATTACGGCCTGCCCACCAATACTGGGTTTGACTGGCTGCATTTTCTTCCTCCTCAAATTAATAAATAAAGGTTAAAAGATTAAGAAAAAAGGTCAGAGACAACCTCTAACCTTCTAAGACTACTCATCATCTTTTAAGCCATATCTCTTCTTAAATCTTTCCACACGGCCACCGGTATCAACCAGTTTTTGTTTACCAGAAAAGAAAGGATGGCACTTTGAACATATTTCTACACGCAGGTCTTCTTTTGTTGAGCCTGTTTCAAAAGTATTTCCACAAGCGCATCTTACTGTGGCTTTTACGTATTTAGGATGAATTCCTTCCTTCATTCCTTTCACCTCTTTATTGTAATCTTATCATATAAAATTAATTTCTGTTAAAAATAAAATACCTTTTGTATTATAGCACACGCTATAATTTTGCACAAGGGTTTTTATAAGGCTGCTTTGCATACTATAAGTTTATTTACTCTAACTTTATCAGCATTAGTCAGGGAAAAATAAAATATAGGCCGTTTAACTTTGGCAAAATTCTGGTATAATTAAAAAAGAGTTGTCTTGTTTCTAAAGTTGTTAACAAAGGGTGATTTGAGTGAAAAGAAGTTTAGAAAACATAAAAGATAAAATACAAGAACTTATTGCTTATATTAAGCAAAACGAAAACATTATCGCATTGTATATTTTTGGCTCTTATGGTACAGAGTATCAACATGCAACCAGTGATGTGGATTTTGCCATATTGTTTGAAACCAGCCCAACACTATTTAAAGAACTTGAGATTGAATCAGATATCTGCCAAATATTTGAGCGAGATGATATAGATGTTGTAAATCTAAACAAATCACCTATTGATATCAGCCATCAGGTATTGTATACCGGTGATTTACTTTTTTGCAGAGATGAAATATTGCTTGCCGACTTCAAAGAAAAGGTACTTAACATTTATGGCGACTACGGAATTGTCCTCAAGAAGTTTTATGATGATTTTCAGGAAGGACTGAGTGAAAAATATGGCACAAATTGATAAAAAAAGAATTTTGGATAAAATTAGAGTCATTCAAGATTGCATATCTAAATTAGATGTTCTATCCCAACTTTCTATAGATGAGTTTATTTCTGACTTTAAAAATTTTGATTCTGCAAAATATAATCTTCAAATAGCCATAGAAGCTATGATTGATATTGGAAACCATATAATATCACGAAAAGGGCTTGGAACTCCAAAAACTTATAGTGATACTTTTGAGATTCTACATAAATATAAAGTCATACCAAAGGAAGATGCAGTATCTTATAAATTGATGGCTAAGTTTAGAAATAGGATTGTCCATTTCTATGATGATGTTGATGATGGAGAGGTTTATAATATCTTGCAAAACAATTTAGATGATTTTAACTCTTATATAGAACATGTAAATAAACTTTTAGTCTAAAGGCATTGAAATAAAATGGAGTGTAGCAAACTTTTTCTAAGTGGTTTGCACAAGGGTTTTTATAAAGCAACATCGGTATAATCGGCAAGTAATGACCTTTTTAGTATGGCTAAAATAGCTATGCACAAAGTTAAAATTAAAATTGAAATTATATATATCAGCCGAGGATTTAAATCATAGATATACCCTGATATCAATCCCATTGCCGCGCTTAAAATTGAAATACCTGTATTCACTAAAGAATAAATCGTAGCTCTTGTTTTGCCTTCTGTAAGCTCTGCTAACATAGAATCTACGCAAGGCTTAAATATTCCAAATCCGGCTGCAAAAATTACAAGGGAAAAGGCAGTAATTAAAAAATTATTTTCTGGTATTGTGACAAGTAAAAAAAGTGCGGCAGCTTGTAGTATTAGACCTACTATCATATTATTGACCATATCGCCTCTACTTAAAATGGGATTTATAAATACAAGTACGATAATCATCGTTGCAGAATTTGCAACACCCAGCAATGAAATCATAGATTTTTCAATTCCCAACACCTCTGACATATATGGCGCAAAGTATAGACTCAAATGTGTCCCAATTGTAGTGTACATGTTAAATAGTATGACAACACTCATTATCATTAAAATCGTAGGTTCTAATCGTAAATCTGCGGCTACTTCTCTATATATGCCTTTATTTAGACCAGACTTTTTATCATGCTCAAGCCGTTCTTGCAATATTGTTTGGCCTATTAAGGTTTCGGTATGAAAATGGTAGCGCAAAATCATCATAACAGTCATACTTATTACTGCAAAAATTAAAAAGAACCTTTCAGCCTTAACAATACCATATAATTTTACAGCTATTCCTGCAATAGGAGTTAGTAGGCCTGCTGATATATTTATTATGTTGATTAGATTAAATGCCGCAAAGCGTTGTTCATTGCTAGAATCTTCTATGACCATAAGATTGAAGGAAACTGCAGTAACTCTGTGAGCACCATTGACAATAATGCCAAGGGCAAACATCCAAAAGTTGTGAGCAAGTGCATATATTAGAATTGAGCATGGCCAACCTATAATATCAAAAATCAGCGTCGTTTTTCTTCTTCCTAAAGTATCTGTTATCGGCCCAGCAAGCATGGAAAAAATTATAGCTGAAATAAAACCCAGAGATATCAGAAAACCTATTTGTTTATCTGTTATACCCTGACTTTTCATATAAAGACTTAAATAAAAATTATAGAGTACATAAGGTATGCCCCACATAGGCTCAAATATTACACAAGTCCTGGCATTGCCATCAAGTATTTTAAATGATTCAATAATATTTGCTGGTTTAGTGTCTATGTCATTTTCTCCTCTCTGTTTTTTATGTCTTAATTTCGCTATTTTGTAATATTTTCGACGTCACAGGTTATATTTCCTGGGAAATAGACATATTCCTTCTATTTTGCACTATCTTTAGTCAGCAAAATTGGTGTCCCGCATTTTGGGCATTTATTATCTTCCGTTTTCACTTGTACCCGATAGCCTGCCCTTTCAATAATGAGTTTGCCACACGAGGGGCAGTAAGTATTGCCGCCGATTTCATCTATCATATTACCGGTGTATACATAGTCTAAGTATTTCATTGCAGTATCTCGTGCCATTTTTATTTTTTCTACAGGAGTTGGCAAAATATCGAGTCTATAATTAGGGAAATAACGAGTGAGATGCAAGGGTATATCCTTTCTTAGTGATGAAAGCCACTGTGCGAGAGCTTTTATCTCTTCCATGCTATCATTTATGCCCGGAATGATAAGTGTAGTTATTTCCACATGGCATTTTCTCTGTGCCTCTTCTACGGTTTCCTTTACCGGTAAAAGTTGTCCGGAAACCATGTCTTTATAAAAGTCTTCGTGAAAAGCCTTTACATCAATATTCATAGCATCGATAAATGGGAGGATTTCTTGCAGCGGTTCTTTCTCGATAAAGCCATTGGTAATAAGCACATTCTTTAAGCCTTCACGCTTAGCTAGTTTTGCACATTCTAGTACAAATTCATACCATATAGTCGGCTCATTATAGGTATAAGCTATCCCTATATTGTCTTGCCGCTGTTTGGCTGCATTTATCAATTCCTCTGCCGATACTTTGCTAGTTGGAATATCCGTAAGTTGTGCAATTTGCCAATTCTGGCAGAATTTGCATCTAAAATTGCATCCTGCACCGCCGACGGAAAAAATCATGCTGCCGGGGTAAAAATGATACAGAGGCTTTTTTTCTATAGGATCCATAGCCAAAGATGAAACCCTGCCATAATTCATGGAATATAATTTACCGTCAATATTCTTCCTAACCCTGCAAATACCGCTTCGACCTTGGCTAATCCTGCAATGATGAGGGCATAGACCACATTCGATGGTACCATCATTGTTTTTTTTGTAATACATAGCTTCTTTCATATCAGATTGGTGGTTTTTGTTAAAAGAAACCGCCTTTAACCTCCTTAAATCTATTATCGCGCTACACTCCCCATTTATACGGACCTTTCCACAACTACATTATAACTT
Organism: Tepidanaerobacter sp. EBM-38; assembly: GCA_001896545.1. Taxonomy (GTDB): domain Bacteria; phylum Bacillota; class Thermosediminibacteria; order Thermosediminibacterales; family Tepidanaerobacteraceae; genus Tepidanaerobacter. The sequence continues at coordinate 24,043 of MPOT01000027.1, read as the reverse complement.
TAAATATAATGTTTTTACAAGGGTTCTACCCGCTATAAGACATTATTTATACAAGGATGGCTACTATTCAGAGGTTGAAAACGACTTGTAATCTTGAACGCAGTAAAGGATCTTTGTAAGGATTAAATAAGATTCTTCGCTCTAAAAATATTTTCGAAAAATCATTTCATATGTGAAAAAAGAGCGTCTTAAAACGCTCTAATAATCAAAATTCATCTATATTAAAAATACTTTAACTTTCGACCATATTCATTAATTGCGTACCTGGCCATTACCCAAAATCAAATATTTTGTTGTAGTAAGTTCGTCAAGTCCCATTGGCCCCCTAGCATGGAGTTTTTGTGTGCTGATTCCTATTTCTGCCCCCATGCCAAATTCGCCTCCATCAGTAAACCGTGTGGAGGCATTCACATATACGCAAGCCGCATCCACCCCTGAGAGGAATAAATTTGCCCTTTCGTAGTCTTTAGTAATAATGGCTTCAGAATGGCCTGTCCCGAAACGGTTGATATGCTCCATGGCTTCATCGATACTGTCTACCACTTTAACACCGATAACCATGTCGAGATATTCAATAGACCAATCTTCTGCTTTTATAGGCACAACATTTGGGTAAATCTTCCTCGTTCTTTCACATCCGCGAATCTCTACTCCACAGTTTTGCAGTTCTTGCAAAGCCTCCGGTAAAAATGCATGAGCAATTTTCTCGTGAACAAGCAGTTTCTCCGCTGCATTACATACAGAAGGTCTGCTGGTCTTTGCATTTATCAGGATACTTTTTGCCATATTAAGATCGGCAAATTCATCAACATATATGTGGCAATTGCCTTCACCGGTTTCTATCACAGGTATCCTGGAATTTTCCACAACATTTTTAATTAGAGCACTGCCACCGCGAGGAATCAATACATCGACATAATCCCTCATTTGGAAAAGTTCTTGAATCCTCTCTCGATTGGTATCTTCTATTAGTTGTATGCAGTATGTGGGAAGATTTGCCTTTTCAAGCCCTTGGCAAAGTGCCTTAACTATAGCTTTATTAGAATTAATTGCCTCAGACCCACCTCTAAGGATGACACTGTTTCCTGCTTTTATGCAAAGGCCTGCAGCATCCGAAGTAACGTTAGGACGAGATTCATATATTATGCCGACTACACCCAACGGCACCTTTTGTTTTAATAAGGTGAGACCATTGGGCCGCTTAATCACTGTACCATTTCCTACAGGATCGGGAAGGTCAATAAGAGCCAAAAGCTCTTTTATCATGCCATCAACCCGAGTACTGTTTAACATAAGTCTTTCTATTAATGCTTCCTTTAAACCTATTTCACGAGCTTTTGCAACATCTTTTTCATTTGCCTCAATTATTTCATCTTTCATTTGTTCAAGTGCTTCTGCCATCATGCGAAGCGCATCATTTTTAACTGCTGTGGAAATACCGGCTATTTTACAAGATGCTTCCTTGGCTTTTTTAGCTATATCTAAAACCATACTCAAAAAAATCACTCCATTAAATCACGTTTTTTTTTGATGTACATGCCTTGCTTTTTGGCTCAAAAAATGTTCCACAATTCGTCCCATCTAAAATATTATAAATATCAGTAGGATTTTCCCCATCGATAATAGCCATAGCAATACCCGCTTCAGTAGCAATTTTTGCTGCCTTTATCTTGCTTTGCATACCGCCTGTTCCTAAATTTGAATAAGTGCCTTCTGCTATTGCCTCAATCTCAGGTGTAATCTCTTTAACATAAGGTATTTTTTCTGCTCCGGGTTCATGTGGCGGCAAGGTATATAGGCCATCTACATCTGAAAGAAGGACTAAAAGGTCTGCATCAATCAGCGTAGCTACAACTGCTGCTAATGTATCGTTGTCACCATATACGATTTCTTCTACTGCAATTGTATCATTTTCATTTACTATAGGAACAACATCGAACTCAAAAAGGGTAGTCAAAGTATTAAAGGCATTTTGACGTCTGACACCATTTTCTAAATCATCCTTTGTAAGCAATATCTGAGCTACATTTATGCCATACTCCAAAAATAATTTTTCATAAAACTGCATCAATATGCCCTGTCCCACCGCTGCTAAAGCCTGTTTTATTATAATATCGCTTTTCCCTTTTATCCCGAGCCTTCCTGCCCCTGTTCCTACAGCTCCTGATGTAACTAAAACAACATTTTTCCCGCCATTTTTGATGTTGGAAATTACCCTTACTAATTTTTCCATTCCGGCTATATTTAACTTTCCATTTTCGTGAACAAGCGTCGTTGTTCCGACTTTGACCACTATGGTTTTATATATGTCTGCTTTCAAAGCTTTCACCCCAAGTATATTTAAAGTTTTTATAATTATGCATTATATTGTATAATTATAACACATATATGCAATAATGCAATCCTTTTTTCCTGTATTATTTGATAACAGAATCATTGACCATAGTCCTTATTATATCATGTTTTTAGGGCAGTGTAATTACAAATTCTAAAATACTTAGTTTTGCAACAACGTTACTGTTCAGGGGTTCAAAACGACTTGTCATCCTGAACGCAGTGAAGGATCTTTGTAAGGATCAAATAAGATTCTTCGCTGCGCTCAGAATGACAGCAGTATATAGCAAAATGACAGACCTCTGAATAGTTACGTAACAATTGTAAATAAAGACAATAACAATAACTTTCTTAAGAAGGCTTAAGAGTAAAAGGAAACTGAGTTTTCAAAATCTGTCTATATATTTGGGAGGTGTTTATCATTTTATGTAGAAATATCTACTTAAAAGACGATTTCTCAACATATTATATCATTTATGATCAAGGGAGGCCTATAATGTGGAAAAATCCGTTTTGATGATCCCGCCAACAAAAAAACTTGTCAAGATCGTGGATTGCCACGAAGGTCAAATAGTCGCTGAAGATATCGTCACAAACCGAGGTGTCTTTCTCCTACCCCAAAACACTATGCTTAACGCTTATATCATAAACCAGTTAATAAACCATGGAATTAGTCAGATATATGTATTTTCTAAAGACGAAAAACAAGTTAGTGGGATAAGCACGCAGGAGTTAATGGAGGCATATAACAAGTCGTTAAATTCAGTAAAAACAATATTGCATAATCTCGCCTCCGGTAAAAAAATATCTCATCAAGAGATTGCGCAAACCTCTGATTTTATACTTACCAAAAGCGAAAGTCCATTTGGTGTGCTAAAGTGCATCAATGAACTCAAAAAGGCCGATGAATACACATACACACACAGTTTTAATGTTGCTATATATGGCATGCTGACTGCTAAATGGCTTGGGCTTTCCGCTGAACAGATTCAGCACGTTATTACTGCCGGTATTCTTCACGATTTAGGCAAAGCACGAATACCTAGCAACATACTAAATAAAAAAGGAAAATTGCTCCCAGATGAGTTTAATTGTATGAAAAAACATACTATCATCGGTTATAACATGTCAAAAAATGTTACAGGATTAAGGCATGATATCCGACAAGCTATTTTAATGCATCATGAACGTGAAGATGGAAAAGGCTATCCTTTCGGAGTAAAAGGAAATAAAATCCATCTTTATACAAAAATCATTTCCATTTCCGATGTTTATGATGCAATGACTTCAGATAGAGTTTATAAGAAAAAAATTACACCTTTTGATACATTCAGAGAGTTTCAGAGTGTTGGTCTGGGACATTTTGACACCAAGATAATGATAACGTTTCTCTCAAATATTGCTAATTATTATCTTGGTGCCAAAGTTATGATGAATACCGGCCAAATTGGAGAAGTTGTGTATTTACCACCGCATAATCCGTCTATGCCTGTCGTTCGTATAGACAATAACTACATTGATTTGAATATAGATAAAAAATATTGCATTAAAGAAATGATATAATTACCCTATTGAGATTAAGAATGCCTGACCACCTCAAATTTTTTTATTTGATATTTCTCATCAGGACTTATGCCGGCTTTTGCAAGTGCTATACTTAACTGCTGTTCTACAGTGTCAACACCGTCCAAATCGGGCAATAAAAGACCGGATCTAAAACCTTTTTGCACAAGAATACCGTATTTTTTAGGATCAAGCTCATCTAAGCTGTAAACAGGCCTAGGTTCTGTCAGTACATCAACGGAATACTCGAGTTCAGGTAATTCTTCTGCTGTAACAGGATAAAATCTCGGGTCTTCACATCCGGCACTGATAGCGTTTCTTTGAATCTCTTCGGCAATATTCTTGCAAGTTGGTAAAAAAGTCCCTATACATCCACGCAGCTCTCCATGTTTTTTTATTGAAACAAAAACTCCCGCTCTTTTGGTTAGCATTTCCTCAGGTAAATCCTCAATAGGCAAATCAGGTATTATTCCATCTTTAACATAAGTTTCCAGAGTGTAACGAGCCAGTTTTACATACGGATCTTCTGTTTTCTCTTGAGTATCAGTGGTTTTCACGCTATTCTTGCTGAACTTGCCAGATTCACTTTCATCTTCCGGCTTAAACCTTGCTATACAGTAACCGACTCCAAAAGGCCCCTCATAAGAAAGCACTTCTGCTCTTACCTTATAGCCATCTAATGCACCTGCCATAATCCAAATAGACCTAAGTCCGCATTCGCCAGCCCTTTCTATTATCGAAGGTTCTATAGACCGCAGGGCTTCCAAATCAAATTTCTTCAAGGCATTTACCAGTTTTTCATCAAATAATTTTCCACAGGGGTCATACCCTGCCGGCGCATCTATGGTAAGCCTGTGAGAAAGGTCGCCACTTGCTATCACTGCTATGTTTTTATTGAGCACTTTTGCAGATTCTTGTATAAGTTTTCCAAAAGCATATAACTGCTCATACGGCAGCATGCCAAAGGCCAAAGGCAGTAATTTAAAGTTTGAATAATACTTTGTTATAAAATACATCGGCACTATTACTCCATGGTCCAGCTCTTCTTTAAACCCATATCTTGTCACCCTTACTTCACTGGTTGTCACTGTAGGAATACCGTGCTGATTTGCCCTTTTGCGCAGTTCATTTGCTAAATCATCATCACGCTCAAAACTCATCTTAACTTCAGGTGCCCCAAATGCTGCAAGACTGCCCTTTAACGGAAAATCATAAATGCACAATGCGTCGGAAAATATAGGGCCATGGGGAGATATAATAACTACGGTGTCTGGAGATAATTCTTTAATTTCTTTGCCCACCACATTAGCAGCATTTACAGATGAAATTACCTTTTGAGTTTCGCCTCTGCCAACTTCCTCTACCATAATCGGCGGATGTGGCATCAGATAACCTGACAACTTGCTCATTTTCGGACCTCCTCGTATACTATGTTTAGGCCCACATTTTAAGTGGTCCAAACATAGTTATTTTTATTTATTTTAAAAGAAATATCCTAATGCTAAAATAAAGCTACAAGATGATTAGCAAAGGATAATTCTTTGACCTCCTGCAAAACCATAATTCCTAAAATTGATAATATCTGTAGTTTTAACGAATTTCTCTTATAAAAGGTCTATAGATATACTGATACAGGCAAAAACCGATAAAAGGCAGTATTGCCAAGAAAAGATAAAGCCGTTCAAAGTCAATATATTTGCTAAAACCGCCTAGCGTAACTCCAGCAGCTACACCTAAATCAAAAGCTGCGGTAAACACCCCCAGCGCCATACTTCTCGATACTCCTTGGATAGTAAGCACTAGCAAAGATGTCATTAGCGGAAATAATAACGCAAAACCCACTCCATAGATTACTGCTACTATAATAAGTTTATCAAAGCTATCCACAAAGCTCATTAAAACAAACGAAGCCGTAAGAACCACTAAGGCAAAGGCTATTAATTGTTCAAGATAGCGATTGCTCCATCGCCCTATGACAAGTCTAGTTATTACCACAACCGCAGTATTTATAACAAAAAAATACTCTGTTCCCGTTATCCCTTTAGCATCGGCAAAGACCGGCAGCATTGCAGAAATCGCACCAAAGGTGACCATGCCGCAAAACAATACAATGGTTGGTAAATATACGCTTGGATGCAATAGCACCTTAATAAAGTTTGAATCAACATCCGCTTTTGCATCACTTTTAATATCAGAAATACAAAGTATTAAAATCAATGCTATAACCGCAGCTCCCACAGTAGCATATACAGCAATATTAAAATTATAATTATCTATAAGTTTTATTCCAATTGCCGGTGATAAGCCCTTTGCAATTATAACCGAAATTGAATTAAAACCCATAAATTTTACAAGATTTTCCGATGAAGCTATTTCGGCAGTAAAATTTGCCGATGCTACTGTAAAAGTGCCGACAGTAAATCCGTAAACCAGGAGGGTTAAAGCTAAGCCTATTAAAGTATACGGCATTTTTATCAAAAAGGGAGTTAAGAAAAATATTACTATAGATGCCAGCATAACTTTTTTGCTGTTATATGTGTTTATCCACACACCCCCTACCGGCCTTGCAATCATAGAACTCACTGAAAAAAGACCCATTGTAGTGCCTATGGTTAAATTGTCAAAGCCCATATTGAGCATATACTTAGGAATAACCGGCATCATTATGTAGTATGTAGAAATAAAAGCAATCGTTGCAAATAAGACCATAATGAAACTTTTCGTTTCATCATTTTCCACCATACTAATCCCTCCCTCTTAAACATCATTCTTCCTGTAATTGTTATTTTAACATAATGCCGAGTAAAAAGTAAGAATAAAATCCCATCCACTCCAAAAAGAGCAGATGGGATTTTAAGCTGTCAGCTTGCCTGTTCTGATTTCTTCTTTGCATTTCGTATGATGCGTTCTATCTGTTCTTGTGTTACTTCTCTTTCAAAGCTCCTGAATCCTGCCAATTTAAAGCCATGCTTATTGGCTATTTTCGTTATTTCTTCAACTTGCTTTACGGTAAGATCTCTGCCCAAAGAAAAGCTTTCATAACGGCCTTCCAATGCTAGCATCATGGTTTCTGCCATGCAGGCATAGGCAGTTTTAGGTGAAAAACCAAAGTTGAAATTGAAGTTAACATCACCCGGAACCTCAACTACTCCGCCTTCAATAATGAGAACATCATCCCGCTTTTCAGCAACTTCTTTGGATACATCGCGCGGGCGTGAAACATCACACACTACCGCACCCGGTTTTAAGTCTTCCGCCTCTATTATAGCATCAAGACTGCTGGTAACGGTTATGATTACATCCGCATTTCTAACAGCATCCCTGACGTTTGAAGTGATTTTAACAGAAAGGCCGGTGTCTTTCAGTATCTTATCAGCCACTTCTTCAAGCTTTTCCGTATGCCTACCGGCTAATGTCAAAAACTTGCAATCTTTAGCCATTATTTGTGCACATACCTTGCCTATAGAGCCGGCAGCCCCAATAACCAACACTTGAGCATCTTTAATATTTTTACCCATAATTTCCGTGGCTTTTTTAGTTCCTTCAATTGCCGTAGCTACAGTATAGCTGTTGCCCGTAGTAACGGGGATATTTAAATTTTTGGCAATGGTGATGCCTGCATCTCCTACAACTGAAGTGAAAGCTCCTAAGCCAACTATCTTTGCACCGAGCTTTTCAGCTAATTTTCCGGCTTTGATTATTTTTTTAATTACATATTCTTCCGGCAGCTCTATCATTTGTTTAGTTGTAAGCGGGCAAGTTACAAACCAACCTTCTGCTTCATTGTATTGACTTTTCACACCTGTTATATGTGAAATTGTAAAAGGCGGCACTATCTTCATTGCTTTCTCTACCATGCTTTCCGGCAGCTTCTGCATAAATTTTAATTTCCTGTATACATCAGAAATTTCAATAGGATGTATTATAAATGCAAACTTTTCCATGATTACACCTCATAAATTATTTTCTAATTTAATATTTCTATCCTCGGAGCAAATCCAAGCTTATCTAAAAGTTCTTCATAATCCTTGGGAGTTAATGATTTATAAGGTTTTTCCGAAAGCGATACAAGTACTGCTTCCATTACATTAGTTCCAAAGGACCTGCCGTTTAATTCGGGCGTTGTCGTAATCAACATTTTGGCACCGCTTTTAGAAAGCATCTCTACATCATCGGCAGTAACCGTATTCGTCAGTATAATTTTGCCAGGGATTTTATCCGGCATATAGCGTTTTATGAAAAGAAAATCACCAGCAATAACATCAGCCTCATCATAGAAACGCTCAAATTTCGAGCTGACTTTTTTCTCCTGTTTTTTTCCAGTGGGATATAACATGCTAAACGGCAATTTGCAAATAATAGGAGCTAAAATACTTGCCAAAACATTTAGGCTATTAAGTGATTTGATGGGAATCGGTATGCCTACTGTAAAAATCAAATCTCCTAGCACTAAATCACACCCGGTTTTTTCTAATGCCTCCGCCATCCCAAATCTGTCTAAACCGCACACTAGAAGGACTTTCTTGTTTTTAAAATCTATAATTTCATGTTCTGTTAGATAGTATATGACTTTTCTTTCTAAAGTATTTTTAAGGCCCGAACCATCAACAATAGGCGATATTTTCGCTGCCTGTGCTATGGGTACGGCATCTTTTATTGTAAAGCGCTTATTGCCTATGCACACATAAAGATCGATGCCACCCATGCCAAAGGCGCTAACTTTGCCGTCATTTTCCTGAATAATTTCTATGGCCTTTTTTATGTCACCATCAGTTCCTACTCGCTCAATTATGAATTCTTCTCCTAGAATTTTTGTTTCGACTTTGTGATTTCTCTTGGAAGAACCTATACTCACGCTCATAACATGTTTCATTTCAATCTTCCTTTTTTGTCATTCTTATGATCTTCCTCAAATTTTGCGGGTCTACATAAACATCTTCTGTCATCGGTGATTTACCAATGTCTACCGAAATCACTTCCTTATCCAAAAGTGCCTTGAATAGTCTAAGTCTTTGGTCAGAACCTAGCAGAATAACCACATCATACTGTCTTACTTGATATATAAGGCCCATAACCTCATTTAAAAGTTCGATGCCGCTTTTTTCATAAACAAAATCCCAGCGCTCTTTATCAGTCATCAGCAGTGAAAAGTCTACACCTTCCTGAAATGCTAGCTGCTTAAGTTCTTCAGTATTTTTTAAAGGAAACCCGACTATTGCTATGGTTTTACCTTTTCTGATTTCACCCAGGCTTTCCAAGCGGGATAGGAAGGTCCTGTCAGTATTAAACTTTTTGGCAACCTCAGCTTGAGAAACCCCTTGCTGCCTTAAATCCAGCATTTCTTGTATAATATTCTCTATACGCGATACACTGATAAGCTTATCTCCAATTCTTATGAGATCCACAGCAGCACCTCCTTGTGCACATTTTTGTGCTCATACTATTTTATACCATGTCATACAAAAAATCAAGAGTGCTTAACCTTAAAAAAGGTTAAGCACTCTTGATTAGTAACTATTCAGAGGTCTGTCATTTTGTTATATACTGCGTTCAGGATGACAAGTCGTTTTCAACCTCTGAATAGTAACCTTGACTATAATATTCTGAGATTATTTAAAAAAAATTAATTCCACGGATTCGCTGGAAATTTCATTATCACTCGTTTTAAGACCTTCAATTCCTCCGGTGTATCATCATGAAACATACCCTTCTTTAAGGCTTGAAGTTGCCTTAAACCCTTACGCGAACTTATATCCATATCCTTTGTCAACCTAGAAACAGTCTTTTTTCTAGCTTTGGATAGAGAATTTAAAATGTCTTCGCCACTTTCTATTTGGTTTTGAAACTCCTCGGAAAGATAGTATGAAGCCATTTGTGTCAATGGATTTCCACAAAATCCGCTTTTTGTTACACCAAAAACTTCAGGAAGTTTTTTAGCAATTCCGATTTCTACAGACCACTTCAACTCTTCCGTTTCCTTCTCCATACATTCCCTTAGGGTTTTTGGTGTGCACATGGCATAGTTTTTAAGTGAACGGATTATGGCATGTTCTACTGTGTGTGCCTTTTCGGGTTCTATCTCACTACCCAAATATCCCACAATAGCCACATCTTTACCCGTTTCCAATTCAAAACCGTATATTGTAATCTCAATATCCTTTCGATTTGAACCAAAAGTCGTATATCCTCCCGTAGGATGCCATCCGGCCCCGCAGATTATAGGATAACCCAAAGATCGCAATTCATATATATCTATTTTCTCAATATCCAAGGCAAAAAGGCCTTCATTGGAAAGAGAAAATTTCCTTGCTTTACATCTTTCTCGGCCGATTACCCGTGCAAAAAGAGCTGTAGCGTCACTACCCTGAGGAACTTTATCCACCCACATATCTTCAATTCTAACTAAAACTCCTACGGGATATAAGCTCTTGTCATCGGAAGAAAGGGGAAATAAGAAAATGTCATTTCCAACACCGGTTTTTACTAACATATTGGCAAAAAATGAGTCGAGAAACACTCCTTGAAGTACACCTCCATCAGGGCGCGGCAGTACTCCGTTTACAATTGGTATTGCATAAGTGTCCATAAAGCAAACCTCCTTTCGCAAGTTCCTCCTAACATGTTCTAATAACCAGTCTGCTTCAGTCTATAAAAATAATTATTCAGTATTTCCTCGATACTGCCAACATCCTTGCACTGCTGCAAAGCATTTTTAACAGGAGCAGAATGTGGTAATCCTTTTATATACCATGCCAAATGTTTACGCATTTCCAATATCCCCAAATGCTCTCCGTGATAGGATATAGCCTTATCTAAATGAAGTAACATTATTTCAAGCCTTTCTTTCAAAGTAGGAGCTGCAGCTTTTTTCCCTGTTTTTAAAAAATACTTTACTTCTCTAAAAATCCAAGGATTACCTAGTGCACCTCGGCCTATCATTATACCATCACAACCTGTTTTTTTAAGCATTTCAACCGCATCTTCGGAAGTAAAAACATCCCCATTACCTACTACCGCGATATCTACCGCATCTTTAACACTTTTTATTATATCCCAATCAGCTTTTCCGGAATAAAACATCTCCCTGGTTCTGCCGTGAATTATAATCATAGATGCCCCGCTGTCTTCAGCCGCAGATGAAAACTCAACAGCATTAATACTGTCCTTATCCCAGCCCTTCCTAATTTTTACAGATACCGGCTTTCGAGAAGCTCTGGCAGTCACTTTTATTATGCTTGATGCCAGCTTTACATCCTTCATTAAAGCACATCCGTCACCATTTTTGACTATTTTAGGAGTGGGACAGCCCATATTTATGTTTATAAAATCAAACGGCAGGTCATCAATCTTTTTTACCGATTCTTCAAAATCCTTCGGAGCATTGCCAAACAGTTGAACTCCTATAGGATTTTCATCGGGATTTACCTGCAGCAATTTTGCAGTTTTATTATCATTATATACAAGTCCTCGCGTGCTTATCATTTCTGTCATTAATACATCAGCGCCCATTTGCTTGCATATAGTCCTAAAAGGCATATCCGTAATACCGGCCATAGGTGCAAGATATAATGGAATTTCTTGAAAGGGTTTTTGCAATATATAAACCTCCGGTGTTATAAAAGTTAAGGGAAAACCAAAGTTTTCCCTTAACTTCTAGCTAACATTTTTTTCATAAATCAGCTTCAAGCCATCCAGTGTAAGCATCATATCTACTGTATCTATATTTTTGGTTGTGCTGCATATAAGAGGTGCCAGACCCCCGGTAGCCACTGTAAATACATGACCGTCGCCCATTTCTTCCTTCATCTTCTCAACAATATTTTCTACCAATCCTACATATCCATTATAGATACCGGATTGTATGCTAGTTGCTGTATTTTTACCTATCACTTTTTCCGGTTTTGCAATTTCTACTCTGTATAATTTAGCGGCAGTCTTAAACAGTGCCTCGGAAGATATCCCAATTCCCGGAGCAATAGCACCACCTAAATAGTCGCACTCAGCTGTCAATGCATCAAAGGTAGTAGCAGTGCCAAAATCTACGATTATAACAGGACCGCCGTATTTGTGAAAAGCAGCCGCTGCATTGACTATACGATCAGCTCCGACTTCTTTAGGATTTTCATATTTTATGTTTATTCCACTTTTAATGCCAGGTCCGACTACTATCGGTGTAAAATAAAAATACTTTTTACACATTTTTTCTAAAACTATTGTCAAGGACGGAACAACTGAGGAAATAATTCCTCCCTCAATGCTTGCAGGATTTATGTCTCTAAAACCCAGTAGTGAATTAAATACAAGACTGTATTCATCCTCAGTATATTCGTGATGTGTTGCTATTCTATATGATGCTTTTAAATTTTCATTCTCGTAAATGCCAAAAACCATATTTGTATTTCCTACATCAATTGCAAGTATCATGAATTCACCTTCTGCTTTTTCGCAAAGCTCTGGAAATAGTAACGGTGATAGCAACAGCGATTATCATCTCGGGTATACCATGTGTGAATACTACCATCCATGCTGCTGCTGCCGGCATATATCCTCGCAGAACAGCAAGACTCATAACACCCGCCGTATTAGTCAAAGTACCACACGCTGCTGCCAACGCCTCACTACGTGTTAGACGGTATACGCCATAAGTCACTATGCCAATAAGTATCCTAGGGCCGATTGCTATAAGCGGGTCAGCAAAAAGAGCACTGCCTGCTCTCAAAAGACTGTAAAGGCCAAAAATTAAACCCGTAAGGGTTCCTACCATTGGTCCTTCCAAGATGGCACCTAGAATTGCCGGCACGTGCATAATGGTAGCATGACCTGCTGCGGTTGGAACTGGGATAAAGCCCAGCGGAGTCATTCCAAGCACAATGGATAAGGCTCCCAAAAGTCCTGATACCGTCAGAGTTCGCGTGTACCGACGATTGACCGTTAACTCTGTCTTCATTTTTTCACCTCCGTTCCAGCTCCTATATAGGATGCCGGACGTTTTTATGTTTCGTTCATTTTTATTTTACCAATACATTAAATAAAAAGCAATACTGAGTATTATCAATTTCAAGTTCCAACATATAGTCAATGTTTCCTGACTAATTCACATTGCTTTATGAAATTACCCAATTATCCTAAAAGCAGCTTTGCTCCCAATGCCAAAAAACCAACACCTAAAAGCTTTAACCAAGTCATCGGCACCTTTTCCAGACCGAATAAACCGAAGTGGTCCAAGAGGCATGCAGCAAGCACTTGACCTACGATAATAGATGTGGTGGCTACAGCCGCACCCAATTTAGCAATGCTTATAACTACGCCGTAAGTAATCATGACACCTATAAGGCCTCCGGCATAGTAGTACCATGGAACTTTTGTATAATTAGCCCAATTTCCGTTTCCCAAACCTAATAGTAATATAATGAACATAACCAGTGTGGCACTCAGGTGAACTATGAAGGTAGACTCAGATAAACCGATCACTTTACTTACCGCTGAGTTCATACTGCCTTGGCCGGCCATGGCAACACCTGCCAAAAATGCCGCAATAAGAAATAATATATCTCCTGCATCTATGTACAATAGCATCACCCCTGATTTATGCTCCCACATCACATTTAAAATTATACTTTAAACTAAAAATCTTAAATGACCGTGTACAGCAAAAAGAAGCTATGGCTATGCCATAGCTTCTTAACATTTGCGATTTTAGATTATACACTTGCAAATACTTCCAAGAATTCTTCTTCTTTGAGCTTTTCATTTTCAAGTAAGGCTTGAGCAACCTTATGAAGTTTATTGATATTTTCAGATAAAATCATTCTTGCACTATCATAACAGCTTACAATAATGTTCTTAACTTCCTTATCTATGGAAGCTGCGACTTCCTCACTGTAATTTCGGCCTTGAGCTAAATCCCTTCCCAGGAAAACTTCTTCTTGCTTATGGCCCAAAGTCATAGGCCCAATATTCTCGCTCATACCAAATTCCATTACCATCTTTCTGGCAATCTGAGTTGCTCGCTCCAAATCATTCTGTGCACCGGTACTTATTTCGTTGAGCACTAATTCTTCGGAAACCCTGCCGCCAAGCAAATGCGTTATCTGATCCATCAATTCACTTTTACCCATAAAGAAGCGATCCTCTTTTGGTAAAATCATAGTATATCCGCCAGCCCTGCCGCGGGGTACAATAGACACCTCATGGACTGGATCAACTGTTGGCAACAAATGTGCCACTACGGCATGCCCTGCTTCATGGTAAGCTACCAGCCTGCGCTCACGTTCAGTCATGACACGGCTCTTCTTTTCAGGGCCGGCAATAACTCTGGTAATTGCCTCTTCCAGCTCCGGCATTTCTATCTTTTTCTTATTTCGCCGTGCTGAAAGAAGTGCCGCCTCGTTGACCAAGTTTTCTAAATCGGCCCCGGTAAACCCTGGTGTCCTTCGGGCAAGTACCGACAGATCTACATCTTCTGCCAACGGCTTGTTCCTTGAATGCACTTTCAGTATTTCTTCTCTGCCCTTTACATCAGGACGATCCACTACTACTTCTCTATCGAATCTGCCAGGCCTAAGCAGTGCCGGATCTAAGATATCAGGCCTGTTAGTTGCTGCTAAAATAATTATACCTTCATTTATACCAAAACCATCCATCTCAACCAATAATTGATTTAATGTTTGTTCTCTTTCATCATGTCCTCCACCAAGCCCTGCACCCCTGTGGCGGCCAACGGCATCTATCTCATCGATAAACACAATACATGGTGAATTTTTTTTAGCCTGTTCGAACAAATCCCTAACTCTTGCAGCTCCTACACCTACAAACATTTCTACAAAATCTGAACCGCTTATGCTAAAGAATGGAACACCTGCTTCTCCAGCAACTGCCCTTGCTAAAAGCGTTTTTCCTGTTCCCGGAGGCCCTACCAGCAAAACCCCCTTGGGAATACGTGCTCCGATTTCTATAAACTTCTTCGGATGCTTTAAAAATTCCACTACCTCTTCTAGTTCTTCTTTTGCCTCATCAACCCCTGCAACATCTTTAAAGGTTACTCTTCTTTTATCATCAGTATGAAGTTTAGCCTTGCTCTTACCGAAAGACATCACTCGGCCGCCTCCGCCTTGGCTCTGCTGCATTAAGAAATACCATGCACCTACTATAAATACCATCAGTAAAATCGGCGATAAAATCTGTGTCCACCAAGGAGTGGTAGGTTTAGGTTCTGAATCAACTACTAATTCACCTTTTCTTGCAGGTTGATCTATTTTAGCCATAAAAGTAGTCAGATCCGGGACATAGCTTACAAAATTTTGACCATCTTTTAAAGTGCCTTTAATGTTGTTTTCAACTATAACAATTTTTTCAACCTCTTTATTGTCAATTCGCTGAAGTAATTCTGAATATCCCAGTCTAATCTGAGCTGCTTCCTGGTTAGAATACCATTGTACCACTGACAAGACCAGAATAATAATTAGCAAGTAAAAGCTTATGCTCTTGAAAAAGTTGTTCAATAATTCTCCTCCTTCCCGGATTTAGTTATCCCACGATATTTTACCACACACAAAACATTTTTACAATTAAACAAAATCTTATATACACCTCTCGATTTATTGTTAATCCTGATAAATCTCCGGTTTTAATACGCAAACATCGCACAAATTTCGGTATTTCCCAGCATAATCAAGGCCATATCCAACAACAAAATAATCGGGAATTTCAAATCCCAGATAATCTACATCTAACTCTACTTTTCTGCGGCTTGGCTTATCAAGTAATGCACAAATTTTAATACTGGCAGGCTTGCGAGATTTTAATATGTTATACATATAACTGAGAGTCAAACCGGAATCGATTATATCCTCAATTATTAAAACATCCTTACCTTCCACAGATTCATCAAGATCCTTTAAAATTCTTACAACGCCCGATGACTCCGTAGAAGTGCCATAACTTGATACGGCCATGAAATCAATCTGCAGTGGAAGATTGACACATCGAATCAAATCAGACATAAATACCACAGCACCTTTAAGCACGCCTACCATAAGGAAATTATCACTGTTTTTATAGTCGCTGCTAATTTTTTTTCCTAACTGCTCTACTTTCTCTCTAAGCTGTTTTTCAGTTATTAAAACCCTCTCTATGTCATTATTTAACAATATTATCCTCCTGTCTATATATGATTTACATTACTGCAAAAACTTCAACAAAAATGCCTTAAGTTAATTAAAGTTAATTTTATCATAATGCCTTTAGCCAAGCAAGTGTTTGTTTTGGCAATTAAAATGAACGCTAAATGCAAGTTAAAATGAAACACTTTTATCTCTGTTAGTCTGTTAATATGTATTGCTTTCATACTTTATAAACTCTTCTACATCAGTCTATGTTCTTCTCCCCTAGGGGAGAAGTTTTTTTGCTAAATCTACAAAAAATAGCAGATATATTACTTAAGTCAAATATATCCGCCATTATTTATAAAAATAAGCTTTTAAATAAAACACTATTCCTGAACAAGTCACACTGTAGTTGACTATGGATTTAGAAAAGAAGTCGCTCAAGGGAATTAATATATATTTGTTATTTTAGATCAATAGTTGTCAGCAAAACTTTCAGCTTTACCGCATCATTAAAATTGCTCGGTTTGAGTCCGGTCAGCCTCTTTATTTCATCAAGCCTGCTACTAACAGTATTCCTGGTAACTTTCAATTCTTCAGCAGTCTTGGAGATATTTAAATCGGATGCAAAATATACCCTTAATGTTTTAACCAGCCTTATATCATCCAAGAAATCTGCTGCACCATGTTTTGATAATACCTGGCTTTTATATGTTTGAATGGTTTCTTCTGATATATTTGCCAGCATCATCTCAAGCGCCATATCAAAGGCAAAAACAAATTCTGGCAATTTATTGTTTGCAGATGCTTTATCTTGAATTTGTATGGCCTTTACAGCCTCTTTATAAGACTTTCGCAGCCCGGTAAGTTCCGGATAATAAGAGCCCACTCCGATGCAAAAATTGACTGAGTATTTTTTAAGTCTTTCCTGAAAAACTTCTGCGATTTCCCTTAATTGATTTTTTATAGTATCAATATTAATCTTCTTAGGTGCAAAAAGTATGATATAGTTATCGCTGCCGTTATGACTTATCATGTGCTGTGGATCGTTATAGACGCTCTTTATGCAATCAAGTATTTTCTCCTGTCTTTCTTGTACAATCAAATCCAAACTGTGCTTTACGTTTTTTAAATGTGTTTTCTTGAGAAGATCTTCTTTGTTTTTATTGTCATCAAAATCATATATTTTTACCACAAGAGCTATTCTAGGAAGAGACATATCATATCCCAGCACTTCGCCCTTTGCAAAAAACATGTTGTCATCTTGGATGTTGCCGTTTATGATATCATGGATGTAAAGTTCTTTTGCATTCTGTTCCATACGCAGCTGCTCTGATAGGAAAAACTGTTTTAGCATGGTTTCAACAGAAATTTTCAGCAGCTGGCCAAACGGCCTTACTTCATCCGGTTCTCCAGTAATTCCGACAACACCTGCTATTTTATCATTCAAATATATGGGGAGATTAACTCCCGGTTTTGCCCCTTCCAGCTTTTCAGCTTGTTCGGAGGTTATCTCCATCCCTTTTCCCGTTTTTATAACTTCTGCCGCACCTTCATGAAATGTATCTATGCGGGATTTATCGCTGCTTCCCACAATTATGCCCAAACTGTTCATAATATTAATGTTTTTACCAAGGAGATCTTTGGTTTTTTCAACTATACTCTGAGCGTATTCATGGGTTATTTCCACCGTGTATTCCCCCTGCCATTACTACTTTATCTATTCGATATCTGGGCATTATAATCCTTTTTCTACATATCAAACCTTTCCATTTCTTTTTGTATTTCTGATATGCTATGCTCAATCTTCTTAAGCGCCTCTGCCTGGGCTGATGTGCTTTGAGCATTTTGATAAACACCACTGGCTATGTTTTGTATGGTTATTTTTATCTCATCTAATACGGTATTTATATCTTTTAGAGAATCCGCCGAATCAAATGACAATTTTCTTACTTCTTGAGCCACTATAGAAAAGCCACGTCCGTATTCGCCTGCCCTTGCAGCTTCTATAGCCGCATTAATCCCTAATAAATTAGTTTGATCTACTATGTGCTTAATTAGTGCTAAAACCTCATTTATATTATCAACTTTCAGTTCCACTTCTTTTGAAAGCTCCTCCATGTTTTTACCGGTTTCTGCTATTTTATCAGCTTCAAGCGAAACTTGGCTTACTGCCTCATACGCATTTTTTATTTTTTCTGCCATGTTATTTATTATTTCTCTCTCATGAGCAATTTCAATGTTTTTTCTTACTTCATCCGCAACAATAATTGCCGCCATTTTTTGAAGGGCCTCGACTCTCTCCGGATCTCCGGTTATACCTATACATCCTATTCTTCTTCCATCAAGTTCAATTGGGCCGTTATAACCCGGCATAACACCTTCCATTTTCTCAGCATCTTCTTCTGTAATAGATACAAAATCCGCCTCCATATTCATTATTTTTCTTGCACCTTCATGCACAGTACCTAGTCGATGTTTTTGCCTAGTAGCAATTATGATTCCTTTATCATCCATTACATTAACATTATTCCCAGTAAGAGAAGATATGATATCTACTATCCTGTTTGCAAGTTCTGTCGAAATTTTAAATCGGTCCTCCATTACTTCTTCACCTCGCATACACTTATAATATCGGTTTTTTAAATATCTTAAATTGTTTTAGATTTAAAACAAGCATTATAATTGTGTCTTTATAACCCCCAACCAGCTTTGAGAAAATCTTTGTATATGATAGTATAAAAACACAGGCTGGCTTAAATGGCAAGAAAACAATATACATAAGAATTTAAAAGGCAAATAATTAAAGAATGTCAGCCTTAATAATTGATTACCATTGGGGCTATCTTTTCTATCAAAAGATGCAATAAGATTACTTAAAATTTGCTAGCAAAAAAGATTCGCAAAAGGTTATGATACTTACTCAAATAAGGACGGATAACGGTCCGCAATTTACTTTTAATCTTTTTTGAAAAAACAGTAAAGGAATTAGGCGTCATATATGAGAGAATTCCCGTAAAAACTTAAACTATGAATGCTAATAGAAAATTTTCATTCAATTCTAGAGGGTGAGTGTTGCAGTCAAAACGAGTTTCAAAGTTTTATGAATATCTATTTCATAGTAACGGGATACATAAAATACTATAATGAGCGCAGGAGGTAAAATTCATGTTACCACATGAGTTTTATAAGGCTTTTATAGATGATAGAGTTAATCAGGTCAAACCTTTTACAGCATGATCTTTAACTTTGAGCTAATTACTAAAATTAATGCAAGAGTATGATTTTATAAGAAATACAAAGATATTCTCCGGAGATAAGGGACAAGACCGGTTGTGGCAAGTAAGCCATCTGCATAATTGCAGATGGCTTACTTGTTATTACTTTTTTTGCGACGTTTCTATGATTATTTAACATATGCTAATTGACTTTCGAACTACATTCCTAAATAAACATCAAAACTTTAATAACCACTTTAAATAGTTGTTCTTAAATAAAAACAAAATTAAACTTTTTCTGTCTCAGAAAGCAATTGTCGCCGCAAAACGAATTTACTTAAATGAGTTATGGGCGGAATATTACTTTTATTGCTGCATCATCTTTATCTGCTAGTTCAAATCCAGCTTTAATATCATCAAGCTTAAATTGGTGAGTAATAAGAGATTTAATATCTATAAGCCCAAGTTGCACGGGTTTTAAGGCATCAAATGTCCAAACATATCTATGATGCCACGTGTGATGCACGAGGCATGTATTAATAAACTCTATTCCATCATCATGCCACCTACTTATATTTAAAGTTACAGGCTGTGTAACCCAACTGTAGAATACAAATTTGCCATTGTGTTTAATTATATTGCTTGCCATATTGAGGGATTCTTGAGTTCCTGCAGCTTCTATAACTACATCCGCACCTACGCCCTTTGTAATTTCGTATATAATGTCTCTAACGTTTTCTCTTTCTGAGTTTAATATAATATCAGCTCCAAGTTTTTTAGCTAGCTGAAGCTTACCATCCAGAACATCTACAACAACAACTCTAAAGGCACCTTTTTTCTTTACGCACTGAGCAATAATCTGACCAGCAAACCCTCCACCCATTATTACTACAGTATCACCTAGCTGAGCACCACTATTAAGCCCCGAATGCATTGCACAAGCTACTGGTTCACCAAGGCTTGCAATGTCTAAATCTAGTCCATCTGGGACAGGCTGAAGTTGCCATGTCTTTGATTTAAAATATTCAGCATAATTATTATTCCAACCAAACGCCATAACTTTATCTCCAGCTTTGTAATTTGAAACCTTGCTCCCAACCTCAACTATTACACCACCACTTTCATGACCCAGCTCAAATGGATATTTCGGATCTTGTCTAAACTCAGAAGTTTTGGGTGGCATTAAGCCTCTATACATATTTTTGTCCGAACCACATATGCCGATTAAATGATTTTTTACTATGACTTCATCTTCTCCGCAAACTAATTCTTTTTCAACTAGTTCAATATCATAAGGTCCTTTTAACAGGGCAGCTTTTGTTATAATACTCATATTGTATTCTTCCTCGTATGTATATTTAGGTTAATAAAGGCAACCTATAATCCTTTTTAATTATATATACAAAGTTACTCAACTTTCCCACCCGCTGATTGTAGCTAGAACCTTGGAAAATCTATATGTTAATGTATACAATAACAATTTTTGCGTCAAAGGATGTTGTACAGCATTCGAAAATATATCCATAATCATCTTAGCCATTTCCTAGTTAAGCAAATGCAACTTCTTATTAAGAACTTAGTGAAACACATCAACCAAAATCATCAACAACTGAGAAAACTTTATGTCTGCTAATTCTTTTTTAAGATAGAAAAAGAGAGCACTTGTAGTTCTATCATCTGTTGCATTTCTTGCTCCCATAGATACGAACGACTTCTTCATCACTCACGGAAATATCAGCTAGAGAAGAAGAGGCCAATATCCGAACTACGGTCTTTCATAAAAACAATTTTGGTGGCATCGATAAATTTATCAGTAGTGGAGGCCTTATCCTCCTAAGTTTGACACATACTAACCCGAGAATGTCTTTCATATCGGAGGACTTTTTACTCTTTTGATAGATGCTCTTGACATTTTTGCATTTTCTTTGGGATTGATAATGGTTCCTTTAACATCACGATTTTCTCTGGTCAGCCTATCAATGGATAAAATTAGATACGTCATTATCAACTTAAGCAATTCTTCCCTTTTAAAGCAACTATCATTAAGGAAATAATAAGCATTACTTTTATTAAAAACCAAGTATTCGATCTTCATGGACAAGTTTCAATAAAGATTTCTGCTTTTAAAAACGAGAGAAAACATGTTTTTGAGATGCAACGTATGTCACTCAAGATATTTTCTAAAAATTGCATTTTATCATGATTTTTGACAAGTCCAATCTTTTAAGAAAATAATCAATTCGAGGCTCAAGTAACTTAGCCATTATTTTGTAAATTTGATATACTAGTCATAGGGAATTTACTTAGTGCCTGGTATTATTGGATTTTAGTCACTTCAATTTACCATTACATGGGGAAGGTTTCCTGTTGTTTTAATGTATATTTTTACATGAATTTTCAAAAGTTAAAGCCTATTTCATGTGTGGAAAAGTTGAGTAGCTAATTATAATTGTTTTTTGATTACATAAAACCAATTTATTAAAATATAAAATCAAAGGTTACATTTTTGCAATCTACTCTTTAGATTGTTCTCACCAACATAAGTAGTGTAGTATGGACTTATATTTTTTATAGAATATATTTCAAAGTCCTTTTTGAAATTATTAAATTAAACCTATTAATTGAAGTATGATAGTTACTAGAGCTCCAACAAAACCCGCAACTGTCGAAAATCCACCAATAGAAATAATGCCTTGAGTTAGTGTCATATTTGACATTGAAGTTGTTACCCAAAAACCAGAACTATTGGAATGTTTAAACATCAGTGCGCCTGTTCCACTGGCAAGAAAAGCTGCAAGTGGTGAAATATCCAAAATTTCTAACATAGGTTGAACGAGGGCTGCAGTTGTCATGACACCGAGAGTATTGGAACCAGTTATAACATGTATGATAGCTGCCATTAAAATAGGTATAAGAATGCCAGGTATAGCTGTATTTGCAATTGCCTCCGCAATTTGTTCTGCTACCTTAGCGTTTTTTATAAATATAGCAAGCGATCCACCAAGGCCAGTAACAATTATCGGCATCGCTGCAGTTCTAATTGATTCTTCTACCCAATCATTAAGAACTTTTTTTGTTTTCCATTCTGGTCCTATGAGAATTGTAGATGTAAAACAAGCAATAAGCAACGCTGTAAGTGGATCACCAATAAACGAAAATATATTAGCAACTATAGATTTTTCAAAATACGTATTGAAAAAAGTGTTAAGCATTATTAAGACAATTGGAACAATAATTGGTATTAGCGATTTTGTTGTAGACGGAAGTACAGCATTATCAGCGTTTTTTGCAGCTATAAGATACTCTTCTTTGGGCTGAACTGGTATTTTTAGCCTTTCTAGATATAAAACACCAGCAATAATAGATGGAACTGAAACAATAATACCCCATATAATTGCATCACTAATTGGTAAGCCAAGTAATGCCGCTGCTGCGACCGGACCAGGTGTAGGTGGAACAAGGGAATGAGTTACTAACGCCCCCAGATACAATGCACCACCATAGGAAATCATAGATTTGCCTGTTTCTACCGCAAGTACTGATACAATTGGTATAAGTAGTATAACAACTGAGTCAGCAAATACAGGAATTCCTAATATAGCTGAACTTACTGCTATAGCCCAAATAACATTTTTTGTACCAAACATTCTAACAGTAGACTTTGTTATGCTCACTGCAGCATTTGTTTGCTCCAATACTTTACCTAGAATGCAACCCAGAAAAATTATAATAGCTATACTCTCTATTGTATTTGCAAAACCTTTATTGATTGTTCCCGCAATCTCTTCAAGAGGTGTGCCAATTACAATACCAAGTATTATGACAGAAAGCAAAATACCCATCGCAGGATGAACTTTGAATTTAGAAATCAAAACTATCATCAAAACAATTGATGCTGCAAATGCAGTAAGTATATACGCTGTATACATTAAACTTACCCCCTAACATTATTTGTAGATTTTCGGAAACTCAGTTTCCTTTATTATCAAGCCCTCTCAAGAGGACTATTATTTTTTTACCTCCATTTTTACCTTCCTCAAAAAAAGCTGATATCAAAGATATATTGAGACATTAAGAGTATTTATATATTGTTGCAAATAACTGCTTGTAATCATACTTGACTTTTTCAGAGCGCCACCACAATTGAAGTAGATGGTATTGGATCGGCTACAATTAACTAGACAGAAATTTTAAGGGCATATATGATAATATTAACAAGGAAAGGATGATGGTTTTGATATCTGGGCTGAGGTTTTGGGAAAAGCTTTAGCAGCTTAGAATTTAGAATCCAATAAGTTAAAAAGGTTATGGTTTATTATCTTTTTGTTGGGTTTGTTAGTTTTTTACAGGGAATTATTAACTGCCTCCGAAATTACTCATTTTTAAATTACTTATAATAATAACAACCGAAATAAATTCTCTGATGTCTTATATAGTAATTCTTCCCCCCTTTCCATTGCTTCCTTAAGGTCCATTGGTTTATTTAATATGCTGAACATTGCTGAAATTCCATATTCGTATAATTGCTCATGCCCTTCGAGGAGCGAACCTGAAACACATACAACAGGCTTATTATATTTTCTTGCGACCTGACCTACCCCAAAGGGAACTTTGCCAAATTTTGTTTGATAGTCGGTAGAACCTTCACCTGTAAAAATAATATCTGCATCTTTTACTTTTTCCTTAAAATTTGAAAGCTCCATTACAATTTCTATCCCCGGTCTCAGTTGTGCATCTAAAAACGCCATCAAAGCTGCTCCCAAGCCCCCTGCAGCTCCTGCTCCCGGCAAGTCTTTTATATCCTTGCCAAGATCTCTTTTTATT
>MPOT01000089.1 GCA_001896545.1 Tepidanaerobacter sp. EBM-38 | reverse complement strand
GGCTTCACAGTTCCTTAAGTCAATAAGAGACGCTTAAGGAAAAGATATATCCAGAGGGAATACTTTTTATTTTAAAACCCATAGTATCTTGACGCGATCAGCATCAAGGTTAACTCTTTACAAATAGAATTCAACGTGCTATCATTAGTTCAGGTATTCTGGGATGTAGTTGGTAAATACGGAGTAGAATAGGAGAAGTAATTGCTTTACTGCAATGAACTTCTCCTATTTTACTTTAATATAAAAGTATTTTGTATTTTGATAGAATATCAAACCGAAACCTAAAACCCGATTTTAGAAACGTTACTCTTATATAGATATATAATAAGAATGAATTCCTAGAAATCAATCTTTTTACATTAGAAACAGAGCAATTTGATAGATATTACATGCTTTGGCTAGGGGAAAGGAGTTAGAAATGATTTTTGAGAATTATGGGGTGAAAAGCGTTTCTAAAATTGAATAAGCAGTTTCTAGAGGTTGTAGGTCTAAAGGGCAGGTGGCTTGGAAGTTATAAACTGTATAGTATGCTAGTAACTATTAAAGGTATTGTTTTTTCTTACCCATTAAAACTTATAAAAAATCTATAAAAAAAAGGCTTTTCAGCGATAAACTGAAAAGCCATATAGAGTATTATTAAGAGAGCCATTCATCTAAATATTTAAGCATCGCACTAATATGAGGATAATTATAACTTAATTTTTCTTGACTCAGTTCAGGAATAGTATTTGATAGTTTAATCAATAATTTATTTAACTCATCAAGCAAATCTCTTTCTCCATCAAAATTGTAGCGATATGTGGTTTCTAAGATATCGAGAAAATATTCAAGGTTCTTATATTCTCTTGAATTCTTACCAAAGATTTGCAATACAGTGGATAACAGCCTGCTAATTTCTTGTTTAAGTTGTGGATTGTTCATAACAGCACCCCCCATTTCTTACATGAAAAAAATATTTGTATATTGGTAGTAATATTTTTTTAGCATTACATATAAGTAATCTTCATCTAATTTATATTTATTCGAACATTGAATCCAAACGGAGTTTGCAGATATACTTAGAAGACATTTAGCGAGATAGAATTCGGCAACCTTATCTTCAGAAATATTTTCTTTCTTTAACTTCTCATTAAGGCATTTAATTGCATATCTTGCTATTCCAGCAACAGTCTTTTCAAGTTTTTTGGAGTACAGTGTGTAGTTTAAAGTATCTTCTAAAGAAATAGCATTAAATTTAGAGATGTTCACTGAAAGCATGGCAAATCACCTCCGTTGATTGTTTTATGCATATTAATGAAATAAGTAATAAAAAGTCAAGTATTTTTTAGAACTAATGTTGTTATTCTGTGATAATGTCATGTTGAATTTATTCTGATAAAATGTCAGGTATGCGAGAGGAGACATTCAACATGACTCAAAAAGAGATAACTCGT
>MPOT01000007.1 GCA_001896545.1 Tepidanaerobacter sp. EBM-38 | reverse complement strand
TAAATTATATCCGGTTTGAAATTTCATGCTGACATATATTTTGTAAACAATATTTGCACGGCCCATATAATAACACCATAACGCATTATTTGCTGATATGCATCCTACCATTTATTAATAAAATTTTGTTGGCAATTCCTTGTTGATCGTAATTATAATATGTTGCGGTGGATTACGGCGGGCGGTCGATGACCGCCCCTACATTGTTGGTAATTCATGCGGTATATATGAAAAACCCGATATGTTGGTAATCCATGCGGTATATATGAAAAACCCGATATGTTGGTAATCCATATATTGCCACATAACGTTTACATTAATAAATAATATGTTAATAATATGTTATTGTAGGGGAGACCATTGGTCTCCCGCTGCATGCCGGTCATTCGTATATCGCAATATTGCTGCGGAACGTTTACGTTAATTAACCATTTGTTACATCATCGTACGGCGGTTCGTGTTGCGGGCGGTCGATGACCGCCCCTACATTGTTGGCAATCCATGCGGTATATACGGAAAACCCGATATGTCGGTAATTCGTGTATCGCAACGTTTATGTTAATGAATCATATGTCGGGGTGGTGATTTATTATTTTGGGTGGCGGGTAGGTGCCCTTTTTAAAAATTTGGAGATTGTTTCACGTGAAACATTTTACTCTGTAATAACTTCGAGTATGCGTTCTAGTTCATCACCGGAATAAAATTCAATTTCGATTTTTCCGCGTCTTTCGTTTCCTTTTATTCTAACTCTTGTGCCAAGGCTTCTCTGCAGTTTCTCGGTTATATCTAATATAACAGGGTTAATCTCCTTTTGCCTTGCATTTTTCTTCTGCTTACTTTCATCGGAAATTTTCTTTGCCATTTGCTCTGTCTGTCTAACGGATAATGCATCTGAACTAATTTTCTTTGCCAAATCATATCTATCTTTTTTATTCTGAATGGAAAGTAAAGCCCTAGCGTGGCCTGCTGTCAGTTTATCTTGCAGAACAAGTTCCTGTATTTCGCTTTCAAGGTTTAATAGCCTCACAGTGTTTGCAATCTGCGATCTGCTTTTACCAACTCTTTTTGACAGTTCTTCCTGTGTTAAACCGAAATCATCCATTAAGGTTTTGTATGCCAAGGCCTCTTCCATGGGGTTTAAGTCTTCCCGCTGCAAGTTTTCTATAAGTGCAATCTCCATTACATCCGCATCAGATAACTCTTTAACTATGGCAGGTATTTTTTTGATACCGGCTTTTGCAGCAGCTCTCCATCTTCGTTCGCCTGCCACAAGTTCATAAATATTACCCTTTTTTCTAACAATGACGGGTTGCAAAACTCCATGCTGTTTCATTGAAGCAGCAAGTTCATCCAACTTTTGTTCGTCAAAATCCTTTCTGGGCTGTTTATCGTTTGCTACGATTGCCTTAATATCTATCTCTTGAACATTTTCCCCGTTCTTCTGCTCTATTGAATCCATTGGAATCAACGCCTCAAGGCCTCTGCCTAATCCGCGCTTACTCAATGTCCAAAACCTCCTTTGCTAAATCCATATATACTTCGGCCCCACGTGATTTTGAATCATACCTGATTATTGGTTTTCCGTGGCTTGGAGCCTCGCTGAGTCTAACATTTCTCGGAATTATTGTACTATAAACCTTGTTTTTAAAATATTTCTTTACTTCGTCTACGACCTGTATTGATAAATTTGTCCTTGCATCAAACATGGTCAATAGTACACCTTCTACCTCAAGGTTTTTATTTAAATGCTTTTGCACAAGTGATATGGTATTCATTAGCTGGCCTAAGCCTTCTAATGCATAATACTCACATTGAATCGGTACTAAAACCGTATCGGCAGCCGTCAAAGCATTTAATGTCAGTAAACCTAAGGACGGCGGGCAGTCGATGATAATAAAATCATAATCGCCCTTAATGTCTTCTATGGCATTTTTAAGTTTGTATTCCCTGGAAATTGCAGGAACCAACTCGATTTCGGCTCCTGCCAATTGAATGTTTGACGGTAGTAAATATAGATTTTCGTAGTCGGTTTTTACGGTATTGTTTACAATAGGTTCTTCATTAATAAGCACATTGTAGATTGTTTTATCATTATTCATTTTATCGATGCCTATACCGCTAGTGCTGTTACCTTGTGGGTCAATGTCCACCAGCAATACCTTTTGTCCTAAAACGCCTAAACAAGCAGCCAAGTTTACTGAAGTGGTGGTTTTCCCCACCCCTCCTTTTTGATTGGCTATAGCTATAACTCTTGCCATAAAATCATGAAACAATAAGCACTCAGATTGTGTGCGTCTTGTTTCCTGACCTCCTTTCAAAACTGGTGTTGATACTTTAATATAACTTTCGTTTTATATCAGGTTTTTCCTTCTTTTTTATTGACATTTTTAATAAATAATTTATCAAAATTCAACATACCACGTTCAAGCCTGATTTTTTAAAAATCTTTTTGAGCATTCATCCGGTAAATAAAAATAAAATATGCCATTAAGACATATTTATACCAAAATTATAACCACCCGCAAAATGGGTGGTTACTCTAGCAGTATAAGACATTTATCGTAAAGTCTTAAGGCTTACTAAATGGTCCGCAAATAACATAATTTCTCAAGTCAAACCTAAAATAGCTATATTATCTTGTTTTTATTTATGCCAAAAAAAAAGGTTCAATTACCTTTTTGGTATCTGAACCATTAGTTCAATATACTCACCCTTATCGACTTCCTTATATTCCGCCTTCACACCGGTTTCTTTTATTGCCTTTACAAGTTTTCGCACAGAATTTACAAAAATACGCACATCTTTTATGGCAATTTTAAACGATTTGCTTTTATTCTTCTTATCATCGCTGATTTTTTCAATTGTTTGCTCAATAAGCTCTTCGGTCTGGCGAACACTCAAGCCTTTACTGACAACTTGGTTTAATACCTGCATTTGAAGCTCTTTATCAGGCAGCTTCAAAAGGGCTCTGGCATGCCGTTCAGTTAGCTTTTCCTGAGAAATAATATTGATAATCTCAGGCGAAAGTTTTAGTATTCTCATTTTGTTGGCAATTGTCGACTGACTTTTACCGAGTTTCATGGCAAGTTGTTCCTGTGTCACACCACATTCTTGAATGAGCTGTCTATAGCCTTCGGCTTCTTCAAGGAAATTCAAATCTTCCCTCTGAATATTCTCCATGAGAGCAAGAATAGCTGTATCCGCATCTTTGGCATCTTTTACTATAGCCGGAATTTCTTTAAGACCTGCCTTTTGGCATGCGCGCCAACGACGCTCTCCGGCAATAATTTCATATCCTCCCCGCCCGTTGCGGCGAACCACTATAGGCTGCAAAACGCCGTAACTCTTGATGGAATTCGTTAGCTCATCTAAAGACTCGTCGTTAAAATCTTTTCGCGGCTGGTATATATTTGGCTGTATTTCCTCTAAAGGAATATTCACAACGCTGAGGTTGGACCTGGATATCCCCAACATAAACGTCCCCCTCCCTTTTTATATCTAAAATCACATAAAATATTTATTTTATTTTGGCAAAAAACACCTATTACTTTATTCTATATATATGCGGGTTTTCCTGCTTATCAAAAAGTAAACTTAAAGTCATAAAAACCTCGTATTTGACATTACTGTCGAAGTATAAACTATAAAGGATTTTTTCCGGGAATTCCTGGCCTTCGCGGATACTTAGCCGGACAGTTCTGCTCTTTTGAAATAATTATCAAGTTTCGCTTTGAACCTTCATCTAATATATATTCCTGGCATTTAACTATTTTGCCGCCCAGAATTTTTAAGGCCTTTTGCGATAACTCAATCTCTTGCTGGGGCAGGCCACCCTTCATGGCAATAAAAATTCCTCCGAGCTTGGCAAAAGGCAGGCATAATTCCAGCAGTGAGTTTAAAGATGATACTGCACGTGCTACGACAATATCATAACTTTCGCGGTGCTTGATATCATGCCCCGCCTCTTCGGCTCGCCCATTTATTACCTGTACATCTGGAATATTCATTTTACCGATGACATCTCTTAAAAAATCAGTTTTTTTGCGAACTGATTCCAAAAGCGACAGTTTTATATCCGGCCTATAAATTTTTAAAATCAGGCCCGGGATGCCGGGACCTGTACCCACATCCATGATTTTTGCCTCATGGTCAATTTCAATATGCTTTATTATCATTAGAGAATCGATGACATGCTTCTTTGCAAAGTCCTCTGACTCGGTTATACTGGTAAGATTTACCATTTTATTCCTTTCCAAAAGTAGACATCTAAACACATCTAATTGTAAAATTTGTTCATCGCTGAGTTCAATATCATGCCTTTTTGCTTCACGAGCCAATATTTCTTTAAAGTCATTCATTATGGCTTTTCCTTCTTTTTGTTTCGAGGTATATTAATAAAACAGTTATATCAGACGGATTAACACCCGATATTCTAGATGCCTGACCGATAGAAATGGGCTTAACCTCTTTCAGCTTCTCCCTAGCCTCAAAACCCAAACCGTAAATTTCGTCATAATCAATATCATCTGGGATTTTTTTGTTTTCCATTTTCTTAAACTGTGCAACTTGAGACATCTGTCGCTCTATATAGCCTTCGTAAGCGGTTGCTATTTCTACTTGCTCAATTACATCATCGGGTAACTGTTCTCGGTCTTCATCTAACACCTTCAGCTTTTCATAGTCGAGCTCAGGCCTTTTTAAAAGCTCGGCCAGGGTGGAAGGTGAGTTCAATTTTGCCGTATTAAGCCCAGTTAGAACCTCATTCACCTTAGCTGTTGGCGTTATTTTGACGGATTTTAACCGTTTTATTTCATCATCAATCGACTTTTTCTTTTTCAAGAATTTCTCATATCTATCATCACTTATAAGACCTATCGAATGACCAATATCCATAAGGCGCAAATCGGCATTATCCTGCCTTAAAAGCAGCCTGTATTCGGCTCTTGATGTAAGTATCCTGTAAGGTTCTGTAACACCTTTTGTAACCAAATCATCTATTAATACACCAATATAAGCATCTGAGCGGCTCAAAACCAGCGGCTCTTTTTCTTTTATCTTCAACGCCGCATTTATTCCGGCTATAAGACCCTGTGCGGCAGCCTCCTCATAACCCGACGTGCCGTTTATCTGGCCGGCCATATATAGGCCTTGTACTGCTTTAGTTTCTAAAGTGGGTTTTAATTGAGTCGGAACCACAAAATCATATTCAATCGCATAACCGAACCTCATAATCTTGGCATTTTCCAAACCTTTTACAGAATGGGTCATCGCTATCTGCACATCAGCCGGCAAGCTGGTAGAAAGACCTTGAACATACATTTCCTTCGTTCCATTGCCCTCTGGTTCGATAAATATCTGATGGCTTTTCTTATCCTTAAAATTTACTATTTTCATCTCTACACTGGGGCAATACCGAGGCCCTACACCTTTGATTTCACCAGTATAAAGTGGCGCCCTGTGCAGGTTTTCGGCTATTATCTTATGTGTGGTTTCATTGGTGTATGTTAACCAACAAGGCACCTGTTCTCTTTGGATTTTCTCCGATGTATATGAAAATGGTGTGATAACATCATCACCAGGTTGTATAATCATCTTTGAAAAATCCACCGAATCCTTATGAATTCTAGGAGGAGTACCAGTCTTAAACCTTCCAAGCTCAAGCCCCAAACTTTCCAGCGATTTAGAAAGTTCATTTGCAGGGAACAGTCCACTAGGACCACTGCTATAACTTAAATCACCTATCACAATTCTTCCGCGAAGATATACGCCAGTAGTCAGAATCACAGCCCTTGCCTCATATACACCACCGGTCTTTGTTACAACACCCTTGACCTTTTCGCCTTCAACCAGGATTTTTACTACTTCCTCCTGGACAATATCAAGGTTTTCCTGACTTTCAACGGTATATTTCATAGCAGCAGAGTATGCCCTTTTATCAAGCTGAGCTCGAAGTGCCCTAACTGCCGGGCCTTTTTTGGTATTGAGCATCCTCACCTGTATAAATGTCTTGTCCACATTTATAGCCATCTGCCCACCGAGAGCATCTATTTCCCGAACCATATTACCTTTTCCCGGACCGCCGATGGAAGGATTGCAAGCCATAAGTGCAATACTGTCTAGATTTATAGCAAAGGCTACTGTCTTAAGGCCCATTCTCGCAGTAGCTAGAGCTGCTTCACAGCCTGCGTGACCGATTCCCACCACGGCTACATCATATTTACCTACATTGTAGTCCATGCTTCCACCTTCATTTACCGATACAAAATTTTTGAAATATAGTATTTATAATATCTTCACTGACCGTATCTCCTGTGATTTCTCCTAATTTCTCCCATGCATCGCGGATGTCAATTTCAACCATCTCAATAGGTACACCTTCAGCCATTGCACAAAGAGCGCTTTTTAGAAATTCACGGCTCTCTTCAAGAATCCTTCGCTGTCTTTCGCTTGCCACAATTAAGCCTTCATCGGTAAAACCCATTTTTTCGGTTATGGTATCATAAATTACAGTCTTAAGTTCATCAATACCTTCCTGCTTTAAAGCAGAAACTTTGACAATTTTTGCCTCAGGTACAAGTTTTTCTATTTCATATTCATCAACAGCAACCGGTAAATCCACTTTATTTATCACGGTAATAGTAGTCTTATCGCCTACAAGTTCTATTAATCGCTTATCATCATCGGTCAATTTGCGAGAAACATCAATCATCAATAACACAAGTTCTGCTTCTTGCAAATGTTTCATCGCTCTGTTAATTCCTATTTTTTCCACTTCATCGGTTGTCTGCCTTATACCGGCAGTATCAATGATTTTTATGGGAATTCCCTGAATATCAATATACTCTTCGATTATATCGCGAGTAGTTCCCGGTATATCGGTTACAATAGCCCTTTCCTCTTGAAGTAGTGCATTCAAAAGCGAAGACTTGCCCACATTTGTATTTCCAAGTATTAATGTGGACAAACCTTCCCTGAGTATTCTCCCGGAACCGGCACTTCTTAGCAAATCTTCGACCATTTTTAACGCATTATTTATCTCTTGACTGATATATTCAGGCTCAGCTTCGGGAATATCATCTTCAGGAAAATCTATATTAGCCTCAATATGTGCAATTACATTTAACAGGTTCGAGCGTATTCTGCTTATTTTTTCAGAAAATTCGCCGGTCAATCGGCGATTAGCCACAGCCAGTGCTCTGTCGGTTTTTGCCCTTATTATGTCGATTACGGCCTCTGCTTGAGAAAGGTCAATCCTGCCGTTTAAGAAAGCCCTCTTCGTAAATTCTCCGGGCTCAGCCAGCCTTGCTCCCTTGTCCAGCACCAGTGCTAAAATGCGTTTTTGGGCTACCAAACCCCCATGGCAATTGATTTCAACCATATCTTCCCTGGTATAAGTATGTGGAGCTTTGAAAATAGCCAGCAGCACTTCGTCGATAATTTCATCATTTGAATCCACAATATCTCCAAGATACAATGTCCTGTTTTTAAATTCAAATAAAGATTTTTTTATCCTTGGTTTAAATATTTTTTCTGCAATCTCGAAAGCTCGAGGCCCGGAAATCCTGACAATTCCGATACCGCCCTCACCGATAGCTGTTGAAATAGCCGCTATTGTTTCACAACTATCTGTCTTCATAATCTAGCCTCACTTTGAAATAAGCCCCAAAGCTTTATGCCCCGGGGCTTACCTTATAATTTTATCTTAGTGAAATAACTATCCTTCTGTAAGGTTCTTTGCCTACGCTCTTCGTTGTTACCCTGCGGTCTTTCTGTAAAGCCGTATGGATAATACGGCGCTCATTAGGGTACATAGGTTCTAATACTATACTTTTTTTAGTTTCCTTGACTTTTTCCGCCATCTTTATAGCTAAGCGTTCTAAGGTTTCCTCACGCTTTTCCCTATAATTTTCTGCATCTAAGACAACTCTTACAAAATCTTTGCAATTTTTATTTACCACTAAAGATGTAAGGTATTGCAGAGCATCTAAGTTGCTTCCATGTTTGCCTATAAGTATGCCGGCATCTTTACTTTCAATCTCCAGTTTCAAAATATCATCTTCTAAGGAGCTTTTAATTTCCGCATCACTATCAATAAAGTTCAAAATACCTTTTAAAAAATTTACAGCTATTTCTTCAGGTTTGGGTTTTACAGTAACTCTCACCTTAGCTGATTTAGATAAAAAACCTAAAATACCCTTGTTCCCTTCCTCGAGAATATCTACTTCAACTTCCTCACGGCTTACCCTTAATTCATCCAAAGCTAATTTGACAGCTTCATCCACTGTCTTTGCCTGTTTCTCTAAAACCTTCATTTCATTTTACATCCTCCTTGGCAATAGCTTGTGGTCGCGCAAATATCAACTGCTGAATAATCTGCACCACATTACTTACAACCCAGTATAATGCCAAACCTGCTGCGAATTTTATTGAAAACCATCCAATCATCAACGGCATGATTATATTCATTGAGGCATTTGGGTTATCCGCCCCGGCAGGTGTTGATAGTTTTGTCTGAATATAAGTTGTAACTGCAGCAAGAATTGGCAGTATAAACGTTGAATCCGGCTTACTTAGATTTGAAATCCATAGGAAGCTTGCTCCGGCAAAATCATAAGTTTGAAACACCCTGAATAAAGCAATTATGACCGGAAATTGAATTAATAGCGGTAGGCAACCACCCATTGGATTAATCTTGTTTTCCTGATAAAGTTTCATTATCTCCATATTTAATTTTTCTTTGTCGTTTTTATATTTTTTCTGTAGTTCCTGCTGAAGTGGTGTTATTTCCTGCATCTTTTTCATGGAATTAATCTGCATAAAACTGAAGGGCAAAAGAATCAACTTTATTAGCACTGTCAGTAAAATAATAGCAATACCATAGCTATTTGTATAAACAAAAATTAAATCCATCAACTGTTTCATTAAATCTTGAAGAAAGGCCATCTAGCCGCTCCCCCCTGTATCCATTATTTTCGTATATCTAAACGGGGTCATATCCGCCAGGATTAAATGGATGACATTTTAAAATTCGCTTTATAGCCTTAAAACCACCTGAAATCACCCCGTACTTTTCTATAGCAAGTAGCGCATAATCGGAGCATGTGGGATAAAACCTACAGCACCTAGGTTTTAACGGTGAAATAAATTTTTTATAAAACAGTATCATTAAAATTATAAACCTTTTTATCACTGTATATGCGCCCTCTTTTTAATAAAGTTATTATTTCCTTTTCCATTGAACTATAATCTAGTTTTGCAGTCGGAGGTTTTACTGAAAATACAATATCCCAACCATCTTTTATAAAATCATAATTAATCCGAAAAATTTCTTTAATCCTTCTTTTTATCCTGTTTCTAACTACACTGTTTCCGACTTTTTTTGAAACAGAAACACCTAGCCTTGAATATCCAAGCTCATTTTTTTTTGTGTACATAGTAAAAAAAGGGCTGGTAAAACGCCTTCCCGATTTATAAACATTAATGAATTCTAAATTTTTCGTTAATCTTAAGGATTTTTTCAATAAAACAATTCCTCCGAGCAAAAATATAATATTTTAAAATTACATGCCACAGCCAAAGCGGCCCAGATGCTAGGCCGCTTAAAGCCTCGTGCATGCTAGGCTGTTAATCTCTTTCTTCCTTTTAACCTTCTTCTCTTGATTACGTTTCTTCCGCTTTTTTTCAACATGCGCTGTCTAAAGCCGTGAGTTCTTTTTCTATACCTGCGTTTAGGCTGATAAGTCCGTTTCATTTCCCCACCTCCAACCTCTTCATACAAAAAATAGTTCTTATGAATTCTGCTTTTAGTTATCACGATTATAACTTATAATATAATTAACTGTCAAGAAATTATGCCTCATGACTAAAAATACAAATAACAATATTTTTCCCTATTGATTGAATGAAGTTATTTATTCTGGTATTATTTAATTGGTCTTATTATATTTTCTTCGCTTTTACGAGGAGGTTTTTTTATGTCTATTGACCCTTTATATTTATGGCAACATGTTTTAAAAATTTTAAGCAATGAACTAAATAACGATATGTCTTTTAATACGGTTTTAAAACCAACAAGGCTTGCAGCATTAGAGGCAGATACAGCCATTGTAGAAGTACCGAATGATTTTATAAAATCTGTTATAGAAAAGCGTTACCTAAACCTAATAAAAGATATTTTCAGTTCTGTTTTAAAACAAAACATCAATGTTGTTATAAATGTCAATCCGGAAGGTTTTGGTTCTGAATTGCTTCCAAATGATTCCATCTCATTAAATGAGGTATCGGAAGTTAAGACATTAGTAGAAGATACTACACCATCATTAAATCAAAAATATACCTTTGACACATTTGTGGTGGGTAACAGTAATCGCTTCGCTCATGCAGCGTCACAAGCAGTTGCACAAGCACCAGCAAAGGCCTATAATCCTTTTTTCATATACGGGGGCGTAGGTCTTGGAAAGACACATCTCATGCATGCTATTGGGCACTATATACTACAGCAGGACCCAACATGTAAGGTTGTGTATCTTTCTTCGGAAAAATTTACCAATGAACTAATAAACTCAATACGTGATGATAAAAACGTAGAATTTCGCAACAAATACAGAACAATAGATGTTCTTCTAATTGACGATATCCAATTTATAGCAGGAAAAGAGCGGACACAGGAAGAATTTTTCCACACCTTTAATGCCTTACATGATGCAAATAAACAATTGGTGATATCAAGTGATCGTCCGCCTAAAGAAATTCCAACACTGGAAGAACGGTTAAGGTCAAGATTTGAATGGGGACTGATTACAGATATTCAGCCACCGGATTTTGAAACCAGAATTGCTATTTTACAAAAAAAAGCTATGATGGAAAATCTTATAGTGCCAAATGATGTCATAAATTTCATCGCTACAAAGATCGAAACAAATATTCGTGAGCTTGAAGGCGCTCTTATACGTGTTGTGGCTTATTCGTCATTAACCGATTGTCCTATAGACATAGGGCTTGCCGAACAAGTACTAAAAGACATTCTTCCTGACGGAAAGCCAAAACAAGTCACATCAGCGCAAATTGTAGAAGAAGTCGGGAGTTATTTTTCTATTAAGCCTGAAGAATTTAAATCTAAAAAGCGAACTAAGGATTTGGCTTTTGCTCGCCAGGTAGCTATGTATTTATGCTGTGAACTGACAGACCTTTCTCTTCCAAAAATAGGAGAAGAATTTGGCGGTCGCGATCACACTACGGTTATACACGCAAGGGATAAAATAACGCGCGATATTCAAGAAGACTCCCAATTATCTAATGCTGTCGAGAGTTTAAAAAAGAAAATCCTTTATGGTTAATAAGCTGTGGAAATCCTTTGGACAACTTGTTTATAAAAAGTGGACAAATTTCGACTATCAACAGCCATTGTTAGTACTGTGAATAAAGTTATGCCC
Organism: Tepidanaerobacter sp. EBM-38; assembly: GCA_001896545.1. Taxonomy (GTDB): domain Bacteria; phylum Bacillota; class Thermosediminibacteria; order Thermosediminibacterales; family Tepidanaerobacteraceae; genus Tepidanaerobacter. The sequence goes on along the minus strand of MPOT01000007.1, from coordinate 20,752 downwards.
ATTTTCCACAGGTTATCCACATCAAAATACCATATATAATACTTATTAACATGATTTATCCACATATCCACAGCACTTACTACTACTACTACTAAATTAATATATTATTCATATAAGTATATTTTTATGACATATTTTTAAATTTCTTTTTGGAGGTAACACAATGAAATTTACAATCAACCGAAATGAACTTGCCTCAAGTATTTCTACAGTTGAGAAATTTGTACCTTCGAAAACTCCTATATCAATACTTACCGGAATAAAGTTTTCCGCCTATGATGATTTCCTGTGTCTGTCAGCTACAAACCTTGACATGGGTATAGAATATGAAATCAAAAATGAATCTGATAAACTAAGCATATTAGAAAGTGGAAGTATTGTAGTAGGATCAAAGATTTTGTCGGAAATAATTCGCCGAATATCTGAAAATATGGTAGAATTTAACAGCAGCGAAAACAAGGTATATATATCATCAGGCCAGTTTAACATGGTACTGCCCTGCTTTGATGCTATGGATTTTCCTGAAATTTCTAAAAATAATTCCTTAAACAGAATAAGGCTAAAGCAAAGCATGTTTAAGGATATGATAAAAAAGACAATTTATGCACGAGCAGATGATACGACCTCTCGGCCACAGTTAACAGGTGCTTTAATAGATTACAAAGACAATATTCTAAACATGGTAGCATTAGATGGATTTAGAATAGCTTGGTGCTATGAGGAGTTAAGTGAAACTGAAACATCAGATATTAGCGAATTTAAAACTATAATTCCCGGTGATACACTGCTTGAGATTTCAAGGATTTTTGAAGATGACGAAGAAGCATATTTTGAATTATATGCAAGCAAGAACAGTGTAGAGTTTTTAACGGAAAAATTTCTAATAACATCAAGGGTTTTAGATGGAGATTTTATTGATTACAAAACCGTTATGCAAATAAAACCCAAGACAACGGCAATTGTATCTACGGATGAACTTCGCTTAGCCGTAGAAAGAGCAAGTGTTCTCGCAAGAGAAGGCAATACTAATAATTTGGTAAAATTTAATATTGTAGAAAATTCTATAGAAGTCCAAGTAGAAACGGAATTAGGCCGAATTACCGATAAGGTTTTATGCAGCACAGAAGGTGAGGAAATATTGATAGCCTTCAATGCAGGATTTTTTATCGATGCTCTAAAGACGATATTTTCACCTGAAATAAAACTACATTTTTCTGATGAGACGGGGCCGTGCATCATTACAGCTTTAGAAACTGATAATCATAAGAATTTTATTTTACCCGTAAGACTTAGAGGTGATAATCCTTGACAGGCTCGAAAGAAATTTTCATAAACACTGAAACTATTAATCTCGACCAATTTTTAAAATGGTCGGGGATTTTTTCCACCGGCGGTGAAGCCAAAATTGCAATAACAGAAGGCAATGTGAAAGTAAACGGTGAAATAGAAACCAAAAGGTCTAGAAAACTCAAAGTTTCTGATGTGGTAGAAGTCGACGGTAACCGGCTGCTGGTGAACCGGAGGTAAAAGCGTGTATCTTTATAATTTAAGGTTATATGATTTTCGAAACTTTTTAGAATTGGATATTGGATTTAAAAATGGAATTAATATTTTTTACGGGGATAATGCTCAAGGAAAGACCAATTTACTAGAGGCTATTTATTTTATAACAGAACTGAAAGCTACCCGAGCCTTTAGGGAACAGGAAGTAATCAGGTATGATCAACCGCTGGCTTTTTTAAAAGGCTTATTTAGTACAAAAGCAGGTGATATCGACAGACAAGTTACTATTTACCGCAATCGAAAAAAGGAAGTTAAAGAGGGTGAAAATAAAAAAAGCCGATGGTCGGAACTTGATCCAAGTATAAGTGCGGTTTATTTCTCACCGGAGGATATTGACCTGGTGAAGGGTGAACCATCACTTCGCCGAAAATTTATAGATAATCTAATATACCGGATAAGGCCAAGCTTTTATAAATATTTACAAGGATACCAACGTGTGCTTACACAGCGAAATACACTTTTAAAGACTATAAAGGTTAAACCAGGTATGACAAAAACCCTGGATCCTTGGGATGAGCAGCTGTCAGAACTTGGCTCGCAGCTGATAAATGAAAGACTTAAGATGCTACAAAGGATATCATCCTTATCGCAAGATTATTTTAAAACATTTACAAATAAGGGGAATGATTTAAGAATCAGCTATCGAAGTGAGATCGATTTTAGTAATCCTGAACGAATTAAAGCGGATTATAAAAATAAGCTCATATCAAACCGGGAAAAGGATATAAACCGGAGTTTTACATCGATAGGTCCTCACAGGGATGATATAGATTTTTTTATCGACGGAAAAAATGTAAAATACTATGCCTCACAAGGTCAGCAAAGATTAACAGTGTTGTGTTTGAAGTTTGCCCAGAGAAATCTTTTATACACAGAAAAAGGCGAGTATCCAATACTGCTTTTAGACGATGTTATGTCGGAGCTTGACATACATCGCAGACAGCTCATTTTAGGACAAGAGAATCATCAAGTATTTATTACGACAACCGATTTAAAATTCATTCCAGAGGAAATATTGGAAAAAAGCTTTTTATATCCGATAAAGGCTGGCACATTGGGGTGATAAAAAATGGAAAAGATAGGAACAATACTGTTAAGTTCTTTAAAAAAAACCTGCATAGATAAAAGGCTTATGGAAGCCAGAATTTTTACAAACTATGAATCCATGGTGGGAGAAAAAATCTCAAAGATTTCGAAACCCACATTTATACAAAATAATACACTTTTCATAGGTGTAGAAAATCATGTATGGCTGTACCAGCTTTATTTACTAAAGCCTGATTTGATGTACAAGATTAACTCTAATTTGCCATATCCACTGGTGAAGGATATCAAATTTCAAATCCGTGATATAAAAAAATCAGAAAAACCTAAGGCAGAAGATATCGAAGTTAAAGAGGATGAAGATGTTGAAATTCCTGAAACCTGCATGAAAGTGATATATAATATAAGTCGTGATATCGATGATGAAGACTTAAGAAGCAGCTTTACAAGACTGATGATAAAAGATATGAAAAGTAAGATAAAAAAGGGGGAAAAACATTGTTCATCCATATAGGCGGAGATGAAGTGGTTTTAACAAAAGATGTGGTAATGATTCTTGATAAAACTGCTCTTTGTGCAAAAGATACATCTGAATTTCTACAGGTAGCTCGAGAAGAAGGATTTGTATCGGAAGATGAAAACTTATATAATAATACCCAGGAAAATAAAAAAACAGCAGTGATATTGGATAAAAAGATATTATTTTCACCTATTTCCGCCACTACACTTTCGAAAAGGGCGGATTTTATAAAGAATCTTAAATAGGTTCTATGTGGAGGTTGTAAGTTTGGAAAAAAAGAATGTTTATGATGAAAATAAAATAGAAGTTTTAGAGGGCATTGAGCATGTAAGGCTCAGGCCTGGCATGTATATAGGTTCTACCGACAGCCGAGGTCTACATCATTTGGTGTATGAAGTTGTGGATAACAGCATTGATGAGGCCATGGCCGGCTATTGCAAAAATATTAAAATAACTATAAACAAGGATAATTCCGTTACCGTGGAAGATGATGGCAGAGGTATTCCGGTTAAAATCCAGCCAAAAGTAGGTAAATCGGCATTGGAAGTAGCGCTTACTATGCTGCATGCCGGCGGAAAGTTTAACAGCGGAGGCTACAAGGTATCCGGAGGTCTTCACGGTGTAGGGGTTTCAGTGGTCAATGCCCTGTCGCGCTGGATGGAAGTAGAGGTAAAGCGCGATGGCGGTATCTTCTATCAAAAATATGAACGAGGTAAACCGGTAACAGATGTAATCAGAAAAGGCGATACTAATGAAACAGGCACTAAAATAACTTTTATGCCTGATGATGAGATTTTTGAAGATACCATTTTTTCTCAAGATATATTGACACAGCGATTAAGAGAGCAAGCTTTTCTAAACAGAGGTATAAGGATTGAGCTTTGTGATGAGCGCACAGGTAATTCCAATGTGTTTCATTATGAGGGTGGTATAGTATCTTTTGTCAAATATCTAAATCGGAAAAGGGATGTACTGCATGAAGAACCTATCTACATGAGCGCTGCTCGGGATGATATGGAAGTTGAAGTGGCCATGCAGTATAATGATTCGTACTTAGAAACAGTGCTTACCTTTGCAAATAATATCAATACACATGAAGGCGGTACGCATCTGAGCGGATTTCGTACAGCCCTTACCCGCAGTATGAATGATTATATGCGCAAGATGAATCTGTTAAAAGAACAGGATGCAAATCTTTCCGGCGAAGATGTAAGGGAAGGGCTTACTGCGGTAATCAGCGTCAAGCTTGCAAATCCTCAGTTCGAAGGTCAAACAAAGACCAAACTGGGCAACAGCGAAATTCGCAGTCTTGTTGATACTGTAGTAGGTGAGGGAATATCCCGGTTTTTAGAAGAAAATCCTGCCATAGCACGGGTTATAGCGGAAAAGGCTTTGGGAGCAGCAAGGGCACGTGAGGCTGCACGCAAAGCCCGGGAACTCACACGCCGCAAAACTGCCCTCGAACATACCGCATTGCCAGGAAAGTTGGCTGATTGCCGCGAAAGGGATCCCAGACTTTGCGAGCTATACCTGGTGGAAGGAGATTCTGCCGGAGGTTCCGCAAAGCAAGGACGAGATCCGCAAATCCAGGCCATACTGCCGCTGAGAGGCAAGATACTCAATGTAGAAAAAGCGCGAATGGATAAGATTTTAAACAATGAAGAAATCAGGTCAATTATTACAGCATTAGGAACAGGTATTGGTGAGGAATTTGATATAGAAAAACTGCGATATCATAAGATAATCCTTATGGCCGATGCTGATGTGGACGGTGCGCATATCCGCACCTTATTGCTTACATTTTTTTATAGATACATGCAGCCGCTTATTGAAGCAGGTAAGATATATATTGCTCAGCCGCCTCTATACAGAGTGGTTTTGGGTAAAAAGGATTACTATGCCTTTGATGACCATGAACTTTCAAGAATATTAGAAAGTCTAGGAAACAGCAGGGATAGAGCTGAAATCAAGCGATTCAAAGGTCTTGGTGAAATGGCAGCAGAACAGCTTTGGGAAACTACTATGAATCCTGAAACACGCACCATTTTAAAAGTCAGTTTAGAAGATGCGGTAGTAGCTGATGAAATTTTTACAATACTTATGGGAGACAAGGTAGAACCTAGGCGGCAGTTTATCTTTGAACATGCGGCAGAGGTTCAAAATCTTGATGTATAGGAGGGAGAGTTAAATGGCTGAACCAAAAGGTAAGATTATACCGGTTAAAATTGAAGATGAAATGAAAAAATCATATATTGATTATTCCATGAGTGTTATTGTAGGTCGGGCTTTACCCGATGTAAGGGATGGGTTAAAACCCATTCATCGCAGAATTCTTTATGCCATGAGCCAACTCTCTCTCACACCGGATAAACCTCACAGGAAATCCGCCACGATCGTGGGAGAGGTTATGGGTAATTATCACCCACATGGAGATGCTGCCATATATGATGCTATGGTGCGCTTGGCTCAAGATTTTTCCACTAGATACCTGCTGGTAGACGGACATGGAAATTTTGGCTCAATAGATGGTGACCCACCTGCAGCCATGAGGTATACGGAAGCTCGAATGACCAGAATATCTCTGGAGATGCTTTCTGACTTAAATAAAGATACGGTTGATTTTGTGCCCAATTATGATGAATCACTAGAGGAACCAAGTGTACTGCCTGCACGTTTCCCCAATCTTTTGGTAAACGGTTCTTCAGGTATTGCTGTGGGTATGGCTACCAATATACCGCCACATAATCTTTCGGAGGTTATAGACGGCGTTGTAATGATGATAGATAATCCTGATGTAACAGTAGAAGAACTGATGCAGGTTATTAAAGGGCCGGATTTTCCAACAGGTGGAATAATAAAAGGATACAGCGGCATTAAAGATATGTACACAACAGGCAGAGGTTCTGTGGTAATGAGGGCTAAAGCCACCATCGAAGCTATGGACGCCACACGACAGCGCATTATAGTTACCGAGATACCATATATGGTCAATAAGGCGCGAATGGTGGAAAAAATTGCGGAATTGGTTAGGGATAAAAAAATCGAAGGCATATCCGACCTTAGAGATGAAAGTGACCGTAAAGGGATTCGCATTGTAATGGATTTGAAAAGAGATGCAAATCCCCACATAATTTTGAACCAACTTTATAAACACACACAAATGCAGAGCACATTTGGCGCCATTATGCTGGCTCTTGTAGATAATAAGCCGCGCGTGCTTAACCTGCGTGAGATGATTTATTACTATCTTGAACATCAGAAGGATGTTATTGTAAGAAGAACAAAATTTGATTTGAATAAAGCTCAAGAAAGAATACACATTTTAGAAGGATTAAAAATAGCCCTTGACCATATCGATGAGGTAATCGCTATCATAAGGGGTTCTAAGGATGACGTTACGGCAAGGGAGGCGCTTATAAAGAATTTTGGTCTTAGTGAAAAACAGGCGCAGGTCATACTTGATATGAGGCTTAAACGCCTTACCGCTCTAGAGCGAGAAAAGATTGACGAAGAGTATGTCGAACTCTTAAAGAAAATAGACTACTATCAAAAAGTACTTTCAGATGAAAAAATAGTTTTATCAATTATCAAGGAAGAGCTTATCCAGATAAAACAAAAATATGGCGATGAGCGCAGAACCCACATAACTCATGATGAAGGCGATTTAGACATAGAAGATTTGATAGTTGAGGAAGATATAGTTATAACACAGACCCATTTCGGGTATGTGAAGCGCCAGCCCATTTCTGCATATCGCAGTCAGCGCCGAGGAGGCCGGGGAGTAACGGGAATTACCACTCGGGAAGAAGATTTTGTGGAACATATATTTGTTGGTACAACTCATCATGTTGTAATGTTCTTTACAAACAAAGGAAATGTATACAAGCTAAAGGCGTATGAAATCCCCGAGACCAGTCGAACCGCGCGAGGCACTGCCATAGTTAACCTGCTGCCGTTAAAACCCGATGAAAGAGTCAACACGATGATAACTATCAAGGATTTTGATGAGGCACGTTATTTAATTTTTGCTACCAAAAACGGTATCGTTAAAAAGACGCTGCTTTCTGAGTATGGAAGTTCACGCCGGACAGGCCTAATAGCCATAACTTTGAAAGATGATGACGAGCTAATAGGAGTTAGGCTTGTTGATAAAAATGAAGAGATGATTTTAGGCACACACAACGGCATGAGCATAAGATTCTCAGTGAATAATGTAAGCTCAACGGGACGCACCTCTCAGGGAGTCAAGGGCATCAATCTTCGTCCTAATGATAAAGTGGTGTCAATGGACATTGTTCGGGAAGGTCATGATGTGTTGGTTGTTACCGAAAAGGGTTTCGGTAAGCGCATTGATGAAAAGGAATTCAGATGTCAGGCACGTGGAGGCAGAGGTGTAATAATTCAAAAAGTAACTGATAAGACCGGTCCACTGGCAGGGTTAAGAGTTGTTGGAGAAAATGATGAGATAATGCTCTGCACAAGCTCCGGAATTATGATTCGCCTTTTGACTTCGGAAATATCCAAAATGAGTAGGAATACAATGGGTGTAACATTGATAAAGCTTGAGCAGGACGACTTTTTAGCATCTATGGCGGTGGTTACTGAAGACTAATATGGGAATTTTTCCGTGCAGCCTTTTGTGTTAATACTTGAAAATAAATACTTTTTAGGAGTATATGGGTTTGAAAAAAAAGGTAAATAAACACATAGAAACACCGCTTTTAAATGTACTAAAAAAATATGCAAACACAAATTCGGTTAGATTCCATATGCCCGGCCACAAAGCAAGACCGGCAGGGCATATATTTGAGGAATTTAAGGAAAACCTGTTCAAATGGGATGTTACGGAAATCCCGGGCCTTGATGACCTTCATCAGCCCAGAGGCCCCATAAAACGAGCACAAGAAAAGCTTGCTGAGCTTTACGGAGCAGATAAATCATTTTTTTTGGTAAATGGTGCCACATCGGGTGTTATTGCTATGATGGGAGCGGCAATCGCACCGGATGATGAGATTTTAATTTCCAGAGCAAGTCACAGGTCAGTCCTGTCAGGCTTAATTATCACAGGTGGCCGACCGGTTTATGTAATGCCGGAACGATGGCAGGAGTTTGGCGTTTATACACAAGTAAGTCCAAAGGCTGTAGCTGAAGCACTAGAGCAAAATCCTAAAATCAAGGCAGTGCTGTTGACAAACCCCGTATACCAGGGATTTTGCCCAGACCTTGGTGCAATTTCTAAGCTTGTCCGCAGCATCAACAAGCTTCTACTTGTTGATGAAGCTCATGGGCCCCACTTTGGTTTCAGCTTTAGGCTACCGATGTGTGCAGGGAAGGTTGCCGATGCATGGGTTCAAAGCCCTCACAAGATGCTGACATCTTTTACACAAAGTGCTTGGCTGCATGTAAGGGGCAATAAAATTGACCAAAACCGCCTGCAGGATTTCTTGCATCTTGTGACAACTACTAGCCCTTCATATATTTTGATGGCATCGCTGGATGCATCACGAGCTGTAATGGAGCTTAACGGCAAAACTTTAGTAAAAAGGGCCTTGGCTTTGGCTGATAAAGCAAGATACGGCATCAATAAATTTACCCCGTTTTATTGTATAGGAACTGAGGTTAAGGGTAAAAACGGCATTTACGATATAGACTTATCTAGACTTATGGTAAATGTTTCTCAAGCAGGTTATACGGGATACCAGGTGGAAAAAATTCTTCGAAAGCGGTTTAATATATATGCTGAATATGCGGATTTATATAATATTTACTTTTTAATAACATTTTCTAATAACAGCAGTGATATAAACCGCCTTATAAAAGCACTTTCCGCATTAAAAGCCAGGACAAAAATCCCCAAATCCATAATTTGGCCGGATAAACTGCCTAAGAAGGCATTAGAGCCGAAAGCAGCTTTTTATTCTATCGGAGAACATGTGCCGTTGAAGCAATCCCTAGGACGTGTAATAAAAGAGGCATTGGTCCCGTATCCCCCTGGAATACCACTGCTCATGCCAGGTGAGATTATGGAAAAAGAGCATATAGAGGTGTTAACCGCTCTGCTAAAGTCCGGAGGCTACTGCCAAGGGATAACTCCAGAAGGTTTTATCCAGGCGGTATTCAATGCTTAACTTATTGCTGTATGATTCTGTAAGATAAACCCACATAAAAAACCTTAATGAAAGCAAAGAGGAGATATCGTGAAAGGTAAACTTATAACCATCGAAGGCCCTGATGGGGCAGGCAAGACCACTCAAGTAAAGAAAATCAGCGAATATTTAAGAACAAAGGGTTTTAAGGTATTGGTAACTCGAGAGCCGGGAGGCACTTCGCTGGGAGAAAAGCTTAGAAAACTACTGCTGACGTTGGAAGGAGAAATTCCGGTACCTGAGGCGGAAGCACTGATATATGCAGCTTCAAGAGCGCAACTTGTAAAAAAAGTTATTGTTCCGGCATTAGAAAACGGCTATATAGTCTTATGCGACAGGTTTGTGGATTCAAGCTTGGCTTATCAAGGCTGGGCTAGGGGCTTAGGAATAAAGGAACTTACGGATATCAACGGATGGTTTTTAAAAAATAATTGGCCTGATTTGACTATAATCCTTGATGTAGATCCCAGTCAGTCATTAAAACGACTTAGCAAAGAAAAGGATCGATTAGAAAGCGAGAACTTGGAATTTCATAAAAAAGTCAGGGAAGGATTTTTAAAGGTGCACAGCATGTACCCCGATAGAACAAGATTGGTAGATGCTTCCCAAAACCCGGAGCATGTATTTGAAGCCGTATTGTTTGAGATTGAAAAATCAGGTATAATGAAAATATAATAAGCTGTTTTAATATTTTAAATAAAGAATGACCCGACCTAAAAAAATTATCGGAAGGGGCGATAAACGTGAAACTCGTAATGGCAGTGGTACAAGACAATGATGCAGGCCGGTTGATTGAAAAATTAAGCCAAAAGAAATTCGGATTGACAAAGCTAGCAAGTACAGGAGGTTTCCTAAAGAGCGGCAACACAACACTGATGATTGGTGTAGAAGAGGAAAGACTTGAAGAGCTCTTGGCTATCATAGAAAAAATGTGCAAGCCGAGGAAAAAAATTGTAACACCACTTCCGGCAGGTCCTGCTGATGCCTATGTACCATATCCGGTTGAAGTATTAGTAGGAGGTGCCACGGTTTTCATATTGGATGTGGAAAGGTTTGTTAAGATATGAGGGTGAGCTTATCGCCGGAATTTGGTCTGCCTAAGGATTTGTTAATCCATAAGGAGCAAAGCGGTCAGAATTTTTCCGAACAATTAAATGTTGCTACAAAGACCCATTTAAAATATCAAATGGATTTAGAGTTTAATGCAATTAATGAAATTGGCCAGCGACTTTGCAAAAATATGTTACTTAAAGATTTAAAAGAATACAGACAGAGGATAGCTGAGTTTTTAAAAATATGTATTTCTCAGGGTTTTGCTTTTAAGGAAAATCATTTTCAAACTCGCTACGGCCGCAGCAAAGTCCTGTCAATGATTAAAATTGTAAATCAAAAACTAATTGATTTGGCGCAAGAGCTGCTTTCGGAAAATCAGGACTCATTGAAGGTAATGGCTTTAGTTGATGAAATCAGCGGTCTGTTGCTTGATATTTATGCTTGAGGTGGTATATTGGATAACATATCACATGCTTATATTTTTTTAGGCGATGAGGAAGAAACGACACAAAAAGCTTTAAAACTGGCTCAAACCGCTAACTGTGAAAATGCTGATTTAGCTCCTTGCGGATTTTGCAGCGTATGTAGGAAAATCCAAAATCAGGTTTACCCCGATGTAATACATGTGCATCCGGACGGTGCTGCTATAAAAATTGAGCAAGTAAGAAAAATGATACTGGATTTAGCAGAAAAACCCATGGAAGGCAATAAGAAGGTTTATATACTCCATGAGGCTCATACAATAACACCCCAAGCCCAGAATGCTCTACTCAAGACATTAGAAGAGCCTAGCAGTGAAAGCATTATCATATTGCTTTCAAATAACATTAAACAGTTAATTCCGACGGTTGTATCCCGATGTCAAATTCAGGATTTTTCCAAGGCAGAAGCAGAGCCGCTACTTTCAATAGAAAGCAGGCAAAAGATTGCAGATATAATATTCAATATTACACAAAAAGCCGGGCATACTGAATTTGGCATATATGTAAAAGAGCTTTCCGATATTGAAGAAAAAATTGAGGAAGTGTTGGAATTTACCATTTCACTTTTTAGAGATATGCTAATTGTAAAAACAAATGCCGATACAGCACTTATAAATCAAGATTTAGAACCGATGATTGATAAGTATTCCCCAATACTTGCAAAAAATTCTATACTTAGGGCGATTGATGTTACTTATGGGCAATTAAAAGCTGCAAAATCTAGAGGAAATAAGAACTTAATTTGGTACAACTTGCTTGTGAGCCTTAAGGAGGTATTTTAATTGGTAACAGTAGTGGGTGTTAGATTTAAAAAAGCCGGAAAGGTAGATTATTTTAATCCTGGGGCTCTTGATATTGAAATCGGTGATAAAGTAATAGTGGAAACAAGCCGAGGCGTAGAATACGGTGAAGTTGTGACAGGCCCTAAGGATGTAAGAGATGAGGATATTATAACTCCACTGAAAGATGTGATGAGAAAAGCTACTTCGGAAGACGAGGCCATAGTCAAAAATAATGCGGCAGAGGCCTTGGAAGCAGAAAGCATAGCTATTGAAAAAATAGAAAAACATGGTCTTGATATGAAGCTGGTCGACGTAGAATACACCTTTGACAAGAGCAAGCTTATCTTTTATTTTACAGCAGATGGCCGAGTAGATTTTCGCGAACTGGTGAAGGATCTGGCATCGGTATTTCACACCAGAATTGAGCTTCGTCAAATCGGCGTAAGGGATGAAGCCAAAATGATTGGCGGCATAGGCCCCTGCGGACGATGCGTGTGCTGTTCTACATTTTTGGGTGAATTTGACCCGGTATCCATAAAAATGGCAAAACAGCAGAATCTATCGCTAAATCCGGTGAAAATTTCAGGGCTGTGCGGCAGGCTTATGTGCTGTCTAAAGTATGAGAGTGAATCATATGAAGATAATTCGATAGATTATCCGAATGTTGGAGATAGGGTAATAACCCCCTACGGCGAAGGAACGGTGATCGCCGTTTATAAACCGAAAGAAACGATTCAAGTTCAAATAGATGAAGGCAAGGAAATAATGGAATTTCCTGCTGAAGAAGTGGATATAGAGGAAGTATAGTTATTGACAAAAGAATTATCAGCATATAATATATAAGACAATTACTTTTTTGAATATATCCTCAATAAAGGAGGGATTGCGATGTTTTATTGGGATTACACTATGATTATACTACTTCCTGCCATGATACTGGCCATTTACGCCCAGGCTAAGGTTACATCTACATTTGAAAGGTACCTAAGAGTTCCTGCAAAAAGTGGGATGACAGGTGCCGATGTAGCCCGGGAAATATTGAGGCAGAGCGGTATTTATGATGTGTCTATTCAAATACAGGGCGGCCGGCTGTCAGACTATTACGATCCAAGGCGAAAGGTTTTAAAACTTTCCAGCGATGTCTATAACGGCCGATCTCTTGCGGCTCTTGGAGTGGCTGCACATGAATGCGGACACGCCATCCAGCACGATGTGGGATATGCTCCGCTTGCTATTAGAAATGCTATTGTTCCGGCAGCAGGTATTGGATCACAAATGGCTTTTCCTTTATTCTTTTTAGGTCTTTTGTTTCGGGCGGATTCACTTATGCTGGTTGGAATACTGCTGTTTTCACTTGCTGTTTTATTTCAAATCATTACATTACCCGTAGAATACAATGCCAGCAACAGAGCAGTGGCGATTTTAGAAAGCGGAGGGTTTATCGACAGGAGTGAAGTAGGTCCCGTAAAGGCTGTACTTGGTGCGGCGGCTCTTACCTATGTGGCTGCTACGCTTACGGCTGTCATGCAACTCTTACGCCTTTTAGTTTTAGCAGGAGCCGGTCGAGACAGAAAATAATTTTGTATGCAAACCCTACAGTTTTACTGCGGGGTTTTTTTAATTTCAAAGCAGGAATTTAATAAATTGCGTTGAATCATAGTTTAACATCCAATAACTATGGAGGGGAAAAAATGCTGGAATTATCAGTAGGAATTATTGGAGCCATTAGAGCCAGTAAAGGAGGTACAGGATAATAGAAACAATGGCGTATTTTGATAATCCTAAATTACCCAGAACATGTTGAAAAGCTTATCCGACATGGTCATTTGGCATACTATCTGCATATTATATAATACTATATGTCAATGATATGGACATGAGCAAACTTTCATTAGAAAGATTTAAGGAGGAAGATACAAATGATTTTTGGAAAAGTCATAACTGCTATGGTTACACCATTTGATGAAGAGCTGAACATAGATTATAAGGCATTGGAAAACTTAATAGAACATTTATTGGCAACAGGAACAGATACTTTGCTGGTAGCAGGCACGACAGGTGAGTCGCCGACGCTTACCGATGAAGAAAAATTGGATTTATTTAAAGCCTGCAAGGAAATAGCCGGAAAGCGAGCTAAAATTATGGCAGGTACAGGAAGTAACTCAACTTTACACAGCATCGAACTGTCTCAAAAGGCTGAAAAAGTTGGCGCAGATAGCCTGCTATTAGTGTCGCCATACTATAACAAACCAACACAAGAAGGACTTTATCGGCATTTTAAAGCAATTGCTGAAGCAGTGGATATTCCAGTAGTGCCGTATAACGTACCCGGCCGAACAGCAGTTACCATTGAGCCTGAAACATTGGCAAGACTTTCAGAAATTAAAAATGTTGTAGCGGTAAAGGACGCTGTAGGAAATCTTGATAAAACAAGCAAAACGAGGCTTCTTGCGCCGAACCTTGAGATTTACAGCGGAGACGACAGCTTGACACTTCCTATGTTGGCACTTGGAGCACAGGGGGTTATAAGCGTAGCATCACATGTGGTAGGCAGCGAGATAAAACAGATGATAACGAGTTTTGAAGAAGGCAATACAAAAAAGGCGGAAGAAATTCACTTAAAGCTTTTCAATATATTTAAAGCCCTATTCGTAATCACAAATCCCATCCCGGTCAAGGCCGCTCTTAACCTAATAGGTATTCGGGTAGGAGGTTTACGTCTGCCCTTGTGTGAGGCAGATGACAATACTATAGCAGCTTTAAAGAAAGCATTAAGCGAACTTGGCAAATTAGGGTAAAGAAGTTATCTTTACCCTATCATCTTCTTTACGAACCATTTGGATTAATTGTTAATTAAACAGGCCTTTGATATAATGAAATCAGATATTTTTAGCATAAAGGTGAATTTAAGTGGACAAATTCTTAAAATATCCGGGCGAGCAGATTGACGATTTGCTGTGTGACGGCTTAAAAATCATCCAAAAGCAAGGCTCATATAAATTTGCAATAGATTCAGTGCTGCTTGCAAATTTTGTAAAAGCTGATAAAAATGACAGAGTGATAGATATTGGAACGGGAAGCGGTGTAATTGCGCTATTGCTTTCAGCCAAGACTGATGCCAAGGAGATTGTAGGGATAGAGATAGTCGGCGAAGCCTTTGATCGTGCGGTAAGAAATGTAAAGATGAATAGGCTAGAAGAGCGGGTTAAAATCGTCCATGGCGATTTGAAGGAAGCTGTCAAGATTTTCGGCAGGGAGAGTTTTTCTGTTGTGGTAACAAATCCGCCATATATGGCGCTAAAGGAAGGCAAAATTAGCCCTAATCCGAGCATAGCCGTTGCCAGACATGAAGTTGCCGCTACACTGGAGGATGTGGCAAGGGTTTCATGGCAGTTATTGAGCTTTGGTGGTTGCTTTTATATGGTATATCGAACCGTAAGGCTTGTGGATGTTATCTATAAAATGAGATCATTAGGCCTTGAACCTAAAATCCTGCGTTTTATCCATCCCAAAGCCCAAGAAGGCCCGAACTTGTTTTTGATGATGGCAAAAAAGGGTGCCTCCAGCGGCATGAAAATACTTCCACCCCTTGTAGTTTACAACAGCGACGGAAGCTATACCGATGAGATAAAACAAATATATTTTGGGAAACAATCGGAGGTCTAGGATGAACAAGCCAGGTACTTTATATCTATGTCCTACGCCAATAGGAAATCTGGAAGATATCACGCTAAGAGCTTTAAAGATATTAAAAGAAGTAGATTTGATAGCCGCTGAGGATACACGTGTTACCATAAAGTTATTAAATCATTTTGAAATAGCAACACCTCTCACCAGTTACCATGAGCATAACAAGATGACAAAAGGCCCTAAGGTGATTGAGCTTTTAAAGGAAGGCAAAGATATTGCTCTTGTAACTGATGCAGGAACTCCCGGCCTTTCAGATCCGGGGGAGGATTTAGTAAAAGACGCTATTGGGCAAGATATCCGGGTGGTGCCACTTCCCGGAGCAGCAGCCGCCATATGTGCTTTAGTAGCTTCCGGCCTTTCTACCAAGCGCTTTGCCTTTGAAGGTTTTTTGCCTCAAAAAACTAAAGAGAAAAAGCAAACACTAAAAGAGCTGGTAGATGAACAAAGGACACTGATATTCTATGAGGCACCACACCGTATAATAAAAACGTTGAAAGCCTTAAAGGATGCGTTGGGGAATCGGCAGATTGTCATTGCCCGGGAGATGACCAAGGTACATGAAGAATTTATTCGAGGGACTATTGAAGAGGTAATAGAAAGATTCAATGTAAAGTCGCCCAGAGGTGAAATGGTTATTGTCGTGGAGGGTGCATATTCTGGGCAAAAATCTGCCAAAACATCGGTAAACAGTGTAAGTGAACCGGAACTTTTGGAATCTCATCTTGCAGATAAACTTTGGTTGATTATGCAAGATGAGATGGAAGAAGGTCTTTCTAAAAATCAGGCAATGAAAAGAGCTGCTAAACAACTAGGGCTCTCAAGAAATCAAGCCTATGAGCTGTTGATAAAAAAACCTGATGCTAAAGAAAAACAGACTTAAATGTGTCAATTTTTTCTTATTGACACATTTATTAATAACGATATATAACCTGAGCCTTACACCTAAAGCCAAGAAAAAAGCCTATAACCCTGTTAATACAAGGGTTATAGGCTTTACTGCCTATTTGGAAGACTGTTGGAAAACAGCCCATATTTTTGCAAAAATATATTATTGACTTTTCTACTTTAAGTGATATAATACAAATTCATTAGACGTCTAAGTAAATTGGAGAGTGAGATTTAAATGAATTGTTTAGATCCCGAATCAAATTATGCGCTCTTTCTGGAGATTGCAAGATTACATTACCTGAAGACACATAGGTCATTTCAAAAAAGGGGTGTTTATCCCGGACAGCCGCCTTTACTGTTTGCACTTTATAAAGACGACGGACAAAGTCAGGCGGAACTGGCGCAAAGTTTAAAAATTAAAGCTCCTACTGTTACCATTATGCTAAAGCGAATGGAAAAATCAGGAATAGTAAAAAGAGTCCAAGATGAAATTGACCAGCGAGTTATGCGCGTATACCTCACTGAATACGGAAGAAAACTTTGCAAAAGTATATATAAAGAAATACAATGCATAGAAGAAAGAATGTTTAGTGGCCTATCCGAGGAAGAAAAGAGCATGCTTAACAGACTTTTTAAAAAAATAAGGGATAATCTTAAAGAACCTATGGAGACTAATACGAGGTGATAATTTTATGAAAAAAATCTTGAGCAATTTAAAACCATATTGGCCATTTATTGCAGCATCATTAATCTTTATATTTTGCCAAGCGATGTCACAGCTGATGCTGCCGTCGATGCTTGCAGATATCGTAAATACCGGCATAGTAAATACAGATACCGGTTACATTCTTGCCGTAGGAGGGAAAATGCTGTTTGTAGCTCTTTGTGCTGTAGGTGCTGCGATAGCGGCAAGTTATTGTTCTTCGAGGGCGGCTATGGGTTTTGGTAAGTCGCTTAGAGAAAGTATTTTCGAGAAAGTAGAAAGTTTTTCTCTTAATGAATTTAATAAAATAGGAACCGCCTCTCTTATAACCAGAACCACGAATGATGTAACCCAGCTGCAAATGGTCGCAATGATATTTTTTAGAATGGTAGTAATGGCTCCTATAATGGCCATAGGTGCAATAATAATGGCTGTATCTACTGCGCCAAGCCTGTCCTTTGTTTTTTGGATAGTTGTGCCTATACTAATAGGGTTAATAGTGGTATTATCAAAGTTTTCATTACCGCTTTTTAGAGCCATGCAAGTCAAAATTGATACTGTAAACAGGGTAATGAGAGAAAATCTTACAGGTGTTAGAGTTATTCGAGCCTTTAACCGAGTAGAGCATGAGAAAAAACGTTTTAATGCTGCGAATATCGATCTTACTAATGTAGCAATAAGGGTAAACAGGTTAATGGCTGTTATGATGCCGCTTGTTATGTTGATATTCAATATTACAACCATTGCCATTGTATGGTATGGAAGCCTTAAAATAAATGCGGCGATTATGGAAGTTGGAGATCTCCTTGCGTTTATCCAATACGCTATGGAAATAATGTTTTCTACAATGATGCTTTCTATGATGTTTATAATGATACCTCGTGCAGCTGCATCAGTAGAGAGAATCAAAGAAGTATTAAATATGGAACCTGAAATAGTAGATCCCGAAAATCCTGTTATACCAAAAGAAATAAAAGGAGTATTGGAATTTGATGATGTAACATTTAAATATCCTGACGCTGAAGAGCCGGCATTATCTAATATATCATTTAAGGCATTGCCGGGTCGCACTACTGCGATAATCGGTGCTACAGGTTCAGGCAAGTCCACTATTTCAAATCTTATTATGAGATTTTATGATGTAACCTCCGGCAAAATAACTATAGATGGAATTGATATAAGAAACATTCCTCAAAAAGTTCTTCGTTCATGGATAGGTTATGTGCCGCAAAAGTCTGTCTTGTTTACAGGCACGATTGCCGAAAATATAAGATATGGCAAAGCAGATGCCACAGATGAAGAAGTGCGACATGCAGCAGAAATTGCTCAAGCATCAGAATTTATAAATGGGATGAAAGATGGTTTTGATACCATGATTGCAGAAGGCGGCCTTAACGTTTCGGGCGGACAAAAGCAGAGAATTTGTATTGCAAGAGCAATTGTAAAAAAGCCGAAAATATACATGTTTGACGATAGTTTTTCTGCGTTGGATTTTAAAACAGATGCAAAGCTTAGGATGGCATTAAATAAAGAAACCAAGAAGTCTACTGTGATAATTGTGGCTCAGCGTGTTGCGACAGTTATGAATGCAGATCAAATAATTGTATTAGATGAAGGTCGAGTAGTAGGCATAGGAAAACATAAGGAACTCTATGAAAACTGCGAGACTTACAGGAATATTGTGCTTTCGCAGCTTTCAAAGGAGGAGATAGCATGAGCAGTGAAAATGAGAGAATTGACAGCCACAGACTGGGAGGGGCAAGGCAGGGAAAAGGCCGCGGCGGCGGACCGCCTATGGCAAGAGCTATGGAGAAACCTAAGAATTTTAAGGGCAGCTTTATGAGGCTTTTAAATTATATAAAACCATATATCCCAATAATTTTAGTCGTGTTTTGTATGGCAGCGCTTGGCACCGTGTTTAATATCTTAGGGCCTAAAATTATGGGTATGGCAACAACCAAACTTTTTGAAGGCTCTATTGCTATACTGCGCAATGAACCCGGAGCTCATATAGATTTTCCCTATATAATTCATATTTTGTTTATACTACTCGGCTTATATATAGCAAGTTCTGCATTTAGCTATATTCAGCATTATATGATGGCAGGCGTAGCTCAAGGTGTAGTCCGGAAAATGAGAGCCGAAATAATGGAGAAATTGACCAAACTACCCCTTAAATTTTTTGATGCAAACCCATATGGAGAAATTTTAAGCCGAGTCACAAATGATGTAGATAATATAAGTTCCACACTGCAGCAGAGTATCACTCAACTGATTACTGCAATTGTTACCATTATCGGAGTAATCGTAATGATGCTGACGATAAGCCCAATATTGACATTGGTTACCGTAATAACATTGCCGCTAAGCTTGTTAGCTATAAGGTCTATCGCATCTCGCTCGCAAAAATATTTTGCTATGCAGCAAAGAGTGCTGGGCAATTTAAACGGCCATGTAGAAGAAATGTATGGCGGTCATAATGTTGTAAAAGCCTTCGGACACGAGGAGGATGCTATCGAGGAATTTAAATCTATAAACGAGGAACTTTATGGAGCATCATGGCGGGCACAATTTATTTCAGGAATAATAATGCCTATCATGAACTTTATCAGCAACTTAGGCTATGTATTTGTGTGTGTTGTTGGAGGAATAATGGTGGCCGGCGGGCGTATCACAATAGGTAATGTGCAGGCTTTCATCCAGTATTCACGACAGTTTACGCATCCTATAACTCAAACAGCCAATATAGCCAATATCATTCAATCTACAATTGCGTCAGCTGAAAGAGTATTTGAGATATTAGATCAAAAAGAGGAAATACCTGACAAAGAAGATGCAATAGTCATTGAAAATGCCGAAGGATATGTGGATTTAGACCATGTGTATTTTAGCTATAAGAAAGATGAACCTTTAATTGAAGATTTAACAATAGATGTAGACCCTGGACAAATGGTTGCTATAGTTGGACCTACAGGTGCAGGAAAAACAACTCTTGTAAATCTTCTTATGAGATTTTATGAAATAGATGCAGGCAAGATAATGGTAGACAATGTAGATATAAGAGATATTAGAAGAAGCAACCTTAGAAGGATTTTTGGAATGGTTCTTCAGGATACATGGCTTTTTAGCGGCACAGTTAAAGACAATATAGCCTATGGAAAAGAAGGGGCTACTGATGAAGAAATAATAAGAGCTGCTAAAGCGGCCCATGCTCATCACTTTATAAAAGCACTTCCTAAAGGGTACAATACGGTTCTTAACGAAGATGCTTCCAATATTTCGCAGGGTGAAAAGCAGCTTATTACTATTGCACGAGCTATACTAGCAGATCCAGATATATTAATACTTGATGAAGCAACTAGCAATGTAGATACTTTAACAGAAATGTCTATTCAAAAAGCCATGAAGGAGCTTATGGAGAATAGGACGAGTTTCGTTATCGCTCACCGTCTATCCACTATAAGAAATGCAGATAATATCTTGGTTATGAATTACGGCCGAATAATAGAACAAGGCACCCATGAGGAACTAATGGCAAAAGGCGGTTTTTATGCCGATTTATACAAGAGCCAATTTCTGGGAGCTTTCATGGAAGATTCGCAAGCAAATGTTATTTAAAAAACAGCAGGAAAATACTCCTGCTGCTTTTTATGCTTCTTGTCATGATACCTTTGTAGATACATATACAGGATTGCGTCAATTTTTTCCTTATTGACACCTTAAATTCCCTATCGGCTGATTGAACAGAGTAGCTCAATATATAGCCGTTTTTAGCAGAAAGGATATACCAAATATTATCCCCCGTGGTTATCCCTCTATCTGCAACAATAATAATTCTACCTAAAGAATATTCTCTTTGGATCTTACCCAATGCAGGAATC
>MPOT01000036.1 GCA_001896545.1 Tepidanaerobacter sp. EBM-38 | reverse complement strand
TCAATAGGAAAAATTGCAATTGAGCGAAAAGAGCAGGCCGGAAAAGATGGCCTGCTCTTTTCTGGCTCAACTGCAATTCTTTCCTTATTTATTATATCATTCTATCTTAATGCTCAAAACCCTTCTTATAACTAATAAAATACCAAAAAATATGCCGATTATTCCAAATAGAGGATATATTTTATTTATCAAGCTGGCAAAACTGTATTTTGTAAAAGGTATGCCGATAAATAGAAGGTTTAATGCATTTCGATAATTGATGCCAAATCTATGGGCAAATCCTCGGGAAAAAGAAAATCCGAGGCTCAGCGCGGTTGTCAGCATAGCCGATAATAATACCAAAATAGAAATTAGATATATTACGTGGTGATACTGCCTTGCCACCCAAAGCAAGGGAATCTGCACCCCGACAGAAAGCGATGCGTAATTTACAGAAGTAATAAACCACATTACCACCGCCATCGCCATAAGCCCTAATGCTCCAATTATAGCAGCACCCCATGCCGCACTTTCCCTATTTGTATAAGTGCCAAGAGATGACAAAACCACTAGAGCTAAAGTAATATTATAGCTTACATAAATCAGAGATGAAATTAACCAGCTTTTTTTACCTGGCAAAGTTTTTATACAACTTAAAGCATTTGGATTTTCCTTTAAACAACAAAAACCTATGAAAAGCGTGATAATAATCATTATAGATACTAGCAGTTTATTGAGCTTAGCAAGACTGCTAACCCCCTTTTTTAAACACATGACAATCACGATATTCAATAACAAAACTGTTAATATGTAGTCAATGTTCATGCACTCTTTAAGCACTGCGCCACATCCTGACAGCATGATATAATACCCCGCTAGACAAAAGATATCCACATATATATCAATTAAGGACATCAGTCTGCCTCCGGCTATTTGCAGCAATACATCCTCAGCGCACTCAGATTGCAGTCGTATTGCCTGCCTTAATATAAAATAGCCCAATAAAAAGAAAAGAATCGCAGCCGTTATTATCCCAAGCAAGCCTTCTTTTCCGTATATGGTAAAAAAACTCATAATCTCCTGGCCGGAAGCAAAACCTGCTCCAATTAGGGTGCCGATGTAAATGGCTCCTAAGCTTATTTCATCATTGAAATTCAAACCATATTCCTCCTGCACTTTTTTATAATTTACAACATTTAAACATTTACAACATAGATATGATTAAAAAATGCAACTATGACGCATAATTTAATATGAATACTAAATTATGATTTCACATATAATGTTATAAATTCCCTCAGGAGGTTTGCCTGTTATGCAATTGGAACAGACATGTTTTAATTATAAGGATTTACGAGTACATATAGATTCCCCTTCAGCTTATAAGTTATTTTGCAATTACTTTATTGAAATGCTGACTGATACATATACTCAAGCCCCATTAATCATAATTTGCATAGGAACTGACCGTTCTACCGGTGATGCGCTTGGTCCGCTGGTAGGTGAAAAATTATATAAAGTTTGTCGTCATGCTAAGGTTTTGGGTAATTTACAAGAGCCGGTTCATGCCTGTAATCTTGAAAAGGTGCTAGGTGAAGTAAAAAGCACCTATGAAAACCCATTTATAATTGCCATCGATGCTTCCCTCGGCCGTACAGAAAATGTTGGTACTATTAAAATCAGCCCTGGTGCTTTAAAACCTGGAGCAGGTGTCAATAAAAATTTACCTTCGGTTGGTGATTTTCACATTACAGGAGTTGTAAATGTAGGCGGTTTCATGGAATATGTCGTGCTTCAAAATACCAGGCTTTATACTGTAATGAGGATGGTGGATATTATCTCATTGGGAATCATGCGTGGGTTGGAAAGGTTTTTCGGATAGGGCTTGTTACAAGATAAAACTATTTCTTACCGCTTTTAGAAAAAAATCAAACCCAACTTTATGTTGGGTTTGATGTCTTCTCTTTCTTATTTGTTTCAACAAGATTTAAATCTACCTTGTTTTCTGCTCCCCTCATCTCACATTTGCCGTCAAAGAAAGCTCCATCTTCAACAAGCAGCGTACCTACCTTTATATCTCCCGTCACTTTACCTGTGCTCTTTATCTCAAGCTTACCGTCTAGCTGAATATTGCCTTGATACACTCCTGCTATGATGGCGTTTCTAGCCTTAAGTTCAGCAGTAACCTTTGCACCCTCGCTTATAATCAAATCTTCATCACATTCTATTTCGCCATCAAAATTTCCTTCTATCCGCATTAATCCCGATGATTTTATCTTACCATTAAACTCTGCGTTCTTGCCAAGTATCGTATCAACTCTATCTATATTTGCTATAGTCGGCTCACTCCTCTTCCCAAACATGTATTTCCTCCTCTCTCACTACAAAAAGTCTGCAGGGTCCTGAAGCTGCCCGTTCAACCTTACCATATAGTGCAGATGTGGGCCTGTACTTCTCCCTGAACTTCCTACCCTTGCAATCGCCTGACCCTTCTTTACCTGCTGACCTGCTTTTACAAGTATGCTAGAGTTGTGACAATAGGATGTTTCAAAACCATAGCCATGGCTTATAGTCACAGTCCTGCCATAACCTGCCCGATAGCCGGTAAATGTTACCATGCCATCAGCCGTAGCAACAATCGTAGCCCCATATGATGCTCCAATATCCAAACCATCGTGAAATTCTTGTCTGCTGCCAAAGGGTGATTTGCGATATCCGAATTTTGATGTAATATTACCGTAAACAGGATAACCTGAAGGTGTATGTGATAGGCGATCATTTCTTTGAATGACTGCATCTTTTAGTTCTTCTAAACTCTGTTCCTGATCAGGAATTTTTAGCTCTAGTAACTGCAATTGACTTATTGCTCGCTGACGGTCTAATCCGCTGCGGCTTGTAAGTACGGCTCTACTCATATCTAACTGCTTGTCCTCTTTTTTTATGCTCGTTTTTAAAGCCGGATCACCTTCTAGCAAACCTCTTAAATCGGTGTCCAGCTTTTCCAATTCCGACATCTTTTTTTCTAAAATACTGGTTTTTTCCACAAAAAACTCTAACTGCTTTTGCAGCACATTATAGTCCTTGGCTATCGCTGATAATTCTTCTGTGCGAGTTTTAAACTTATTATAGGACAAATAAATATTTGAAACAAAAATCATCACACCAATTAAAGTAGCAGCCAGTAGTCCGCCAGCAATTTTTAAGGTCTTGGCTGAGACAGAAACAGCAAAGGTAGATTTCCCCGAGTGAGGAATAATCATCATCGTGAATTTCTCTTTTCTTTCGTTCACTCCGTTTACTCACCACCTATTTTTACGTATAGTTTGACAATTTACCTATCTTTATATTCGCCATGGTTTATGAAAATCCTTCCTAAATCTAAATAATTTTAGTTTGAATAGCCTCTAAAATTATTTCCCGCTCCTCTGGAGAAAGGGTGTAATTGCTCTTTCCTTCAACAATAGGCTTTAAATAAACTCGATTTTCATCCCGACCGTATATACTTGTTATCACAACACCTGAGTTTCCCTCATTTAGCAATGCTAGCGAAAAACTCAAATCACTGCCCATCTCCGGAAATGCGTTATAACGTTTCCAGTAAACCTTTTTAATCATCTGACGATTATCCTGTGTCAGCTGAGCAATTGCCTGCTTTATATCACTTACTTCATTATCTAAATCTTTCAAATAATCTGTCTGATGTAATAGAATGTCTTCAATATTGCTTCCATCCATACCCCTTGTAAGATCTTTATATTTTTTTACAATTTTAGACAATTTAATATTTACATTTATAAAAACAATTAATGTTATTATCGATAAAATAATAACGCCTAGCAGCAAGTTTTCCATGTTATTAGTAATAAATACATTTACAATATCTAAATAGTTTTTTAATTCCAATCAACATTCCTCCATTGCTTTAGGCTAAAACTACTTTGCGGTAAAATAAGCCATTTATTTTGTATCACAGCATTAATAATTATTTGATTCCCTACTGTAGAAATCTTATTTTACTAAATTTATGGTCAACATGCCGTGTACCCTACTATCATATTATGATTAAGAGACGGTTTTTTTATATTTTCATATTAAAATTGACTCTTTACGATAAAAAATCATATGTACCTTTTTAAAATGGTAAATGCACAAACAGCATCGCCATAGCAATTGCGACAAAGATAGCAGGAAGTAGATTTCCAACCTTAATTGTAACATCAATTCCAAGCATGTTAATTCCTATGCCAAATATCAGCAGCCCTCCGGCAGCAGACATTTCAGTTATTACTGCTGTGGTTAAAAAATCTTTTACAAATGAAGCTGCTAAAGTAATTGCCCCTTGATATAAAAGGACCGGAATAGCTGAAAATGCTACACCAAATCCCATTGTCGATGAAAATACCACTGCCGTTGTACCATCGAGTATTGATTTTACAAAGAGTATGTCATGATTGCCGTCAAGACCGCTTTGTATGGAGCCCAGCACCGCCATCGCCCCTACGCAGTAAACGAGACTTGCCGTTACAAAAGCGCGAGTAAAATTGCCGCTTTCATCTCGAAAACCTGATTCAAGTTTCTTCCCAAAACTATTCAGCCTATCCTCGATTTTCAATATCTCGCCTAGGATTCCTCCTATAACGGTGCTCAGTGTAAGCACAAGCATGTTCTCAGTCTTTACCGCCATGGAAATACCTATAATCATTATAGTAAGACTTAAACCCTGCATTACAGTATTTTTAATATTTTCACTGAAACGGTTTTTAAATGTAGTTCCCAGTAATGTACCTGCTATAATTGTTAGAACATTCACAATTGTTCCCAGCAAGTTTTCTCTCTCCTTAGTGCAAAGTGTTTGTTTAATTTTACCACTAGCCTTCCATTCCGTAAAGACTCCCTTCAATTTTCAGGATAAATAAATGGGACCACCCATGTTGGGCTTAATATGTTACATTGTCCGCATATATTAATACATAATATTATATTTTACCGTAGGGGAGACCATCGGTCTCCCGCTTATTACACATTATTACCTTTGGTGTCCAGCCTGTTCTTATTGCATATTATTATCTTTGCTCGGCTAATACAATAACACCACAACGCATTATTCGGCTGATATACATCCCACCATTTATTAAATTATATCCGGTTTGAAATTTCATGCTGACATATATTTTGTAAACAATATTTGCACGGCCCATATAATAACACCATAACGCATTATTTGCTG
>MPOT01000107.1 GCA_001896545.1 Tepidanaerobacter sp. EBM-38 | reverse complement strand
TTCTTGCTTTAGCTTTATAAACCGGTCTATTTCTTGGTTGATTTCATTTTCCAAATCGATGATCTTAGCCATAGTGTTTTCAAAAGGACCCCTTAGTTCTCTGCCGCCGGATACCTTTTCTTGGGCAAAGTTTGTGGTTACCCGCATGGCCAAAGCCTTTAGATTTTCTAGTTGCTCTAGTTTACTGTTTATCCTATGATCCAGCCTCAAGGCCTGAGACAAATATTCTTTAGCCTTCATCATCTAGCACCTCCAATTTACCGCCGTAGTAGGTTTTAATAATGTAATCTCTCTTATCCTCATCAAGGGAAAGGATTTTCTCTATTGCCTTTTGTCGGTCCAGCTCATACTGCTCTTTGGTTTTATAGAAACTGCAGCCTTCACACTGTCTAACTTTTAAGGCAGTGCAGCTATTGTGTTTGTAAGCAAAGCAGTCCTGCATGGTTAACTCACCTCCCGATAAATTCTGGCTTTGACTGCATTAAGCAGTGCCTCTTGACCAGCTTCTTTATTCTTCAGCACTTGCATCACGTCTTCGTCGATAGTTCCCCTGGCTACCAGATGATGCACCACCACCATGTTCTTCTGCCCCTGGCGGTGGATGCGGGCATTAGCCTGCTGGTAAAGCTCCAGGCTCCAGGTAAGTCCAAACCAGATGATGGTGCTGCCGCCTGCCTGGAGATTTAAGCCATGGCCAGCAGAGGCAGGGTGAGCTAGCATCACCGGTATTTCCCTTTTGTTCCAGTCCTCGATATCCTTTGGTTTATCCAGCACCCGGCAGTCCAGGTGTTTTTTAATTCTCTCTAATTCATGGCAATAAGCGTAGTAAATAAGCACTGGTTTGCCATTTGCTGCTTCTATCAAATCCTCTAAGGTTTTTATTTTCTCATCATGGATCTCTTGTACTCTGCCATCTTCATCGTATACTGCTCCGCCGGTCATCTGCAAAAGTTTATTAGTCAGCACCGCAGCACTTCCTGCCACCACATCACCATTAAGCAGCGGCAGCAGTAAATCCCGTTCTAACTTTCGGTACTGCTCCATAGCCTTTGGCGGCAGCTCAACTGTTGCGATATTGTCTATGCGCTCGGGGATGTTCAGGTAGTCCCCACTTTTCATACTGATGCAGATGTCGGAGAGCTTGTTGTAGATAGCTTCTTCAGCACCTTCTTTGGGTTTGTAGGTGAAAATTACATTATGGTTTCTTTTATCAGGCAAGAAGTAGCGCTCCCGGTAACCGGTTATGGTTTTGCCAAGCCTTTTGCCGCTATCTAAAAGGTAAACTTGGGACCATAAATCAATGAGCCCGTTAGGAGCTGGAGTGCCAGTAAGGCCTACTACCCGCTTACAAAAGGGCCTTACCTTGCGAAGTGCCTTAAACCTCTGGGCTTTATGGGATTTAAAGCTGGAGAGCTCGTCTAGCACCACCATGTCAAAAGGCCAGTTATTTTTGTAGTAATCGACTAACCACTTTGTGTTTTCCCTATTTATGACGTAGATGTCGGCAGCAGTGTTCAAGGCTTGGATGCGCTCTTCTTTTGAACCTAGCACTTTGGCGATGCGTAGATGTTTTAGGTGATCCCACTTCTTAGCTTCCACATCCCAGATGCTCTCTGCAACTCTTAAAGGTGCAATTACCAAAGGTCGAGCTATTTCAAAGCGGTTATGCATAAGTTCGGCAATGGCAGTTAAAGTGATTACTGTTTTCCCTAAACCACAATCTAAAAATATCCCTGCTGCCTTCTGGTTTAAGATAAAATCTAGGGCATATTTTTGATAATAGTAAGGAACATACTTCAATCTGTCACCTCCTCGACAAAAGCATCAACTGCTGCATACGAATCCAGGACGTAAACCTTAAAGCCTAAGCTTTCCAGCTGCTCTTTTCTTTTTAGCTGCAGAGGCCTTAACTTCTTGCCAGGTGCTTTTAGCTCCACGAACACCACGTTTCCTGTAGGTAAAAGCACTAACCTATCAGGCACTCCTGCCATTCCAGGAGAAGTAAATTTTAAAGCAGCTCCACCCCTTCGTTTTATCTCCCGTTGTAATCTAACCTCTATTTGTTTTTCCTGCATTTTTCTTCAGTCCTTAGTACCATAGGAAGCCAATGGTCTCTTTTATATTTTTTAACCCCTTTTGCAATAGGCAAATCAAGGCCGCCTCCATCTATTAAATAGGTCAGATTATGTGTGGTTTGCAGGCATATGGCCTCTTCCCTTAGTACTCCCGCAACTATTTCTACAGCATCTTCATTCCACCCAGCCCAGATTATAAGGTGGGGGCAGCCCTCATGGTGTATTACCCTGTCGCCTTTATAGTCAAAGTTATGCTCTTTTAATATCTTTTCAATCTCTACAAAACTCACGTGGTCATCCCGGTATATCTTTTCTACGATTTCTTGTTTAATCATGTGTTCTCCCCTCCTGTTTTTTAGGTGGACGGCTTTACTCCACTTCTTTTTATAAACACTATTTAGGCATTATATATACCCTTATATATCTCTATTTCTTTTATATAGAAAGATATAAGAAAAAGGTGTCCACCCCGTCCACAGCCTTGAGGTATGGGGCTTTGGAGCCGTCCACCACCCGTCCACCTCTGTATCTCTACCCGTCCACATTTCCACTTTTTGGGTGGACGGGTAAAGGTTAATTTTCATCTACCCGTCCACCATTTCATCTGTTTTAGGGTCGAGTTTTAGCCCTTTCCATCTGCGCGGGGGTGTTCTCCTATACTCTGCTACATTAGAGTAGACAGTCTTTACTTTGTTGTTGAAGTTGGATTGATTGACAGGGTAGCAACCCCAATCTCCGCATTTCCTTCTATAGGTGTCATAGAGCTCTTGTTTACCCACCATACTTTTAGGATCTAAAATGCAGCACTCTTTTAAGAATTTATATACACTGTCACTTTTTTCTCTGTATTTTTCGCTCATATGTTTAACGCTTGCAATATCTGAAAAGCCGTCCTGAGCTTTAAGTCTTTTTAATCCCTTGATGGCTTTTATGAGAAGACCTTCTAGCTCTTCTTTGCAAAATAAGCTCTGTCTTAATTCTCTGTCATTAAATTTATTGTTAAATGGTATGACGATCCATCTTCTATGGTAGCCTTCAGAGTTGTCCCTTGATGATGGCAGTTCATTGGCGCTGAAGATTAATTTAGCTCTATTGCAAAAACTAAACGGCGGCTTATGCTTTTTCTCTGCCTGGACGCTGTCCCCCGAGGTTAGTGTCTTAAAAAGAGATGAGTCCTCTACGATTCTATTTGGAATATCAGCATAGAGATTTACCATCTTGCCAAAGAGTTCAGCTGTTAAAAATCTATTTTCAGTCAGTGACTGCAGCGCAATATTTGAAGTGTTGTCCTTTCCAAATAACTCTCCAATAAGGGCAATTAGTGTCCCTTTACCATTACCGCCTTCGCCGTATAAGAGAAATGTAGCTTCATACTTCATGCTGGGAATTAAGCAGTAGCCCAGCATCTCTTCGATTACCGGAATGCTGTCCTTTGCCACCATGTTTAAAAACTTATCTATCGCCGGGCATTTAGCATCAGGATTGTATTCTACCGGCAGCTGTATGATGGTATGAAGCTCTGGTGTATGGGGCACAAACTCTAATGTTTCAAGATTTAACAAGCCGTTTCTTACATTAAGATACTCTCCTGTAGTTGCTGCTTCGTTGGGATGCACTTCTAGCACTGTATTTTTAATGTAGTTTAAGGCTTCATTTAGCCTGTTAGTTTGAAACTCTGGTCCTAATACATTAGTAGCTTTTTCCCTAAACACTCTATCCCCGTCTACATACCTGCCGTTTTCATAGATGTAGAGTTCATCTTGAATGACTATCGCTTCATGCTGCATTAAGAACCAGTCTGCAAGATACATGGGAATAAATCGTCTCTTTTCAAAGAACATATCCTGTGGGTCCACTTCTTCACCTTTAAAATCCCTATCCATAGCAGCCAGTCTTTCTTCATCTAAGGTCTTTCTTACCATCTCATCCTTTTCAGCAAGCTCCTGCATAGCCATATACGATGGCAGCTTATTTACTGGTGTACCTTCCTTTGCATCATCATCTAAATCGCCAAACTTATGAAGTCTTACTAAATCAAAGGCATTACAAAGCTTTCCACATATAGGGTCTGTAGCATGGTAAGAGTAGGCAAAGTTATCTCTATCGTAAAGGACCAAACCACCTGCAGTGCTTCCGGGTATATAGGTATAGCGGCTGGGGTCATCGCCTGGTGCATAGACATCGCTTAAGAACTTCTCGATAGCTTGGGCTATGGTATAGGTCCGGCAAAAGGCGCCAACTATGCCGGGCTTCTCCCTGGGGTCGCCCTGCTTATCAGCCAGTTTCTTGCGTTCAGCTTTAGTCCGGGAGGACTCTGGCCAATAGGAGGGGTCTTTCCAATC
Source organism: Tepidanaerobacter sp. EBM-38 (assembly GCA_001896545.1). GTDB lineage: Bacteria > Bacillota > Thermosediminibacteria > Thermosediminibacterales > Tepidanaerobacteraceae > Tepidanaerobacter. Next base: position 11,276 of record MPOT01000107.1, on the reverse strand, counting down.
GGGGTATCTTGCCAGTATTTCATCCGGGTCAGCCCACTCTTCATCCAGGTATTTAAAGATAAACTCCCCGTCCTTGGAGGTAGAAGGCCAATACATTAATCGGTGGGGTTGATATGTGCTGTCATCAAAGAAGTCGATGCCCAAATCCCCGGCGATACGTCTTGATACCGCTTGGTACTCATCAGGGGATACTGGCCTTTTAAGGGGGATGACAAGCCTAAGCCTCGGTGCCGAAGGTGTATGGCTGTGGGTAGAATACATGCAGCAGCCACGGCCAAACATCACCTCTACCCCTGCCCATAAATCCCCTTTTACAAAATCAGCGTCCAGTGTAACAATCTGCCGCCAGACTACGCAGTCTGCCTTTCTCCTGCCTCCTTTTAATGTGCCACCTACAAATCCTCCAACGTCCTTAATCCTATCCTTTTCCACCTTGGGGAGTTTTTTATACTCTTTGCAGCTTTCATGGGTTCTGGTAGTAGCGCTTAATTTCTTCACCAGCTCTGACCAGAGCATCTCCCGGTTTTTCCACTCCAGCTCCTTACGGCTCCTTCCGGTAGCAATAGTTAAAACTCCGTCGTATTTGAAAGAGGGCTTGACTTTTTTATTACTAGTCTCCTCTTGCATCACCAGCCACCACCTCCAGAGGCTTACACCTTTCGTTAAACCTTCTTATCCTAATCCCCAGCTTTTTGGCCCTTGTAATCTCATAAGACATCCCTTGAGAGATTTTCTCTCCAAAAACCCAAAGCTCATCGCATTTAGCCAACAACTCTAAACCCAGCTCTATACCAGCTGCTCTCTCCTCGGGGATTTCATCATCCAGAAAAGTGGTAAAGATGACATGTGGTGCTAACGGGATGCCGCCCCGGCTGTAAATATACCGGCAGTAGCCGATGGCCTTTTGTATGTTTCTATCAATATCTCCTCGTAGGGGAGAGCAGACATAGATGATGGGTCTTTTCCTTTGCACCAACAATCGGTTTAAATACCAGCGGGCTTTTTGCAGGTCTTCTTCTCCGGCTTTATGCTCAAAGCGAGAAAGATACTTAATGACATTCCCCGCTAGGTAGCCTTTAAATTGCTCCTCGGTGAGCTTGGCCTTGATAAAATCAATAGTTTCTATGCCGCCCATCTTGTAATGGCAAGGATTTATCTTGTCCATAGTTTTCTTCCCTCCCTAAGCGATTTGGCGTTCAATTACCGGTAATAGCCCTTTCTTGTTTTTCAAAAGGTCATAGAGAAACAATCGGCCTTTTTGCGTCCAGTAGGTATGCATCACACTTTTTTCGGCATCAATAGCATGGGTCTTTGATTGGGTATAACCCATATCCGCATACTCCTGATACAAAAGCCAAGTGTTACCCATCTTATACTGCACTCCTAATTCGTGAAGCAGTTTGTTCATGGCTCTACCGGACATGCCGTAATCCTTAGCAATCTTGCTTATTGGCATCAGAGATTTATTCTGTAAAATCAAATCGTAATAGGATGCTTTAGGTTGTAACTCTCCGATAATCTGTTTGTGTTGGGCGTTCTCCAGTTCTAGCTGTTTGGCTCTTTCTTTGGCCTCTTTGTATTCGGTAAGCAGTTTTATTCCGTATTCCGGGTTACCTAGCATTTCATCAATAAGGACATCTGTGGCGTACATGCCATATTTTCTAATGGAAGGCAGTACTTCATCAAACACCCATCTTTCAAATCGCTCCGCTGCAGGTAAGTTGGAGCGGACAATTAAGCGGTAAAGGTTTCCCTCGGTAATATATGTTTTTTCAACTATCTGTTTCGTTGAAGTACCATATTGGTTTGTGGTTATTGAGACCCCGTCGTGTTTCACGATCCCCTCTCTCCTGCAATGCCTAGATATTGCATCTCTCGGATTGGCGTATCCTAATATGGTTGCGCACTCCGTTGCCGGAAAATATTCTTTACCTTCAACAACTAAAACACTAAGCTCGCCGAACTCTGTATGGTTAAAAACTCTCAATTCGTTCATTTATAAATTCCTCCTTAATCTTTCATGTAATAATCTGTTTCAAAGCCTTCTGCCCGAAGTGGCAGTCCCGGTGCCCAGTTGATATCCTCGCTCATGATTTTTTCCACTTCTTTGAGGTTCCCAAAGCCACAGGGGACATCCAGCACTACCTCGTCATGAACGTGGAATGCAATTTTATATCCGGCTTTATCTAGCCTTAAAAGGGATTCTGCTAGACAGTCCCTGGCGATTGCCTGAATGATGTTTTCTGTGAGCTTCCCGCCGTAGGTGCTTATGCGGCGCCATTTGCCTAGCTCCATTCCTTCATAGGTCAGCTTATCTTTGTTAAACCGTGTATCTAATTCGACTCTGGGTCTGACGTAAGCCAAACTTCTACCGGAAGGAAGTCTAATAAACAACACTCCTGATTTAAAGTAGAACTTAAGACCATACTGCATAGTAACTGAAGTCCTGTCTTTTACGGCTCTTATAGCTGCATCTTCTACATTCTGCCACAGCCTTACGATATTAGGGTTAGACTTTCGCCAGGCTGAAACAACGCCCGGCAGCTCGTCTTCTTTAAGTCCCATGTTTAAGGCGCCCATAGCTTTTAAGGCTCCGACACTGCCTTGATAACCACAGGCCAAAGTGGCAATTTTCCCTTTTTGCCTAAGCTCATACTCGGGATTGCCTTTTACGATAAGCTCCATAGGCACCCCAAACATTCTACTGGAAGTCATTTCGTAAATCTTGCCGTGGTCCTTAAAGGTATCGATAACCCACTTTTCTCCGGCAAGCCATGCGATTACCCTAGCCTCGATGGCACTAAAGTCAGATACTATGAAACGATGACCCTTTGATGGTATAAAGGCTGTTCTTACAAGTTGGGATAAGACATCCGGCACACTGTTAAAGAGCAGCTCTAAAACCTCATAATCTCCAGCTTTAAGAAGATTCCTAGCCAGGTCTAAATCGCTCATGTTGTTTCTAGGAAGGTTGTGGACTTGAACAAGCCTGCCAGCCCACCGCCCAGTCGATGCTCCGTAAAACTGCAATAGCCCCCTTATCCGCTCGTCCTTTCCCATAGCCCGATCCATAGCCTCATATTTTCTGACCGAGGTTTTGGACATCTCTTGCCGAAGCCCCAGGACCCGTTTAACGGTAGGGTTATCAATTTCATCTAATAGCTCTGCTACTTTCGTTTTGGAAAGGCTTTTTACTTCAAGGTTGTAGTTATCTTTAAGCCAGCCTTTTAGCTGGGTTGGGCTGTTGGGGTTCTCAAGTCCTGTTAACTCTGTAGCTTCATTCATTAATTCTTTTTGATAAATTTCATCACACTGGATGGCGTTTTTAACCAGCGTTGTATCTACCTTTACTCCAAAGTCATTTATCTTCTGGTCCAAATACCACAGTTTTAATTCCTTATCTGTCATGGGATAGTTTTCTAACCTTTTACGGATACTTCGCTCCACCACCACATCTTGTTTACAGTAGGTTTTGAAGGTTTCCCATTTTCCTCTGTCATGGCAGGGAAGGTTTCTGGTCCTGCCGCCATTGGCTTTAGTGGGCCTGCAGGGCATAGAGAAGTATCTAATTAGCGCTTTCCCCTCATCCATCTTTTGCTGAGAGAGTTTCAAACACCTGGCTACTTCTTTAAGGCTTGCAGGAAGGCCTAACGTAAGAGAGTGGGCCTGGCTGCATCGCCACTGTTCTTGCGGCATCGGTTTGTTAAGGTGTTTGGCCAGACAGGTTCTTTCAAAGTTAGCATTAAAGGCGGATTTGATTATGTTAGGGTTTGTTAGGGCGTTTATCGCTTTATCAGGAATCTCTTCACCGCTGGCCAGGTCTATGACTTCTACCGGCTCGTCATCAAAAGCGTAGGCTAGTAACAATATCTCAAAGTCTTTTGCTTGGGTGTAAGCGTAAACCCCACATTTGGCAAGGTCTACGCTGCTATACGTTTCTAGGTCAATAGATAATATTCTCATCCTAAAATGTCATCATCTTCTATGGCTCCAAAATCATCTTCAGGTCTGGCACGCCCGCCCAAGGGCTCTCCATCTTCTAGCTTTTGAAGGTTTTGAAGTCCACAAGCTATCCCTTTATTGCCGTTGACGTTGTAGGCGTAGAAAACTATTGATGCCCTGCCATAGCAACCACTGTAGAATTCTGTCTGGTCTAAGATAGGCTCTACATTTTTATCCACGATACCAGGCTTTACATAGCTGTTGGCATTTACAAAATAGCTGTTTGCGTAAGCCTCATCATCAGGTCTATCGGTATCTCCATCCCTAAGTGGGGTTTTTAAATTGGCAGGTATCCTGCCGCCCAGTTTGGAAAGCCCCTCCTGCTTGGCTGCTTCAATGGCTGCCTTAATCTTTTCTAGTGTTTTCTTATCACTTTTTGGAATAATTAAACTTACAGAATACTTGGGCTCACTTCCATTAACACTTTGTGGCTCCCACACATTTGCATATGAAAATCTCACTTTTCCAGTTACAACTTTTGTACTCATTACAATTCCTCCTTAAAATCTATTTCAGCAGTGCTTTTAATCGCTGGTCTCTTGTCCGCATCCGGCGCTAACTTCACTTTACCCGGAGGCTTTTCTACTAGCCCCGCCAGTAGCTCATTAAACTGTTTCTTTCCTACCGCTTTTTCCATTTTGGTTATACCCAACAGGACTTTTTCATAAATCACATCTTCGCTGTATCCGGCAGAAATTAGCGCCTTTGCCACTTTGGCCTCGTCCACATATTTTCGATAACTTCTGCCTTCCACCAGCTTGTAGCCAGGCCACTGTTTACCGTTATTGACCGCCTGGTCTAGTGCGTAAGATTGCACATCAGAAATCCACTTCATATATTCATCTGCTGCATCCAGCACTTCCACTATTTCATCATCTGTTAGCAAAGGCGGCTGTTTGAAATCGTAACAGGCCAGTTTCATGTTCTCTTCCGCTCTTGCCCTGCAGGTTGACCTTACTCGGCAAAACCTGCAATGTTCTCCTGGATTAAAATCTCCTTCACCTTTGAAAGCCTTTTCCGCAGTTTCCTTGACTGTGCTATTAGCCCAGTGCATAAGGTCGTCAATTGTCATCTCATGGGTGCTGATGCTATCTAACCGAGGTTGCACGATGGTCATACAGGCAGTGTTTATGTCATACAAACAGCCAAACTGGTTTAGAGCACCTAAGGCATAAAGCCGCATCTGCGGGTTGTCCACTGCCGAGACAGGGATACCCTGACCGAATTTGAAATCTATTACTTCAAGCACATCATCGGTTACCAGAACTAAATCCCCCGTGCCAAAGCCTTCAGGCACCCAAGATGAGTAATCAAGTTTGGCTTCCAGCAGCACTACTGCATCTTTAGTGCGGGCTTTTGCTTCGTTAATCTTTTCCATGGCAAAGTCCACATAGACTTTTACATAATCGTCTAGCTCCTGGCTATAGAAGGAGTTTTGCCTTAATTCTTTAAGCCTTTTGTTAAACTTACTTTTCTTTATTAAGTCTAGGTAGTATGCAAGATACAGTTCTGCTAGGCTGTGAGCAAAGCTGCCTTCTCGTGCGTATTCGCTTTCTCCTTCCTCTACCGCCTCTTCTAGCCGAGCCGACGACGGGCAGCTGAGCCACCTCCCAGCACCGGAGGCAGAGAGCAATGCATGTTCTGCCATTTATACCGCCTCCGCATCTTTAAGAAGTGCTGGGTAGCTTTCTTTTGGAACATCTGATAGCTTTTTACCACCATGCTTTTTAAGCAGCTCCTTCACCTCTGCCTGTTTGCCATTTTGCATTAGTGCCGCAAGTTTTGCCCTAACTTCTTCCAATGTAATCTGCTCCGGGGTGGGCTCTGGCTCTTTAGTCCGGGTTGAATCTACTTCCTTTTCTTTTACGGCCTTTGCTACCGCCTGGATACTATCTGCCAAAGAGCGTAAATCCTCTACTAAATCTAGTAGCAGCTTGGTTTTACCCATGGTCTTCACCCCTTCCCTTGATTTCCTTAATCTCCACCGTCTCAACGGAATCCCCTGGTGTAACTACAAGTAGGTCTACGTTTTTACCAAGTAGCCAATTAAGAAGTCTGCTTTGAATTACCGGACTCTTTTCGCCACCGGGTTTTGCTACATTGATGGTGACTTTGTGTTTAAGACTCATATTTTCCATCTCCTTTCTGAGGGCAATTTTTACCCCTCACCTATATGCGAAAAAGAGGGCTCCTTCGAACCCCCTATTTTAGGTAAGATATTTTTTTAGTTTTGTGTGCATTTTCTTAAGTCGGTTCCGGATGGCAGCCTCACTTACACCTTCCTCATTGGCAATATCTGTGTTTGTTCTTTGGTCTACATATTTTTTCTTAAACAGTTCTTTTTGTTTTGCGGTTAAGTGCCCCATAGCCTTAGTAAGCCTTTCTAAGGTAGCCAGATGTTCCGCTTCCTTTTCTTTTTCTAAATAGACTCTTTCCGGGTTATAGCTATAATCTGTTAAATATTGATTGCGGTCATCTGCCCCTGTACCTTCATCGTCCTGGTATCCATCTAGATTAGCTGTAATGCGATAGTTGTATCTGCGCTGCTCGTCTACTTCCTCATCATCCATGGTGTGTAATAGCTCAATATCCGTGGTACTGGCGCCACCTTCACCTGGAGCAATAACTATCTTTGTCCCATCAGCAGTGTAGTAGATGTAATTAGTGCGATTCTTTTTACTGGTTTTATACTGCCTGCACATAAAATAAGCCCCTTTCCCGATGAGAAAAGGGCATGACAAGTAGCCAAAAAACTCACCGTTTTTTTTTAAACGGCTTGCCTTTTAGCTTCAAAATTTAGTATAGGCTTGTTTCTTTGTGTCCCTATCATAATTTTAGGTAATAAATGGGGAGCTGTGTCGGACACTTCATGCCCGGAAAAGTAGGCAACAACTGAAGTTTTGGAGTGTCAAATACTTAAAAATAGACAAAAAAAGAGCCATACACAAACCCTGGTTGGATTCATGTATGGCTCTTATGAATTTAGGCATAAAAAAACCGGACATCTGGTGCCCGCTTTTTAAGAAATTATTTTATAACGGGTCAGCACCCTGTTGCAACAAAAACGTCCTAATTTCATCCATTGATTGGGGGTAAAGGTATGTCAGTGCAAAATCATACCAGATATGGCTATTGTTACTATGAAAGTTTAATCGGAAAGGAGAATTGCTAATAATATGGTTGCTAATTCTAGGTGGAAGGTGTAGGCCAAGGCAAATTAAAATCAACGAATTAAGCGATCCTTGTGATTCTCCATTAACAATGCGTCGGATAGTGCGCTCGTTAATTAAGGTTCTTTCAGCTAATTCTTCAAAGGTTACGTCTTTCCATTCTCGAACTATTTGAAGGCAGGTGTGATAGTTGGTAGGCAGCTGGCTGTAAATGTGATTTTCTTCCATGAGTTTATCTGCAAGGAGCTGGTTTTGTTTTTCTCTAGGGGCGTGTTGATAACCTTTCCCGTAAACTACATCAAAAGCGATGGGAGATGTTTCATCTCTATTTAGAAAACATTCGGTATGGTATTTTTCTTTGCAGCCGGACCTGACCGATAAATCAAAAATTAGGCAGCACTCATCCATGTGAGTTCTAGCATAATCAGTCAGTACTGTTTCGCCAAATAGATTTACGGTTACATACTTTGGATGGTTTAAAACGAAATGTGCATCTACGTATTGGTAACTGCCATCTCTTATAAGGGTAGCCAATGTAGGATTGGTAAGACCTTGAATTGCCGCATCTTCTGCACCAATGGAAAAGGTCTGGTTTTTCTCTAGTATCCCTTTCTTAAATCGGTGAGGCCTTACGTAGCGCCCGTCTATGTAAGTAAAAGTTCCAGTGGCTTCTTCATACCCGGCATCAATCATGCGAATTTTAGCTGCAAGGCGGGAAACACAAAAGAAGGCAGCTAATTCATCGATGACCGGCTCTAATACATCTATCAGTTCATCTGTACCAAGTTCTTTGCGATATTCTCTAATAAGTTCAAAGGCTTTAGTTTTAAACATCCCAAGGGGCATTTGAATTCTTGGTGCAAGGGAGTTAGCCTGCCATTCCATCCAATCGGTGGCATCCCTTTCGCCATCTTTTATGCCGCCGACAACTTGGCATCTGATTTTAGTAGCGCTACTATTATACAAGCGCTCCAGTTCAAAAGCCTTTCTGTGCTTGTCCCAGTGGACACACTCATGGACTATGGTATTATTGACTGCGCCTAAGTTTCGCAAGAAGTAGGCTTTTGGGTCAACGAAGATTGTTCGGGCATTAACTGATGTTATTACCATCTCATCCTTATCAGGGTCGTAAATTTTAGCCTCAGTATCGTGAAAATAAACCTGACCAAAGATGGATAAATCTTTTGTGATATGTCTTATTTTTACATCAAGCCCCATTTTCTCGGCAAGTTTTAATGGGTCCACTGCCATGGGTGTTTTTAAGGCCTTAGGGTAATGCCTGCGCAGAAAATCAGTAGCTACATTATCTAGTTCTTCGCTATGAATATATGGAACGAGAGCATCTGACAGCGGTTTGGGCATCTTGTTTCTTTGACTGTATATGCTGATACCGGTAATCTTAAAATCATCCAGGCTGCATTCCAAATCGCCGACGCAGCAAAGTAAAAACCACTGATAGCATTGGTCAAAATCATCATAATGATAGTCACCTTCAGTAACCTCAATTTCAGCTTCCACAACTACATCAAACTCAATTTTCATATCCGGAAGGTCATTGACCGATACAAATTTTATTTCCATATCTGTGAGAAAGACCTCGCCCACGTTTCGCACATTACGCAGGTCTAGATCCAAGCTATCTACGTTTTCTTCTACGTAAACTTCTATGGCTGAGTAAAGCTCGTTATAAAACCTACTCCTGACATAGTCGGTAAAAGAACGATTACCTACCATGGCATGACTCCCTCACTGATAGAATTTTCTATACATAATAGATAAACTTATCCTTATCAATTAACTTCCATAGGTAAATTATAACATATTTTTAAGAAGATTTATTTGCAATAGTGACTTTAATTTGGAGGATAGCAAAAAAAACCTGCCTTCCAGGTAAGTCTAATGCCTAGTTGGCTGGTTTTATAGCACTACATTTATCGTGTCACACTTTCTTTCTTGCAATAAAAAAAGAAGAACCAACCGGTTAAGGTCAGTTCTTCTTGTGTTTGACGTTAGTTTAGATTTTAGTTAGTAACGGTTACTTTTATTCCTGGCACTGCTGGGTTAGGTGGTGTAGCTTTGTCTTCGATACCGGATACATATTTTACTTCATATGTTTTTGATAGGGTAACTGGATTAGTTAATGTTATAACTACGTCTTTTCCTGATGCGGTTCCAACTGTAAAATCCGGTGTAGTTGCACTCGGATCAAGTTTTACGCCATCAACGTATACTTCGAATACTCCTGCACCAGCTATTTCTTCACTGAATGTTGCTGTGATTTCTGTTTCGCTTGTAAATTTAGCGGAAACTAATTTTGGTCTGACGTTTTCTACCAAGTTTACAGCTTCGGTATATGGATCCATTGCTACGCCGTCACTGTTTTTAACTCCGCTTATTGATACATTTCTGTACCCAGTTAATGTATTAGTTCCGGATACTAGTTTGATCTCTACTACATCTCCAGGTGATAATAATCTTACACTTTCAATTTCTAGCCCTTCTATTGAGTAATTAGCTTTATTAGTAGCTGATGCTCCGTCAAGGGGCATATCAAAGTCAATCTGGATAAGGTCATTATTACTGGTTGATTGCGTTATAGATGTAACCTTTGGCTTAGCAGTAAGTGTATCTGCACCACGTGTAAATGTGATTTCTGTTTCTTCTAATGCATTACCCTTCTTATCCTTAAATGCGCCTGTCAATGTTACAGTATATTTTGCACCGTTTTTAAGGTCAGCTGCAGTACCACCATCTGGAGTGAATTTGACCGCACTTAATGCTACTTCGTATTCCATATCATCTGTATTTGGAACAGGTGCGAGTTCAGTACTATTTAAATCAATTGTTCCTTCAGTTGTAATATAGTTATAAACCTGAGTTGCAGGCAAATTGCTTACTGTTCCAGCATCTACTGGCTCATCGAATGTCAAGTGCAGGAACTCTTTGCCAGTGTTGTCTTTCTTGACTACTGATGAAACTAGTTTTGGTGCTGTTTTATCAGCTTTAAATTCTACCACTTTTGTAAAAGGATCTCCAGGATTTCCTGATAGATCTTCGTAATTTTGAATAGTTATTGTTTTAACCCCAGTTAAATCAGAAACAGGATCTTCTTTAACAGTTACAACTGTACCTGTTTTATCAACAGTTGCGTTTCCTGTTGTCGGTGTAATATCAATACCTACAGCTGATCCAGTTCCAACTACGTATTCACCTATTTTGCCTGTAGCATCTGCCTTCAGCTTTTCAGAGAAAGTAATTTTCATTACGCCTTCTTTTACTGCTTCGAGAGAAACTACTTCAGGCTTAACATCGTCGACTATAACTTTCTTAACTACTACATTTGTTGGGTTTGGAGTAATTAGGTTTCCTGCACCATCCTGTGCGCCGAGAATTGTTATAGTGTAGTTTTTATTTAATTCTAAATTAGTATCGGTTAAATCTACAATAATAAAATCATCGTTAGCGGCGAATGATTCTATAGCAATATTATCATCGCTTGGCGTAATCGTTCCTTCATATCTTAAAGGCTCAGAGAATGAAATTTTTGCTTTTCCGTTATCCGGATATGTTATACCTGTAACAGTTGGTCTAGTAGTATCTTTTACATTAATTGTTCCCGCATAAGGCTCGATAGCATTGCCATCCTCGTCTGTAACTCCTACTGTTACTAATACTGCATAATTACCTTCAAAGTAATTTGTAGCTGTAGCTTGAGCTGTTATTGTTAAAGTCTTGCCATCTTCGCTTAACTCTGCGGTCATTGTCCCTGGGTCTTTGGCTGTTCCAATCTTGTTAATTTCGATGTTGGCACCCGAACCCACTGTTGCTACTGTTGTTTCATCTACCGGCTTGCTAAACTTAATTTGAATCTGTTTAGCATTAATAGCACAAAATATACTGTTTTTATGTATAAGAAAAAAGCCCTAACCCCGCTTATATCAAGGGTTTAGAGCCTCCTTACATGCCTAAATTAGTCTTCATTCATATAATGAGTAGCATTATTCATACTGATAGGTTTTATAAGCTTATAATTCATAAAGGTTTTCTAATAAAACGATCTAATTATCCATTTCCGCGGCTATTTTTTCTATTTCTTTTTTAGGT
>MPOT01000068.1 GCA_001896545.1 Tepidanaerobacter sp. EBM-38 | reverse complement strand
TTGTAATAATACAAGCCTTTTTGTGATGCCTGTTTTTAGTTGGATCTCATTTATAGTTTTTTTACATATTTTATTTGACTTTTAATAGTTGGTCTTTCAAAGTTAGTAAATATGAACCATGTAAAGCTAATCCCCCCTTTTTTTTGATGTAAAATTGATTCTGGTATATTGGTTTATATTAGCCCTCTATTCTCATTGCTGTTAGTTCTGATTATGCATATTTCCAAATATATTTTACTATACATATAATATTCTATACTCTTATAGTAATCTCCTTCTTTTTCTGCTAATTTCTAAATTTGTATTATTTTCAATTAAAATATAAGATATCCCATTTTGAAAGTATTGTATTTTGACTAATATCGACTTAATGTTTCAGTTAAATATTCTTTATACTTCTGAGCCACTTCTTTAGGATTTATTATTTTTACTTTATCACCGAACTGAAAAACCCATGAGAAAAAAGTAGGACTAACTACTACTTCAGCCCTCATTATAAAGCTGCTTTCATCTGCTTTTTCCAAATATACATCCTGGCCAAAACGGTCAATTACTACATTGACTAGGGAGTTGTCAAACTGCATTTCTACAGTTTTCTCCTCCCCACCAAACATATAGAAAACTTTCTTTGAGTACTCTGCTATGTTGAATTCCTCATTATCCGGCAGGCTTATTCTAGGCTGTTCTGTAATTTCGATATCACTCATTTTATCCACTCGGTAATGTGTAAAGTCCTGGTACTTTTCAGAGAAGGTTATTAGATAGTAGTTTTCATTGTCCCATGACAGAGCATAAGGGCTGGTTATATATCTTTCGCCATTCTTGCGGAACTTCTTTTCTTTATCTATGGTGTATTCAAAATACCGAAATGAAATTTGCTTGTTCTGAGCAATTGCCAGATAAATCCTGTCCACATTGTAGTAGATGCTTTCGTTCATTGTCTTTACTCTATCGGCTACATATACTTGACGTTGAAGCAGTTTTGCCTGGTGTTTGCTTGTAAAACTTGAAATCTTCTTTATAAGTTCTTCGCTTTTTTTATAAGTAATAAATTTTGAACATTGGACAGCATCTACCAGCAGCTTTAATTCAGCCAATTCAAAAATTCTACTTGCTATAAAATATTCTGTGGTCCTAGTCCTTCTGGAAACTACATCAATACCAAAAAAACGTAATGCATCAATGTCATCATAAATAGACTTTCTTTCGGCAGGAATACCGTATCTATCTAGCTCAGCTATAATATCTTTTAGCGTCATGGCATTTTCCTCATCAGTGTTTTCCCATAGTATCTTCAAAAGGTAAAGTATCTTTAATTTTTGATTTGAACGTCTTGCCACGCCTTGCCCCCCTTAACCCCTGTACTAAATAACACAAAATTCTTATATTACTATAATATCACAATAGTTGACCTATAAAACGGATTATGATAGAACTATTTTTATCCTTTTATTTTAACAATTACATTGACAAGTATATTAGAATATTATAATATGTAAATATACTGATTTGTGAGGGAGTGCACAAATGGATATTGATATGGATAGATTTGCAAAAATTGCAGAGGTTTTAAAGGCGCTATCGCATCCTGTAAGACTTTGTATTGTCCATGGATTGATAGAAAAAGGCAGCTGTAATGTTTCATATATGGAAAAGTGCCTGGATGTGTCGCAATCCGGCATTTCTCAGCATCTTTCAAAGCTTAAATCTGCCGGAATTGTAAAAAATGAACGATCCGGCAATGAAGTTTATTACAAAATAGCCAATGACGATGTTAAGAAACTAATTGTATCTATCTTCGATAACTGTGTTTTAAAATAATTTAAGGGAGGTAATTGCTGTGAGAAAAATATTGATAGTAGGCGGCGTTGCCGGCGGTGCTACCGCTGCTGCAAGACTTAGGAGGTTAAGCGAAGAAGATAAAATAATAATTTTCGAGCGTGGTGAATATATCTCCTTTGCTAACTGCGGGCTTCCCTACTATATTGGCGGTGTTATTTCGGATAGGAATAAACTTTTAGTTCAAACCGTAGAAGGAATGTCCAAACGCTTCAATCTTGATATACGCAATTTTAGTGAAGTCATTAGTATTGACAGGGAAAATAAAACTGTTAAAGTGCGAAACGTAAAAACCGGAGAAACCTATGCAGAAAGCTACGACATATTGATTTTATCTCCTGGCGCAAAGCCGTTGAGGCCTAAAATTGACGGCATAGACGATGCTGCAAATTTGTTTGTACTTAGAAACATACCTGATGCTGATTTGATTAAAAAATTTATAGATGAAAACAATCCGAAATCCGCAGTAGTTATCGGCGGTGGGTTTATCGGCATTGAAATGGCGGAAAATCTGACAGAACAAGGCATAAAGGTTACTTTAGTTGAAAAACTCAACCAGGTTTTAGCCCCTCTGGATTTTGAAATGGCACAGCTTGTCCATCGAGAGCTTAATGCAAATGGTGTTGACCTGATTTTGGAAGATGGTGTGGCCGGTTTTAAGGATGAAGGAAAAAAAATTATTCTTGAAAGTGGCAAAGAAATTGATACAGACATGATTATATTGTCAATAGGTGTTGTCCCGGAGCTTCCCTGCTTGGAATATGCTCCTATGGATTTTGCTTCAAGGGGAACTGTTCCTGAAAACCCCCTGGCCAAGTCCTGCGGCCTTGCTTTGGGAAAGAAAGGACATATACTAACTACAAAACAGCTTCAAACCATAGATGCTAAAACCGGTCAAGTTATTGAAGATATATACGCTATAGGTGATGTAGCTCAAATAACAGACTACGTTACTGGAAATGAAACAGCAGTACCTCTGGCAGGCCCTGCCAATCGTCAGGGGCGCCTTGCTGCAGACCATATAAACGGTCTGGATGTAAATTATCCCGGGGCATTGGGAAGTTCAGTCCTTAAAGTATTTAACCTGACGGTGGCTTCAACCGGAAATAACGAGCGCCAGCTAAAAGCTAAAGGCCTAAAATATAAAGCTATACATGCTCACCCGGCCAACCACGCTACCTATTACCCCGGCGCATCACAGATTGCCATGAAACTTCTATTTGACCCTGGCAGCGGCAAAATATACGGAGCGCAGGCTGTTGGCAGAGAAGGCACTGAAAAGCGAATAGATGTAATTGCTACCACCATAAAACTCGGCGGCACAATCCGCGATTTAGCAGGCCTTGAACTTTGTTATGCCCCTCCTTATTCATCAGCCAAAGACCCTGTAAATATTTTAGGCTATATTGCCTGTAATGTAGCAGATGGCGTGTATGATGTGGTTCACTGGAATGAAATTGATGATATCATAAAAAATGGCGGCTATCTTCTAGACGTAAGAACACCCGTTGAATTTGACGCAGGACATATAGAAGGCGCTGTAAATATTGAGCTTGATGAGCTAAGAAACAGGATTGATGAAATTACGATATCGAAAGATACCCCGATTTACGTTAACTGCCAGGTAGGCTTGAGGGCATATATTGCAATTAGGATATTAAAAGCCAACGGATTTAAAAATGTGTATAATCTTTCCGGCGGTTACTTGACTTATAAGGGCGCAAAATATGTCATCAAAAATGCCGGGAATATCGGACCGGATAGTATCTTGGCTAATATATCGAAACCATCACAAATTGTAAAGGAAATCGATGCTACGGGACTGCAATGCCCCGGCCCACTTCTTGCCGTATATAATGCCATAAAAGAGGCTCAAGAGGGTGAGCAAATCAAGGTTATTGCTACCGATTACGGTTTTGCGGCAGATATTGAAAACTGGTGCAGTACAAATGGGCATAAGCTTATTTCACTGACTCACGATAATGGTAAATATATTGCTCAGATACAAAAGGGCAATAAAGACAACCGCTGCCCTTTATCAGCCCCGACAAGCACCCAGGAAAATGCAACAATTGTACTATTCAGCGGTAATCTTGATAAGGCTCTTGCTGCTATGATTATTGCTCAAGGGGCGGCAATGCAGGGTAAGAATGTAACAGTATTTTCTACATTTTGGGGCCTTAATGCGCTGAGAAAAGATAAGCCTGTTAAAGTTAAAAAGAACTTCATTGAAAAAATGTTTGGTTTCATGATGCCTCGGGGTGCAGAAAATATGCCGCTTTCAAACATGAATATGCTGGGTATGGGACCTGTTATGATTAAAAATATCATGAAAAGTAAAAATGTCGATGATATCAACACAATGATAAAATCCGCTATGGATTTAGGCGTAAAATTTGTCGCCTGCACTATGAGCATGGACCTGATGGGTATAAAACAGGAAGAGCTCATTGACGGCGTTGAGCTCGGCGGTGTGGCCACATATATATCAAGAAATGAAAATGCAGGTATAACATTATTTATTTAGCAAATTCGGATTTGCTTTATTTTCGGCTTTCAATTTAGGATGATTGCCAAATGACAACCATACGCCCTTGACTTTGCCTTCAGTTGGTCAAGGGCACTTGTTTTTGCAAGTTGTTGACTTACAGGATTAAACATTGTAAAATAGAAAAGCAGGCTGATGTGGCTCAGTGGTAGAGCAGCGCACTCGTAATGCGCAGGCCGCCGGTTCAAATCCGGCCATCAGCTCCATGTGAAACCAAAAGCTTTCGGGATAGCCGAAAGCTTTTTTGTTAATTGTCTCCCAAAATATATTTATAGTAAAAAAACTATTCAGAGGTCTGTCATTTTGCTGTATACTGCTGTCATTCTAAGCGCAGCGAAGAATCTTATTTAATTCTTACAAAGATCCTTCACTGCGTTTGGGATGACAAGTTGCTTTCAGCCTCTGAATAGTAACTATTTATATTCAGAAGCATATTTTTGTAAGAAAGAATCATTTTCAAAGTAAAAGTTAAAGAAGTTGCGGTTAATTCTTCATTATCTTCAGGTAAATTTCCTATCATCCAGCTTATTGACATTTTCTGTGTTGAATGGTATTCTGTACTTGAAAATGATTTTCGTTATCTTTCAATTAAGAATAATGCTCAAGGGGGTATCCTAATGACTATAAGTCTAGACAATATTCCTATAGGTCAAACAGTAAAGGTTAAAGATATTTCAGACGGAAGTATCAAGAGAAGGTTGATGGATATGGGGATAGTTCCTGGTTTAGAAATATCGGTAGAAGGCAGGGCACCTCTGGGTGATCCTATTGAAATTCTGGTAAGAGGGTATAAACTTACGCTTAGAAAGAATGAAGCACAAAGCATTTTGGTGGAAAAGGAGGTCGAGTAATTTTATGACTCAGCCTTTGGTGTTTTTTTCTGAAGGAACCCGCGGAAGGATTTATGATATCTGCGGTGGCCGCGAAGTTTCTAAGCGTCTTTTCGAAATGGGATTAAATAAGGGTCAGGAGATCGAAGTTGTCAAAAATGACGCCGGACCCGTAGTGGTCGGTTTAAACGGCAGCAGGATTGCAGTTGGTAGAGGCATGGCCTTTAAGATATTATTAGATACAATTGATAATTGATTAAGCTTTAGTTTTTATTTTTTTAAAATTCGTTGAGAATCATTCTCAATCATTGGGAGGGATTTATATGCTTACTGTAGCATTGGCCGGCAATCCCAATTGCGGCAAGACAACCATTTTTAATGCTCTCACCGGAGCCAATCAGCATGTTGGAAATTGGCCTGGAGTTACTGTAGAAAAGAAAGAGGGAAGGTTGCGATTTGGCGGTAATCAGTATAATATCGTGGACTTGCCCGGCACTTATAGCTTAGGAGCTTATTCGGAAGATGAGATAGTGGCTAGGAATTTTATATTAAAAGATAAGCCGGATTTGGTTGTAAGTGTAGTTGATGCAACAAATATTGAAAGAAACCTATATCTTACTGTTCAGCTTTTGGAGATGGGTGCTAATGTCGTAATAGCTCTTAATATGATGGATGAGGCCGAAAAAAGGGGAATTAAAATTGATGTAGATTCCCTCCAAAGACAATTAGGTGTACCTATTGTTCCTATGATTGCATCACGACAAAAAGGCATTGATGATTTGAAGTCAAAAATATCGGAAGCTATAAAGAAAAATGCGGCAGAACCCGTAAAGATTACGTATGGCCGCGAGATTGATGAAGTGGTTGCATCTTTAGCGCAAATAATAAAACAAAGTGCCAGTATCAATGATTACCCTGCTGACTGGGTGGCATTAAAGCTTCTTGAAAACGATAAATATATACTTGACTATGCAAGTAAACAAGCACCGCATATTTTAGATAAGGTTGCTGCTTATATAAATGATTTAACAAAGTCTTTAGGGATTGAGCCTGAAATGGCAATTGTTGACAAAAGGTATGAATTTATCGGAGATGTTGTTAGAGGCAACATAATAAAGCCAAAGCAGCAAATTGAGACAACATCCGACAAAATAGATAAAGTATTAACACATAAATGGTTTGGACTGCCTATATTTGCTTTGATAATGTTTAGCATTTATCAGCTGACTTTTATCATTGGTGAAGATGTCTTAGGTGGCAGTGTAGCATTTTTATTGGAAACCTTGGGCGAAAATGTAGCGGCATGGCTTGAAGGCATCAATGCTCCAGGTATGTTGATATCTTTTGTAACTGATGGTATCTTTGGTGGAATTGGTGCGGTTCTGGAATTTGTTCCTCTAATTATGGTGCTATACATTTTTCTTGGAATACTTGAGGACAGCGGTTACATGGCAAGAGCCGCTTACGTAATGGACAGGATAATGAGGGCATTAGGCCTTCATGGTAAAACCTTTATATCAATGCTGATTGGTGTAGGTTGTAATGTTCCGGGAATTATGTCTACAAGAACTCTTGACAGTAAAAAGGATAGAATGATAGCAATACTAATCAATCCCTTTATATCCTGTGGTGCTAGGTTGCCCATATATTTGGTGTTTATTGCAGCATTTTTCCCCAATCATGGAGGCACAGTATTATTTATCCTTTATGCTACAGGATTTATCGTCGCTATATTAATGGGAAAGCTTTTCAGTAAAACTTTGTTTAATGGCGAGACTTCATATTTTATTATGGAGCTTCCGCCGTATCGCATGCCTACGGTAAAAGGTGTGTTGATACACATGTGGGATAAAGTCGGAGGATTTTTAAGGCGGGCCGGAACAATTATATTTGCCGTAGTTACGATGCTTTGGGTATTATCTATATTGCCTTATGGTGTAGAACCTTACAGTCAAGCTAGCATTTTAGGCAGAATTGGTTCCTTTATATCTCCCATTTTCAAGCCGGCAGGATTTGGCACATGGCAGGCGTCTGTGGGGCTTTTTGCAGGAATTGTTGCAAAAGAAGCGGTGGTCGCAACGCTCGGTATGGTATATGCAGGCGTAGAAGAAGGCGCCGAGCTGGTAGCATCCATTCAGCAGGCCTTTACTCCCTTAAGTGCTTTTGCCTTTATGATTATGACATTGCTTTATACACCCTGTGCAGCTGTTATAGGTACCGTAAGAAGGGAAACAAATTCGTGGAAGTGGACATTGTTTACGGTAGTTTATACATTTTTAGTAGGCTGGATCGGAGCAGTTCTAGTGTTTCAAATCGGCAGACTTTTAGGATTTAGCTAAAACTAGGATATGAATTTGATACGACGGTCAGTCAAAATCAACTGAAATAGTAAAGAATTTGATGGTGAAAAAAATGCTACTAGAAGCCTTAAAGCAAATCAGTAAAATGCAGGTTTATTCTCTTTCGCAGCTTGCAAACGAGCTTAAAATAGATAGGAGTATGGCCTCTCACATAATAGATCAACTTAAGGTAATGGGTTATATTAAAGAAGAAGTATTGAGCACAGTTTGTAATGGTGAGTGCAAACAATGTGCAGGCTGCCCGGTAGCAAACGGCGCTACCCCGATAAAGACCTTAACCATTACTGCAAAAGGAAGTCGAGCTTTAAATCTTTGAAACTGTAGAATAATAAGTTTTTGTATAACTTTATTTATATAAATTAAAGCCATGCATATAGGATAGTTTTGTTACTGTATCAATGCATGGCTTTAATTTTATCCGGGGCTTTACGCATTGGTGTTATTGCATAACCTCTTCATTATCTATTACTATCTGCCCTTCAAATACATAAGCATTGTTCATTTTCATTACATTCTTAAAGAAACTTAAGGGCACAAAAGTCCTTTCCTCTGTAAGCTCCGGTGCGGCTCCTAGCTTTATAATATCTTCTCCTACAGTATATCCATCCTTGCCTATTGTTAGAAATATATCTTTGCCCACCATAACGCTTTGTGTTTCATTGTTCCACACTACTTCATATCCCAGTGCTTCAGCAATAGCCCTCAGTGGAACCATGACAACACCTTGATTGCTTTCATACGCTGCAGGTGCTTCTATTTTTTTGTTTTCTACAATGATTTCCATTGTTGAGACATCATATGCTTGTTTTTCTTCAACTGCTACTTCTCCTGGTTTCTCTTCTTCCATATCAAATAATACTATTATTTGATATGGAGTCGTTTGTGCAGGAATACTCTTCGTAGCTGACCCGTAAATTACTATAAGTCTTTTGCCTGTAAGCTCACCTTCATAGGTCGTTCCATCTTGTAGGAAAATCTCGGTTTCATCAGAAATATTAAGCTTTAACTGGTTATCAGAGCTTGCTAAACCCTCATTAAAAATATCAAACTTAACATTGCGCTCAGAGCTTTCAACTACTACCACTTCAGCGCTGTACTGTGGAGGGTAAATCATAATCATGGGCCTTGTGGCATCATAGTATGCAGTAATTGTGTCTCCTATTGAAATTTCAGCATCCTCTAGGATATATGTGTCACAAGTTATAACAATATCAGCCGGATTCCCGTCTTTACTTTCTACCGATACCAGTTTTGAGTCTTCCATGCCTTCACGTTCTCTTATCTCCTTAACAATTCCGGTAAAAGCCTTATAACGGATTTTTTGTTGCTCATTCGGTTCGGCGCTCGTTGTTGTAATTTGCCCGGCTGTATTCCCATTTAGTGCGTCTTCCTGATTTAGAGCCAAGGACGTTCCTAATGAAAAAATTATTGTGGCAGATAACAATCCTGCAAGTATTTTTTTAAATTTCATAGTGCAATCATCTCCTTTGAAAATTTTTATTTCTACTTTTTTAGACGGAAATAAAAAGAATAAGTTCCCTGGATTTTGATGGAAGCTTATGCAATATTGATTACCAGGTAAAGCCATTGCTATGAATGCCAGAAGCAATATTATTGTCATCGCTGCGAAAGTTCCAGTTTGTTGTCATCCTGAAGGCTTTGCCTGAAGGATCTTCCCCCAGATTCTTCGCTTTGCTCAGAAAGACAGCTTCGTTAAAAATACCTACCTAAAATATCTCTGATTTTTTCATTTATCTTTTCTACATCCACTGACTCTATCTTTTCATCGTTTAAATTGTATTTTTGTTTTAGCTTTAATATCCTGTATATATGCATATCAAGCTCATCTTCGGTAATAATCCCATCTATCGCCGCCTGTTTTAATGCCTCCAAGACTTTTACCTGCTTTTCATGATCATGGCACACAAGGATAATATCCGCACCTGCCATTATTGATTTTACTGCTGCATCACCTATATCGAAATTTTCCGTTATTGCCCCCATCGTCATATCGTCAGTAATTACAACTTTGTCAAATTTCATTTCGGATCTTAAAATATCGGTTATTATACTTTTTGAAAGCGTAGCGGGGTTTTCTTCATCAATCTCAGGTAGTAATATATGTGCCACCATCACCATATCTGCGTCTGATAGGCATCCTTGATATTCCGTTCAAAAAATATGAATCCTCCAACTTTGTATTTCTCTATCATTTCCTGAGAATATTGGTCATTTTCATATCCTTTAAGACCTACCATGACCATCTGACCAATTTTTTCATCTATAGTCATCTGTGCGATTTGTTTTTTCAACGGATCAACAATATCAGCATCTTGGTCAATGATGTGGTCTTGGTCTTTTACTGCTTGATTATTATAGCTCCCGCAGCCATATACTACTATTGACAATATGATGATCATGATAAAAAATAACTTATAATTCATATCGGCCACCTTGTTTTTAGAAGTTGAAAAGAATTTGTATAAGTATTATTAACAAAGGCGAAGTTTCTTACTGTGAAGCTTGCGAATATCCTCAAAGATTCTTCGGTACTCTATGCTAGCATAATCCGGGTAAGTCCATTGCCATGGTTTAAAATTGCCATCTACAAAACGCAGTGTAACCTCTCCATAGATTCCCCCGCCCAAGTATAAGCGATGGCTATGATCTTTAGTGCTGGCTAATACTAGCTTTGCTAGGCTAATATAACCTATATCAATGTTTACTCGACGTTTGCCATCTATTGACCAGTCTTGTTCAAGCAAATTCGACCACTGCTTAAGATCGGAAAGTTTATCTGGGTCAATCAGCTTGGCAAAAGCAAAAATCTGGCGCTTCAGCCCATCTCCCATTTCATCAGTATAATAGTCTGTATGATTAAACGGCAGCACTGCGCTAGCATAAACACACGGTCCAAGTCGCTTGGTCAAAGCCTCTTTTACCGGTTCAAACAGTTCCTTGTCCGATGTAAAGACACTGGCTACCGGTGTTACCGGCTCCGGAGTTCTTATTTTTCCCATAATACATCCCCTCTTTTCAACTGCCAAGCGGTCCACTATATCCAAGCAAATTATATGAAAGCCGATGACAAGTTTTAAATTACCTATTAAGATGGTTACGGGCAGATGCTCGGACGTCGTACTGAGCCAGCAGTTATTTACTATAATAGCCTATTCTATTATAACCTATATTGTAATCAACAGCGAACCTAGCCACATAAAAAAAAGGAGGAACTTATCGTCCTTCCTTAATCTAATTTATCTTTGTATTTTATTTATCTATCAGCTGTTTTGCTTAATAGCTGCATCTAAAATTTTTTCTACTATAAATGCAACCACGCCGCCTAGTAATGCCGTATACAGCTGAGGTATCTGCATGGCCTTGGCTACGGGAGGTGGTACACTTACAATAAATCTAACTGCAGATGAGAGCACTAAAAACTTAACTATTGCACCTATAATAAGACCGATAGCAGTACCCGCATAGCCCTTACCTAATTTAGAGCGAGCTGCCACATATACAATCACTAATACAGCATTCCCCAGCATAATAAACGGAATCATGGGTGCCAGCGGCGGTGCTAAAATGCCTCTGACAAAAGCAATAAGCGGTGTTAGCATGCCGATGATTACCGCCCCGACTATACCCACATATGTTCCGGAAATAAGCAGCATGGCATTTACGGCAGGACCGGTTACCATCTGAGGAAAGCCCAGCATTTGAAAAGCCAGTGTTATAGCCAAAAGTATAGCAGTTCTAGTAAGCCATCTAATGCTAAAAGGTTTAAGAGTATCTTTATCCATATTCATAAAACCCCCTTATTTAAATTTTGATTTCACTATAGAAAGCAATTTTCTATTAAATGTTAGGCCTTTTTAGTCATTGCGGATTTTACAGAAACAGCCTTGATTTTACCAAGCTTTCCTGTCATGGCACTAATTTCATCTGAAGTGCCATCCACAATAAGTGATATCACTGAAACACCTTTTTCCCTATAAGGAATCCCCATTCTACCTACAATAATTTGCGCATACTCATGCAGTATGGAGTTGACTGCATTAGCACTTTCTAAATCTTCAACAACAATACCTACAAC
Organism: Tepidanaerobacter sp. EBM-38; assembly: GCA_001896545.1. Classification (GTDB taxonomy): domain Bacteria; phylum Bacillota; class Thermosediminibacteria; order Thermosediminibacterales; family Tepidanaerobacteraceae; genus Tepidanaerobacter. Next base: position 11,968 of record MPOT01000068.1, on the reverse strand, counting down.
ACCAATTCTTTTGTCCACAGCTTACCTCCACCTTCATAAAAATAAAACCCTCGACAAAAAGTCGAAGGTATTTTTGCATTTAATATATAAACTGCTTTTGCTCGGTCCTTCACCTTTTTGCTCAGAAATTCCTTGCAATCAGGAAGTTATGGACTTTTTCATCTTCCGCATCGGAAGCCGCCGAAACATCAGATGTATTGTTATTGTAACACTTTCCAGGAACAGCTGTCAATGAATAATTTGGAACCGTCCCTAATTATTCATGGTGGTCACAATAGCTTTCTTTGCTGATAAGGTTTCCTTCTAGATAATCCTGTATTACTTCATCAACTATGCCTGCAGCACCGGTTATGGTTTGTATGTTATTTTGGTCAAAGAGCTGCTTAGCTTTTAATCCCATGCCTCCGGCAATTATACAGTTAATACCTTGTTTTGCTAAAAATCCCGGTAAAAATCCGGGTTGATGGCCTGGGTTAGTAATACACTCTTTTGAGTTCACCTTTTTTTCACTTTCATCTACATCATATATGGTAAACTCTTCACAATGCCCGAAATGGGCGGAAACTTGACCTTTATCCGTAGGTATGGCTATTTTCATAAGTAATTAATTCCTCCTTTTTCTATATCTTGGTAATTCACTTTATCATTCTTCTTTTTTCTTGGCATTTCTTATATGTGCATGATATGCCTTGAAGAATGACATCGGATTTACCCTCTTGTGAATAATTTGGAACCGTCCCTAAAAATTGATCCCTAGAAATTGTGGGCTTTCATACTCTTCTATTCGACCTTCATCGCAAAACTTGGCTAATTTATAGTCAATAGGTAGTGAGCCTAGATAAGGGACATTTGCTTCTTTTGCTCCCTCTTCGCCCCGGCTCTTGCCGAATACCTCTATTTTTTCTTTACACTTGGGGCAAAGCATATAACTATAGTTTTCAACGAGGCCGATTACTCTAATATCCATCATATTTGCCATTTTAACGGCTTTCTTGACTACCATGCCCACTAATTCCTGTGGTGATGAAACGACGATAAGGCCGTCCACGGGCAGTGACTGCATTACGGTTAGAGGCGCATCACTTGTTCCAGGCGGCAGATCCACCAACAGGTAGTCCAAATCGCCCCATACTACATCATTCCAAAACTGTTGTATGGCGTTGCCTATCAAAGGTCCTCGCCAGATAACTGGATCATCCTCGTTTTCCAGCAGAAGGTTTAAAGACATAATACGGATACCTGTAGAGCTTTCTGCCGGCATAAGCCCAAATCCCAGATTTTCAGGTCTTTTGTTTATACCGAACATGCGAGGAATACTTGGTCCTGTTATGTCCGCATCCATTATGCCCACACTGTAACCCTGTTTTTTGAGACTTACTGCTAAAAGGCCTGTCACCGTTGATTTGCCTACGCCACCTTTTCCGCTCATAACAGCTATTACTTTTTTTATGCGGTTTAATCCCGCTGCTGATGGTTCTTGAGGCTCTTTTTTTACTGTTTGTTCTTTATTGTTTCCATTGCCTTCCTGTTGTTTCACCAAATACACCCTTTCATTCTGAGAAAAATGTTTGAATTCTTGCTTTAATCCGGTATATCTTGCCGGTTATGCCCATGGCATCGACCTCTCTGCATCCTTTTGGGCGCCCAGTTAGTACTGTGGCACTTAGGGCATTCCTTGTTGGTTTCGTCCTGTGGTTGACTCCATTCATTTCCACAATCCCAGCATTTTAGCGGCCTGACAAATTGATATGTTCCGCCTTCGATTCGAATTGCTTTACCTTTAACAAGCGCTTCGGCAACTTTTGTGCGAGCTGAATTTATAATTCGGACAAAAGTCGGCCGGGAGATATTCATTCTTTCGGCACAAGGTTCCTGTTCAAGGCCCTCTAGGTCTTTTAACCTTAATGCTTCAAGTTCTTCAACCGTTAAAACCACTTCATCCAACTGTCGTAAAGGCACTCCGGCAGGCTTAAAATATGTTATGTCAGGTATAAACTCCACATGACGCCATTTAGGTGGTCTTGCCACGCTCACACTCCTCTCACTCTAATTCTAAAGGTATTTTACTACTGTAATGAACATATGTCAATAAGCCTTTCCGCTATATCTGTCAACGCATTAGCCGCGGGACCTCGGGAAAATTCTACCAATGGAGTTCCCTTAGCAATAGATTTTACTACATCCTCATCAAACGGAATTTTACCTATAACTTCAATACCTATATTATTGCAGTATTTTTCGATTTCAAAACTCTTTCTAAGGGAAATGTCATATTTATTAATAATGACTTTTACTTTTACCTTGAAATTCTTTGAAAGCCTGATTACCCTATCAAGATCATGTTTGCCCGAAACGGTAGGTTCCGTTATAACCAAAGCCGTATCGGCTCCCGATAAAGCCGAGATAACAGGACATCCTATTCCTGGAGGCCCATCGGTTATTATATAGTCATATCCGTTTCTTTCGGCAATTTCTTTGGCTGCTTTTCTGACAACAGCCACCAATTTCCCAGAGTTTTCTTCAGCAATACCCAATTTTGCAAAAATCATCGGTCCATACCGGGTATCTGAAATATACCAATGGCCTGAAAGGTTATCAATTAAGTCTATGGCCTTTTCAGGACAAATGTTATAGCACACCTGGCAGCCTTCACAAAAATGCTCGCTCACTTTGTAATTAGTTATAGCATCGAAGCGGCAAACCTCTACACATTTCCCACATCTGGTACATTTTGTAAGATTAATACGGGCCCTCTTGCTCCCCCAAAATTCAAAAGTTTGCTTTATCTCGGGTTTTAAAATCAGATATAAATCAGCCGCATCCACATCGCAATCGGTTAAAACCGCTTTTTTTAAAAGAGCTGCCAGTGAAGCTGTAACAGTGGTTTTCCCTGTTCCACCTTTTCCGCTGATTATCACCAGTTCCTTCATGCCTTCACCTGTCTTTCTATTGCATACCACAAGTTTTTGAATTCTTCTCTGAGCTCAGGAAATTCTTCTGTAAGCAATTTCCCTTCGGCATAGCATGCAGCATATCGCCGGTCAAAGGGTATCTTCATTAAAACTGGGATATCTTCCTTTGAAAGATAGTTTTCCATATCGGGATATTCCATCCCAGCCCGATTTATAATAACTCCGAATGGGATTTCAAGTTCCTGGACAACCTTCAGAGCAAGTTTAAGGTCACTTAATCCAAAAGGTGTCGGTTCTGTGACCAATATGCAATAATCCGCTCCCGATACTGCATTTATCATAGGGCAGGACGTACCTGGCGGTGCATCAATTATAACGGCAACATTATTTTTGATATGTGCCTTTACCTTCTTAATTACCGGTGGAGCTAAAACCGCTCCAACTTCTAATATCCCATAGACAAAGCCCATACCAAAAGCATGGCCGCTCTTTACACTCCCAATTTTTTGGTAAGTTTCTGCAATAGCTCCGGCAGGGCAAAGCAGCATGCAGCCGCCGCAGCCGTGACAGAGTTCTTCAAAGACCAGAAGCTTTACTTTAATATCTGCCAGTGCATTAAAGGCGCATTTTTGCACACATATACCGCAATGAGTGCACTTATCATGGTCTATCGTAGGAACGGGAAGCATGACATCCTCACTGTGGCTTATCTCATGATCAATAAACAGATGCACATTAGGCTCTTCCGTATCGCAATCCAAAAGCTGCACAGATAGTGTATCCTTTAAAGAAACAGCCATATTTGTTGCTATCGTGGTTTTCCCAGTGCCTCCCTTACCACTTGCAACCGCAACAATCATAATCTCACCACCTTTGAATAATTAGTGAATAATTAGGGACGGTTCGTTTTTATTCATGTGTATATTTTTTAGTTCTATTTATTATGCTGTCCTGTGGTGGCGCCGGAAATCTTCTCAAGTTTGCCTTCTAAAAAATTTGCTAGAGCTTGTCTTACAGTCATGGAATTTGCAATAAATACATCTATGCCTGATTCTTTTAGGATTTTTACGGCATTTGGCCCTATTTTTCCGGTTATTATGGCTTGAACACCTTTTTCCGCTATAAACTGAGCTACCTGGACACCTGTGCCGTGAGCACTGCTTAATCCCTCGTTCTCAAATACCTCAAATTCATCAGAATCAGTATCAGCAATAATAAAATAACTTGAACGCCCAAACCTTTCATCAATCATGGAATCCAAATCTGTGCCAACAGAAGTTACAGCTACTTTCAAGACTATTCCTCCTCGTATACTATATTTAAACCATATTTTGCAAAAAGAATCGTTGGGTGATATAAGCCCACCCAACTGATGTCATTTTCCCAATTTCAATCCCGCTACTTATCAGTGGGATTTTCTTCTTCTGCCGCTTTTAGCTGATTTAGCCTGTCCTCTATGGCTTTAAGCTCTTGTTTTAAGAAATTTGCTTCCCGGGAAAGAACCTTGGCTTCGCTTTCTTGACTATACTTTGCGTTATAACCCGGAGCAAATTCAAAAGGATTGGCTTCTCTTGCCCAAAAAGGCAGACCTGTTGTATAAAACTGATGCCTATAGCCTCGTCCACGGCTATAATATCCACATCCACAGCCTCTCCCCACAAATCCTCTTCCAATAGGATTGAGGGAACCAGGCACTGAAAAACCGGCACAAAATCCTCTGCTACGACCGGTCATAGGACCGTATCCGGCAGGACCAGTTCCATCTCCACTAGGCATAAGCTCACCTCCCTTAAGGATTTTATGGACATATGTTCATTATCTTTAATTTTATATTAACATTATTATGAACATATGTCAAATAATAATGCAAGCAATATAGTTCATTCTATTATTATGTCATGTTAAATTTATTCTGATAAAATGTCACCTATGTGATGAGAATCTATAAATACAGTTTCGTAACAGTACTCCAAATGCTTTTCTATATTTATCAACATTTTTTTCAAAATAATTCATTAATAAGAATAGATTTTGCTATATAGCTCATAATATTTAGCAGGAGGTTTTTATCGCATCAAAATCAAGATTTGTTGTTTGATATGATAATTATTATCATTGAAAATATTTTCTTTTTTTTAATACTTCTATTTTATAAGGAGGATTTTTATTTTTTTCGTCGAATTAGTATAGAAATAGCAAGTCACTCATCATTGATGAGGAGGTGGTAATTTTTTTTAGATGTGAGTAATTTTTCCATTGATTTTTTACGTATCTCAAATTCTTAAAAGAACTGGAGGATTTAACATGACTCTTGCTCACTGGATTTATGCTTTGGGTACTATTGCTGTTGTGGTAGCTATGTTATTTCGTCGTAATGTTCTCATCCCATGTATTGTTTCTACTTTTTTGATTGCACTTATCTACAAGGGGAGTTTAGTGGGAGCTGTTACAGCAGTTTTTAGTGCTCAAATAGCAGCTCTAGTTGAGTTAGGAAGTATCTTCTTAATTATTGGTTTGATGTTTGCAATGCTAAAATCTATTAGTGTAACCGGAGCTGATGAAATGCTGGTAGCTCCTATGAAGAAGCTGATGGTTTCACCTGCGGTAAGTTATATTGTTCTTGTTGTTACAACCTATGCTATATCTCTCTTTTTTTGGCCAACCCCAGCCGTGCCCTTAATCGGCGCTTTATTGGTACCAGCTGCTATTGAAGTAGGTCTACCACCCATGGCAGGAGCAGTAGCTATGGCTTTAGCAGGACAGGGTATGGCCCTTTCCGGTGATATGGTTATTCAGGGTGCACCTGGCCTTTCGGCTAAAGCTGCCGGTATCCCGGTCTCAATCGTGACAGGTTATGGTGCCATCCTTTCCCTTATCACAGGTATAGTTGCTATTGTAATGGCTTATTATATGATGAGAGATGAAATAGCGCTATTCCAAAAGGAAGGCAAGCGGGAAGCAGCAGCCGTAAATGAAGCAAGACCTGAAATGAAAATGAAAGGCGAGGAGCATCGTGGCGAGGCTTATGCTCCCTTCCTGATGTGGCTAACTATTATTGCATTAATCGGCGTCATATATGCCATGTTCCGCTTCGATATAAAAGGCGGTGACGCTTCAGCACTTCTCGGTGGCACTGCTGTTTTAATTATGACTATAGCAACTATTCTCGTAGAAGGTGTAAAGAGTCTTGATGTTATAGCTGATTATTTAACCGATGGATTGGTTTTTGCATTTAAAGTAATGGGTCAAATTTTACCTATAGCAGGATTTTTCTTCCTTGGAAATCCTGAAGTCGTCGCTAGTATTTTAGGAGAAGGAGCTCCCGGATTTCTTTTTGATATCGGACAAATGATTGCTCAGTCCATTCCTCCTGAAGGCTTTCTTTCCGCCTTTGGTATGCTGATTCTAGGCATTATCGGTGGTTTGGACGGCTCTGGTTTTTCCGGTTTGCCCATGTCGGGAACCTTGGCAGGTGCAATGGCCGGTGGAAATGTCAAGGTAGCGGCAGCTCTGGCTGCTATAGGCCAAATGGGCAATATCTGGTCTGGCGGCGGAACTATTATAGCATGGAGTTCCCTTATAGCTGTAGCAGGTATTGTAGGTGTACCTGTGATGGATTTAGCAAGAAAGAATCTTATACCGGTTATTACCGGTCTGATAGTATCCACAATTGTAGCCGTTTTGTTTTTGATGTAATAAAAAGCGGGGTTCATCATCCCCGCTTTTTTTATTTCACCTCAAGTAAGCTATAAATTTGCAGTCATTACTATAATAAGTTAAGTTGTATAATATCAGCCGGAATTAACCGTTATAAGGAAAGGACAGCCGTTATCTTTTTATTGTAACTAAAATCAGGTCTTAACCCAAGTAAATTCTTTTATATATTCTGCATAGATTTCTGCTTCATCTTTTATATTTTTTATATTCATATTCTTTTCCTTAAAGAGGTTTTTATAAAAATTTTCTCTGTCTTTATCAAATTGCAAAGACTTAGCCATGTAAATCACTCCTCTTTATTTAAAAACAAAAACTTATATTATCATATTCAAAAAGCGGCTCAAATTCTACAATTGAGCCGCTTAAAATTCTTTACCAACGCTGTTGAATTATATATCTATTTTATTTAATCCTCCCATGTATTCACGCAAAACTTCAGGAATTATTACAGAGCCGTCAGATTGCTGATAGTTTTCAAGTATAGCTGCCGTAGTCCTTCCTATTGCAAGACCCGAACCATTTAATGTGTGTACATATACGGGTTTTGCTCCTTTTTCAGGTCGGTACTGAATTCGTGCACGCCGAGCCTGAAAATCTTTAAAGTTACTGCAGGAGGATATCTCTACATAGCGATTATAGCTTGGCATCCAAACTTCTATATCGTAGGTTTTTGCGGAGGAAAATCCTAAATCTCCCGTGCTTAAAACTACTACGCGATAAGGCAGCCCTAAAAGTTCGAGAACCTCTTCAGCATCGGCTGTCAGCTTCTCTAGTTCTTGCATTGAGCTTTGCGCATCTGTAAACTTTACCAGTTCCACTTTATTAAATTGGTGCTGCCTTATAAGGCCTCGAGTATCTCTTCCCGCCGAACCCGCTTCAGCTCTAAAACACCCGCTGTAAGCCACATAGTAGATAGGTAAATCATCTTTCGACAGGATTTCATCTCTGTGCAAATTAGTCACAGGCACTTCGGCAGTAGGTATTAAGAAATAATCATTATTGTTGGCAAGCTTAAAAGCATCCTCCTCGAACTTTGGCAATTGGCCGGTACCGGTCATGCTGTCACGATTTACTATGAATGGTGGGAATATTTCCTTGTAATTATGCTTTTGTGTATGCAAGTCAAGCATAAAATTAATTAGTGCTCTTTCAAGCCTAGCACCCGCTCCCTTGTAAACAGTAAACCTTGAACCGGTAATTTTCCTTGCACGCTCAAAATCTAAAATATCCAAATCTTCACCGATGTCCCAATGAGGTTTAGGCTCAAAATCAAATTTAGTCGGCTCACCCCATCTTCTAACTTCGACATTATCCGCATCACTTTCTCCTATAGGCACTGAATCATCCGGTATATTTGGTATTGTCAGCAGAATTTCTTCAAGACTCTTTTCTACCTCATTTATCTTCTCATCCATTTCTTTAATCTGCTGGGATACCTCTTTCATGCGAGCGATGAGCTCATCAGCAGGCTCTTTGGCTTTCTTTTTACGTGCAATTTCTTCCGACTCTGAGTTTCTCAGGTTCTTTAACTTTTCCACTTCAAACAGAAGATTCCGGCGTTCTTCATCAAGTTTCAAAAATCTGTCAAGGTCCGCTTCAGTTCTTCTATTCTGAAGCGACCTCCTAACTATATCCGGATTTTGTCTTACAAACTTTACATCAAGCATATTTTTACCTCCTATGCTACAAGTTTTTACTATATATCATTTCTAATCCAAATAGAAAATATTAAAGTCCTCTCACCCCTAAAGGGGCGAGAGGACTCGCGTTGCCACCCTTATATATTACTCAATTCATTTAACGGAATCATATAAAATCCCGGCACCTTTTCAAAGATGCAGCTTCGGGGTGGAATTAGGCAAAGTCTTTTACCGGCTTTCACCATCCGCCGGCTCTCTAAAAAAAGAACCAAGCTTACTTTTCCCCATCATAGCTACTAGCTTTCTCTATTGTCCTTTTATTATATCGGACAATGCCGAGAAAATCAATAGTTGATGCTATTTTTAAGGCGGTGGTTGCAGTAAATCTAGGTATGGAGTTTAGATTCATATTGTGCTGCATTAAGTGTGATGGTTGATTTCTATTTAGTTGCAATAATGCATTCAAAATATTTGTCAAAGGCTTTTTCTTTCTGATATAATACCATTAGAATTTTAGTAGATATCAGCGGGGAGGATAAGTTTTTATGGATGATAAAATTAAAAAACTTGCATTTATGGGCCTTTTTTCCGGATTATTAGTCATAGCTACTGTGGTATTGCGTTTTCCAGTTCCTACATTTAATCTTTATTTTAATTTAGGTGAAGCTGTAATTTATTTAACCGCACTGCTTTACGGACCGGGTCCGGGCGCTGTTATAGGAGGGGTGGGGTCGGCACTCTCCGATATCATCGGAGGGTATCCTGTTTGGGCTCCTATTACTTTTGTTATTAAGTGTCTTGAAGGATATATAGTGGGAGCTCTCTCTAAAAGGAATAAGTATGTTGCTGTTACACTCGGTGGTTTGACAATGATGGCAGGTTATGCATTGGCAGCCGGTATTCTCTATGGGATGGCTGCTGTGCCGGTAGAACTCGCCGGGGACTTTGTACAGGTATCCGCAGGAGCCGCTATTTCCTTGTTTTTACATAACAGGCTTAAGGATATTACTTTTAATGATGAAGATAAATTTTGAGGTGATTAATCAATGTTGAAAGCAGGAAAAGTCCCGCCGGAGCTTTTAAAATCCAGTGTTTACCCTTATGTAGGTAAACTAAGAAAAGAAGTGTTAGTTCACTCTAGTTTTGGAGAAGATTGCAGTATTATAGATTTTGGTGATTCAGTAGCTGTCCTTTCCACAGATCCAATAACCGGTGCAGATATTCACAGCAGTCATCTTGCAGTGTACGTATCATGTAATGATGTTGCAGCCTGTGGTGCAGAACCTATTGGAATTCTTGTTACATTACTTTTGCCGATAGGTTCTAGTGAGTCGCTTTTGAAAGAATTGATGAAGGGAATAAATGAAGCTGCAAATAAAGTTGGCATAGAAATTCTTGGCGGACACAGTGAAATTACTTCGGCAGTATCAAAATCTATTATTTCTACTACCGCCATCGGTATTACCAGCAAGGATAAATATGTAACATCTTCAGGTGCCAAACCCGGTGATGCCATAATAGTAACAAAAACCCTTGGTCTTGAGGGGTCTGCTATTCTTGCTTCAGATTTTGAAGAATTTCTCATTAAAAAGCTTCCAAGGGAAACTATAGAAAAAGCTAAAGATTTCATAGAAAAAATAAGCGTTGTTGATGATGGTATCATTGCTTCTAAAGTTGGTGTTTCGGCTATGCATGATATCACAGAAGGCGGATTGTTGGGGGCATGTTATGAAGTAGCCGAGGCATCGGGGGTGGGCATAGAAATATATCAGGATTTACTTCCAATTTTGCCTGAAACTCAAGATATTTGTAAAGCTTTTGGTATAAATCCATTAGGCCTTATTTCTAGCGGGTCTATGCTCATATGCACGCCTTTTGCCGATGAAGTTATTGCCGCTTTAAATGAAAGTAAAATTGATGCCACTGTAATAGGCAAGGTTACTTCTCAAGAACATGGAAAATTTATGGTTTCCTCAGGTAAAAAATGTCCAATCATGCCTTTTGAAAGAGATGAATTGTACAACGCTATCGAAAAGGTTCATAATCAATTATGAGCTAATTATTTTATACTGCTTGTATAAAACTTCCTGAGCTGGTTAAAATATTTATATAACCTTCTCTAGGAGGAAAGCTTATGGTGGAAATAGATATCTTGGCTGAACTTTCAGATATGAAAATAATAGACTATAGGAATACTTTGGCTATAGTGAGCCTTATTGAGGTCTTGACTGAAAAGGGAATAATATGTAGTAATGATGTGGCTCTTAAAGCTCAGACCTTGGATGCTATTTCAGAAGAACCAATTAAAATTCATACAGTTTAAAAAAAGCAGCTTAGCTGCTTTTTTTAAACTATCACTTCGTCTTTTTCATCTTCGTTTTTTTCTTTTCCTTTACAATACTCCAAGTACCGCTTATACGACGTTCTTACAAGAGATTTATCCTGACTATAAGTTATCATATCCATGGCCTCTTCAATTGGATAGAAGCCTCCATCTGAAAAATTAAGTTCTGCATTAGGATTACAATTTTCAGATAGGGCTTCCATTAAAAACCATGTAATTTGATTGCATACCGGTCTTTGTCTTGTAACAGAATAAAATTCATAGCAGGTCTCTCCTACACATGAAACTATGCGAGCATTTACGCCTGCCTCCAACTTCACTCGCTCTATCGCCACTTCTTGAGCAAGTCTGCCTGGTCTGATAACTCCTTTAGGTAACACCCATTCGCCTTTTTCATTTTTTAATATTAGAACCTTATCTTTTAAAAAAACTACACCACCAGAGCAAATTCTTGTAAGCATTTATTAGCCTCCTTATACCCATCTTGTATTTTTTATATTTATTCTTATTAACATGCTTGCTATAAAATTTCTGTTATAAAATTTCGACATCACCTATAGAAAATCCTGCTTGTTTCTGTCTCATAATAAAAAATTGCAATTTTCTTCAACTATGGATTTAATATCGTCTATAGCCGCTTGCAGGCGTTTTTTTTCTTCACTATTTAATCTTTCCAAATTTTTCTCTATTAAATCTAAAAAATCTTCCCTGTATTGTTTTAAAATCTGACTTCCGGCCGGGGTAATTTTAACCATTACAACTCGCCTATCCTCAGGTAAGAAACACCTCTCAACCAAATTCTTGTCTACCAATCGGTCTATCATTACAGTAAGGCTACCATAAGATGTATGGACTATTTCACCTAAATCCGACATTTTATATGGACCATTTTTTTCTAAAATACATAAAACTCTATATTGCTTCTGAGTTATGTCTAGGTTATCAGCTTTAACTAGCTGTTGTCTATGTATATATTTCATCCAGCGAGTTATGGAACGCAAAAGTGTATCAAGGCTTTCCGCCAGTTTACGGTCATTATCATTGGTCATGGCAACCACCTTCTTCAATCGGTTTTAAGCTATGCTATAGTTGAGCTGAAAAAGTATATTAAGAAAGATAATATGCTGCTACTATTCTAAGTATAACATCTTCTTCTCTTAGTACATCCGAGTCATTGGTAAAATTGACACTGTATCTTGGGATACTTTTTTATGTATACCTTTTTAATATTTCTTTTAATATATTTATTTTAAGCATAAACTATTTGATTATCAAAATATCGAGTATAAATATGGCTCCTCGAGTAGGATTCGAACCTACGACCCTTCGGTTAACAGCCGAATGCTCTACCGCTG
>MPOT01000093.1 GCA_001896545.1 Tepidanaerobacter sp. EBM-38 | reverse complement strand
GGTGGAGATCGCCTATTCGAGTTTTGTTGATCGATTGAATGATTCAGCAGCTCGTTTCTTCGCGGCGGTGCTCAATGACTGCATGCGGTCTCCGGTCAGCGGTATGACCCTTGAACTCCAGGAACGGTATGCTCGTTTTGCAACCGTGTTCATCCAGGACTCGACGATCATCCGACTGAGCAAGAAACTCGCCGACCGGTTTCCGGCGGTGCGATCAAAAACCACCGCCGGGGTCAAGGTCGCGTGCCTCCTCAATGTCCTTGCGAGCGGACCCCGAACAGTCTCGATCGTGCCGGAGAGGAGAGCGGAGATCAAGACCCTCCGGATTGGACGGTGGGTCGCGGGCTCTCTCCTCCTGGTAGATCTCGGGTTTTATGCATACCATCTTTTTGCCCGGATTCACGAAAATCGAGGATTCTTTGTCTCCCGGGTGAAGAAGGCAAGTAACCTGAGGATCGAGGCCGTTCACTCACCGATGGATGCCAACCTGTGCACATCCCTCATCGGCCAGAATCTTCTCTCCGCGATCCCGGGGTTGGGTATACAATCTTTCGATGCAACGGTCTCGGTCCAGCTCAAACGACGAGTATACCGGGGGAAGCGACGACGGGAGCGGTATACGTTCCGGTGTGTGGGGAGGGTTCACCCGGATACCGGGGAATGGCGCTGGTATCTGACGAATCTCAGTCCGAAGGAGTTTACCGTGGATGAGATCGCTAAACTGTATCGATTCCGATGGGAGATCGAGACCCTGTTCGATGAGGCAAAGAACGAATGTAATCTGGGTGATATCGCGGTCAAGCGCGAGGGCGCCTCGATGGCCCTCCTCTATGCCATGCTGATCCGTCAGGTGATCCTCAAACGCGTGTACCTGGTGTTGCGAACGCTTCTGGATGAGAAAACCCGGCAAAAACTCTCGCCGGACCTCTTTGGGAGAGGGTTTATCGAGCAGATGGATCTGCTGTTGGAGACACTGGTCGATGAGGGGAAGGAGCCCGAAGAGCAGATCCGGGGCAGGGAGGGATGGAACCTCTGGTTCGCTCGACTCTGCCGTCACGGTCTCCAATACCACCCAAAGAAACTGGCCCGAGACGCTATCCTGAAGCGTTGACCTGAACGACCGGAGGGCATCCGGCTCGAACACGGTCTGCCAGGGAGAGCGGGAGCTCTCGAAAAAAGAACCGGAAAATACGCCCAAATTGGCGTCTTTTTGAAAAAATGATGTGATCAGCCGGGGATCACGTGGCCTTGGTGTGGTCGATGCCAGAGATTGATGGGTACGTCCGGGAAAGAGGGTGATAGTGGGTCGCTCGACAGGGTGGAGTCGTTGTGGTCGCGGGAACGAGCGACCTGATGGACATATAAAGTGCTACTTTATGGAATAATAGTCGCAAGTGCGATGGGAGATACCCCCCTCTCAAAATTAACCTGACGCCAATG
>MPOT01000060.1 GCA_001896545.1 Tepidanaerobacter sp. EBM-38 | reverse complement strand
TTTTTGGAAAAGTTTTAAATCCTTATTTACTTTTACGCTCAAATGAGTTATAATTACAGCGTGAAAGTAAATAGGAGTTGATAATAATGAGCTATCAAGTAAAGCTTGAAAGGTTAATTGAAGATAGGGATGGCTTAATCCTTACGAAGGAAGCTGTGGCGGCAGGTGTTCCTAGGCAATACTTAAACATCTTTGTCAGGGAAAATAGACTGGAAAGGGTCGCCCATGGTGTATATTTGACTCCTGATGCATTTGACGATGAAATGTATAGGCTTCAGGCCAAAAACCAAAGAACCATTTTTTCCCATGAAACAGCATTGTATTTACATGATTTGACAGATAGAGATCCTATTGAATGGTCGGTAACCGTTCCCTATGGATACAATGCTACCCATTTAAGAGCTGAGGGGGTTAAAGTTTATACAGTAAAGAAGGCCCTTCATCAGGTGGGTGTTATGGAATTAAAAACTATCTATGGAAGGCCCATTAAAGCATACAATAAAGAACGAACTATCTGTGATATCATCCGGAATAGAAACAAGATGGATATTGCTATTTTAAATGAAGCCATCAGAAGATATTTAGATACTAAGGACAAAAACATCCCTCTATTGTTACGATATGCAGAAAAACTTGATGTTCAGAATGTGGTAAGGAAATATTTGGAGATATTGCTATGAAGAATTTAAGGCAACAAAAAGACCTAATAAAAAATATGTCTAGGGAGAACAACATCAACGCTCAAATTCTCTTAAGGAACTATATGTTAGAAAGGTTACTTGAGAGAATATCCTTATCTGACTTTGGAGACAAGTTCATCCTAAAAGGCGGAATGCTAATAGCGGCTTTAGTTGGTATAGACATGAGATCCACCGTAGACATGGATGCTACTATAAAATCGTATCCGGTAACAAAGGAATCTATTGAAGATGCATTTGATAATATATTATCCGTACCAATAGATGACGGAGTAAGTATGGAATTTAAAGGGATAGAAGATATACGAACTGAAGATGAATACAATGGCTTTAGAGTATCACTTGAAGCGAGAATGGAAAATGCTAGAATCCCGCTAAAAGTGGATATTACTACAGGCGACAAAATTACACCTAAGGAAGTTGTTTATATCTTTAAATTATTGTTAGAGGATAGGAGCATAGATATTCTTGCATATAATATAGAAACGGTCATAGCCGAGAAACTTGAAACAATCATTTCAAGGGGCATCGCAAATACAAGGATGAGGGATTTTTATGATATCTATATTTTGCTAAAGACCCAGGGGCATAGTATTAATAAATC
>MPOT01000055.1 GCA_001896545.1 Tepidanaerobacter sp. EBM-38 | reverse complement strand
GAATTGCCCATTTTATTGTTTTTTTATGGGGTAAAATTATTTTTTGCATGCCATCAAACCATTATATAGTCTGGGCCTTGGAACAAAGCAATTAACTCTATATATATATTTCTTGGGCAGGTTTAATATGCTTAGATAGAGTGTTGGAATATATAGTTATAATTAAGAATAGCTTTTATGTAAGTGCTATAAAAACAAGGATTCTTTAATGAACATTATCAAAAAGGGCTGGTAAATGATTTTACCTGAAAAAAGTATAGAAAAGAGGATAATAATGGTAAGCAAGCAAAGAAAAAGGTCTTTACAATTAATAACAATAATAATACTATTATTAGGTTTGAATTACTATTTGGGCCAAACTTATACTATAGTAGCTCCAGGTATAACTGTTGATCTTAAGGAAATTGTAACAGTTGAAAATGGGTCTAAGCATAAAGAAGGCTCTTTTTTTTTAACGACAGTATCAAGCCGAACGCTTAATATCCCTTTGCTGTTATATGCTGCTGTAGACCCTTATGTGAATGTTGAGAGAAAAGAGGAAATGATACCTGCCGGCTGGGATATGCAGCAGTACATGGAGTACATGAGAAGATGGATGGAGGAGAGTCAGAAAATAGCAGAGGTTGTAGCATTGAGAAAAGCAGGATATGACACCAAGATTTTAGGTGATGGTGCACAAGTGGTAGAGATTATGCCGGAAAGTACTGCAAAAGGAAAACTTCTTCCAGGTGATATAATAAAAAAGGTTGATAAAGAAAAAGTAAATCTTGCAGAAGAAGTAGTAAAAAAGGTCTCAAATCACAATATAGGTGAAACGGTAGAATTAGAAGTGGAGAGACAAAATAAAACTATAACAGTTTTTATACCTACTATGGAAAGCAAGACTGAAAAGGGGAAATCCGTAATAGGTATATATATAACCACATTAAACTGGAAACCCATCCTGCCGCTGAAGATAGATATTGACACAGGAGATATTGGCGGGCCTTCAGCAGGGAGCATGTTAACTATGGAAATTTTAAATCAACTTTCTTCTGAAAATTTAACTAAAGGGCATAAGATTGCGGGAACTGGTACTATAAGCCTAGATGAGCAGATAGGTGAAATAGGTGGTGTCCAACAAAAAGTTAAAGCTGCTTATAGAGATGGAGCCGAAATATTTTTTGTTCCTGAAAGAAATGCCAAAGATGCAGTAAAAGCTGCAGAAGGTTTAAACATAGAAATAATTTCAGTAACTAAACTTGATGATATATTAGATTACTTAAAAGAATTAAAATAGATAACGCTTCTTCTGAAATCTGATCCGCCATTTCTAAGTGCCGCATTTTTATACGCAAGTGAGTAAACGTCCGATGAAAGTAAATCCTTTTCGAACATTATTTTTGCACTTTGATTTAGGTTTTTGTATTCCGAAGCTCGGGTTATTACAGGAACGGTGGCTTTGCTATTCATTTTTTTTAAAATAAGAGCACCTTTTCGGGTAAATCCCAAAACTCTTAAATACTGTGGTGTCCTTATTTCAACTATCTCCTTGGGTATATTGAGTAATATATGCATTAATATCCTCTGAATTCTGGTTACTGGATATCTTTTTGATTTTATTTGTGAAATAAGCTGCTCAAGAGTTCCACAAGCTTGCGCAGCTTTTTTAATTCGATTTTCAAGTCCTTCTGCCACATCAAAGTAAGTTTTAAGTTCATATGCCGACATACAACGCAAAGCATATAAAAGGATAGTTTCAAAATCTTGTAAAAAAACGGGAGTGCGGCCATCTTCTATCTCTTTTTTAATTATTTGAAGGGCTGAATCAGGTAGATTTTTAACAAGTTCATTACTAAAATCTTGCCGGCGATAAAATAACTCTTGCCTTATAGCAGATGCACTTGCATACTGCTGTGTAAGTTCTTTATCATGGTAATCATGACCTTGCCTGAGAACGGGAAAAATGGAAAATTCTGCTTTCAGCTTATTTATAGCTTTTACATATTCGACAGCTAAAATATAATTTGGTTTTTTTAGCAAATCAGATATCAATTGTGTGTCTAAATTAATGTTTTTTACCATTATATATTTAATCACAGCTTTTTCCCTGGCAGCGGGAAATGATAACCCCTTTTTCAGATAGTCATTCATAAATTGTTTAAATAAATCCGGTTCTTCGGATAATAGCTTGCCTAAATAAAATAATTCTTTTTCGCAATATCTTTCTATGCCAAAACTTAGAGTATTAACAACCTGAGATTGTAACAACAATTTTACGGCACTTTCCGCAAATATTTCAGCTGTAGCCGTTGAAAAACAAACAGGCAGTTCTATAACTAAATCAGCCCCTTCGCGAAGTGCCATTTCAGCTCTAGCCCACTTGCTAAAAACTGCCGGTTCACCACGCTGGACAAAGTTTCCACTCATAATGACTATTATTCCGTCGGGTTTTAAAACTTTTCTGACATTGCTTAATTGATACAGATGACCATTGTGAAAAGGATTATATTCAGCAATAATGCCAACGATATTCAAAATACCACCGCCTAAAGGCTTTTGACTATTATATAACAAAAATAAAAAAATATTAAGAAGGATTTTTTTAATTTAGCATAGAACATCTATTACGATTATGCAACAATAAACGACAAAAGTAGCTTTGCTTTGCTAATTACAGTCATATAATGATAGTTTATTAAACTTTTTATAAATATTGTGGTATAATTAACAATGTCTTGTATACAAAATAAATAATAGAAGTGAGTAGTGACAAAAAATAAAATCAAGATATTTTATGTAGCATAAAGGAAGGAGTAATAAAAATGGATTTTATCAAAAAAATAAGGGAGCGTGCAACGACATCACCAAAAACTATAGTTCTTCCTGAGGGAAGTGATGAAAGAGTCGTTAAAGCCGCAGAAATCATTGCAAAGGAAAAAATTGCAAGAATAGTGTTATTAGGAAATGGAGATAACCTTAAAAACATATCAAAAGAATTTGAACTTTCAGGAGTGGAAATTATCGATCCTGAGTTATCTCCAAAAGCTGAAGAGTATGCAACTTTGTTATACGAAGTCCGTAAAAACAAGGGCATGACTATGGAGAAAGCCAAAGAATTAGTGAGAAATCCAATATGGTATGGAACTTTGATGGTAAAAAATAACGATGTCGACGGAATGGTGGCCGGTGCAGCTACAGCGACCGGAGATGTATTCCGGCCAGCGTTCCAAATAGTTAAAACGGCACCGGGTATAGGCGTGGTATCCAGTGCTTTTATGATGATTGTACCTAATTGCGAATTTGGGTCTGATGGGCATTTGCTATTTGCAGATTGCGCCATAAATCCGAATCCAGATGCTAAGCAGCTTGCTGAGATTGCAGTTTCTACTGCAAAAACATGGGAGTCTCTAATGGACGATGAGCCTAGGGTGGCAATGCTATCATTTTCCACCAAGGGCAGTGCTCAAAATGAAATGGTAGATAAAGTGGTTGAAGCCACTAAAATACTTAAGCAGCAGGCGCCGAATCTCTTGTCAGACGGTGAATTGCAGGCTGATGCTGCTTTGGTTCCTAAGGTAGCTAGTTCTAAAGCGCCAGGCAGCCCAGTGGCAGGGCGAGCCAATATACTGGTATTTCCAGATCTTAACGCAGGGAATATTGGCTATAAACTGGTTCAAAGGCTCGCAAAAGCAGAGGCAGTTGGTCCCATAAGTCAAGGCTTGGCTGCACCTATAAATGATCTTTCAAGAGGATGTAGTGTAGAAGACATCGTAAATGTGGTTGCAATTACATCTCTGCAAGCAAATTAATAAAAGTTTAGGAGGTTATTTTGTTGAAGATTCTTGTTATCAATTGTGGCAGTTCGTCTTTGAAATATCAGCTTTTCAATATGAAAGATCAATCAGTTCTTGCTAAGGGTTTAGTGGAAAGAATAGGTCTTGAAGTTGGAATGCTCAAGCATATGCCTACAGGTAAAGATAAGATAGAAGTATCAGAAAATATTCCAAACCATAAAGTAGCCGTAAAAATGATGCTTGATGCTCTTTTAGATAAAAATCACGGTGTTCTAAAAGATATTTCGGAAATATCAGCAGTAGGTCATCGCGTAGTACATGGTGCAGAAAAATTTTTCGGCTCGGTAAAAATAACGGATGAAGTCATGGATGTGTTAAAAGAATGTGTAGCCATTGCTCCATTACACAATCCGCCTAATATTGTAGGTATTGAAGCGGCTCGGGAGATGTTACCGGACGTTCCGATGGTTGGAGTGTTTGATACGGCATTTCATCAAACCATGCCTCAATATGCTTATATGTATGGGTTACCCTATGAATTATATGAAAAATATGCCATAAGAAGATATGGCTTTCATGGTACTTCTCATTGTTTTGTATCAGTTGAGGCTGCAAAAATGTTGAACAAGCCTATTGAAGAATTAAAAATGATTACATTACACCTGGGCAATGGTTCAAGTATAACAGCGATCAAAAACGGCAAATCTATTGAAAACAGCATGGGATTTACGCCGTTGGAAGGTATTATAATGGGAACACGCTGTGGCAATATAGATCCGGCAATAGTGCCATTTATAATGGAAAAAGAAGGAATATCGCCGGATAAAATGAACGAGTATCTGAATAAGAAATGCGGAGTCTATGGAATTTCCGGAGTTAGCAGTGATTTTAGAGATTTAGAAGAAGCGGCAAAAAATGGTAATAAACGTGCAGACTTAGCTTTGAAGATGTTTGCTTATCAAGCTAAAAAATTCATCGGTTCCTATGCTGCAATCATGAATGGGCTCGATGCTATTGTGTTTACCGGCGGTATTGGAGAAAATTCTGCTACAATGAGGCAGATGATTTGCGAGGATATGGAATATTTAGGAATAAAGATTGATGAAACTAAAAATAAAGTCAGAGGAAAGCAGGCGGATATTTCTTCCGAAGATGCTAAAGCAAAAGCGCTTGTTATTCCAACAAATGAAGAATTAATGATAGCATTAGATACGATGTCTCTTGTTAAAACTGCTTGACACTGGTTTTATGTAAATATATAATAAAGTGTGATTTCTTTGGGGTGAATGATTGTGAAACTGAGTCTGGCAGGAATGAAACATGTAGTAGGAAGTACAGCCGAATTTGACTTTACACAACAAACTATGAATTTAGATTTAAAACGTGAAGGCATTAGTAATGTAGGACCAGTAAGGGTAAAAGGCAAAATAGAAAATCTGGGAGATAGAGTATTTCAAGCAGATGGACAGATTGAAGTTACTGCTACTGGATTATGTTCAAGATGTCTTACGCAAACTAAAGTTCGGTTTGCTATGGATTTTTCGCTGAAATTTAGTGATATTTTGGCGCAATCCGAAGAACTAATAAAATTCGATGGTGAGGAAATTGAGCTCTATCCTCAAGTTGTGAACGAAATTATTTTAAACTGCCCGAGTCAAATTTTATGTAAAACTGATTGTAAGGGATTATGTCCTAAGTGTGGAGCTAATTTAAACACAAGCATTTGTAAATGCGAAACAGAAAACTTGGATCCCCGATTTGCAGTATTGAAAAAATTATTAAAGAGCGAATAGTTAGAGGAGGTGTTGTAATGGCCAATCCTAAACATAGAACATCTAAATCCAAAAAAGGTTCTCGTAGAAGCCACTGGAAATTAACATTGCCCTCGATTTCAGAATGTCCCCAGTGTCGTGAACCAAAACTGTCCCACAGGGCATGCCCCAACTGTGGATACTACAAAAATCGTGAAGTTATCAAAGTGGAAGCTAAAAAAAGCTAAAAAATTTTTACAAAAATACCTTCTTAATGAGGGTATTTTTTCGTTTATCTGATATATTTGCCGGTAATGGGTTATAAAAAAAACCTTTTCGGAAAAAATATTTAATAGACAAAACAGGGTTATAGTGTTGTTGAATAAACAATGAAAAAATCGAGAGGGATATGTTATGAAGAACTATTCTCAGATAATAAGACATTCCGGCAATGCACCACTTTTTGATATATTAGATGTGTCGGTAACCGGATCTTTGACAGGTACGCCTATTCATATTCATGCCGAAGGGTTAAGAGGTACTGGAAAAACAACCATAATAAGAGCATATAAAGAAGTTTTACCTAAAATTAACAGAATAAAGGGGTGCTTGTACAATTGCGATCCATCCAATCCCCATTGTCCCGAACACCGTAATCTAACTAGTGAAGAAATCGGGGAAATTGGTGTAGAAAGAATCAATATGCCGTTTTTAGAAATTTCACCTTCTGCAAAAAAAGGGTCTGTTGTAGGCAGTATTGATTTGAAAAAAATATCTTCAAAAGAAAGTCCGGAAGCTGCACTTTTGTTGGGAACTATTCCAAAGGCACATCGGGGAATTATTTTTATAGACGAAATAAATCGTATTGCTGATACTTCTCCTGAAATTGTAGATTTGCTGCTTGATGTAATGGGGACAAAACCTGGAAGAATACAAATCGAGGAAGCAGGATTGCCTGTGACAGAAATACCGGTTCAAGTAAGTGTATGGGCTGCCTCAAATCCGGATGAAGATCCGGGACCGTTAGAGAACATTCGGCGTCAACTCTCAGATCGCTTCGATTTTTCTGTCAACGTTGAAAGACCTCTTGATACTTATGTAATTAACAGGATTTTTAGTGATGAAGTATCAAGCGATGGTCATACAGCAATAGCACGAAAAACAAAGGAATTTTTAGAAGCAGAAAAAAATATAAATAGATTCAAACCTACCCAAGAAATAAGAGATCTTTTGGCATCATTATATGTCAATTATGGTATAGAGAGTCTTCGGTATATAGAGGCCGCTTTACTTGGAACAAAAATACGAGGTGCTCTATTAAAACGAAATCCAAATATAGAAGATGTTATTTTTATTACACGATATGCTTTACGGCATAGAGTAGAAATGAAAGACCTAAATAATATATTGAAAAATTTAGAAGAAAAAAAGAGCCTAATAAAAAAAGACCTGATTAGTGCTGAAACTTCTACTCAAAATGAAAATAAATTACCAGCTTCTAGTAAAGTCTCGGAAATTAATGAGAATAAAAAGAAAAACTCTAAAACTTTTAGCTTCAATGTTTTAAAAAAACTTTTGCAGCGATTTGTTCCTAATATTGAATCAGCAAAAAGTGCAACCACAAGTAGCACAACCTCCGATCCTAGTGTAAAAGCACCCCCACAAAAAGCATTACCAATGGATAAATTAAAGATAACAGAATATGTAAAGACCGAAGAGGATTTGATAAAATGAGTGCTATAGAGAAGCTACAGGCGGAGTTAAATAATGATAAGGGAGTTAGGGTAGGTCAAACGGCTGTTGTTAGCCGAAAAGTCCATACAATCAGTTACGATACTCCGCAAAATGTGAACATAATCGTTAATGCTGATGCAGGCCAAGCCTTTTATTATCGTTTTGTTGAAAATGAGATAATTCATATAGATTTGTTTCATGAAATAAAGATATTTAATTTAAGACAAATGGCTGACTTTCTTAAAAAAAGTCTCGTAGAAAATTCATTAGATTATTTGATTGATAATATTGATATTCAGACAGGATCGGGAGGAGGCAGGCTGACAGGAAGCCTAAGTTATGGGATAACTGAAAATCTTAAAAAAAATCACTTAAATCATGTCCACATAACAGCACTTATGCCTAACGAAGAATTAGAAAACATATTTTTAATAGTTGCCAAAACGGAAGAGGCTCTTCAAGAGCAAGGTGTTGAACTTAGAAAAATTGAGAGAATAAAGCATGAAACCGGCAATAGTCCCATAGATATGTCACCATATACCACCGAATCTGATTCATATTTAAAGCAAAATGGTGGTTGTTCTAAAAAAGATAGCCTTTTTCGTGAAACTGCAGCGATGATTGAGTATTTCGGAAGTTTAAAAGAGGTAGAAGATGCAATTAAAAATTTTGAATCTGAGAATAATATATCAGGAAGATCATTTGATATAACAGAAAAAAATGATGACTTTAACGATATAATAAAATATTTTGAGCAAACAAATATTTTAAGCAAACATCAAAATAAGTACCATCTAACCAATAAAGGGAAAGAATTAAAAGAATTTTTAAGGATATACAGGAGAGAATTAGAGTTTGTGCTAAAAAGGCCCATGAGGAATTCGCGGAGAATTGATAACTATAAAGGATTTGAAACCAACTATTTATCTAGCAGGGAAACAGGATATCGAAGCGGACCAAGTATTTGCAGGCCTTATGTTCCTGAAGAATGGCCAGATGAACTGGACATACCGGAAACTGTTAAAAAATCGCTGGTAAGAAGCTATATTGAGGGTAAAAAATTCAGCGTTGAGCAAGAAGACATAGTTGCTATCAAGCGAATGCCAAAACAGCAGCAAGATATTTGCTTGATAATAGATGCCAGTGCTAGTATGGCTGGTTTTAGGCTTAGAAATGCTAAATATCTGGCAAGATATCTTGTCTTAAAACCAAATACTCAAGTAAGTATCCTGGCTTTCCAAGAAAAAGAAGTTAATGTCTGTGTTCCTTTTACAAGAAACTATGACATGATGGAAGAAGGTATAAATAAAATAGTGGCTACTGGTTTAACGCCATTGGCCTTAGCGTTGGACAAAGGTATCTCTCACATTAGTAAAAAGAATTTAAAAAATCCATTGATTATGCTTATAACCGATGGAATACCTACAGTATCTTTATGGACAAGTGATCCAATTAATGATGCTGTTTCGGCGGCCGGTAGAATTGCAAAAAATAAAATTGATTTTTGTTGTATTGGCCTCCAACCAAATAAAGATTGTCTAATTAAGGTCGCTGACGCGGCAAGAGGAAAGTTATACATCTTGGATGAGCTGAATCGCGAGGGATTAGTCGAAGTTGCTAAAAAGAGTAGTCAGTGGTAGCCATAATATATAAGGCATCAGAAGGTTTATTAAATCATTAGATTTGTAAACATAAAAAAGAGTATTGTAAAACTAGTTTTTAAGCAGTTTTACAATGCTCTCTTTTGTTTTCGTTGATATAAAAATAGGATTAGTTTATAATTATATATATTGTATAATTGGTATAGACAGATAAAATTTATTCAAATTTTTTGCTACAAAACTGGAGGATATAATGATTAATGGCAACTATATATGGCAAGTAGGGTCAACGCAAGAAGTTAATGATAATTATGACGAAATTCACCCTGTAATCCTGCAATTGCTCAGGAAAAGAGGTATAGTTACACCTGAGCAGATTCATAGATATATATATCCTAAACTGGATAACTTATATGATCCCATGCTGCTAAAAGATATGGATAAAGCTGTTGTACGCATTAAAGAAGCCCTATCAAAAAAACAAAAAGTTACAATTTATGGTGATTATGATGCTGATGGAATAACTAGCTGTGCTGTTCTTGTGAAATTATTAAAAAATTTAGGTGGAATGGTTGACTATTATATACCTTCAAGGCTTGATGAAGGCTATGGTCTTAATAAAGATGCTATAAATATAATACATAAGCAAGGAACGAAGCTAATTATAACTGTAGATAATGGCATCAGTTCATGTGAAGAAGTGCAATATGCTTCTAGTTTAGGCTTGGATGTTATCATTACTGACCATCATGAGCCACAGCAAAAAATGCCTCAGGCTGCTATTGCAATAGTTGATCCCAAAAGAGAAGATTGTAGTTATCCTTTCAAAGAATTAGCAGGCGTTGGTGTTGCATTGAAACTTGCATATGCTTTGATGGGTAAGGATTTAAACTTTGAAAAAGAGCTACTAGAATTGGCAGCTATTGGTACCGTGGCAGATGTTGTTCCACTGTTAGATGAAAACCGAATAATTGTAAAAAATGGGCTTAACGATTTAGGAAATACAAAAAACCTAGGTCTTAAAGCGATGATGAACCTGCTAAACTTAAATGATATATCGATAGAGCCGGGAAAGATTAGCTATTTATTGGCACCAAGATTAAATGCTGCCGGGAGAATAGCAAATCCGGAAATTGCTGTAGAGCTTTTGCTATGTGAAGATGCAGAGCGAGCTTTTGAACTTGCTACGACTCTTGAAAGAATTAATCAGGAAAGGCAGACTCTCGAAGCTAAAATATTAGACGAAGCAAAAGCAGTAATAGAACAGGAAATTGACCTAGACATAGAAAACATAATAGTAATTTCTAGCGCCAACTGGCATCCCGGAGTTATTGGAACAGTGGCTTCAAAACTGGTAGAAAGCTATGGCAGGCCATGTATTATTATCTCAGAAGAAGGTGATGAGGGTCGAGGTTCTGGAAGAAGCATTTCAGGGTTTAATCTCTTTAATGCGTTAAGCAAGTTCTCTCATCTACTTATAAGGTTTGGCGGCCATGAGCAAGCTGCTGGTTTGAGCATCAAAGTAGAAAATATTGGTACATTTCGAAGGGAATTAAATCAACTTTTCGGGCAGGATACTGCGCAAAGAGACTGGAGCCCTAAGCTGGACATAGATTTGGAATTAAACCAGAGCGATATCAATTTAAAACTGGCAGAGCAGCTAGAGCTTATGAAACCTTTCGGATACGGGAATCCTAAGCCGGTATTTATGTGTAGAAACTTACATATTCAAAACTTAAGGACGGTGGGTAATGGGGATAAACACTTGAAATTAAGTCTAAAAAGCCATGAAAGCAATATTGATGCCATAGGATTTAACTTTGGCCTTTATAAGGAAGATTTAGACATGGCAACAATAATGGACGCAGCTTTTTATCTAGAAGTAAATCGGTGGAGAGGTTCTATCGAACCACAGTTGAACATAAAAGATTTAAAAGTGCCCTTTTTTAGAGATGAATTGCTGGTTGATGTTGAAAATAATTATTATCAATATTTTTATTCCTGCTTAAATGCTTTAAATGAAAAAAGTGTTAGGATGTCAAGTGAAGATAAATTAATAAATGAAGATAATATGCTTGTTTTAAAAAATAAGAGAATTCAAGCGAAGATAGGATATATAAATTCACTTTTAAAAGCAAAAAGCAAAGTAATGATAGCAATAAATACTCCATATAAAGCATGGCAATTATTAACGTATCTTAGAGAAGATAGTGATTTAATAAACAAAGCCAAAGTGTCTTATTGCATAGATTCACCTACTGAGAGTCATGACTATAATGTTATTGCAATCAATCCATTAGCCATATGCAATAATAAAAATTTTGAGAATATAGTACTTTACGATACACCTTTTAGTATTGATATTTTAAAAAAACAATTAGCTGAAGTAGCACCAAATTCAAAGTTGCATATACTTTTCGAACGAGAAGATTTACGCTATAATTACTTAGTGTGTCAGCAGATTTTACCAAGTATTAATGAATTAAAAGTTGTTTACCAAATGATTGGAAAATTGACTTCAGGGACTTTTAAAGGTTCTCTAAACATAAATGAATTTAGAAATTTATTGCAGAAACAATCAGGAATAGATATGCACATGCGTAGTTTGATAAATGTTTTTAAAATATTTCAGGAAATAGGTATCATTAAACTTAATATGGAAGATGGTTTTTTTCATATATTAAGTCATGAAAAACATAATAGAAAGTTTCAGCTGGAACGTTCCAAGACATATTTGCACCTTTATCTACTCAAAAAGAATGTAGTAGAATTTTATAATAAGTTTCAAATTTTACAATCAGATTTATTTAAGAATGTGGAGGAAATTGAATGGACTTGAAAGAAAAAATCAGGGTGATTGAAGATTTTCCGCAAAAAGGAATTAGCTTCAAAGATATCACGACTCTAATAAAAGATGGAAAAGCTTTTAAGCAGGTAATAAAATCCATGGCAGATCTTGTTCGACATAAGGAAGTTGATTTAGTAGTTGCTCCAGAAGCTCGTGGATTTATTATTGGGGCGCCGCTTGCATATGAATTAGGTGTGGGGTTTGTGCCAACAAGAAAAAATGGCAAGCTGCCGGGGAAAACCATAAAAGCTGAGTATAAATTGGAATACGGCGTAGATATTATCGAAATGCATAAGGATGCAATAAAACCGGGTCAAAGAGTTATTGTAGCAGATGATTTGCTGGCTACTGGTGGAACAATTTTTTCTACCATAGAACTTGTGGAAAGACTTGGAGGGGAAATTTCGGCAGCAATTTTTCTGATTGAATTAACCGATATAAACGGAAGAAAGAACTTAAACAAGTATGATGTCTTTTCACTTATAAAATATTGAAACAGGCAGGGGGGAGCAAGATTTGGATTTTGATTCATTGGAAAAGCAAATTTTATCTTATAGCCCATCGGCTGACCTCGACTTAGTAAGAAAGGCTTATTTGTTTGCAAAGGAAGCACACAGTGGACAGCACAGGGTTTCCGGTGAACTATTTATATCTCACCCCCTGGGTGTAGCTATGATCTTGGCTGATTTAGAATTAGATATTCCCACTATTGCTGCTAGTCTGTTACATGATGTGGTAGAGGATACGGATTATACTATAGAAGATATTGAAAGAAATTTCGGCTCTGAAATTGCCATCTTAGTGGATGGTGTAACAAAATTAGGCAAACTCGAGTTTAAGACAAAAGAAGAGCAGCAAGCTGAAAATCTTAGAAAAATGTTTTTTGCCATGGCAAAAGATATTCGTATTATTTTAATCAAATTAGCAGATAGGCTGCATAATATGAGGACTTTAAAATCAATGCCTGAAGAAAAGCAGCGTGAAAAGGCTATGGAAACCATTGATATTTTTGCACCGCTTGCTCATCGCTTAGGAATATCTAAAATAAAATGGGAACTAGAAGATCTAGCATTTAGGTATCTTGAACCAGAGCATTATTATGACCTAGTTGAAAAAGTTGCAAAAAAGAGGCAGGAAAGAGAAAATCACATAAATAAAATGATTGGAATCCTTAAAGAGCGTTTATCAGCTGCAGGAATTAATGCTGAGATACAAGGAAGGCCTAAGCATTTTTACAGTATATATAAAAAAATGAAGGACCAAAATAAAACCTTTGAACAAATTTATGATTTAACGGCTGTTAGAGTAATCGTAAATACTGTTAAAGACTGCTATGGTGCTTTGGGGGTTGTCCATACTTTATGGAAACCCATTCCCGGTAGATTTAAGGATTATATTGCTATGCCTAAGCCAAATATGTATCAATCGCTTCATACAACTGTGATTGATTCTTCTGGAGATCCCCTAGAAATACAAATAAGAACATATGAAATGCATAAAACTGCAGAGTATGGAATTGCCGCTCATTGGAGATACAAAGAAGGGGACAAGAATAGTAATGAATTTGAACAAAAGCTTTCATGGTTAAGAGAGATTCTCGATTGGCAGCGAGAACTGCGTGATGCGAAAGACTTCATGGAGAATTTAAAAATTGATCTTTTTACTGATGAAGTTTATGTATTTACACCCAAAGGTGATGTAATAGATTTGCCGATGGGGTCTTGTCCTATTGATTTTGCGTACAGAATTCATACAGATGTTGGAAATAGATGTATTGGAGCCAAGGTGAATGGTAAAATGGTTCCATTGGATTATAAACTGGCTAATGGTGATATAGTAGAAATTGTGACTTCGGGTCACAGCAACGGACCGAGCCGTGACTGGTTGAATATAGTAAAATCACCTCAAGCAAAGAATAAAATTCGGCAATGGTTTAAGAAGGAACGACGCGATGAAAATATAGCACGTGGAAAAGAAATGCTAGAAAAAGAAGCTCATAGACAGGGCTATGATATTTACCAACTAATTAAATTTGACTTTATGAATAATTTACTAAAACGCATGAGCTTTGCAAATATTGATGACATGTTTGCTGCTATTGGCTATGGGGCCGTTACGACAAAACAAATACTTCAAAAGATTCTTGATGAATACAAGAAAAGCGTTAAACTAAATAAGCCAGAGATATTAATAGAGAAATCTAATACCAAACTTAAGACAAAAAAGAAAATCGATCATGGTATAAAAATAGATGGTATAGATAATCTTTTAGTAAAATTTTCCCGATGCTGTAATCCAGTTCCAGGAGATAAAATCGTTGGATATATTACCCGAGGCCGTGGTGTATCGATTCATAGGCAGGACTGTAAAAATGTCAGCAGAGGTGTTTTTGACAAGGAAAGGCTTGTAGATGTCAAATGGGAAGGATTTGACGAAACCTCATATCCTGTTGAGATACAAGCTTCGGCCTATGACAGGCCGGGTATACTTTCTGAGGTGATAAATTTAGTTGGTGATATGAAAACTAATATTGATGCTATTAATGCCCGTACTACTAAAGATGGTGTAGCTATTATAGATTTAATTTTAGAGATTAATAATAAACAGCATTTAGAAAATGTAATGCAAAAGATAAAAAAGATTAACGGAATATATAATATACGAAGGGTTATGAACCAATAAGGAGGATTTTATGAGAGCAGTAGTTCAAAGAGTAAAGAAGGCTTCTGTTTCTGTACAGGGAAAAGATATTTCAAAAATAGATAATGGTATTGTGGTTTTTTTAGGTGTTGCTGAGGGCGATACTATGGAAGATGTTGATTATTTAGCGGAAAAAATCGTTGGGCTGAGAATTTTTGAAGATGAAGAAGGGAAAATGAATAAATCTGTTCAAGATATCGATGCTGCAATACTCATCGTATCTCAGTTTACTCTTTTAGGAGATGTCAGAAAAGGACGCAGGCCAAGTTTTTCTAAGGCAGCACAGCCAAAAGAAGCTCAAAAGCTCTATAAAGCTTTAATTGAAGCTTGTAAAAAAAAGGTTAAGACAGTGGAAGAGGGTCAATTTCAAGCGGAAATGCTGGTAAATGTACTAAATGATGGTCCTGTTACAATATTGATTGATAGCGATAAACAGTTTTAGGAGGTATGCTATGTTTTTAAAACGCTTACAGGTTGGAGCTTTAGCTGCTAATTGTTATATTATTGCCGATGAAAAAAATAAAAATGCAGCTATTATTGATCCGGGCGGAGATGCTGATGAGATTATAAAGATAATAACAAAAGAACATCTTATTGTGAAATATATTTTTTTAACACATGGTCATAGTGACCATATTTCTGCATTAAAAGAAGTAAAAAATGCAACTGATGCAAAAATAGCAATTCATGAGCAAGATGCTCCAATGCTTCTTTCGCCTAAAGACAATCTTTCTATATACTTTGGCGAGGGTTTTATACAACCTCCGCCAGACATAATACTAAAAGGTAATGAAAAGTTTGAAGTTGGAGACTTAGTTTTAGAAATAATCCATACCCCCGGCCATACTCCTGGAGGTATATCAATAAAAGTCGGTAATATTGTATTTACCGGAGATACTCTATTTGCAGGTTCGGTAGGAAGAACGGACTTTCCAGGAGGTTCATATGACGAACTTATAAACTCAATAAGAGAGAAATTATTACCATTGGGTGATAACATATCAATATTACCAGGTCACGGAGAACCTTCAACTCTCAGTATTGAGAAAAAAATAAATCCCTTTCTATGTAATAGCTGAAATTTTATTATAATATAATCATAGATATATTATATATACGATTTTATCTAAACATATTTTAATGTATATAGGGAAAACTAAGAGTATATTAGGGAGGGATTGTATGGCAAAGAAAAAAATACGGAATGCTAATGAAATATTTAATTTTAGAGAAAATTATGCTGATATACTCGATCTTTTTAGCCAAGATGATATAACAGATGAAGATATAGCCCAATATGCAAATACTGACTTAGATACAGTAAGAAGTATCAAGCGCAGGTGGATTAATGAAGAAAGCTTTAATACTTAAAAAACCCCGGCTAATAATACTTGCATCGAAAGCCGGGGTTGAAAAATATACAAAGTAATAATTACTATTCTGGTCGTTTTTCAACTACAACGGTAACAAATTTAGTTTGACCGTTTCGCAATATAAGCATTACCAATTTTTCATTTATTTTAGCTTTGCTTATTATTGCACTGACATCATTAGAATTTTTTATGGTAGTATCATTGATTTTTAAAATGACATCACCGCGCATAAGGCCAGCTTTTGCTGCTGGACTGTTAGAAACGACATCGGCTATGATAGCACCATTTGGTTCCTCAAGCTTGAAATATTCTGCCAAATCTTTGGTCATATCCTGAAGTGCTACTCCTATATAAGGTCGAGTGATTGAACCGCTTTTTATTAGCTCATCCAAGACTTCTTTGACGCTATTTATTGGTATTGCAAAGCCAATACCTTGAGCCTGAGCATTAACTGCGGTATTTATTCCTATAACTTTTCCGTCAAGCGATATAAGCGGGCCACCACTGTTACCCGGGTTTATGGCGGCGTCTGTTTGTATCAAGTTATTATAAACCCTTGTGTTGCCTGTATTTTGATCTGCGATAGTAATAGGTCTTTCCTTGGCGCTGATTACTCCGACGGTTACTGTGTGGTCAAGTCGATAAGGATTTCCTATTGCAATAACCCATTCCCCTACCCGTGCACTGTCGGAATCCCCTAATTCTATATGTGGTAGTTTTTTTGAAGAATTAATCTTTAGCACAGCTAAATCCATATTAGCATCTTTTCCTACGACAGTTGCTGTAAAGGGTTCCTGAAATCCTTTTACAGTGACGGTGATTTCTTTTGCTCCACTTATAACATGTTCATTAGTTAGAATATATCCTTCAGAGTTTATAATAAAACCACTACCTAAACCTTTACTAATTTTTGGAGTTGTGCGAAAGCTGAAACTGTCTCCAAAAAAATATCTAAAAAATGGATCATTAAAAAATGGGTCTGAATAATTTTGACTTTCTACTGTGGTTTCAATATATACTATTGCATCGCTAACTTTTTCAACGATTTCAGGTATATTTGTCGGTAAAGCAGTAGAAGTTAGATTTACCTGAGTGTTTCCTTCTATATCGGCATGAGCTGAAGTCCCCGGATAGATGGAATTATAGGCTAAAATACCTCCCGTTACCAAGGCAATTCCTACAGCAAGACCTATTAATACTGCAACAAGATATTTCTTTTTATTAAGATTCATCATAACCAACCTCCATTCTGAATTATTTTATACTCTATTATAATTATAAACATTTAATTTATTAATTTCATGTGAAATTTGTTATGAATTTGTGAATTTTAGTCCGGCAATAGCATTGACATACAACAGTAATTTATTTATAATTGTTAAAAAAGATATCAATAAAAGCAAAGATGGGGAAATGGCATATATTCCATTCAACAGGGAGAAAGGGCCAAGATTGAGAGCTCTTTTAGATAAGTATATGTCTACCAACATAACACCCCGGAGCTTAAATCTCGAATATAAGTAGGGATTTACGTTTTATGCGTTAAAATTTTAAAGTGGGATTTTCCAAACAGGGTGGCACCGCGGGAAGACTCTCGTCCCTGATATTATTTATTATTATCAGTGATGGGAGTTTTTTTATAAGCAAAAATTGTAATGCTGTTTTATGGTAAATGATTTAAACAACAAAGAAGGCCTTTGCCTTGGAAATTTTATATGAACTCTTATGAAATAATTTAAACTGATTTAAAAGTCAATAACTAAAAGGGGTTGTTCATTGTGGAAAAAAAGATTAAAAGAAATTATTATTGCGGTGATTTGACTAAGGAGCATGAAGGAGAGGAAGTATGCCTTTCAGGCTGGGTCCAAACTCGTCGCGACTTAGGCGGTTTAATTTTTGTGGATTTAAGAGATCGCAGCGGTATTGTTCAAGTTGTATTTAATCCTGAGCGTAAAGAGGCTTTTAAGAAAGCTGATGAAATCAGAAGTGAATATGTTATAGCTGTAAAGGGGAAAGTCTGCAGGCGCCCTGAGGAAAATGTAAATGTGAAAATTCCCACTGGATACATTGAAGTAATTGGAGACGAATTAGATATTTTAAGTAAAGCCAAAACTCCACCTTTTCCTATAGAAGACAATATAAAAGTCGATGAAAATGTAAGGCTCAAATATCGATATCTTGATTTAAGAAGACCCAGTATGCAATATAATATGATTTTTCGCAGCAAGATTAATAAGGCTATAAGAGATTTTTTGGATGAAAACGGGTTTGTAGAGGTGGAAACTCCTATCCTTACAAAAAGTACTCCGGAGGGTGCCCGAGATTACTTAGTTCCCAGCAGGTTAAACCCAGGTAAATTTTATGCACTACCTCAGTCACCTCAGTTATTTAAGCAAATATTGATGGTAGCTGGTATGGAGCGATATTATCAAATTGCACGATGCTTCAGGGATGAAGATTTGAGAGCAGACAGGCAGCCTGAGTTTACACAGCTTGATATGGAAATGTCTTTCGTAGATGTTGATGACATGATTTCATTAAATGAAAAGTTAATAAAATATGTAGTAGAAAAGGTTACTGGAATAAAAGTAGAAATACCATTTGCCAGGATGACTTATGAGCAAGCCATGGAAAAATATGGTTCAGACAAGCCTGATACCAGATTTGGCATGGAGATGGTCGATATATCCAATATAGTCGGTAGCAGTAGCTTTAAAGTGTTTAGTGATGCAATTAAAAATGGCGGAAGAGTCAAGGGCATAAATATTAAAAATGGAGGAGAAGTTTTTAGCCGTAGACAGATTGATGAGTTGGTAGAGAAGGCAAAAGAATTTGGAGCAAAGGGCCTTGCCTGGATGAATGTTACATCAGAAGGCATAAAGTCTCCTATAACTAAATTTTTTGACGAACAAACTATCAAAGAAATTAAGGATAAATTTGATTGTGAAGTAGGCGATTTAATAGTATTTATAGCCGACAGCAATGCCGAGCTAGTGATGACTTCTCTAGGCAGCCTTAGGATTTACTTGGCGAAGGTATTAAACTTGATAGATAAAAATAAGCTTAACTTCTTATGGATTACTGAGTTTCCCCTACTAGAATATAATGAGGAAGAAAAGAGGTTTGTAGCAAAGCATCATCCATTTACTTCGCCAATGGAGGAAGATATTCCTTTACTTGACAAAGAACCTTCACGAGTTAGGGCAAAAGCTTATGACATTGTTTTAAATGGTACTGAACTAGGGGGCGGAAGTATAAGAATCCATGATACAGCCCTACAGGAAAAAATGTTTGAAACCCTTGGTTTCTCTAAAGAAAGAGCCTGGAATAATTTTGGCTTTCTGCTCAAGGCTTTTGAGTATGGGACACCACCTCACGGAGGTATAGCTTATGGGCTTGATCGTATGGTTATGTTACTCTTGGGACTTGACAGCATAAGGGATTGCATAGCTTTTCCCAAGACACAAAACGCCTCTTGCCCGATGACTGATGCGCCTAGTGAGGTTGATGCAAAACAGCTGAAAGAGCTACACGTTCAGGTAAAAATATAACGTA
Organism: Tepidanaerobacter sp. EBM-38; assembly: GCA_001896545.1. Classification (GTDB taxonomy): domain Bacteria; phylum Bacillota; class Thermosediminibacteria; order Thermosediminibacterales; family Tepidanaerobacteraceae; genus Tepidanaerobacter. Next base: position 56,816 of record MPOT01000055.1, on the reverse strand, counting down.
TCAACATAAATTGGCATGGCTTAATTATGGCGAAACCTTGATAAATAGTAAGTTTTGTGATAATATAATTTTAGAAAATAAATATACCCTGCTGTGTGCGTGTAAACTGGCTTAGTAAAGAGCCAACACTCTAATATAGGGAGTCCGGTCTCTGTATGCTGCATATATGCCCTTTCTAAAGAAGGGAAATATAATGTATTCAGGAGGACACCCACCTGGGAAGCCGGGTCTCTATTTACGGTCAGTAAACACGGCATGGTGGGGTTCGTTTTTATTTATTTGATTTTGGAGAGATTTTAGTGAAAGAGAATTTTTTTTCCAGAACAGAAATCCTCGTGGGCAAAGACGGTATAGAAAAATTAAAAAATGCCAAAGTTGCCGTGATAGGTCTTGGTGGAGTCGGATCTTTTACGGCAGAAGCTCTTGCGCGAGCAGGAATAGGTGAACTCATTCTCGTTGACCATGATATAATTTCTCTTTCTAACATAAATCGTCAAATTCATGCTACTTGTTCTACTGTCGGTTTACATAAAGTTGATGTGATGAAAAATAGGATTCTAGATATTAATCCTCGTGCAAAGGTAACTGGAATAAGAGAATACTATTCTGAAAATACCGCTCCGGATATTTTAAGCGGTAATTTTGATTATGTAGTAGACGCTATAGATAGCTTGAGATCTAAAATAAGTCTTATTGTAAATTGTATAGAACTAGGCGTTCCGATTATTTCAGCTATGGGAGCAGGAAATAAATTAGACCCTACTAAATTTAAAGTGGCAGACATATCAGAAACTTCTGTTTGTCCTATGGCTAGAAAGGTCAGAAAAGAACTTCGAAAGCTTGGCATAAAAAAAGGATTACAAGTTGTATTTTCTACTGAAATTCCTTTAAAACAGCATTATCCCCCAGGTAGCATTTCATTTGTTCCTTCAGTAATGGGATTAATGCTTGCTGGTGAAGTAGTCTGTAAGTTGATAAGAAATTGACCGAGCTGTAGCAATATTATATAATATGTCCATACTCCCATAAGATATATTAGGTAATTCTATGAGCATGAACGCGATTGCTCATATTTCGGAAACAAGATTTGTTTATTTGAATATTTCCAAAGATAGAAGTCAAATAAATTGAACTCTTAAATTTTTTATTATTTATGGAGGAAAAAAATGAGGGAGAAAGCTATTGTAGTGGCAAATAAAAAAAATCATGCGCAAATAGAAATAAGACCAAATTCTTCTTGTAAGGGTTGTAGGGGCTGTTCTGTGGGTAAAGAAGGAAAACCAATAAGAGTTTGGGCGAAAAATTGCGTTAATGCAAAAGTAGGCCAAGTTGTTGAGGTAGAGCTCGGTGCATCGACATTTTTATCAGCTACTTTAATAGTATATGCAATCCCTCTTTTATCATTTTTAGTAGGCATAGGTTTAGGATATAAAGTATCGGGATTATTAAACATAAATTCAACTGAACCTTTCGCAATTTTGATTGGCTTAGTGTTAATGATTATTAGCTTTGGCAGCATACATTTTTTTACTAAACGCAAGGAAATTGAAAACAAATATTCTCCTCGCATTATAAGAATTTCCAAATGATAAGAGGTAAATATTGACAATGGACTATATCTTTTATATAATCCCAGCAGTAATAGAAATTGGGGAAATAATGATTTTGTTTGATTTCGGAGGGTGTTAAAATGATGACCAGTCATGAAATTAGAGAAAAATTTTTAAGTTACTTTGAAAGCAAAGGTCATACAAGGGTTGACAGTTCTTCTTTGATACCACAAAATGATCCTACGCTTTTATTTACTAATGCAGGTATGAATCAGTTTAAAGATGTTTTTCTAGGTCTTAAAAGCCTTCCTTATTCTCGAGCGGTTACTTGCCAAAAATGTGTTAGGGCAGGAGGCAAGCACAACGATTTGGAGAGTGTGGGGAAAACAGCTCGACATCATACATTCTTTGAGATGTTAGGTAATTTTTCTTTTGGTGATTATTTTAAAAAAGAAGCAATAGAATATGCATGGGAATTTCTAACTGATGTGTTAAAACTGCCGAAAGAACAGCTATGGGTCAGTGTTTTTGAGGAAGATGAAGAAGCTTTTGAATTGTGGCAAGCTTATATTCCGGCAGATAGAATTGTCCGACTAGGTGAAAAGGATAATTTTTGGAGTATGGGTGATACGGGACCATGTGGCCCCTGCAGCGAAATATATATTGATCGTGGCGAAGAGCATAGCTGTAATGCAACAGAATGTGCATTAGGCAAATGTGATTGTGATAGATGGCGTGAATTATGGAATCTGGTTTTTATGCAATACAGCAGAGATGAAAACGGAACTATGACACCATTGCCCAAACCCAGTATAGACACGGGTATGGGTCTTGAACGTATTGCGACCGTAATGCAAGGTGTATATAGTAATTATGATACGGATCTCTTAAGGCCCATAATAGCTTTTTTAGAAAACATGACTGGTAAAAAATATAAAGAAGATGAAGAAGGTCTTCCTTTCAGAGTCATTGCTGATCATTCTAGAGCTATTACCTTTTTGATTTCTGATGGTGTACTGCCTGGAAATGAAGGAAGAAATTATGTTTTAAGGCGAATTATACGAAGGGCAGCTCGTTATGGCAAAGAGTTGAACTTAAATGAGCCTTTTTTATATAAAATAGTTCCACAGGTTGTTTCACTAATGAAAGATGCTTATCCTGAACTTGAAAAGAATATAACATATATACAAAAAATAGTAAAATCTGAGGAGGAAAGATTTCTCGAAACACTAAGCGATGGTCTCAAAATTTTATATGAAAATATAGAAATATTATCAAAGGAAAATAAAAAGGAAATACCTGGTCGCACAGCTTTTATGCTTTATGACACCTATGGTTTTCCGATCGATTTAACTTGTGATATAGCTGAAGAAAATGGCATGTCGGTGGACGTTAAGACTTTTGAACAACTTATGTCTAAGCAGCGGGAAAAAGCTAAAGCAGCACGCAAAGAAATGTATGAAGTTGATGAACTCTTTAAAATCTTAGCACCTCTTCCATCTTCGATTTTTGTAGGATACGATACTTTTGAATCAAGTGGTAGTGTGCAATTTATTTTGTCAGGTGATGAACCGGTAAAAACCTGTAATGATAAAGTGAAGGATATTATATTGGTGCTTGACAAAACTCCATTTTATGCTGAATCAGGTGGGCAAGTGGGAGATACGGGTATAATTGAGGGAAAAGATTTTTTGTTTAGAGTGTCGGAAACTCATAAAACGCCTGATGGGAAAATTTATCACATAGGGAAAATAGAAAAGGGCAATATTAATGTTGGTGATACAGTGTTAGCCAGAATTGATGCGGAAAGGCGGCAAAGCATTTCCAGAAATCATAGTGCTACACACCTTTTGCATAAAGCACTAAAAGAGGTTTTAGGGGAGCATGTTAATCAAGCTGGTTCATTAGTTGATGAACATAGATTAAGATTTGATTTTTCGCATTTCTCAGGCCTTACGACTGATGAAATATTACAAGTAGAAATGAAGGTAAATAATGCCATATTGAAAAATCTGCCAGCGAATATATATTGGACAACACTTCATGATGCTCAAGAGCAAGGGGCTGTAGCACTATTTGGTGAGAAATATCAAGAACGTGTTCGCGTTGTATGCTTTGGGGATTATAGCAAGGAACTGTGTGGTGGGACTCATGTAAATTTCTCATCAGAAATAGGACTTTTTAAGATTATTTCTGAAAATAGCATTGGTTCTGGTCTTAGACGCATTGAAGCAGTTTGTGGCCTTAATTTAATGCAGTATTTATATGATAACTTGGAGATTTTAAATGAAACGGCACAACTGCTTAAGGCGTATCCAAATGAGATTACTCAAAAGATTCAAGAACTGCAGGAAAAAATTAGATTGCAAGCAAGAGAAATAGACTCATTAAAGCAGCAGGCTATAAATTCTGAGGTTGCAGAAATATTAAAAAAAGCAGAATGCGTAAACAATATTAATGTAATTTCTGCTAAAACAGAGTCTAAAGATATCGATGATCTTCGGAAAATGAGTGACATGTTGCGGCAAAAGATTAAAACGGGTATTGTGGCTTTAGGAAGCTGCAATGATGACAAGGTATTATTTGTAGTTGCTGTAACAGATGATTTAACTAAAAAAGGTTATCATGCTGGAAAGATAATAAAAAATATAGCTCAAATAGCAGGCGGAAGTGGTGGTGGCAGGCCGGATTTTGCTCAGGCAGGCGGCAAAATTCCAGCCAAAATTGATGAGGCTTTGTCATCTGTTTCAAAAATTATAATGAACATTTAGTACAAAAGCAAATGGAGGGAGATTTTGTGGGGCAAAAAATGGATGAAACTGTTAAATTTAAAGTAGATAAGGAAATCGATATTGATGTTCAAACAATTCTAAAAGAGGTTTGCAAAGCATTAGAAGAAAAAGGATATAATCCAATAAACCAAATTGTAGGCTACCTTTTATCCGGCGATCCAGCATATATTACTAGTCATAATAATGCTAGAAACCTTATTAGGAAACTTGAACGGGATGAATTACTAGAAGAATTATTAAAAAGCTATATTGAAACTAAATAACTGTTTTAGACTTTAAAATCGACAGGTAATGCCGTTGATTCAAAGAGGGTACTGCCTGCCGATATTTTCTTCAAAAAAATACAAAAGCTAACTGACTCAAAAATAAGGTCTTGATTTTCTAGCAATTGAATTTCAGAATTGGTATTTGATTTTTTACACTATCATTTTAGCAGTATAAAAGTGCATTCAGAATATGAATAAGATTATGTTATGTTATTTTGTCTTTGTAAAGAGGTTAGAGAAACATGGAATATATAAATCTAGGAGATACAGATTTAAAAGTATCTCGCTTGTGTTTTGGCAGTTTGACAATAAGTCCTCTTCAAGCTGGCTTACCAGTTGACGATGGAGCTGATATTATACTTTCGGCTATGGATATGGGTGTTAATTTTATAGATACAGCCGAATTCTATCAGAACTATCGTTACATAAATAAAGCACTTACTAGGTCAAAAAAAGACTTTATTATATCCACAAAATCTTATGCCTATACCTATGAAGGGATGAAGAAAAGTGTAGAAAAAGCCAGAAAGGAAACCGGCAAAGATGTTATAGATATATTCATGCTTCATGAGCAAGAAACGAGGCTGACACTAAAAGGTCATAGAGAAGCTTTGGAATATTTGGTGGATGCTCGGGCAAAGGGATTGATAAAGGCGATTGGTGTTTCAACACATACAGTAGAAGTGGTAAATGCTGCAGCCGATATCGAAGAAATCGAAGTTATTCATCCCATAATAAATTTCCGGGGAATAGGCATAAAAGACGGAAGTTTGCAAGATATGGAAAAAGCCATAGAAAGAGCATATAAAAATGGTAAAGGTATATATGCAATGAAAGCATTAGGTGGGGGAAATTTAATAGGCGATAAGGAACGAGCATTTTCCTATATACTTTCATTTCCGTATTTACATTCTGTAGCAGTTGGTATGAAATCTAATGATGAAGTTGTTGCAAATATTAGTATTTTTGAAGGTAAAACTGTAGATTCACATATAGAGAAACGATTGAGCAACGAGAAGAGAAAATTATTGATTGAAGATTGGTGTGTAGGTTGTGGAGAATGTGTAAAGCATTGCCTTTATAATGCGCTGCACATTGTCAATGGCCATTCTATGGTTAATCCTGATGCCTGCATACTATGTGGTTATTGTTCGGGATATTGTCCTGAGTTTTGTATAAAAATCCTTTAAAAGGGGCAAACTTTAATGCGTATTTTAGGTTTGGATGTTGGTGAAAAAAGAGTAGGTGTTGCCATATCTGATGAACTTGGTTTAACTGCTCAAGGGATAGATGTAATAGAAAGAAAGAATGATGGTAAAAATAAAGACATAGATAGAATATGCCAGATTATTTCAGATTATAATGTTACAAAGGTTGTAGTTGGGCTACCTAAAAATATGAACGGTACACTAGGGCCTAGCAGTGAAGCTGTTGAGAATTATGCGATGAAACTACAAAAAGCTATAAGTATAGATTTGGAATTTTGGGATGAGAGGTTGACTACTGCAGCAGCGGAAAGAATTCTGATTGAAGCAGATGTTTCACGTCAAAAAAGGAAAGGAGTTATTGATAAACTAGCAGCTGTATTAATACTTCAAAGTTATTTGGATTCTAAATATGTAGTTGACACTAGATAAGAATTACTATAAAATAATTTTAATTCAAAGTGAATTGGAGTTGAAAAATATATGGATGAGTTAGAAACTATAACATTGTTGGATGAAAATGGTGAGGAAGCCGTATTTGAGGTATTAGGAGTTATTAACGTTGAGGATAATGACTATGCGATTTTAATTCCCATTAGTGAAGATGAAGACGAAGAACAAGCATATATCTTCCGAATTGACACTGACGAAAATGGTGAGGAAGTTCTTTCAGAAGTGGAAGATGACGAAGAATTCGAAATGGTTAAGGATGCATGGGAAACGTTATGCGTGGATGAGTTCGAACTTGATGATGATGAAGATGATTTTGACGAATATGATGAATAAATACTGTTAAAAGACTTGACAGGATAGTTAACCTGCTTTATAATATCTTATAATTTAATCAGTTAAAGACTATGAAAAGGAAAGTTAAAGATGTTTTTTTCAAGAGAGCCGATGGTTGGTGCAAATCGGTAAAAACTCTTTATTTCCGCCTTGGAGTCGTTGGCGAAGAGTCAAACGGTTTTAACCGTTAAATTTTCTAAAGGGTTGCATATTTTGGGAAACTGAAATAGGGTGGCAACGCGGTAAATTCCGCCCCTTGCATTGGGCGGTTTTTTTATTATATTTTTAACTACATATTTGTACATATTTGGGAGAGTGGTAAAATGATCCGGCACTGGTCTTAGTGGATGCGATAAGTTGTTTAGAAGCAGTGGATTTTAAAACTGATTGGAAATGGCAATAAATGATGAACACTTATTTTGGGCTGGTATAAGTGCGGCCGAAAAGATTTTTGCAAAAGGAGAAGGTAAAAATGCGGATTTTAGTAAGTGATGATCTTGCACATGAAGGTATTGACATTTTAAAGCAGGAATTTGATGTTGATGTTAAGACAAACTTAAGTGAAGAACAACTTATGGAAATAATTCAGGATTATGATGCACTTGTTGTTCGAAGTGCGACAAAAGTTACGAAAAACATCATAGATAAAAGTAATTTAAAGGTTATTGGCAGAGCAGGTGTTGGCGTTGATAATATTGATGTTGATTCTGCAACTAGAAAAGGTATTTTAGTAGTAAATGCTCCGGAAGGAAATACTATAGCAGCAAGTGAACATACCGTGGCATTACTAATGGCCGCAGCTAGAAACATACCGGCAGCAGTAGCAAGCCTAAAAAATAAAAAATGGGATAGAAAAAGTTTTGTAGGTGTAGAGCTTCGAGGGAAAACTCTTGGCGTTGTGGGTTTAGGGCGAATTGGCAAAGATGTGGCCTTTAAAGCAATCGGCTTAGGAATGAATGTTTTGGCATATGATCCATATGTAATAAAAGATCACGTGGAGAATATTCATATTAAAGTAGCTGATTTGGAAACAGTAATTAAAGAAGCTGATTTTATAACATTTCATGTTCCTCTTACAAAAACAACTTATCATATGATTGATAAAGAACGTATTGCCATGATGAAAGATGGAGTTATAATCATTAATTGTGCCCGTGGAGGTATAATTGACGAAGCTGCCCTTTATGATGCACTTGTATCAGGCAAAGTTGCTGCTTGTGCTCTTGATGTATTTGAGCATGAACCGCCATTAGAAAGTCCGCTTATTGATCTGCCCAATGTAATTGCAACGCCGCATCTTGGTGCTTCTACGGCAGAAGCTCAGGTTAATGTAGCAGTAGATGTAGCAAAGGATATAATCAGGGCATTAAAAGGAGAAATGGTAAAAAATCCGGTAAATATGATAACTGTTAGACCTGAAGAATACAATGAGATAAAACCTTTTATAGAATTAGCCGAAAAAATGGGCTCACTTTATACTCAGCTAAAAAATGGCCGCATTAGTGAAGTTGAAATGATATATACTGGTAAGATTACGAGATTTGACGTAAAGCCAATTACTACAGCAGGCATAAAAGGCATTTTAACGAATATCTTAGAAATTCCAGCCAACTTAGTCAATGCTTATTTTTTAGCTAAGGAACGTGGCATTAAGATTATCGAAAAGAAGATAAGTAAAGATCAGGATGCACCAGGTACTGTGATTTTAAAAATTACTACAGATAAAGGAGTAGGCAGCGTATCTGGAACGGTTTTTGAAAAAAATGAGCAGAGGATAATCGCTGTTGATGATTATAAGATAGACCTAATTCCAAAAGGCTATGCATTAATGTCATTTCATCGAGATAGACCTGGCATAGTAGGTGAAGTAGGGAATCTTTTAGGGCGCAATGATATCAATATAGCCTATATGCAATTAGGGCGTAAATCATTTAGAGGAGAAGCCCTAATGGTATTAGGGACTGATGAAGAAATTCCAGAAAATGTATTGGATGAAATAAAAAAGATAAAAGATGTTGCTGATGCTGTATTTATAAAATTTTAAATTCTTGACAATGAATATTATTTGCAATATACTTATATACAAAAACGCATAGATGCCAGGAGTGGTGTTTTTGTTAACAGATGAAGAAAAAAAATATAAGATGAGGTTCATTGAAGAGAAGCTAAAAGAGAGAGAATGTAAGCTTACACCCCAAAGAAGAGCTACGCTTGATGTGCTTATTGAGAATCAATCGAAACATCTTAGCACAGAAGATATTTATGAATTAGTAAAGGATAAATTCCCTGATATAGGTCTTGCTACTATATATAGAACCCTACAATTATTTGATGATATTAATATTATTAAAAAATTGGATTTTAATGATGGATGTTATAGGTATGAACTAAGTGAAGACCAGAGACATCAGCATCACCATTTGATTTGTATTAAGTGTGGAAGTGTTTATGAGTTTGATGATGATTTGTTAGATGAATTAGAGGAAAAAATCTATAGAAGTAACGATTTTACAGTGTTAGATCATATGGTGAAGTTCTTCGGATATTGTAAGGATTGCAAAGAAACAAAATAAAGATGAGCCCAATTTGGGCTCATCTTTATTTTGTCTTCAAAAACATTTTACTTATTTCTGCAGCCAAGAAGGGCATTATACCAAAGAGCACTATAACATCCCAGTCATAAATAGAAAGTTTCACAGTATCAAATATCTCTCTTAATGCTGGTACATATAGCACAACTAGCAGTAGCAAGAAAGACACTAGAGTTCCTCCTACCATAAATTTATTACTGAAAAAGCCTATTTTAAATACTGATAAAGTTTCCGAACGAGATGTATAAGCCCTTAGAAGTTCACTGAAAATTAAAGTTGCAAAGGCATAGGTCCGTGCAATTTCCAAATTTGAAGTATTGTTTAAAGAGAATACAAAGACACCCAGGACTGCAATAGTCATAAAAGTACTTTGAATGGCAATTTGCCAGTTCATTTGTTTATCGAGTATTGGTTCATTCGGATTTCTGGGTGGCCTTTTCATAATATTAGGCTCTTTAGCTTCCATCCCCAAAGCCAAAGCGGGGAATGCATCAGTTAATAAATTTAACCATAGAAGCTGAATTGGCTTAAGTGGCACTGGTAAACCAAACAACATAGCCACAAAGATGATTAGTATCTCAGCAATATTGCATGACAGGAGGAAAAAGATAAATTTACGTATATTTGAGTAAATCACTCTACCTTCTTCTACAGCAGAAACAATGCTCGCAAAGTTATCATCTGTGAGAATCATATCAGCAGCTTCTTTTGCGACATCAGTTCCTGTAATTCCCATTGCAATACCGATATCAGCTTTTTTAAGAGCAGGAGCATCATTTACACCATCACCGGTCATCGCAACAATATGACCATTTTGCTTTATAGCATCTACAATTCTTAGCTTGTGGATAGGTGAAACTCGAGCATAAACCGAAACTTCTTTGGCGGCAGCAGCTAATTGTTGCTCATCCATCATATCAAGCTCTGTTCCGGTAAGAGCCTTAGAATTTTCATTAATCATACCTAACTCTCGAGCGATAGCCTCAGCGGTATCTTTATAATCACCGGTTATCATTACAGGTCTAATACCTGCCTCTTTACATGTTCTTATGGCCTCTTTTGCCTCAGGTCTTGCAGGATCAATCATACCGATAAGGCCGACAAAAATCATGTCTTTTTCAATCTCAACAGGGTCAGGTTTTTCAGGGATATCATTCATTGGTTTAAATGCAAAAGCTAGAACTCTTAATGCTTGAGAAGCCATATTATGATTGACCTCTAAAATTTGTTTGCGATCTTCATCATTAATATCGAAAACCTTGCCATTTTTAAATATTTTGCTTGATAAATTAAGCATAATATCAGGTGCGCCCTTTGTAAATGCCATATATTTTTGTTCGTATGGATGAAAAGTAGTCATGCGTTTGCGTTCTGAGTCAAACGGTATTTCTTGCAGTCGAGGCATGCTGTTACATAATTCGTCGGTGCCTAAACCCGCTTTTGCTGCTGCAACCACTAGACATCCTTCGGTTGGATCTCCTATTATACGCCATGTCTTTTCGTCGCCATAACTGCTTTCTTCTAATTTTGCATCATTGCACAACAATCCAATCGTTAGAAGCATTTTTAAATCAGTATCTGCTAAGGGTTCACATTTTGAGTCGCCAATTAAGAAGTCACCATGAGGTTTATAGCCTTCTCCAGAAATTGAATATACTTTATTGTTTACAAATATTTTTCTTGCTGTCATTTCATTTTGAGTTAGGGTACCTGTTTTATCCGAACAAATGACGGTGGTGCTTCCAAGTGTCTCAACTGCGTGCAGCTTTTTTATAATTGCATGTTTTTGAACCATTCGCTGCATACCAAGTGCTAACACTATGGTTACTATAGCCGGAAGGCCTTCAGGTATAGCTGCAACTGCAAGACTGACTGATGTCATAAACATTTCTAAAATTGGAATTCCTCGAAAAATGCCTAATAGGAAAACGATGCCGCAAATAGCTAAACTTGCGATTCCGAGGATTTTCCCCAATTCATCTAGTTTTTTCTGGAGAGGTGTTTCTCCCTCTTCATAAGACTCAAGCATTTCAGCAATTAATCCTATTTCGGTGTTCATTCCCGTAGCAACAACTATTCCCTTACCTCTGCCATAGGTTACTACCGTACCCATAAAAGCTGAGTTGCTTCGATCACCTAAAGGTACTTCTCCACCCAATACCACTTCTGCATTTTTTTCTGCAGGGACTGATTCGCCGGTAAGAGATGCTTCTTCAATTTTTAAGTTTATACTTTCCACAAGCCTAATATCAGCAGGAACATAATTTCCTGCTTCTAAAAGCACAAGGTCACCAGGGACTAACTCACGAGATGGAATCTCCATTATTTTCCCATTTCTTATGACCTTTGCTTCAGGTGCCGCCATTTTTTTAAGAGCTTCCAAAGCCTTATTAGCTCTGAACTCTTGAATAACTCCTAAAACTGCATTTAAAATTACAATAAGTATTATTACAACTGCATCAGTTACCTCTCCGATAATAGCTGAAACAAAACTGGCACCTATGAGGATTAAAACAAGAAAATCTTTAAATTGTTCTAATAACATTTGCCAAATAGTTACACTTTTTTTGCCGACTAGTTCGTTGTATCCAATGGATTCCAATCGTTTTTCAGCTAAATCAGTGGTAAGCCCATTTTTTAAATCTGTATTTAATTTTCCAGATATATCTTCTTTTACCAGGGAGTACCAGTTAATTTTTTCCAATAAATACCCTCCTTCGAAATTATGTAATTATTATATGGAGAAAAAAAATAATTATTAGAAACCAATCACCACCTTTTAATGGTCTTATTGCTACAAGCACAAAAAGACCTTCAACACAATCAATACGATTATGTTAAAGGTCTTGTCTTTCAGATAAACTGAACGATAAAGCCAGGCAAAAGCCGTGCTGGTGACTTTATCAAATATGACTACTCCCCCTTAACGGGTAATCTGATAATGAACATATTTAATAAACACTTTATTCACAAATAATCTTATAGTAAAATTCACAAACTGTCAACTGCGAAATATTGACTAGTGCTGATAGTAACGTTAAACTAAGTCAAGAGGGTAAAAAAATTATGTAGGAAGGTGTTTGAATGCTGTGGGTTGCAATACTTGTCTTGATAATTGGTTTATTGACGGGCTATATATTAGGTAAAATAAAGAAAGATGAAATTAATAATCGGTCCGCTTATATAGCAAGAGCGGCAGTTATAGCTGCTATTTATGCCTTAACTACCTATATTTTTAAACCTATAAGCTATGGTCCGATTCAGGTCAGAGTATCTGAAGCATTGACATTATTACCTCTTCTAGAATCTTCTGCTGTTCCTGGCCTTTTTATAGGTTGTTTGTTAGCTAACATATTGGGGGGCTTAGGCTTATGGGATATTTGCTTAGGCAGCTTAATAACACTAATAGCAGCATATATAACAGGCAAAATGTCTGGCCCCATCTTAGGTGCCTTGCCTCCGATTATTTTGAATGCTTTTGGTGTGGCATATTATTTATCAAAAATCTATAGTGTTCCCTATTGGATGACGGCTTTATATATCGGTTTTGGTGAACTGATATCTGTAGCAGGATTTGGAATTCCCTTATTTTATTTAATACAACGGACAAGCTTGAAGGATTTTTTGAGAAGAAATAAATAAAAGGGGTGTTGCTTTTTGAATATAAAAAACCTCTACTATCGATTGAATGAAAGCAAAGCATTAATATATATAAGAAATAATAAGAAGAAAATAATATTAATTACTTTAATTTTAATGATATCAATTATAGCTTTCCTAGCAATATGGTTTAAAGTTATGCTGCACCCTAAAAATGTTGCAAATGAAGTTTTTATCGAAGTTGAAGTCAGTAGTGGTACCACTGCAGACCATCTAGCGGTAAAAATGCAGGAGATAGGTATAATTAAAAATCACAACGCTTTTAGATTATATGCAAAAATAAAAGGGAAAGATATAAAAATAAAATCTGGTAAATATTATTTAAGCCCATCAATGACAGCAGAGCAAATTCTCGACAAATTAGTAAGAGGGGATACTATCGACAGTGACATTAAGGTGACAATACCTGAGGGGAGCACGTTGAAAAACATAGCTAGAATCTTAAATGAAAAAGGTGTGGTTAATGATATAGAGGAATTTGCAAATTGTGCTATGGTAGAAAAATTCAAAGAAAAATATTTTTTCATGAAAGATTTTCCTTCAAATGCTAGTTTAGAAGGAGTCCTCTTCCCTGATACATATTTTCTACCGCCTGGTAAAAATACAGAGTTTTATATTGATATATTTTTAAAGCGATTTGAAGATATTTATTTCAATAAAGTAGATCCGATTGTAAGAGAAAACGAAATTGATTTTAATATATACCAAATTGTAACCATGGCTTCCATTGTAGAAGGTGAGGCAAAACTGGAAAGTGAAAGACCAATAATTGCAGGCGTCTTCTATAATCGACTAAAAAAAGGGATGCCTTTGCAGTCCTGTGCAACAATAGAGTTTATTTTGGATGAACACAAAGAATGGTTATCTCTTGATGATTTAGAGATAGATTCCCCATATAACACATACAAAAACGAAGGCTTGCCACCTGGACCGATTGGAGCGCCGGGGCTTTCATCCCTGTTAGCGGCAGCCGATCCGGCAAAAGTAGATTATCTTTATTTTGTAGCTAAGGGAGATGGTTCTCATGTGTTTAGCAGAACTTATGCCGAACATTTGAAAGCTCAAAACAGAGTTCAATACAAGTAATAGATGATTTATTTTTGAGCATAAAAAGCTATCGTATGGGCATCATACTTTTGGGTGAATTTTAAATGAAAAAAAACAATAGGATATTAATTTTGTTTTTTTCAGTTGCTGTTATTTGTATGATGCTAATTTTTAGACTTTTTTATATTCAACTTGTGAGAGGCCCTTTTTTGACTCATGAGTCTTTTTTGCAAAAAACCTCAGGTGTGGGAGAAAAAGTTAGAGGACAAATTTTTGATAGAAATGGTAAACCTCTAACAGGAACTTATTCTTCAAGCTATGCTATTATATCTCCAAACTGGCTGACACTATCGGAAAAACAACTGTTGGTAAAAGAAAATATTTTGAATTCTATTGACGATGATGATGCCAAAAACATTAGCGTTACTCATGAAAATCAGGAAGTGCTGTATAATCTAAAAGATAAAACACCTGGTATATTTATTTATAATAAAAATATTCGATATGGGCCAACGGCTTTAGCTACTCATGTGGTAGGTTTTGAAGGTGAAACCGGAATTGAAAAAACCTTTGACAGCTTTTTAAGTAGTAATATAGAAAGTAGGTATGTATATAACGATGGTTTAGGACAGCCTATTGCTGGTCTTGCTTTAAACGAACAAGTGGCTAAAACTTGGGGCGTGAAATTAACTATAGACAAAGATCTTCAAAAAATAGTTGAAGATGTTATGGATAAAAGTATAGAAAGTGGAGCAGTTGTAGTAATTGAACCGAAGTCCGGAGAAATTCTGGCTATGGCAAGCAGACCTAATTATAAGCAGTTTCAATTAGAACAGTATTTAAATCAAGAAAATGCACCATTGATTAATCGAGCAGTTGAAAGTTATGCTCCTGGTTCAATTTTTAAGATAGTAATTTTATCGGCTGCTCTTGAAGAAAAACTAACACAATTAAATGAAGTATTTTACTGCTCAGGATTTGAAAAAGTTGGAGATAATATTTTCAAATGTTCAAGTTATGAACGCGGTGGTCATGGAGAACTAACTTTAAAAGATGCCTTAGCTTTTTCATGTAATTCGGTTTTTATTCAATTGGGTATTAGACTGGGAAAAGATAAGATTCTCGAATATGCAAGCTTATTTGGTTTGGGCGAAAAGACTCTTATTGGTTTACCGGAAGAAAAAGAAGGTAATTTACCATCTAAAGATGAAGTCTTTTGCCAGGACTTAGGAAATTTATCAATCGGACAAGGAGCTATTGGTATTACACCAATTCAAGCAGCACAAATTATTTTAACAATTGTTAATGATGGGGTTACTAAGAAGCCAATATTGATAAAAGAGGTAATAGACCAAGACGGGAATACACCAGTATTTAAGCTTTCAGATGAAAAACCTGAAAGAATACTGTCTGCAGAAACAGCCAAAAAAGTGAGGGAATCTTTGGAGGCTGCTACTGAATATGGTACGGGTGAAAGTGCTAATCCGCAAAATAATCGTCGAGTAGGTGGAAAAACCGGAACCGCTGAAATTGAGAATCAAATTTCACATGCATGGTTCGTTGGATATTACCCGGCTGATGCACCAGAATTAGTAATGTCTGTATTTGTAGAACATGGCGGCTCGGGTTCGGCTACAGCTGCACCAATTTTCAAAGAAATAATAGAAAGAATATCAGTAATAAGGTAATTAAAAACATGCACGTTTTAGCATCTGAAGTCATATACTATAGGTACCGCACAGGGGAGGTGCTCTAGAAAATGGGAGATGCCCTGTCAGTTTTAGTGACTTTGGGTGTTTTGTTTTTTAAGGAAATATTAGCATGGTTAGCGTTTATAACAGGTTCTACGACATTTCCACAGCCTCTTACTCCGGAAGAAGAAAAAAAGTATATACTACTATACAATGAAGGAGACGAA
Source organism: Tepidanaerobacter sp. EBM-38 (assembly GCA_001896545.1). Lineage (GTDB taxonomy): Bacteria > Bacillota > Thermosediminibacteria > Thermosediminibacterales > Tepidanaerobacteraceae > Tepidanaerobacter. The sequence continues at coordinate 41,001 of MPOT01000055.1, read as the reverse complement.
GAAGCAAGAAATATGCTTATTGAGCATAACTTAAGGTTGGTTGCGCATATTGTAAAAAAATTTGCAAGTACCGGTGAAGATATGGATGATTTAATTTCCATTGGCACCATAGGCCTTATAAAGGCTATTTCAACCTTTAACTATAGCAAAGGCAGCCGTCTTGCCACATATGCAGCCCGCTGTATAGAAAATGAAATACTTATGAATTTAAGATCTACCAAGAAAACAAAGTCTGAAGTTTATCTACAGGAACCCATTGGTGTAGATAAGGAAGGAAATGAAATTTCACTAATTGATGTGTTGGGTACCGAGGTTGACGCTGTTACAGATGAAATAACAAAAAAGTTTCAAAATGAAAAACTATATGAAAAAATCAATTCATCTCTAAAAAGCCAGGAACGTAAAGTAATTGAGCTTCGCTATGGCCTCTTTAACGGAGTAACTAAAACGCAAAGAGAGATTGCTAAAATATTGGGAATTTCAAGATCTTATGTGTCAAGAATAGAAAAGCGAGCCATAAAAAAGCTTTCTAAAGAATTAAATGATAGTTTTAAAACACTTTAATCATTATCGATAAAAAAGCAATTGTTACGATTGAACAGTTGCAAATAAGTAGTGGATTATATAATATATATTTAAAACATGTTATAGAGGAAGGATTATGCTGAAACTATTCTGTCCAGATCTTTACATCGAAAATATTTATAAATTAGATTTACAGTATATCAAGAGAAAAAATATAAAAGGAATATTGATAGACCTTGACAACACTTTGCTTCCATGGGATTCAGTCTATATTGAAGATAGATTGATGAGTTGGATTCAGCAATGTCGAGAAGAAGGTATTTCTTTATGCATTATATCTAACAATAAATACGGTCGTATAAAGCATTGCGCAGAACAGCTTGGGATTCCTGCAGTATTCGGCTCATTTAAACCGTTTAAAAAAGTCTTTAAGCGTGGCCTAGACATCTTAGGAACTCAAGCAGAGCAAACTGCGGTTCTTGGTGATCAAATATTTACCGATATTTTAGGAGCAAAGCGGATGGGATTATTTGCAATTTTAGTAAAACCAATAAATGATAAAGAGTTTTATTGGACGAAAATTATAAGAAAGCTGGAAAACCTTCTATTAAAAATAATGGAAAGTAAGAAGCTAATATCATTAAACCGATAAATGAAATGTATTTTAATTATCAGGTCTAAAAACATTGCAAAACAAAAATGTATTTTGTTAAAAAGCCGCTAAAGTGGGGCTTTTATTTTTTGTCTAATTGTATCGAATAAAGAAGGAATTTTAGATAAATTGTTGAATAATAGTAAAATAGCATATACAACGTAAGGATAGGGAGCGAGCCTGTGCTGATGGATAGGAAAAATCTTGAAGATTACTTATTAGAAGAGAACTACATGACAGAAGCAGACCTAAAAAGAGTTAAAGAAATACAAATTGCAAGTGATAAAAAATTATATGAGATAATTATTGATGAAGGTTTTATTTCAGAAGGAGAATTGACAGAAATATTAGCTCTTAGTACGGGTTTTCCGCGCGTTAACTTAAGTAAACTATATATTAGCCCAGATGTAATTAAATTAGTACCAGAATATCTAGCGATAAAACATACGGTTCTGCCAATAAAAAAGGATGGCAATTTACTAATATTAGCAGTAAGTAACCCTTATGATATTTTTGCTGTTGATGATATTAAGATAGCGAGTGGTTGCGATGTACAAGTTGTTATCGCTACGAAAAAAGAAATCCAGAAAGCTATAGAAGCTTATTATAATCCATATGCAAATATAGTTGTAAATGAAACTAATAATGTAAATGAAGAGTTGGAAGAAGCTGAAAAAGCACCTGTAATAAAACTGGTCGATACTTTAGTTCACCAAGCAGTAAAGAAAAATGCCAGTGATATTCATATTGAACCTCAAGAAAAAAATGTTCGTGTTAGATATAGATTGGATGGTGAACTAGCTCAAATAATGTTTTTTGATAAGGCATTACTTCAAGCGATTATAGCGCGTATTAAGATAATGGCGAACTTAGATATTACGAAAAAGAGAGTTCCTCAGGATGGGAGCTTTAAACTTACATTTGAAAATCACATAATAGATATCCGCGTGTCAACGATTCCTACCATTAACGGTGAAAAGGCTGTGCTGCGGGTATTAAACCGTGATAGGTTTTTGCTCAGCATAGATCAGCTAGGATTTAATAAAAAACAAAAAAATTGCATATATAAAATGCTTGATTTACCTCATGGCATGATTCTGGTATGCGGCCCTACCGGTTGTGGTAAAACTACTACGCTTTACTCAATGATAAATCATATAAACAAACCTAATAAAAATATTGTAACACTGGAAGATCCGGTCGAATATGCACTTTGTGGCATTAATCAGATGCAAATTAATCCCAAAAGTGGCATTACCTTTGCCAATGGACTTCGTGCTATTTTGAGGCAAGACCCTAATGTTATTATGGTTGGGGAAATCAGAGATCGGGAAACTGCTGATATTGCTATTAGAGCAGCACTTACCGGTCATTTAGTGTTTTCGACTTTACATACTAATAGTGCATCAGGAGCAATTGCGCGCCTTTTAGACATGGGAGTTGAACCTTATCTTTTGGCTTCATGCCTGGCAGGAATTATCTCGCAAAGGTTAGTCCGAAAAACTTGTATTATCTGCAAGGAAGATTACCTGGCATCAGAAAACGAAAAAGCCTATATGGATGTGAGCGATGAAGGCTTTAAGCTTTTTAAAGGTAAAGGGTGTAATTCTTGTAATTTTACCGGTTATAGCGGTCGTACAGTAGTCGGTGAAATAGTTAATATCCATTCCGCACACCGCAAATTAATCTCAAGGCAAGCAACTTTGCAAGAAATCGATAAAGTCTCCCGCAGCTTTGGCTATGAAAATATAAAAGATAATGCTCTAAAATTGGTTAAAAGTGGAATTACTACATTTGAAGAAGCAATGCGAGTCATTTTTCAGGAAAGTCTCGATTAAGGATTGATAACGTTGGCGCTATTTTATTATGAGGGGAAAAATCTAAGTGGTGAAAAAATTAGTGGTGTTATAGAATCTAAAAATGAATCTTTGATTGTAAAAAAAATAAAAAATCAAGGTTATATCCCGGTTAAAATAAAAAAAATTAATATTAATAGTTTTACATATACAGTAACTGCTTTTTTTAATAAGATTAGCTTCTGTGATTTAGCTGTATTTTGTAGGCAACTTGCAGTGATGCTTGATGCCGGAGTAACTATTTTAGAAAGTCTTACTTCAATAGCAAAACAAACAGAAAATAAGCGGTTACGTGAAATCATATTTAATCTAAATTTGCATATAAGACGTGGAGACTCTTTAGCTGAGGCATGCAGAAATCAACCTTATGTATTTTCAGAAATTTTTATTTGTATGATTGAGGCAGGAGAATTATCGGGAAATTTAAGTGATATTTTAAAGATTTTATCTGCTTATTATTCCGATATGTCAAAACAAAATGAAAAAATTAAAAGTGCTATGATATATCCTAGTATATTAGGTGTTACATCTTTGTTTGTAGTTATTTTTCTAACCACAAAAGTTTTACCTGTTTACGTGAATATATTTTCCTCAGTTGGAGTGCAGTTGCCCAAGATTACCCAAATATTCATGTTTCTAGGCTCAAATATTGTAAATTTATGTATAATAGTTTTTGTGTTGTTTGTTTTGTTATTTTTAGGAATAATAAAATATCAAGAATCAGCAAAAATCATGTACCAGATTGACAAATTAAAGCTTTCAATTCCATTTATGGGTCAACTAATAAAAAAATCTATTTCATCTCAAATAGCTAGGCTATTATATATCTTAACCTCCAGTGGAATTCCGATATTGAAAGCTCTAGAAGTTTCTTGTAATACTGTTAAAAACCAGGTTATAAAAATGGAGCTTAAAAAAGTCCATAAGGGTCTAAAGCAGGGGAAAAACCTATCAGAGCTTATGTCTGAAAAAATTTTTTCTCCTATGATGGTCAAGATTATAGCTATAGGGGAAGAGTCCGGTGCTTTAGAAGAAATGCTTGATAAAGCCGCTTCATTTTCATTAAATGAAGCGAAAATTCTAGAAGATAGACTAATTTTGTTTGTTGAACCAGTGATAATAATAGTATTAACACTCATAATTTCCTTTATTGTAATTTCTGTAGTCATTCCAATGTTTGACATTTACAATCTATTTTAACAAGGAGAATAAATTGGTATTAAAATGTTATGATGAATTTTAACTCGAAAGGTAAATTACAAAGAAAAATAAATAGCGATGGTTATTCTCTGATTGAAATTGTCATGGTAATAGCATTGTTGGGTTTATTATCTACAGTAGCATTTCCTAATTTTAAAAGGACTATGTCAAAGTACAAATTAGAAGTGGCTGCTTATGAACTTGCCCAGAATATCCGTTTGACTCAGCAAAAATCTATTTCAGAGGGTATTCCCTGTAAAATAGTATTCGATTTGAATCAGAAAAATGGTTATCAAATGCTTTCTTCCGGACGTGGCAAGTTTATAAAATTACCTTCTGGAGTATTTTTTGAGTGGACAACTTATTATGAGGTTAATAAGACTTTGTCGTTTAGCCCCTCGGGAGCTCCAAACCAAGGAGGTACTATAGCGATTATGAGTGGCGATAATACACTTTATGTGATTGTTTCTGTTGCGACTGGCCGGGTAAGAGTAGCGAGAGTACCTCCGAAGAGGTGATTATAATGCATGAAAAAGGCTCAACTCTTATTGAAATTATTATTGCTGTAACCATATTAGCTTTAATTACTGTTCCTATATGCACTCTTTTATCCGAGAGCGTATATTCAAATTTAAAAGTCAAAGAAATGATGGTCGCTACTGCCTTGGCTCAAGATACAATTGAAGAACTAAAGGCCGATTCTTTTAACGAAATAATGGCTAAGCTTGGAGAACAAATAGAAGAGCGAATAGAATTTAATAATCATTACTTTCAACGAAGTGTAAATGTACAAATAAAAAAAGAAAATCTTTTAAAAATTACTGTTAAAGTAAAAGGGAAAAACGGAGAGATTAATCTTGTTACATATCGAGGCAAATACTAAGCGTAAAAATGGGTTTACACTTATTGAATTAATTCTTTCATTAGGACTTTTAAGCTTAATTCTGACCACATCATTTAACCTTTACGATGCTGGGCAAAAGTCTTATGAAAATGAGAATAATAAGATTTTTGCTCAGCAAAATGCAAGACAAGCTTTTTTATGGCTGTCTACTTCCGTCAAGCAGGCTAGAAGTGTTGAAGTAATATCTGAAAATAGCATAAAAATTGTAACCAGTGATGGAGAAAAGCTGATATACTATTTTGAAAATGGGGTGCTCTACAGGCAAAAAAACAATGGTACAAATCCAATAGCCGAATTAAGTCAGTTAAAATTTAAGCAGCCTAAAGACAAAAAGTATGTAGAAATCTTTTTAGCTATACAGGTAAAGAAAGGCGACGATATAATAATAAAAACAAAAGCAACACCTTTTGGATCTTGGATAAATTAAAAGCAATGTAACGATTTTTGGAATGAGGGGCATAGAAATGAAGAAAGATGAATTGAAACTTAAAAACTATATGGAAGATGTAGTAGCTTTATTACTAGATGAGCTTATAAGAGATAGGGATATGTGTAAATGCGAACTTTGTCGCTTGGACATAATGGCCATTGCTTTAAATAATCTGCCTACGAAATATATCGTAACAAAAAAAGGTGAAGTTTATGCCAAAACCGATCTTTTGAGTAGGCAATATCGAACAGATGTTATTATCCAATTACTAAAAGCTATGGAAATTGTTTCGAAAAATCCACATCATAAGTATATTTGAGGATTAAAATGCTATTCGAACAATTATGTATAGGCATTGATTTAGGGGCAGATAGTATTAAGGTGGCACATTTATCAAAGAAAAGAAATACAAAAACTATAAAAAGTCTTTATGAAATAGAAAATCCTATAGGCAAGATAGCATTTAGCAGACCGGAAGAAAAAGATGCAATACGTCAATGCTTTGCAAAGATAAATAAGATTTTTCCTTCTAAGAGTGCAGTAATTGGAATTTCTAGTAAGCATGTAATATTCAGGCATGTGAAGTTTCCCTTATTAAAAAAAAGGGAACTAGATGAAGCCATTTTTTGGGAAATTCAGGAATTTTCTGCGATGTTTAATGGCGAATTTATAAGTGACTATGAGTTGCTAGATAATCGAAACAACATATATCACGTTATATTGGCTGCAATGCCTAAAGACATAGCTGTGGATTATACAGAAATTGCCGTCAATGCAGGGCTCCACTTAAAAGCATTAGATGTATATCCTCTTGCTAATGCACGTGTTTTAGAAACTCAAAAAAGACATTGCGTAACAGCAATCATAGACCTGAATTCAAGCCATAGTGAAATAACTATGGTAGACAATGGCAAAATTATTTTTAACAGATGCCTAGATTTTTTTGATATCAATAAAATTGATGATGAATTATGTAAAATTATTAAAACTGATAGTAGCTGGTTTGATAACATCAGAACAGGTTTTGATTTTTTACCATTGCCTTATCAAAACATTATTTTAGAAATTTCAAGAACCTTTGAATTTTATTCTTTGCAAAGCAAAGATCGCCAAATAAATGAAATTATGTTAATAGGGAAGGGTGGAGAATCACGGTACTGTAAAGACATTCTTAGAAGCTATTTTAATCTTGAAGTTTACACAGGTAGAGAAATTAAGCTTGATTTTATAAATGAAAATGTTAAGCCAAATGGCGACTATGTTGATTATATTAGCGCCATTGGATTTGCACTAAGGGGTTAAGAGTATTATGCATAGGTTGAATCTTCTTCCAACAGAAGTATTGATTAATCAATCAAAAAAGAAACATCGTCTATTTTTAATCTTGATTGTAAGTGCTTTTCTAGTATCATTAATATGTATCCTGATGTTTATAAAAAATTCTGAGATTCTTCTTAAAGGTGAAATTGAAAATACCTACCAAGATATAGCTGATATAAAGACCAAAATGCAAAGTTGGGATAACCTTGAGGCAATGTTGGAAGAATGTGAAAAAAGGCAAAATATATACGAGAATTTAACAGAAAATAGAATTGATTACTCACAAATCTTAAGTAAATTGATATCGCTGATACCGGAAGAAACAACTATAATTTCTTTGAAAATAGATGAATCTAGTTGCTTAATAATAAATGGTTATGCTCCCTACAATAGATATGTGGCTGAAATTATGGAAGATGTAAAGAGTATTGATGATATATCTGATGTATCACTGGGATTTATTCTGTATAAAGAAGATGAAGATAAATCTAGTCATAGCTATTATTTTGAAATAGTAGCAGAACTAGCAGAGGATTGATGAAGAATTGAAAGTACAGTGGTCGATTTTAAACAGACCTATTACAAAACGAGAGCATAAATTAGTGATTGCTTTTACTATTTGTTTAATATTCTACGGCTTGTATTTTATATTTTATCCTAAAATAATTGACCTTAGTAATTTAAGGAAACAATTACAGGAAGTAACAAATTCTAAAGTAACTTATAGTCGGCTTTATGAAAACCATAATAATTATAAAGCGGCAGTAGTTAGGTCTAGTGATATTATTAAAAAAGTGCCAAAAAACAAAGATGTATCAGGATTTTTAGTAGATATTGAGGAATGGGCTGATGAGCAAGGAGTTACTATTATTTCAATTTACTCCCAAAGCATAATGACAGAAAATATTGCAGAAACTACTGTTAATTTTATTCCCTTCGAAATCATCATCAAAGGTAGCTATGATTCACTTTTGGGTTTTATTGGCCAGATGGAAAACTATTCAAGGATTTTAAAGATTGAAGGATTAAAATTAAATGCATCAACTGATTCATCGGTAAAATTGCAATTTCCATGGGAACTTACGGTCAAAGTTAATCTTTATTACCTACCATCCCAAATTAAATATGAGCGCTAAAACCTATTCAAAAAAAAGGAAATATGATAATATAAATAATAGAATAATTGTAAACTTCGGGGGAAATACTCAAAGTAGCATCTTCAATGAAATTATACATGACTTTTATTAAAAAGGGGGGATATGTATTTTGACTCGCGTGAAAAAGTTAGTAGAAAAGTTCATGGAAAATAATATAGATGGGTTTATTGTAAGCAAACCAGAAAACCAATATTATTTAAGTAGTTTTAGCGGTGAAGGTTTAACAATAATTACGGGAAATAAAAATTATATTATTACGGATTCCAGATATACTGAGCAAGCAAAGAAAGAGGCTTCAGATTTTGAAATTATTGAAACAAAAGCCGGTTTCTCGCCTTTTTCAATTTCCTTTCAAATAATAAAAGAATTGGGCTTGCGGAGAATAGGCATTGAAAGCCATTCACTCACTGTTAAAGAATATGATGAACTGACTGAGAGTTTTAAAGATACAAGCCTGATAAAAACAGAAGGGTTGATTGAGCAACTGAGGGCTATAAAAGACATACATGAAATTAGTCTTATAAAATCAGCTCAGGAAATAACTGACAAGGCTTTTGAACATATTTTGGATTTTATAAAACCGGGCGCAAGTGAATTGGAGTTAGTTGCTGAACTGGAATATTTTATGAAGAAAAACGGCTCCCAAAGCACAGCCTTTCAGACTATATTGGTTTCCGGACCAAGAACTTCATTGCCTCACGGTATTCCATCAAAACGTGTGTTGCAGGCAGGAGATTTGGTGACTATAGATTTTGGTGCCCGTTTTTCCGGATATTGTTCAGATATGACCAGAACTGTAATTATCGGTAAGCCTTCAGAAAAACAGCTTTCTATTTATAATACGGTTCTTGATGCTCAAGTTAAGGCTATTGAGCATGTCAAACCTGGTTTGACTGGCAAAGATATAGATGGAGTAGCTCGAAAATTTATTCAAGAAGAAGGCTTTGGTGATTACTTTGGTCATGGTTTAGGACATGGTGTAGGTCTAGAGATTCATGAAGCGCCAAAATTGTCTCCAAAAGGCGAAAATAAACTTTTACCCGGAATGATAGTAACCATCGAACCCGGAATTTACATAGAGAACTTTGGCGGAGTGAGAATAGAAGACATGCTTGTCATAACTGAAAATGGATTTGAAAACTTGACAAAAAGTGAAAAACAATTAATATGTTTATAGTTTATAGTTGGAGGTGCTTTTTTTGATATCAACCAATGATTTAAGGACAGGTGTAACTGTAGAAATTGATGGCGATGTTTATATGGTAGTGGATTTTCAACATGTAAAACCTGGAAAAGGAGCTGCTTTTGTTAGGACCAAAATAAAAAATGTGAAAACAGGGCAAGTATTTGAAAGAACCTTTCGAGCAGGAGAAAAACTTAATCGAGCTATAATAGAAAGAAAAAATATGCAATTTTTGTATTCGGAAGGCGATGTGTTCTATTTTATGGATACGCAGACTTTTGAACAAATACCCCTGAATAAGGAGCAAATAGGAGATTCAATTAATTACTTAAAGGAAAATATGGAAGTTATGGTAATGTTTTACGAGGGTATTTCGATAGGTATAGAGATGCCAACTTTTGTTGAACTGGAAGTGGTGCAAACCGAACCAGGATTTAAGGGCGACACAGCAACTGGTGGGTCAAAGCCCGCAACCCTTGAAACTGGAGCAATAGTGCAGGTTCCATTATTTGTAAATATTGGGGATGTTATAAGAGTGGATACAAGAACAGGAGAGTATTTAAGTAGAGTATAAAACATTATAAAGGAGGAATTAAGAATGTATGATGTCAGATTAAAAGTATCTTATGTAAAAGGTCTCGTAGAAGGTCTAGAGATTGAGGACAATAAGATCAAAAAACTAATGTCTGAGATAATAAATGTCTTAGATGAAATGGCTGAAGCTATTCATGATTTAACAATAACGGTAGAAGATACTCAAGAGTACGTTGAAAGCATTGATGAAGATTTGGGTGAATTGGAAGAGGATTTCTATAATGACGATTGCGAAGACTACGAAGAGTATGAGGACGATTTTGATTACGACGACGATGATGATGAGTTTGATTTTAATTATGACGATTTTATAGAAATTGATTGTCCAAGCTGTCATGAAACTGTGTATATCGACGAAGATTTTATTGATGATGGCAAAGCCGAATGTCCTAACTGTAAAGCAGTTATTGAGTTGAACGAAATTCAAAATAATAATGATTAAACTAAGTAATATTACTACTAATTAAGAGGGTTTAACCCCTCTTTTTTTTATCTCAGTCATAATAAACAAAACCCATAAATATAAATTTATAAAAAGGAGGACAAGGCAATGGAAGATACATATAATAAAAAAACTATAAAAAGAATCTTAGATTTTGAAATATTACCATTGTTACCACTTAACATAGCAGAACTGATAAAAAAGGTACCAATTAATCAGCTCTTAAATTTAGAAGAAATTAGATTACGGCCAACTAAACCTTTAATGCTAGTAATGAATAATGAGGATTTTATGATTAATTATGACGGAAGAATAACAAAGGAATACACCAAGGCTTATCATACAACAAGGGATGATATTTATAAAACATTTCATTTTATAAGTCAGTATTCAGTTTATTCTTTTGAAGAAGAGTTAAGAAATGGCTATATAACGTTATCGGGTGGTCATAGGGTCGGCTTTTCGGGACATGTTTTGTTGGAAAATGAAAATATTAAAACTATTAAATATATCTCGGGTTTTAACATTAGAATTGCAAGAGAAGTTATTGGAGCTGCGGATAAGGTTTTACCTTATATAATAAATTGCGGCAAGGTACTAAACACTCTTATTATTTCTCCACCGAAAGCCGGTAAAACTACGCTTTTAAGGGATATTATAAGGCAACTTAGTTCTGGAGTTAATGAATTGGGAATAAAAGGCTTTAATATAGGCCTTGTGGATGAACGATCAGAAATTGCTTGTTGCTATGAAGGTATACCTCAAAATGATGTTGGTATAAGGACTGATGTTCTTGATGGTTGTCCTAAAGCTAAAGGTATTATGTTACTTCTTAGATCTATGTCACCGGATATAATAGCAACTGATGAGATTGGGAGAAATGAAGATGTTATAGCAATTGAAGAAGCAATAAATACTGGAGTTGCAATTATTACAACGGCACATGGCTCGGACCTTGATGATATAAGGAGGCGACCCACTATTAGGAAACTGATAAACAAAGGTTTTTTTAACAGGTACATAATCCTTGGCACAAGCTCCGGCGTGGGAAGTATTGAAGCTATACTTGAAGGTGATAATTTTAAGAATATATATAAATGTAAGAAAGGAAAGAAAATGCAATGTGGTTGAAGATGATAGGTGGTACAACAGTTGTTATTTCTTGCAGTATTATAGGATTTATTATTGCTGATAATTTCAAATACAGGCCCAAGATCTTAAGGGATTTGCAAGTAGCTCTTTCTATGCTTGAAACTGAAATAAATTATGGGCATTCAACACTGCCTGAGGCCCTTAGAAGCATAAGTAGGAAATGTGAAAAAGATGTTGCTGAGCTTTTTGTTCTAACCACAAATAACCTAGCTGTGCGCAATGGATTTACTGCATGTGAAGCTTGGGAAAAAGCATTGAATAAATTTTACAACAATTCATATATTACAAAAAACGATTATGAAATATTAATAGCTTTTGGTAAATATTTAGGTTTTACAGATAAGAAGGATCAAATTAAAAATATTAGACTGACTATAGATAATTTAAAGCAACAAGAAATTATGGCACTTGAAGAGAAACAAAAAAATGAAAAGTTATGGAAATATTTAGGAATACTATCAGGACTCATGATATTTTTACTATTATATTAATTAGTAAGAGGGGTGTTAGAGTGGATGTAGATATTTTGTTTAAAATTGCCGCTATTGGTATAGTTATTTCTATCTTAAGTAAAGTGTTAGATGAGGCAGGAAGAAAGGAACAAGCACAATTGACAACTCTTGCCGGTGTAGTGATTGTTCTCATGATGGTAATACAATTAGTCAATCAACTTTTTTCAAGTGTAAAAACCTTGTTTCAGCTTTACTAGGAGGTTGTTTGATGGAAATTATACAAATCGTAGCATTAAGTCTTATAGCGAGTATACTTATTGTGCTGATACGTGAAGATAGGCCAGAAATAGCACTTCAAATGACCTTAGTTGCAGGGATAATAATTTTTTTACGAATAATGAATCAAATTTTTGTAGTGATAGAGTTTTTAAAGGATTTATCCCAAAAGGCAAATATCGATAATTTATATATTTCTACTATTTTTAAAATTATTGGCATTGCTTATATTGCTGAGTTTGGGTCACAGATTTGTAAAGATGCTGGTTCATCTTCAATAGCGTCAAAAATAGAATTTGCCGCAAAAATATTAATTTTAGTTTTATCTTTGCCGATTCTTATGGCTGTTATGAATTTAATATTGAGAATTCTTCCATGAAGGGGGCTGGTATTATTTTAAAAAAAACATCCGTAATTCTTATTATGCTATTTACTGTATTTTTCCCAATAAATACGATGGCTATTGCTGATGATGAAATTATAGAACAGCAGCTTGAAATGATTGACAAATCCGAGTTTGATACCTTTGTAAACCGGTTAAATTACGACTATAAAGATTATATACCTCAGTACAGTCTTAATGAGCTGATTAAGGTTATTAGAGGACAAAAATCTTATGATTTCAAGAGTTTATTAAAAGGTATAACAGAGTATTTTGTTCGCGAAATATCAATAAACCTTCATTTATTAGGTGAACTCATTACTTTATCGATAATTTGTGCTATTTTAAAAAATGTCCAAAGCGCTTTTGAAAACGATAATATAGAAAAAGTAACTTATGGTTTTGTGTTTTTAGTATTAAGTACAATTGCTATTCAGAGCTTTAATTTAGCACTAAATATAGGTAAAGATGCTATTGATCAAATGGTTAGCATTATTCAAGCCTTGATGCCAATAATTTTAACACTTTTAGCTTCTGTAGGTGGAATGACTTCTGTTGCAGTTTTTAATCCACTAATTTTCATAGGTATAACGATATCAAGTATGTGGATTAGAAATATTCTTCTACCAATAATATATTTTGTAGCCGTATTAGGATTGATAAGCAATTTTTCAGAGCATTTACATGTATCTGCACTATCTACATTATTAAAACAAATATGTGTTTTTCTATTAGGGCTTTTCCTAAGCACATTCTTAGGCATATTAGTTGTTCAAGGAGCTGCGGCATCGGTAGTAGATGGAATATCAATACGAACTGCTAAATTTGCCTCGAAAAATTTTATTCCTATTGTTGGCGGCATTTTTTCAGATACAGTAGATACGATTGTAAGTTGTTCTTTAATTTTAAAAAATACCATTGGATTTACTGGATTAATAATAATATTATTAACTATTTTATTTCCGATAATTAGGATTTTGACAATCGTATTTATTTATAAATTAGCTGGTGCAATCATACAACCACTTGGAGAAGAAACAATGGTTAAATGCCTGGATAATATGGCAAGCCATATAACATTTATTGCAATTACAGTGGGTTCTGTAGCATTAATGTTTTTTGTAGCAATTACAGTAATAATCGCTTCTGGAAATATAACTGTAATGATGAGGTGAGTTCATGATTGATGCTATTAGTCTTTGGATAAAGCAGATTGTTCTAGTAGTTATGTTTACAACCTTTGTTGACTTCCTAATACCTGAAAACAAATTTTTGAAATATATTAAAGTATTTCTTGGTCTTCTAGTTATGTTAGCAATAATAAATCCACTGCTACAAATTTTTCAAAAAGATATACATTCAACTGCGATTACGCTTGCTTTTGAAGACTTTGTCGATAAGAATACCATAAAATATAACGCAAATATTATGAATAAAAAAAATAATGAGTTAGCTATCAATAAGTATAAAGATAAGGTTGAAAAACATTTAACCCAAGAGATAAAAAATATTAGCATTTATGATGTAAAAAATGTAAGAATTGCAATAGATGAGGATGACTCAGACGAAAACTTTGGAAGGATAACTCAACTTTCAGTAGTATTAGTGAAAGAGCCAGATAAAAAAAATGAATCAAAAAAAGAAAAAATTTCAGTTGAAACAATTAAAATTGGATATGACAAAAGCGAAAAGGAAAATATTGATATTGAGCGCGAGCAAAAAAATAATGAAGTTGAAAACATCAAGGAATATTTACATATAACATTTGGCATCCCGAAAGAAAATATTCACATAAATTTGGAGGAATGAACATATGAGACCAAACCTAAATATAAGTTTGTTAACGGACTGGATTAAAAATCCTAAAAACAAAGCAGTGTCAAGGCTTATTTCTTTATTTATTCTAGGATTACTGATGTTATCTTTAAGCAAACTTTTGACTGCAAATAAAAATGAATATGATAATATTTCATCCGAAAATATAGGTAATGAAGCAGAGCAAGACTTGATTATAAAAGAGCTCTCATATGAAGCAAAACTGGAAAAACAACTTTCTGAATTACTACACCAGGTTAAAGACGTTGGGGATGTAGAAATAATGATTACATTAGAAGATGAAAGCTCAGTAGAACCTGCGTTCAATATTGCCAGTACTGAGAAAAATTCTGAGGAGAAAGATAATGAAGGGGGTGTGAGAACTATTGTAGAAAAACAAACAAATACTCAATTAGTACTGCTTAAAAAAAACGGAGAAGAACAGCCTTTGATTTTAAAGAAAACAACCCCTAAGATAAAAGGAATACTTATTATTGCTGATGGAGCTTTTTCATCGAAGGTTAGGGAAAAAATTATCAAATCAACAGCTACATTATTTGATATTCCAATTTATAAAATAAGTGTATTGGAAAAATAATTGCAAAAAAATAAAATTATAAATCAAATATAATTAATTGATAAAACTCTATTACAACTTGGTACCATGCCTTGGTTTATCGAAAACAATTCTTTACAGGAGGGAAAATAAGATGTCATTTGTGGTGAGAAAAAGAACCATTTTAATAATTCTATTTGCTTTAGTATTATTATTATCAATTTACATGATGTTTTTAGGTAACTTTCCTAAAGTAACATATGAAAAACAGCTTAATCCTTCAGACTTAGAAACAGACTTAGAAAAAACATCAACAATTCATACAAATACTGATGATGTTAACACTGAAATTATCAAAAACCTAGAAAGTGATTTTTTTATAGACTACAAACTTGAAAGAGACCGTTTGAGGAGTCAAGAAGCTGATTATTTGCGGGAACTAATAAACAATCCTAATGCAAGTAATGATTCTAAAGAAAAAGCACAACATGATTTAATTACATTGTCTCAAAAAATTGAGAAAGAGATGATTGTGGAGAACTTGATAAAAGCAAAAGGATTTGAGGATGCAGTAATTTTCTTCTCTGATGAATTTATCAATATTGTAGTTAAGGCCGATGGCCTTTTGCCTAAAGATATTGCACAAATTACAGATGTGGTTACAAAAACAACTGGTGTTACTGTAGATAAAATTACTATTATAGAAAGAAAATAAGAGATTTAATTGTAATACTTCAATTGCAATTGTAATACTCCGATTATTTTGCTATAATAACCTTAGGTTTTGATACTTTTTGAAAGGAGAAAAGGTATGAATAATAATAAAGATGAGAATAACGAAAAAGGTTCTATAAAAATTGCTGATGATGTTGTTGAGGTGATAGCAGGGCTTGCTGCTACAGAAGTTGAAGGCATAGCAGGTATGAGTGGAGGCATTGTTGGTGGAATTACGGAAATATTGGGACGTAAAAACTTGGCTAAAGGTGTTAAAGTTGAAGTAAACGAAAAAGAAGCTGTTGTAGATTTATATGTTATTGTAGACTATGGTGTGCGCATACCCGAAGTAGCATGGAACGTGCAGGAAAATGTAAAAAAAGCTATTGAAAATATGACGGGTTTATCCGTTGCTGAAGTAAATATCCATGTCCAAGGTGTAAATTTTGATTCTCCAACAGTAAAGGAAGAAAATAATAAATAAAATCTAATAATGCCCCCTGAATTGCTATCAGGGGGCTGATTCAGCTTGGGAGGAGGCTTTTAATATGAATCTTTTCGATAGGATTATACTAGCTATTTATGCACTGTTTTTTTCTTTACTGTCTATTGTTCTCATTCTATTTTCCATTAAAATAGTTAGTTTTCAATATGTTATTACAAGTCTATCAATTTTATATGGTAGATGGGAGACATGTGCTATAGGTCTAGTTTTGCTACTTATAAGCTTGAGGTTTTTATTCTATGGCTTAAAATCTAATAGAGTGTCTGAGACTACTGTAAAAGACAGCGAGTTAGGGAAAGTATGCATAACCTTAGACGCTATAGAAAACCTTGCTTTAAAAGTAATAAGAGATATTGAAAATATAAAAGATTCTAAGATAAAGGTTAAAAAACAAGAAAATGGAGTTTCAATACTACTAAAACTTACGGTCAATTATGATGTTATAATACCCGAGATGACTTTAGAACTACAAAAAACTATTAAAGATTACATAGAAACTACTGCAGGAATTTCAGTTAATGATATACAAATAAGCATAGATAACATTTCAAATCAGCCCAAGCAAAAAGTTGCAAAATGAGAGGTGAGAGTAATTGGACTTCTTACATGAGTTATGGATTGAGCATCGAGGGAAAATACTTGGGGGAATCTTTGGACTCCTAATTGGCATAATAATAATTACGATGGGTTTTTTAAAAGCTTTATTTGTTATCCTATGTACTCTAGCGGGATATTATATAGGTAAATCTATAGACAGCAAAGAGGATATTCGTGATATATTAGATAAAATCTTACCTCCGGGTAGTAGATGAGGAGTGCCTTTTTTGAGTAGGAAAATTGCAAGAGAACAAGCATTTAAAATACTTTTTGCTATTGATGTCGGTAATAATACAGTTGAAGAAGCATCAGAAATTGTGATTGAATTTTTAAAAGATGAAAACCAAAAGTCATTTATTCAAAGTGAAGTTAGGGGAGTGCTTAACAATCTAACGAATATTGACAAGGTTATAAATAAATATTCCGATGACTGGACAATAGATCGAATGGCTTCCACAGATAGAAATATATTAAGACTTGCTGTATATGAGATTATTTATTCTCAAGATATACCAATGAGTGTTTCTATAAATGAAGCTGTTGAAATTGCAAAGAAGTATGGCGATGAGCAGTCTTACAAATTTATAAATGGGCTATTAGGATCTATTGCTAAAGATTACTCGTCAAAGCAATAGCATAGCCATTATCTTGTTTTATGTTTTTCTTAAATTAGCAAACTGTGTAATAAAATTGAAGTTCATTATGATGATCAAAGAGTATATTTTCAAGGCATTATTTTGCTAATCGCCGTAAATTTTAGGGAGGCTTACTTTGAAACCTGTTTTAACCGTAAGTGAAATCACCAATATAATAAAATATCTTTTTGATACAAATGAGATTTTAAGGCATGTGTATATACGAGGAGAAATTTCCAACTTTAAGCATCATATATCTGGGCATATGTATTTTACTTTAAAGGATGAAAAATCTCAAATTCGATGTGTGATGTTCAGAAACAGCAATATATTACTTCCTTTCATACCAGAGAACGGAATGAGAGTAGTAGCGTTTGGTTTTATAAGTATTTTTGCTAAAAGTGGTGAGTATCAGCTATATGTAGAAGATTTACAGCCAGACGGCATTGGGGCATTACATATTGCTTTTGAAAAGCTAAAGGAACGATTGGCTAAAGAAGGCCTTTTTGAATTACAACGAAAGCAACCGATACCTTTCTTGCCCAAAAAGATTGGCATAATAACATCTTTGACAGGGGCAGCAATAAGAGATTTATTAACTGTAATAAAAAGGCGATTTCCCAATGTTGATATTATAATTGCTCCAGTGCTGGTTCAAGGTAGAGATGCGGCTGAAGAGATTTGTTCTGCCATACTTGAACTTAATAGGTTAAAAGATATTGATGTAATTATAGTAGGTAGAGGTGGCGGCTCTATTGAGGAATTATGGGCATTTAATGAAGAGAAAGTTGCTAGGGCAATTGCAAATTCGCCAATTCCTGTTATTTCTGCTGTTGGCCATGAAACTGATTATACCATAAGTGATTTTGTGGCTGATAAAAGAGCGCCAACTCCATCGGCTGCAGGTGAAATTGCTGTACCTGAAAAACGAGTGCTACAAAATGAAATTCGATACATAAGTCTTAGGTTAATTAATGGCATATTAGGTTATATAGGTGCCAGAAGGCAAAAACTTGAATATCTAAAAAGAGCACCTATTTTTAAAAGGCCAGAAACATATATTATTAACTGCAGTCTGATAATGGACCAGCTTTCAAAAAGATTGCAAAAGGATATTGACTTTTACATATCGAAAAAGAAATCAATTTTAAATCATTATATTGCTAGACTTGAAGCTTTAAACCCTCTATCCATATTAAAGAGAGGCTACAGTATATGTATGAGCCCTGATGAGAACAAAATTATAAAACGCCCAAAGGATGTTAAAAATGGCGATTCCGTTATTGTATTATTGTCTGGTGGCCGCCTTTTATGTAGTGTGGAAGATAGCAAAGGAAAGGGTGATGATGATTGAATTCTACTCTCAAATATGAGGATGCTATAGCTCGATTAGAATATATCGCAGAGCAGCTAGAAAAAGGTGATTTAACATTAGAAGAAGCCCTTACTTTTTTTGAGGAAGGAATCAACCTTATCAAGACATGTTCAAAAATATTGGATGAAGCTGAAGGCAAAATACAAGTTTTGACAAAAGATTTAAATGGAGATTTAATTATACAAGATTTTAACGGGGGTTCGGAAGTAATTGAATAAATTCGAAAGTGAAATGAAATATATGGCACAAGTTGTGGAACAAGAGTTGCCCCACTATCTTCCTCGAAAAGATGAATTACCCTCAAAACTTTATGAAGCAATGCATTACAGCACTCTTTCAGGCGGTAAAAGACTCCGGCCTATAATAGTTATGAAGGCTGCAGAACTTTTTGGAACACCTTATGAAAAAGTAATTCCTACAGCCTGTGGTATTGAGATGATACATACATATTCTTTAATACATGATGATTTACCTGTTATGGACAATGACGATTTCCGTAGAGGAAAGCCGACATGTCATAAGGTATATGGAGATGCAGTGGCACTGTTGGCAGGTGATGCCCTTTTGACACATGCTTTTGCAACAATAGCTAAAAATTCACAAATTAGTGGTATAAATCCTGCTGCAGTCGTAGATGTTATTGAGAAAGTTTCTCTAGCAGCTGGAGGATATGGGATGGTTGGGGGACAAACCGTTGATATTATTACATCAGGAAAAGATGTTAATAGTGACACACTTTTTTATATAAGTACCCATAAAACGGGATGCTTGATGAGCGTTTCTTTTTGGTCTGGCGCTAGGCTTGCAGGAGCATCAAAGAAAGATTTGGAAACAATTAAATGTTTTGGAGAAAAGCTGGGCTTGATTTTTCAAATCGTCGATGATATTTTAGATATCAAAGGCAGTGAAGCAGTTTTGGGTAAGCCAGTAGGAAGCGATATGAAAAATAAAAAAAATACTTTTGTCAATTTATTGGGCTTTAATAAATCAGTAGAAATAGTTAACAATTTATCATTAGAGGCAAAACAATTAATATCAAATTATAATAATAATGATTTCTTTATGCAATTAACTGATTTTATTTCAAAACGAGATTATTAAAATGTACGGTTACAATTATTGAATCCATCTATTTTTTGTGGTATAATAATTTCTAAATAAGAAAAACAGGTGGTACAGTATTCTAGTCAAAATCGCTCCTCTGAAGGCGGGGCTAAAAATCCGTCAAGGGCATATCGATGAAGTTCTTAGTGCTGGCTGCCGACGCCCAGTTGGGAGCTGGTGCTGGGAGTAAGGAGGATGGGGCGATCTACAAAGGCATGTAGGCGTTGACCCTACCTCCGCGGAGACCTAAGTGCGTGGTTTGAGAGAGATCCTCAATTGCTATGGCTTAGGGTGTGAACCTGCATTCGATGAAATGTTGGGTGCAGTGTAGCCTGCCTTGAGTGAGATGGGCGGAAAAAGGCTTATCGGTTGATTTGTAATTTGGCCAAATTGCAAATCAATTTTTTACCTTTGAAATCCATTTTGCAAAAGAGGCTAGGAGGAGAGTGATTTTGGTGAGGAAATCTCCTAGACTGTCCTTTTGGGAAATGGACTGGGGATTACAGTGTGGACTAAGTGGTAATCTAGCCCTGCTTATGGTGACATAGCAGTAGCGGACTTAAAGGGGAACCGTCTTTTCGGCAACGATTAGATGTCTGCTGGGGAAATCCTGCTAGACCTAAGCCACAAAATTTACCCTTTCCATTACCACCTGTTCTCGTCAAAAAAAACGGAGGTAGTTTATTGAATTCAGATGTAGAAAACAAAAAGTTTAAAAAAAATAACGGGAATTCAAAAACCAGATGGGTGCATAGAGCGTGCATTTTGGCTTTTGGACTTTCCGTTTTTTTTAGTTTGATTTCAGAACTGCTATTGAAAAAGGTTAATGTTGTTGTATCATTAGTAGTTTTGCTTATAATAATTGCTATAGGAATTATTTTTGATATAATTGGTATAGCTGTTACTTCAGCAAATGAGGCACCTTTTCATGCTATGGCTGCAGATAAGATTCCAGGTGGAAAAGAAGCAGTAAAGTTGATTAGAAATGCTGACATAGTATCGAACTTTTGTAATGACGTCGTTGGCGATATATGTGGGATTATAAGCGGAGCTGCTGGAGCGGCTATAATACTTAAGGTTGCCTATGGTAACAATGATATAATTCTCAGCATATTATTGACCGGGATTATTTCAACACTGACCATCGGAGGAAAAGCAATAGGAAAGGGTATAGCTATAAACAATTCCAAAAAGGTTGTATATAATGTAGCTTTATTTTTATATATGTTAAGCAATAGACTGCATATTGATATTTTACCAAAAAATGGTGGAACTAAGGGGAAAATTAGGAGAGAATAATAATGAGTCAAAACAAACAAAGGTTAGATGTATTATTGGTAAATAAAGGCATGATTGATAGCAGGGAAAAAGCAAAAGCAGAAATAATGTGCGGAAATGTGTCAGTAAATGCTCAAATTATTGATAAGCCTGGAACCTTAATTGATGTAGAAAGTAATATTACAATTAAACAAAAATCACTTCCATATGTAAGCAGAGGAGGACTTAAGCTAGAAAAAGCTCTTGAATCATTTAATATCAAGGTTAAAGACAAAATAGCGTTAGATGCAGGTGCTTCTACTGGAGGTTTTACTGACTGTATGTTGAAAAAAGGTGCGAAGAAAGTTTACGCGGTAGATGTTGGATATGGCCAGCTAGCATATAGTCTGAGAGAAGATGCAAGGGTTGTAGTCTTAGAAAGAAAAAATGTTAGGTATTTGAATTTTGAAGATATTGGCGAAAAAGTGGATATTATCACTGCGGATTTATCATTTATATCTTTATCTAAGGTATTTGAGCCTTTTTATCAACTACTTAATGAAAATGGAGATTTAATCACTCTAATAAAGCCTCAGTTTGAAGTTGGCAGGGAAGAGGTTGGCAAAAAAGGTGTTGTTAAAGATTTTAATCTTCATGTAAAAGCAATTAACAAGATAATTTCCAATGCTGCTGAACATAATTTCCATGTACTCGGTCTAACATTTTCTCCTATAAAAGGCCCAAAGGGCAATATAGAGTATCTTGCCCATTTCAGGAAGGATTTAAAAGTTGGCAATTCCGTTGATGTAGAAGATATAGTAAAAAAGTCGCATATTGAATTGTTATAAAGATGAAAGGAATTCTTCTATTCTTGTAGAATTGAACATAAGGGGACAAGTGCATACTGCCTGTTTCTATTATATTGCTCATGAAAGGTATGAAAATGGATATTAGCTCTTACATAATATTTGGCGTGATAATTGGGGCTATTTTAACTGTTAATATTTTAAAATATTTAAGAAGATATAATCTAAAAAAGAGAATGCAAAAGGCAAAAAAAAGTGAATATAAGGCTATAGAGTTTATGCAGAATAAGGGCTATCAAATATTAGATTTACAAAAAGAAGGTTCCTATACATTATTTATTGATGATAAGCCACATAAAATAACAGTTAGAGCCGATATGATAGTTAAGAAGGGCAATAGGTCCTATGTTGCGGAAGTAAAAACCGGTGAAAAAGTAACTTCACCCAAACATACTGATACACGCCGCCAGTTATTGGAGTATTACATGGTATTCAAACCCAATGGCCTAATTTTAGTTGATATGGAAAGACAAAAAATCAGGACGGTAGAATACTCTATCTTAGAATATGATAAAACAGTATATATAAAATATTTGATACGGATTGTGATTTTAATTGTTATTGGATTTATCATTGGTTTCTTAACCAGGGGAGGATGAAATGTTCACAGTAGGTTTGTATCCAAATGTTTATAAAAAAAATTTGATAAAAATAGCTGGAGGTTTGATTAACTGGTTTGAGAACCGGAACTATTCAGTAATGCTACCAAAAGAAGTTGCTGATTCACTTAACTTATCTCATCTTTCGGCTGATAAAAATGAACTTGTAAAAAAAATAGATGTTGCTGTGACTTTAGGCGGTGATGGCACACTTTTAAATGTTGCCAGACAAGTAGCCCCTTATGAAGTACCTATATTAGGTATAAATTTAGGCCATGTAGGATTTTTGACGGAAATAGAGATATCTGATTTATATACCGATTTAGAGCGTTTCAACCAAAAGGATTACAGTATAGATATTCGAATGATGTTAGAGGCTGAAGTGGTTCGGAACGGTGAAGTTTTAAAAAGTTTTTTGGCTCTCAATGATGTGGTTGTGACTAAAGGACCTTTTGCAAGATTAATACGTCTCAAAACTTATGCTAATGAAGATTATATAGATACTTATCATGCTGATGGGTTAATTATTGCTACACCTACTGGTTCTACTGCTTACTCTTTATCAGCGGGAGGACCAATTATAAATCCTGACATGGACTTATTGTTATTGACCCCAATATGTCCTCATACACTGCGAAGTCGGTCTATTGTTGTATCTAAAGATGATATTATTAAAGTAAAACTTTTAGCTGAACACCCTGAAATTATGTTGACTGTAGATGGACAACAAGGATATGAGTTGCTACCCGGAGATCAAATTATCGTCAAGAAGTCTTCCTTTTCAACTCGTTTAATACGTATTAAAAAAAGGAGCTTTTATGATGTGCTTAGGAAAAAACTAAGTGAATGAGCGAAATCACAATAATATGAGGGAGGTGCATCTGTGAAACAAAAAAGGCACTTCAAAATTCGTGAAATAATAAGAGAAAAGCCAATAGAAACTCAAGAAGAATTGGCGGCTGAACTTAGAAAAGAAGGATTTAATGTAACTCAAGCAACAGTATCCAGAGATATTAAAGAATTAAAGCTCATAAAAGTTTTAAGAGACAATGAACATTATTGTTATGCAGAGCCTGAAAAAACCTCAATATCCTCAGACAGATTGCTCAAAATGTTTAAAGAATCTATTATAAGTTTTGATACAGCAGAAAATCTTATTGTGATTAAAACGTCATCAGGAACTGCGTCGGCTGTGGCTGAGGCTATTGACGGGCTTAATTGGTCCGATATAGTAGGAACTGTAGCAGGTGATAACACTATTTTAATTATTGCTAAATCTAAAAAAGTTGTAAATGATATTTTAAAGAAATTTGAAGAAATCATGAGATAAGGAGGCAGACTTATGCTCCTTAACCTCTGCATTAAAGATTATGCGTTAATTGATAATTTATCAATTGCTTTTAGTCCAGGATTGAATATTCTTACCGGCGAGACTGGAGCAGGAAAATCAATAATAATAGACGCGATTAATCTTATTATTGGGGAAAGGGCTTATACCGATTTTATTCGTACAGGAAAACAAAATGCTAGCGTAGAGGCAGCTTTTGACTATGAAGATGCAGCCATAGACGATATTCTGGAAGAATATGGTATAGAACCAGAAGATAATACATTGATTATAAGTAGGGAAATAAATGCACAAGGTCGCAGTTTTTCTCGTTTGAATGGCAAAATGGTTCCTGCCTCTGCACTAAAAAAAATAGGAAAATTATTAATTGATATTCACGGTCAGCATCAACATCAATCATTGTTGGATAGCAAAAATCATATTCGTATATTGGATTTACTAGGCCATGAAAGTATATCAGAATCGAAAGACGAGTTTAGTTCTCTTTATAGAAAATACTGTCGGGTACAGGATGATATTAAAGTTTTAGAGAAGGAATATGCAGATTTTTATAGACGACAAGATAGATTAAGATATGAAGTAGAAGAATTAGAAATGGCTCAATTGGAGCCTGAAGAAGATATTTTGTTAGAGGAAAATAGAAAAGTTATAGAGAATGCTGAGAAGATATTCAGTGCCATGGAATTTGCATATAGTGTTTTGTATCAAGGTTATGAAGCTTCATCTGTGATTGATAATCTAAGTAAAATTGTTGATAATTTCGAAGCCATAATGGATTTTTATAAACCAATTGATAATATTACAGAATCTTTAAAAAGTATTTTATATGAATTAGAAGATATTTCATTTACAATAAGAAATCTTCGAGATTCAATAGATTTTGATGCAGAAAAACTCAATACCATCAATGCAAGATTAGAATTACTAAATAGACTTAAGTCAAAATATGGTAAAAATATACCTGAGCTATTAAGCTATAAAGCTCAAGCTGCTGCTGAATTGGATAAAGCACTTAATATAAATGAAGAAATTAGCGAGTTAAAAGCAGAGCAGGAAAAAATAAAATTGGCTTTAAGCCAAAGTGCTTTAGAATTACATAAAAAACGAAAGTATACAGCGAAGAAATTAGAACAAAGCATATCAAAAGAATTAAAAGATCTAGGTATGAAAAATGTTAAATTTAAAGTAAGTATGACTTTAAAGGAAGATTTAAATGGTATTGAAATTGATGGTAAAAGAGTTAATATATCCGAAGAAGGTATTGATAATATAGAATTTTTAATCTCTACAAACCCCGGAGAACCTCTAAAACCATTGGCTAAAATTGTTTCAGGTGGAGAATCTTCTCGCATTATGTTGGCAATGAAGAGCATCATAGCTCAAGTTGACAATATTTCTTGTCTGATTTTTGATGAAATTGATGCTGGGATAGGTGGAAGGACTGCACAAGTAGTTGGAGAAAAGCTTTCGAGAATTAGTAGCAAGCATCAAATTCTCTGTGTGACTCATTCACCACAAATTGCAAGCCTTGGTGATGTTCATTTTTTAATAAAAAAAGAAAATATAAATGGACAGACATTTACCAGAGTTTATAATCTAGAAGGTCAGGAACGTATAAATGAGCTAGCACGGATGTTGGGAGGAGCTGAAATTACAGAAAATACAATAATTCATGCTCAGGAAATGTTGAATATGGCAAAAAAAATAAAGGGATCTTGAATCATCTTATTTAACGCTTAGCATAACTCTTGTAATATAAAACATAAATATAAAGATTTAAAAGCCTTGTAAACTGGATAAGGCTTTTTATTTTTTTACAAAAATTAACTCCCTGATATATCGGCGTATAAAAAAGATTTTTTAAGGTTATCTTATAACCCATAGGAAAGTTTAATAGCTTGTAGTCATGCTATTAAATTATATAGAATTATACGCATTCTTCTGCAGGGAGTGAAAGACTTGCAAAAAAGTAAATCGAGTAAATTGAGTATGCTTTTATTAGTAATATTGATTTTAATTACATCAATCTTGAATATCTTTCTTGTAACTTTGCCAGAAGAAATAAAAATAATTGAAGGCAAAGAGCAAAAACTAGAATTCAAGGTTCCAATGACTTTGCAATTATGTTGCAAAGAACCTTTTTTTGTTAATGGCAATTATTTAAACGAAAAGTTAATAATAAATTTAAAAGAACCTCTGATTTTAAAATCTTCTGTTAAAGGAACTTATGATTTCGAGTTTAGATTATTAGGATTTATACCATTGAAAAAAATTAAAGTTCATGTATTACCTGAAACTCGTGTAGTGCCCGGTGGACATTCTCTTGGAGTTAAACTTCGTCCCAATGGTGTTATAGTTGTGGGATTTGCATCTATTACAGATAAAAACGGCCTGAAGCATCAACCGGCTCAGGAAGCGGGTATACAGATTGGCGATATTATTGTTATGGTAAATAACAAAAAGATATTTCAAGCAGAGGAACTGTCCCAAATTATTGATAATCAAAAATCAGTTATTTTGACCGTTAAAAGGAATGATAAAATATTTGATGTGAACTTAACCCCTGTGAAAAATAATTTTGGTCTTTATCAGATAGGATTATGGGTTAGAGATATAACAGCTGGAGTTGGTACTCTTACTTTTTATGACCCACAAACCGGATTTTATGGCGCATTAGGTCATATAATTTCTGATGCAGACACAGGAAAAATTATTGAAGTGGGCGAGGGTGAAATAATTCGTGCAAGAGTTTCATCCATATCTCCAGGCAAAAAAAACCAGCCAGGAGAAAAAAGAGGTGTTTTTATAGATGAAGAAAAGATTATTGGAAATATAATTGCAAATACACCATATGGGATTTTTGGGAAAGCCTATCAATCATTTGAAAACCCATATTATACCTCACTTCCAGTAGCAACTGTAAGCCAAGTTCACGAAGGTCGTGCAAAAATCCTAACAGTAGTAGAGGATGAAAAAATTCAAGAATATGATATTGAAATACAAAAAATAATAAAACAATCATCTCCCAACGGGAAAGGCATGATAATAAAAATCACCGATGAGGAATTAATTGCAAAAACCGGTGGCATTGTTCAGGGTATGAGTGGAAGCCCGATTATCCAAGACGGTTATATAGTAGGAGCTGTAACTCATGTGTTTGTAAATGATCCGACAAAAGGCTATGGTATTTTCATCGAATGGATGCTAAACGAAGTAAATAATTTAAATTTTCGCGAAAAAGTTTAAAAAATAAAACAAAATATGGAATACAAGGAGGAATATTCCAGAGATTGTCGAATTACTTAATTATTACAAATAATCTTTTTTGGGGGGTTTTTCATGTTGGAGAAACAAGAAATAAGGTTACTAGTTGCAGATGACAACAAGGAGTTTTGTAATCTGGTTGTAGAGTTTTTTGAGAATGAAGAAGATATTGAAATTGTAGGGGTGGCTTATGATGGCTTGGAAGTATTAGAAAAAACAGAAAAGCTCGAACCTGAGGTTTTAATCCTAGATTTAATTATGCCTAATCTCGATGGCTTAGGCGTAATTGAAAGACTATCAAATAAACCTAAAAAACCTAAAATTATAGTCCTTTCTGCTGTTGGGCAGGACAAAATTACACAAAAAGCAATAAACCTTGGTGCGGATTATTATATTGTAAAACCTTTCGACTTAAATATTCTTGTAGATCGCGTAAGACAAATAGTAGATAGTAATATTCCTTCACAGTATCGAACGCAGAAAAAAGACACGGGATTTTCTATCGATAAAAAGAATAATTTAGAATTATTAATCACTAATATTATTCATGAAATAGGTATACCTGCGCATATCAAAGGATATTTTTATGTTCGAGAAGCCATATATATGGTAATCAACAATGTTGATTTACTTTCTGCGGTAACCAAAGAGCTGTATCCTAATATAGCAAATAAATATAATACTACTCCTAGTCGTGTAGAAAGAGCTATAAGACATGCTATTGAGGTAGCTTGGAATAGAGGATGTGTAGAAACTCTTAATAATCTTTTCGGATATACCACTACAAATGATAGAGGAAAACCTACCAACTCAGAGTTTATTGCCATGATTTAAGACAAATTAAGGATGGAGCTTGAAGCAAGTTAATGCGGTTATATCAAGGGTTATATTTTTTAATTAAACCGACAAATTACTTAAAACAGTATTGCCACAATACTATGAAGCCTTAAATTTGAAATCATGAACATCTCTAGTTTATTGATAAATATTTACTAATAAATTCATATTAACAAGCGTTATTATTTTCCATACAATTTTTAGATAAAGAATGCAAGATTATTGAAGTTAAAAAAGTCAATTGAGAACATATAAGACAATATAAAGGAAAAAGAGAGAAATATACAATTGTTGTGGTTTATACTAAAAATATATATAAATAATAAAATTTACTTAAGCACCTTTATTTATTTAGATATATCTAAATAAATAAAGGTGCTTAAGTTGTTCAAAACTGCGTTTTAGTCTTTACCTCTTTCTAAACTTGTCTTAAAATATTATATATAAACCAAAAGTATATTCAATAATTAGGAGATGAAAAAATGAACTTTAATGAAATCACACTAAATTCTAAGAATATTTTTTCTGGTCGTATTCTAAAACTTCGTTTAGATGAAGTTTTGCTACCGAATGGCAGAAAGTCTACCAGAGAAATTGTTGAACATCCTGGTGCTGTTGCTATAGTAGCTTTGGACGAGGAAAATAATATATTAATGGTAAGGCAGTATAGGAAACCAATAGAAAAAGAACTTTTAGAAATTCCTGCAGGAAAATTAGAAAAAGACGAGTCTAAAGAAATCTGTGCTAGAAGAGAATTGATGGAAGAAACAGGGTATTATCCTAATGAAATACAGCATATAATAAGTTTTTACACTTCTCCTGGTTTTTCCAATGAAATAATACACTTATTTTTAGCAAAGAATTTAGAAAAAAAGGATGCGGAAGCTGACTTCGATGAATATTTGCAATTAGAAATTATGCCATTTAAGGATGCTATTAAAAAAATTTACAGTGGACAAATCGTTGATGGTAAAACAATTACTGGGCTTCTTTTGACATATTCTTTTATTATGGGTGATGTATAAATGGAATATTTTGCAGATTTACATATTCACATCGGTCAAGCCAAAAAGCAACCTATAAAGATTACTGCTTCTAGAAATTTAACTCTTGATAATATTTATGACTGCTGCCTTAATAGGAAAGGTATTAATATTATAGGCATCGTAGATTGTGCCTCGCCATATGTCCTGGAGGAGATAGCAGAGCAATTAAAAACTGGAGTAGTGAGGCCTTTGGAAGGAGGAGGCCTTAGGTATAAAGATAAGCTTACAATTATTCTCGGAGCTGAGATTGAAACTACAGAAGAAAAAGGCGTAGCTCATAGTATTGCTTTTTTCCCTTATTACGAACAAATCAAAGAATTTTCTACAATTGTTTCCAAGTATATAACGAATATTACTTTAAGTTCTCAAAAAGCACGTCTTTCTGCAAAAGATTTGTTTAAAATAGTGTGCGGTTTAGGCGGCGAACTAATACCCGCTCATGTTTTTACTCCATTTAAGAGTTTTTATGGTAGCTGTTATGATAGGCTTTCGCTAGCTTTTGGAGATAACATTGACAACATTATAGCAGTGGAATTAGGCTTAAGCGCTGATACGGATTTTGCTGATACTATAGTTGAACTGTCTGATAAGACGTTTTTAAGTAACTCAGATGCTCATTCACTAGAAAAAATAGCAAGAGAATATAACAAAATGAATTTAAAATTTCCGGATTTTAACAATGTTTTTTCTGCATTAAGACATTTAGATAATAATTGCATAATAGCTAATTATGGTTTAAATCCCAAACTTGGTAAATATCATAGAACTTTTTGCCCAGTTTGTAGTAACATTTCAAAAGGAACTCCACCAGTAACAAAATGCCTTAACTGCAACAATGAGACAGTAACGCTCGGTGTACTTGATAGAATAACTCTTATAGCTGATTATAATACTCCCATTCATCCGAAACATAGGCCTCCATACCATTATCAGATTCCTTTAGAATTTATTCCAGGAATCGGTAAAAAAACCATTGAAAAACTACTTTTAAATTTTGGTACAGAAATGGATGTAATTCATAATACTGATATAAAAGAATTAGCGGAAGTAGTTGGAGAGCAAAAAGCTGAAAATATAGTATTAGCAAGAGAAGGAAAAATAAGTCTACAAGTAGGTGGTGGGGGTTTTTACGGTAAGGTTTTAAATAGAAATGTATAATCTCGTCCCTTCCAGCATAATATTTTCTATGGAAATGTAAGGAAGGGGGATTATTTTAATGAGCCATTTCCCCAGATTTTTTTTAGAATATTTAAGAAAAAATATAATACAGTATGTGCTTTTAAGTATTATATTAATAGTTGGTATCATAGTAGGTAGTTTTACGGTAAACATGATATCAGATATCCAGAGAGAAAGCATATTAAGTCTAATTAGCGGTTTTTTAGCCAATATCAGCAATATTTCAATTGACAATTCTTCTGTTTTTTATTTATCATTGTCCAATAATTTTAAAACCGCCATTGCGTTAATATTATTTGGTCTTTCGGTTGTAGGTTTACCATTTATTTTAGCATTAATTTTTTTCAGAGGATTCGTATTAGGCTTTACCGTAGGGTTTCTAATTGAACAATTAGGTCCTAAAGGTATAGTTTTATCAGCATTATCAATTCTTCCACAAAATATAGTTATATTACCGTGTATCTTATCAATAGGCGTAACAAGTTTAACATTCGCTACGACAGTAATTAAAAATAAAATCAAAAACCATCATGAAAATTACTCACAAATGGTAGCCGGGTATTTGTTACTAAATCTTTTTTTTAGCTTTTTACTTATTATATCTGGTTTAATCGAAGGTTATATTTCTCCTGCATTTATTAAATTTTACTCTAATCATTTAAATTTTTAACAAAGTTTGTCTAAAACTAAGGCTGCTTTTTTAATAAAGCCTTTATTTTTTATTAATAAGGCAGGAATTGTAGACATAATATTGAATATCAAAATATGGGCAAGCTTAGAGAGGATGAGTAATATGAAAGATCTTTTAGAGAATTTTCTTCAATATTCATCAGTTGAAAGAGGACTTGCAAAAAATACCATTGATGCTTATAGACGGGATTTAAAAAGTTACATATACTATTTAAAAACAAAAAACATAACAAATATAAACTGCACTAATCGATCAATTATTGTATCTTATTTGTTATTAATGCAAAAGAATGGTAAAGCAAGCAGCAGTATTTCTAGAGCATGTGCTGCCATAAAATCTTTTTATCAATTTCTATTTATGGAACATATAATTAGTGAAGATCCAACAGTAAATTTAGATGCACCGAAGCAAGAACAGCGATTGCCTAAAGTGCTAAGTGTAGAAGAAATTGAAAAATTATTATCTCAGCCCGATATGTCAAATCCTTTAGGAATAAGAGATCGAAGTATGCTTGAATTATTATATGCTACCGGTATGAGAGTTTCAGAACTAATTTCAATAAGTGTTGAAGATGTGAACTTAGAAATGGGATTTTTACGTTGTATAGGAAAAGGTTCGAAAGAAAGGATTGTTCCTATCTGTTCCATTGCTGTAAAGTATTTAGAGCTTTATACCCTTAATGCCAGGAATAAAATTTTAAATGGAAAGAAATCGAAAATTTTATTCCTTAATCGGCAAGGTAACGCAATGACGCGTCAAGGTTTTTGGAAAATAATTAAAAAATACTCTCAGCAAGCCGGTATTGATAAAAAAATAACTCCCCATACATTCAGACATTCTTTTGCTACACATCTATTAGAAAATGGTGCGGATTTAAGAGTTGTCCAGGAAATATTAGGGCATTCCGATATTTCTACAACACAAATATACACTCATATAACACGAAATAAAATAAAAGAAGTATATGATAATACTCATCCTAGAGCATAAGAGTGTATAACATTCCTTCCTTATGGAAAACTATTATAAGAAGGGAGGAACGATAAATGGTTTATTATAATAAAAAGATATCCTGCATTCTACTTATTACGTTTCTAATTCCTTTTATCATTATAAGTCCTGTTGCAGCCGCGCCACAACTTGATATCAAATCTCCATCGGCAATTTTGATGGATGCTGGCACTGGAACAATTCTCTTTGAAAAAAACTCCCATGAAAAAATGGAACCTGCTAGTATTACAAAGATAATGACCATGATTATTGCTCTTGAAGCTCTCGAATCGGGCAAAGTCAGTTTGTCGGATATTGTTAGGGTAAGTGAAAGGGCATGGGGAACTGGAGGTAGTCAAGTTTTTCTTGCACCTGGAGAAGAACAGACTCTTGAAACACTTTTGAAGTGTATTGTTATTGCTTCAGCTAATGATGCATCGATGGCTGTGGCTGAGCATATTGGGGGCAGCGTTGAAGGATTTGTTAAGCTAATGAACGATAAAGCAAAACAACTAGGGATGAGGAATACAAATTTCGTAAATCCACATGGTTTGTCATCGCCTGAACATTATACTACTGCACATGATATTGCACTGATGTCAAGAGAATTAGTCAAATATCCTTTGTTTTTTAATTGGTCAACCATATGGATAGACTATCTCGAACATACTGATAAAAAACGTGATGCGACAATGCTTGCTAACACAAATAAGCTACTTGGGAAATATGAAGGATTGGACGGTTTAAAAACCGGCTTTCATAATAAAGCTGGACATTGTTTTGCAGGTACTGCAAGAAGGGGAGATTTTCGGTTAATATCAGTAGTACTAAATGCAGATACTAGCAGTCAGAGATTTGAAGATACAGTAAAATTACTGGATTATGGCTTTGGACATTTTGACGCAATTAAAGTAGTGGAAAAGGGCTCAATACAAAAAATTCTCCCTGTCGAAAAAGGTCATTTAGAAAATGTAAATGTAATTGTTCCAGAGGATGTAAGTCTTTTAATAGAAAAGGGCAAAGAAGGAGAAATTAGGACAAAAGTTGATGTGCCTGATAAACTATGTGCACCTTTAAAGAAAGGTAATACGGCAGGAACTCTTTTAATTGAGCAAGGTGGTAAAATAGTAAAAAAAGTAAATCTTGTCATAGCTGAAGATGTAATGAAAGCAAATATTATTGAGATGTTTAAAAAGATATTTAATAAATGGTTTAATTTTTAAATATATTTTTCCTTTTTTCTTTAATTGATGAATACATTTCCCCTACAATTGAAGATTTAGAGGACTATTTTCATCCTCTGCTAGACATTCTGTTACTAATACGTGGATTTTAATGATTTAAGACTTCCTTATAAAATTAAAGGAAGTCTTAAATCATTAAAGAGAAATATATGTAAATCATGTAATTTTATAGAAGGAAATTAATAAAATTCATCGAATTATTTTAATAGAATAAAGGGGGGTGGAGTATGGGCGGGGTAATAAAAGTAAAGGATGATATGTTAAAGATTAACCTAAGGGGAGAAATAGATCATCATATAGCATCGATTATTAAAGATGAAATAGACCGATATATTGAAAAACACAAAATTAAAAATATCTTATTTGATTTTAAAGATGTTTCTTTTATGGATAGTTCCGGCGTAGGTATGATTATAGGACGTTATAAAAAGCTCCAAAAAGCAGGAGGGAAGATAGGGGTTATTTATTTAACTCCTCAAGTCAAAAAGATTTTTGAGATATCAGGACTTTTAAATATTGTAAATTGTTTTAGCGATGAGAGAGAGGCCATAGAAAAATTATGAGGGGTGATTTTGTGACTGCATTAAATGAAATGCAATTAGATTTTTTAAGCAAATCTCAAAACGAATCTTTTGCACGAGTTGTTGTAGCAGCTTTTGCATCACAGCTGGATCCTACTTTGGACGAGCTTGCAGATATAAAAACAGCAGTTTCAGAAGCCGTAACAAATTGTATAATTCATGGCTATGAGAATACCGTAGGAGTCATAAGAATCAAATCGAAACTTTATACTGATAAAATAATTATATCTGTTCAAGACTGGGGAAAAGGTATTGAAGATATACAGAAAGCAAGACAGCCTTTATGGACTTCCAAACCTGAGTTAGAAAGATCCGGTATGGGATTTACAATAATGGAAGATTTTATGGACAAGTTGGAAATTGAATCCACCCCGGGTGAGGGAACAATTATTACAATGGTTAAAAATTTAGGAGATAGTTCAGAGAGGAATAATTCATGAGTTCTGAAATTATTATAGAACTTTTAAAAGAAGCTAAAAGAGGTGAAAAAAAGGCAAGAGATGAGCTTGTATCCCTTAACCTGGGTTTGGTATGGAGCATAGTAAAGAGATTTAATAATAGAGGCTATGAGCCTGAAGACCTGTTTCAAATTGGAAGTATTGGGCTATTAAAAGCAATAGAAAAATTTGATTTTTCATATGATGTCAAATTTTCCACATATGCTGTTCCTATGATAATGGGTGAAATTCGAAGGTACATACGTGATGATAAGCCTATAAAGGTATCTCGTTCATTAAAAGAATTAGGCTATAAAATTCAAAAAACTCAAGAAGAACTCACAAATACTTTAGATAGAGAACCAACAATTAACGAAATTTCTGACGAAATGGAAGTTCCTGTAGAAGAAATTGTAATGGCAATGGAAGCTTCTCAATCTTTAGTTTCATTAAATGATGTGGTTTACCAAGATGACGGTTCTCCTATTTATTTAATAGATCAACTCAATGAAAATGAATATCAAGAAAATTTATTGCATGACAAAATAGCTTTGAAGGAAGCACTCTCAAAGCTTGATAGGGATGAACGACAAATTATTACTCTTAGATATTTTAAGGACATGACTCAAATAGATGTTGCAAAAAAATTAAATATGACTCAAGTTCAAGTATCGCGATTAGAAAGAAAGGTTTTGACAAAAGTAAAAAAGTTATTATCTTAAGCCTAAGTTAGTTTAGGCTTTTTTTGTATAAAAAAAACTTAATCATACATAATAAAAGATGAGGAGGAAATCCGAATGACAAGTATAAACAAAAAGCTTGTTATAATAATATGTTTATTATTATTCCTAATAGCAGGACTGTCTATTTTCAGAAGTTTTGACAATAGTAGAATACCTAAAAGTGCTAAATTAGTTTTTATGTTAAAAGAATAACTGCTCAATTATTGGGCAAACTATAAAAGAATAATAAGGTGATAAAACAAGGAGGACTTTTTGCATGACAGTTAAGGTCTTAGAATTGGTAGGGGAGTCCAAAAATAGCTGGCAGGAAGCAGTGCAAAATGCAGTGCAGGACGCTAATAAGACAATTAGAAATATTACAGGAGTAGAGGTCTTAAACAATACTGCAAATGTACAGAACGGGAAAATAGTGGAATATAAATCTAATGTACAAATAGCCTTTAAAGTAGACGGAACAACAGAAAGCTAAGAAAAACGGGCACTAAAAGTGCTCGTTTTTAAACGGATTTTTATATTTTGAGATTAAGGTGATTGCATGTCTGCTTTTACAAAAGAACAAAAAGATTATCAAAAACTTGTAAAGCAAAAACGGC
Source organism: Tepidanaerobacter sp. EBM-38 (assembly GCA_001896545.1). Classification (GTDB taxonomy): domain Bacteria; phylum Bacillota; class Thermosediminibacteria; order Thermosediminibacterales; family Tepidanaerobacteraceae; genus Tepidanaerobacter. The sequence continues at coordinate 5,500 of MPOT01000055.1, read as the reverse complement.
CAAAGCCACCCATGTTGAAAAATATAATTGCAGCATTTGCTGTAGGAGGAACTATATGTGCTATTGGCCAAGTAATCTTGAATTTCTTTGTTTCTCGAGGTATGACTCCTGAACAAGCCGGTGCTCCTACTTCTATTATCATGATTTTTTTAGGAGCTCTTTTAACGGGTCTAGGGGTCTATGATAAAATTGGTAAGTTTGCTGGAGCTGGTTCAGTGGTTCCAATAACCGGTTTTGCTAATTCCATTGTTTCTCCTGCTATGGAGTTTAAAAGAGAAGGTTATGTATTTGGAGTTGCAGCTAAAATGTTCGTAATAGCTGGGCCGGTACTGGTATATGGTATAAATTCTGCAACCATTATAGGTTTAATTTATTATTTAATTAAACTTTAGGAGGAAAGATTTTTTGTCTATAAAAAAACTTGGAAGTCAAACTATTAGATTCGAAAATCCTCCTTCTATAATCGGGACTGCATCGATTGTCGGTCCCAAAGAAGGTCAAGGCCAATTTAAGGATTACTATGATTTGATCTTAAGTGATAACATTTATGCTGAAAGCAGTTGGGAAAAAGCAGAAAAAAAAATATTGAAAGAAGCTATTGAAATTGCTATAAAAAACGCCGATCTTACTACCCCTAAAATAGACTATCTTATTGCCGGTGATTTATTGAATCAAATTATATCTGCAGGTTTTGCTGCTCGTGAATTGGAAATACCATTTTTAGGAATATATGGTGCGTGTTCTACTTTAGCTGAAGGGGTTACGTTAGGTTCTATTATAGTGGACGGTGGTTTTGCTGAAAACTTGGTAGCAGCAGTTTCGAGTCATTTTTGTACTGCTGAGCGACAATTTAGATTCCCCTTGGAATTGGGTAACCAAAGATCTCCTACATCTCAATGGACAGTAACAGGTGCAGGAGCAATGGTGCTATCTTCAAAACAGCAAAACCCCAGAGTGACTCTTGCAACTACCGGAAAAGTAATTGATATGGGGGAGTCAGATTCTAACAATATGGGAGCAGCTATGGCACCTGCTGCCATAGATACTATTATAAGACATTTTCAAGATACGGGGAAGACTCCTGATGATTACGACTTAATTGTAACTGGTGATTTAGGAAGTCTTGGTAAAGAAATAACTGAAGAGCTATTAAAACAAAAAGGCTATAATATATCAAATAAATATGCTGATTGCGGAGTTTTGATATATTATCCAGAGCAAGATGTTCATGCTGGAGGTAGCGGCTGTGCATGTTCTGCAGTTGTTACTTGCGGTTATATTTTTAAAGAAATGTTAAAAGGGCAATATAATAAGGTGCTGCTGATAGCTACCGGTGCTTTATTGAGTACTACGAGCAGCCAACAAGGAGAAACCATACCTTGTATTGCCCATGCAATCTCTTTGGAAAATTTATAAAAATAGGGAGAGAAGTAAATGGATGTTATAAATGCTTTTATTGTTGGGGGTTTAATATGCGTAATAGGGCAAATACTTATGGATGCAACAAAATTGACACCGGCACATGTTTTAGTTTTTTTTGTAACATCAGGTGCAGTTCTTAGTGGGATAGGTCTTTATCAACCGTTAGTAGATATTGGAAAGGCCGGTGCGACTATACCGCTTACAGGTTTTGGTCATAACCTTGTAACTGGAGTTATTCAAGATGTAGATGAATATGGCCTTTTAGGTGTATTTACCGGAGGTCTAAGAGCTGCTGCCGGCGGGATAACAGCTGCTATAGTTTTTGGGTATCTTATGGCTGTGATTTTTAATCCAAAGCCTAAGTAAGGAAACGATTATGTTTATAGATGTTGTTGGAATCCTACTTACGGTTATAATTGTAAGCCCCAGATATTGGTTTATTGTTTTACCACTATGTTTTGCAGAATCTGCTTTAACTATTTTAATTTCAATGGTTTTAGAGTCAAACATAACAGAAGTAATTGCTGGAGGTATTTTTACTACAGTGGCCGGTCCAAATAATAAAAACTTTTTGCTTATACTAAGTCCTCTTTTCTTTCTTATGTTGGGATTGGGACTTCATAAAGATAAAAAAATACCATGGCTAGATTTAATTAATCCAATTGCAAATTTTAAAAGACCTTGGCCGGCATTGATGATAAAGACCTCATTATTCAGAATCATGGTTATATATTTACTAAACTAGACAACAATAAAAAATGATTCTGCTGTAAAAAGTGAATTTTGACCTAAAAATTAAAATACTTGTTTGTTTTAATTAATAATAAGATACACTATGTTTTGAACGTAAATTTAGAAAAAGAAAGTTTCTATAACAGAATCAAAATATTATATTACTTAGGAGAGTAGGAGCTTTGTATATTGGAATACCGAGAGCGTTATTTTATTACAAATATTATCCTTTTTGGAAGAATTTCTTTGAATCATTAGGTTATAAAGTAGTTTTGTCTTCACCTACAAATAAAGAAATAGTAAAAAAAGGCATTGAACTCTGCGTCGATGATGCTTGTCTCCCCATTAAAGTTTTCCATGGCCATGTGGCCGACTTAATAGGTAAAACTGATGCAATTTATATACCTAGGATAATAAGCATAGAACCAAAGGAGTACATTTGTCCAAAATTTTTAGGATTACCTGACATGATTAGAAATAGTATACCTAATCTTCCATATGTTATTGATCCCGAGCTAAATCTATATAGAGGGAAAAATAAGATTCTGAATCATATTTTACAAATAAGTGAATTTCTAAATGTAAGCAAGAGAAAGGCCTTTGTAGCTTATAATAAATCGCTAAGAATTCAACGGCAGTTTGACTCTCAGTTAGTTGAAAAACAGATGATTCCTCAAGATGCTCTATATAATAATCAGGAAATCTCTTCTAATAACTCTCATATAAAAAACTCTAATAATTTAAAAGTTCTGTTATTAGGTCATAATTATAATATATATGATGATTTTATAAGCATGGGTCTTATTAGAAAACTACAGAAACAAAATATTAATTTCATAACTAGTGAAATGGTAACGAAAAAAATCATTCTTGAAGGAACTAAAAAATTAGAAAAAGACATGTTTTGGACTTTAGGAAAACAAACTATTGGTACGGCATATTATTTTTTGGATAGAAAGAAGGTAGATGGGATAATTCATGTGGCGTCTTTTGGATGTGGTCCGGATTCACTAGTAGGTGAACTTATCGAAAAAAGAACTAAGCGTGATTATAATATTCCATTTTTATATTTGAATTTGGATGAACATGCTGCAGAAACTGGATTTAATACAAGACTGGAAGCATTTTTAGATGTATTGGAAGGAAGGAAATATTTTGAAGATAACATTTCCACATATGGGTAATATATACATTCCATTAAAAACCTTGTTTGAAAACCTTGGCTTTGAGGTTATTCCACCGCCTCCTTGCACAAAAAGAACTCTTGAATTAGGCGTTGCAAATTCACCTGAATTTGCATGTCTACCACTTAAAATCAATGTTGGCAATTTCATAGAAGCATTTGAAAAAGGAGCTGATACTATTGTAATGGCTGGTGGTATAGGCCCATGCAGGTTTGGATATTATGGACAAGTGCAAAGAGAAATTTTGAAAGACTTGGGATTTAATTTTAACATGATTATTCTCGAGCCACCACAAGGTCACTTTTTTGAATTGCTTAAAAAAATTAATTTCATTATAAATAAAAAAAATAATTCTATAAAAGACATTATAAAAGCAGCAACTTTGGCATGGAAAAAGGCCGTTCTTTTAGACAAATTAGATGTAGAAATTTGTAAACTAAGAGCTATTGAAATAACAAAAGGACAAAGTGACGGATTATATAATTATAATTTGCAACGCATAATTGAAATTAATGATGAAAAAGAAATGAGTGCATATGAAGTTGAAATGCTGAAAAGTTTTTCATCTATACCAGTAAATAATGATAAAAAGCCTATAAAAATTGGCATAGTAGGAGAAATATATACTATTCTTGAACCATTTGTGAATCTAGATATTGAAAAGCAGTTAGGAGAATTAGGAACTGAAGTATACAGAAATATATATATAACTGATTGGGTGCGTGAAAATCTCTTACCATCGTTTTTGAAGCCCAAAGATTACAAAAAAATGCTAGACTTGTCTAGACCTTTTATTAATTGTTTTATAGGAGGTCATGGCCAAGAATCAATAGCTCAGATTGTTAATTTTTCTAAGATGGGTTTTGATGGTGTTATTCATCTACTTCCTTTTACTTGCATGCCTGAAATAGTAGCGAAAAGCGCTATACCAAAAGTAAGTCAAAAGTATTCTATTCCGGTAATGACAATCGTATTAGACGAACACTCGGCTGAGACAGGTTTTAGAACTCGATTAGAAGCTTTTATAGATATGATATATCATAACAAGGAGGGCAAAGATTTTGCAAGAGTATGCACTTGGAATTGATGTTGGGTCTGTAAGTACTAACCTAGTTTTGCTTGATGAAAAAAAACATCTTGTTAAAAAGCTGTATTTAAGTACTGCAGGTAACCCCATAGCAACTATTAAAAATGGTCTTGCCATTTTACAAGAGCAATTGAAAGATGCAAAAATTTATGCTGTAGGGACTACTGGAAGTGGAAGACAACTGGCTTCTATATTAGTCGGAGCCGATATTACAAAAAATGAAATTACAGCTCATGCAACTGCTGCACTCAGTTATTACCCTGATACACAAACAATTTTGGAAATAGGCGGTCAAGATTCCAAAATAATAATACTTCGAAACAAAACCGTCGTAGATTTTGCAATGAATACAGTATGTGCTGCTGGTACTGGTTCTTTTTTAGATAGACAAGCCCAGCGATTGCAAATTCCCATAAATCAATTTGGTGAAATAGCCCTAAGATCAAAAAATCCAACAAGAATTGCTGGACGCTGTGCGGTTTTTGCTGAGTCGGACATGATACATAAGCAGCAAATGGGACATGCTATTGAGGATATTTTAAAAGGACTTTGTGAAGCATTGGTAAGAAATTTCCTTTCAAATGTAGGCAAAGGAAAAGATATAAGACCTCAAATATTATTTCAAGGTGGTGTAGCAGCAAATATTGGTATTAAAGAAGCCTTTGAAGAACAACTTAATTATAATGTTGCAGTTCCTGAGAATTATGATGTTATGGGTGCAATAGGAGCGGCGATACTAGCTTCGGACTATATCATTTCCCAGCAAAAAACAACTCGTTTTTTAGGAATGGATATAGCCGTTCAAAATTATAAAGTTAAAAGTTTTGAATGCATGGGTTGCCCCAATAATTGCGAAGTAATACAACTCTTTTCAGATAAAAAACTAATGGCAAGATGGGGCGACAGATGCGGCAAATGGTCATCTACAGTAGCAGTTTAATTTTACAAATAACAAATAAATCAAAAATCGATTATTAAGAGTTAATTGCTTTGTTCCAAGGCCCAGACTATATAATGGTTTGATGGCATGCAAAAAATAATTTTACCCCATAAAAAAACAATAAAATGGGCAATT
>MPOT01000084.1 GCA_001896545.1 Tepidanaerobacter sp. EBM-38 | reverse complement strand
GGCAAGCAGTATGTGTTCTCTTGTCTGGGGCATTGGGCCGTCTGCTGCTGATACTACTAGTATTGCTCCGTCCATCTGGGCTGCTCCGGTTATCATGTTTTTTACATAGTCGGCGTGGCCGGGGCAGTCTACGTGGGCATAGTGCCGGTTTTCTGTTTCGTATTCTACGTGGGATGTGGCTATGGTTATTCCTCTTTCTCTTTCTTCTGGTGCTTTGTCGATGTTGTCGTAGTCTACAAAGTTTGATAGTCCCACATCTGATAATACTCTGGTTATTGCTGCTGTAAGGGTTGTCTTGCCATGGTCTACATGACCTATTGTCCCTATGTTTACATGGGGTTTTTTCCTTTCATATTTCTGCTTTGCCATGTTTATCCTCCTTAATATGTAAAAATATACATAATAAAAATAAATTACAGTTTGTCCATCATTACTACTTATTTTAAACAAAAACCTGCATTATTGCAACTGTTTAAAGTGAATTTTCAAATATATTTGATGCAAAAATGGAGCCCACGACCGGGCTTGAACCGGTGACCTCCGCCTTACCAAGGCGACGCTCTGCCTGCTGAGCTACGTGGGCTTTTGGTTGCGGGGGCCGGATTTGAACCGACGACCTCCGGGTTATGAGCCCGACGAGCTACCAGACTGCTCCACCCCGCGACAAATTTTTTTTGCGTTGAGAGCCACAACACCTGCCGGTGATGTAACGTATTATATTCTAATATAAATTTCATTATTCGTCAAGGTTAAAATTTGTCATCTGCTTCTCCCCGCTAAATGCAACTTAAAATGAATCACTTTTACCTCTGTTAATATGTATTATGCACCCTTCTTTAATTCTTCTCGACCTACTGCCATAGCGGTTTATGAAGAAATTACACTTTTATCAATATATTTCTTATTGATATTACCTATATACAGAAAATAAGCTCGTTTTACTTTAAAAGCTGTAATACTTATAAGTATTACAGCTTTTAGAATTCAATACTGGAGCGGGAAACGGGATTCGAACCCGCGACATTCAGCTTGGAAGGCTGACGCTCTAGCCAACTGAGCTATTCCCGCACATTTAAGATGTAGGTACTAATATCGGATGTCGGGTTTAAAAACTTTTGATTCTCCTGCGCCGATTGTTGCCTTCCAAACATCCTCACTACCTACTGTCCTCTATTCACTATTATGGTGGAGAGAGGTGGATTCGAACCACCGAAGGCGCTGCCAGCAGATTTACAGTCTGCCCCCTTTGGCCAACTCGGGAATCTCTCCATGTGATTTTTATTATAAAAACGAAATTAACTTTAGTCAATAGAAGATTATAACAGTTACCATCGATTAGCCTATGTCCCGAACTTCGAGATACCTTTCAAGTTTCCGCTTTACTCGTTGGAGTGCATTGTCAATTGATTTAACATGACGTTTAAGGTCTTTTGCAATTTCCTGATAGGATTTACCTCCAAGATACGCCATCAATACCTGCCATTCTAGTTTACTCAAAATTTCCCCCATTTTATCCTCAATCTCTTCAAACTCTTCCTGACTTATTATGAGCTCTTCGGGGTCAGAAATTTTTACACCAGAAAGTATATCCAATAATGTTCTATCGGAATCTTCATCATAAAGTGGTTTGTTAAGTGAAACATATGAATTAAGGGGAATGTGTTTTTGGCGAGTAGCCGTTTTAATTGCAGTGATAATTTGCCTTGTTATGCAAAGTTCTGCAAAAGCTCTAAAAGAGGACAGCCTTTCAGGATTAAAATCTCTTATAGCTTTATAAAGGCCAATCATTCCTTCTTGGATAATATCTTCGCGATCCGCACCTATTAAAAAATAAGACCTTGCTTTAGATTTGACGAAATTCTTGTACTTATTGATAAGGTATTCTAGGGCCTCGTGGTCACCATTAGTAGCTTCACATACTATCTCTTCATCGGTCATATCATCAAAAAGCAGATATTCCTCTTTAGGAAGCCCGACATTCAATAAAATCGCCCCCATGAATTTTTAAAAGAGCAATAATAAACCATTACAAATGTTATTATAGCCTATTTCCCCTACAGTAGTCAAGCATTAAGCTTTCCTATTTTCATCAGTCTAGGTCTATTATATGTTTTTCCAGGCGTTCTTTTAGTCCTGGATCAATTATATCTGCCAAAGTCTCTTTTTCCTTTGTTTCGCTTTTTCCCATAGCCTGCCGTTTTGTCCTTATACTGTTTACCTTTTCACGTAATTCCCTGGCCGAAATGCGATGAGCTCCTCTACCCATTACTATCTGTTGTTCTATCCAGTCAGAAGTAGCCACTCTTACTTTTTCCTGCCGGCCAATAGCATCTACAACTTTCTCTATATAATGGTCGGCAGTTTCGCCTTCTTTTGTATAAACAACCTCAACACCATTTATGTTGTAACTGCTTCTCCTGTTTTTATCAACCTGATGTGCATCAAAAACTATTACAACAAAAGTTCCCGTAAATGCCGAATAATCTGCCATGATATCTATCAACTTATCGCGGGCCGACCCTAAGTCGATTTTCTTTGCTTCATCAATCAGCTCAGGCCATGCGTTAATTATATTATAACCATCCACCAATAGATACTCGCTAGATTGTTTGTCCATGGCTTGTTATCCTTTGTCTGAGTATATCGTATCCTAGTATTGATGCGGCTACAGCAGCATTAAGTGAGGTTATATGGCCTCTTAAAGGAATTCGCACCAAGATATCGCACTTTTGTTTTACTAGTTTACCAAGCCCCTTGTCTTCACCACCTATAACAAGAGCAATCGGACCTGTAAGATCTACTTCAAAGTAATTCTTTCCTTCGGCATCGGCACCAATTATCCATAATCCTTGTTTTTTAAGTTCATCTATAGTCCTCGCTATGTTGGTAACTCGAGCTACTTTGACGTATTCAACGGCTCCGGAAGATATCTTTGCAACCGTTGGAGTTATGCCGCATGCTCTGTTTTTTGGTATTATTATGCCATGTGCTCCCATTCCGTCAGCAGTTCGAATAATGCTTCCGAGGTTTTGGGGATCTGTAAGTTCATTTAAAATCAGAATGAATGGGTCTTCATCTAAATCCCGTGCGGTTTTCAAGATATCTTCAACGCTGTAATAGTCTTTAGACGCAACTTTAGCTAAAATTCCCTGATGCCCTGCTGTTTTAGCCATTGATAAAAAAGCCGCCTCATCTATTTCCGAAATCGGAACACCGGTATTCCTTGCTTTTTCAATTATATCCCTTATCAGTCCATGATACTCGCCTTTTTTTATATAAATCTTATTTATAGGTCTACCTGCTTGTAAAGCTTCCCATACCGAATTTCTGCCTTCTATCTGATCATCGTTAATCTTAATCAGCTCCTGCTGTGTAGTAATTTATCATTTTATTGGTGTTATTTCTTTTTTAATCGCAACTTTGCTGCGGTGCGATATCGTTATATGATATAATTAGAAAAGGTTTGTACAAATGATATTTTAATTTTCCAAAAAAGTCAAGGAGGCTGGTTTGATGAAAGTTACAATTTTAGCTCATACACCTGAACCGGAAAAAACCGTGGCGGCTGCAGCACGTCTTTGTTATTCCAAAATCAGTGCAACGCAAATAATGGAAAATTTCAGCCAGGAAAAAGCCACATCATTTATTAAAAAACTTATGGATATGGGGCATATGTCTCCTATGGAACATGTGAGTTTCACTTTTGCCATAGACGGGGTAAGCCGCACTCTATTGGCTCAGATTACGCGGCATCGCATCGCATCTTATTCAGTTCAAAGCCTAAGATACAATAATCCTTTTGATGAAGAGATATCACTGGAAGTTTCCGATGATGATTCTACATCTGAGAATGTAAGTTACCTGGAAGGACTCTTACTGGCTACTAAATTATCAGGTCAGAAAGTCAATGTTAATCCATCTCTTATAGAAAAAAATCATATAAAGGGCCAAACACCGGAAAATATTATTGATTTGCATAAGCCATCATATATTCGCGGGATTTTTGACGGAGCAGGGATGTTATCTGAAAGTCCGGATAATCCGGGATTTTCTATTGCTTTTCCTCTAGAACTTGAATCTATACTTAGGGATACTCATTTTAATATTATTTCGAGTGATACAAAATTATTAATAAAAAACGAATCTGCTTTAAATTTTGTAAGATATATCTATGGAAATCTGGATTTTGCCGTCTCTCTTTACAGCGAGGACAAACTCCTTGGTTTTTGCAATAAAAACGCACAGCTTAATGAGGAAATCCTGTCAATTATGCAGAATTTTATTGATCAGAAGTACTATGCTATGGCTCCAGAAAGTATCTCGAAAAGTACAAAAGCATTGCTTACATATATCAAAGGCCTTGATGCCTGCAAAAAACACTATATTGACTTGATTAGGGCCGGTATCGACCAGGAAGATGCAAGGTACATACTGCCCCTTGGCACTCAGACAAGGTTAGTTATGACAATGAATGTAAGAAGCTTGTATAATTTCTTTAACTTGCGCTGTTGTGAGCGCGCTCAAACAGAAATTCGGCAATTGGCAAATTTAATGCTGGCTGAGGTTAAAAAAATTGCTCCAAGCCTTTTTGAAAAGGCTGGAGCTCCATGTGAAAAATTGGGATACTGCCCTGAAGGTGATTTTGGCTGCGGCAAGTATCCGCCATCAAAATAGGGTTAAGATATTCAAACTATTGCAGGTCTTTATTATATGCCAACAGCAAGATTTCATTTAAACGCCGGTTTTGTCCGGTAAGGTAAAGATACCCCAGCAGTGCCTCAAAAGCAGTGCTGTAATGATATTCCATAATATCGGCATGTTTTGGAATCGTATTAACCTTGGCATTTCTAGCATTTCTTACGATATCTCTTTCTTCTGAGGTAAGTTTTGGTTCCAGTGCCTTCAAGATAGCAGCTTGTGCAGAGGCCTTCACATAGCCCACAGCTTCCTTGTGAAGGTCTCTTACTTTTTTGCCGCTTCCAACCAGCATTGTCCTAATAAATAAGTCAAACACCGAATCTCCTACAAAGGCCAAAGCCAATGCCGATAGCGAATTTGCATCTAATTTGCCGTCAATATTATCTGAAATAATTATCCCTCCTTGGTTTCTACAGCCGTTTCCAGCGAACACCCGCCGGTGTATCCTCTAAAATTATTCCTTGAGCTTTCAGATCATCGCGGATTTTATCAGCAAGTGCATAGTTTTTTTCCTTCCTGGCTTGCTCTCTTTCTATTATTTTTTGCTCAATTTCTTCATCTAATAAGGTCTTTTCCATAAATTTGCCAAAAAGTCCTAACACACTTCCCAGCATAAGTATTGCATCTTTTGTATCGACTATAAGTTTTTTAGGAGAGTTCTCGTCAACAAACATATTATATTCCCTTACTATGTTAAAGAGAGAGGCAATTGCATCGGCAGTGTTAAAATCATCATCCATTGCTTTTATAAATTCATTCTTATTAGTCTTAAGCTTGTTTAGATACTTCTCATCATCCTCTGTAAGGTCTTTGTCCAGTGCTACACTTTCAAGGTGTTCCATGCTGTATATGGCATTGTGCAGGCGTTCTAAGGAGTTTTTAGCCTGTTCCATTAAATCCTGACTAAAATTAATAGGATTTCGATAGTGTGATGATAGCATAAAAAATCTTAAAACTTCGGGATCATAGGTTTTTAATATATCGCGAACCGTAAAAAAATTCCCGAGGGATTTAGACATTTTCTGATTATTGATATTGAGATATCCAACGTGCATAAAAAATCGTGCGAAAGGCTTTCCTGTAGCAGCTTCACTTTGAGCAATCTCATTTTCATGGTGAGGAAAAATAAGATCAGGACCGCCGCCGTGTATGTCAATAGTTTCTCCCAAATACTTCATAGCCATGGCAGAACATTCAATATGCCATCCAGGGCGCCCCTTTCCCCAAGGGCTGTCCCACGCTGGTTCTCCCGGCTTCTGCGCTTTCCACAATGCAAAATCTATCGGATCTTTTTTCTGTTCTCCGGGTTCAATTCGAGCACCAGCCTTCAATTCATCGATGTTCTGATGTGAAAGTTTTCCATAGTCTTTAAATCTGCTGGTTTTGTAGTAGACATCACCATTTACTTCATAGGCATATCCCTTTTCTACCAAAATCTTTATTAAATCAATTATTTCATCAATATGCTCAGTTGCTCTAGGATGCACATCCGCCCGCGTTATCCCTAGTGCATCTGCATCATGAAAATATTCTCCTATAAAGCGCTCTCCCAATTCTTTTACAGTTATACCCTCATCATTTGCCCTTTTTATCATTTTATCATCAATATCAGTGAAGTTTTGGACAAATGTCACATCATAACCGCGAAATTTTAAATAGTTTCTGACCATGTCAAATGTAATAAAAACTCGCGCATTACCAATGTGAAAAAAATCATAAACCGTCGGACCACATGTGTACATTTTTACATGGTTATCTTCTAATGGTACAAATTCTTCTTTTTTTCTTGTAAGTGTATTGTATATTAGCATTTGAATATCCCTCCATATAAGATTTCTAAAGGGCAGTCTCCTGACCGCACCTGTTAGAATAATAAAGGTCTTTATTATAAAATGTAGTATCTTCCGCCATTTTAAAAATATGAATATTGGTTTATCCTGTTTTTGAGTTAAGTTCCTTTTCTAGAAATGCAATCCTCATCTCTAAAGTTTCTATCTTTTTCTGCAAACTCCTCATCATGTCTGCTACAGGGTCTGGAAGAAGGTGATGATTTAAATCTACCTTAGTAAAATCTGTATCGGCAAAGTCTATATTTTGACGAACTACCGCTTTACCTGGTATTCCTACCACTGTAGAATTAGAAGGTACATCTTTTAATACAACAGCTCCGGCCCCAATCTTAGAATTATCGCCGATTTTTACAGGCCCCAGAACTTTTGCTCCCGACCCCACGACAATATTATTACCTAATGTGGGATGTCGCTTACCTTTTTCCTTGCCGGTGCCGCCTAGGGTTACACCCTGATACAGTGTCACGTTATCACCTATTTCGGTCGTTTCACCTATAACTACACCCATACCATGGTCTATGAAGAATCCTTTGCCTATTTTTGCACCCGGATGAATTTCAATCCCAGTTAAAAAACGATTTATCTGTGAAATGAGCCTGGCTATTAGAATCAAATTATGCTTATAAAGGCTGTGAGCAATGCGATGCAGTAAAATTGCATGAAAGCCCGGATAGCACAATACAATCTCTACTACGCTTTTGGCAGCGGGATCCCGTTCAAAGACAACCCTTATGTCCTGTTTTATAGTATCTAACATTCTGCTTACCTCCTATTTTCGTTTTTTCATTTTTCTATGTGAGTACAGATACTCTCCTGAATGGTTAAAGAGCACTCCCTTCGACGGAGCTATATCGATCTTGCAATAAATACCAAAAAGTCCTTCGCCTCATCAGAGGCGAAGGACTCGCGGTTCCACTCTGTCTTATAACTTCAGCTTTAACGGCTACAGCCGCATAACCTCTACTTGATTCAAGGTATGAGCTCTGGGGCGCAATTTCGGTCTTGTCTTCCTTAAAACCGCTTTCAGCCGGTGACGGTTTCTCTCTGCAAGGGGTGTCAAGCCTACAAATCCCTTCAACGCTTCGCTATTTTTTATTTTGTTTATATACTATTAAATTTCTAGTCTAAAGTCAAGTATCTGCTAAAATTTATATTTTTTTTCAATCATACATATAGCTTGTGCAGAAATGCCTTCACCTCGGCCTTCAAAGCCTAATTCTTCTGTGGTAGTGGCCTTTATACTGATCCTATCTATATCCACATCAAGAGTATCCGCAATATTTTTGCACATATTACCAATATAAGGAGACAGTTTTGGCTTTTGAGCGCATATTACCGAATCGATATTGACAACTTGATATCCTGCATCACTTAAAAGTTCTTTTACCTTTTTAAGCAACATCAGGCTGCTTATATCCTTATATATCGGATCATTATCGGGAAAGTGCTTGCCTATATCTCCCAAAGCCGCAGCTCCCAATAAGGCATCGTTTATGGCATGAACCAGTACATCTGCATCCGAATGCCCCAATAATCCCTTTTCAAATGGAATTATCACACCGCCCAGCACAAGCTTCCTACCTACTACAAGTTTATGAACATCAAAACCTAACCCAATTCTCATACCTTACCTCCTGAAATCTCCAAATCCTAGAGCCACAAAGGCTTCGGCGAAAATTATATCTTCCGGCGTAGTAATCTTAATATTTTCATAGGCACCTTCGATAATTTTAACGGACAATCCCATGCGTTCCACCAAAACTGTATCATCTGTTCCATAAAAACCTTCGCTTAAAGCCTTTTCGTAAGCCGCCAGAATAAGGTCATACTTAAAAGTTTGCGGTGTTTGAATGGACCAAAGAGTTTTACGGTCAGGTGTGCTTTTTATTATATTGCCGTCGCCGACAATTTTAATGGTATCTTTTACCGGCACAGCCACACCAACTGCTTTATACTTCATTGCAGCAGTTATGCTTTTTTCTATGAGCTTTATCGGAACAAATGGTCTTACGCCGTCATGTATAACAACAATATCGGTTTGAGGAGGAATTTCTCTCAAACCGTTGTAAACAGAATCTTGGCGTTCTTTGCCGCCTTCAACTAGTTTTACTTTTTTAAATCCATACTTTCGGATTATTTCCTCTCTGGTGTAATCCATATCATCTACACCTGTTACCAGAACAATCGAGCTTATGACATCCATCTTTTCAAATTTATTTAAAGTGTAGTAGAGTATCGGATGGCCTTTTATTGTTAAAAATTGTTTGCTAACACTGCTGTTCATACGTTTCCCATGACCGCCCGCAGCTATTACAGTGCTCACCTGCATAAACAATTCACCTCAAGTTATAAGGATTTAGGCTTTGCAAATATCATCCTTCCAGCAGCGGTTTGGAGCACACTGGTAACCACTACTTCTATGGTATCCCCAATATATTTTTTTCCACCGTCCACCACTATCATAGTTCCGTCATCGAGATAGGCCACGCCTTGACCCATTTCTTTACCATCTTTAATAACCTGAACCATCATTTCCTCGCCGGGGAGTACTACTGGTTTCACAGCATTAGCAAGTTCGTTGATATTTAGCACCTTTACCTTTTGAAATTCAGCCACTTTGTTTAGGTTGAAATCATTGGTAATTATACATCCTTCTAGAACCTGAGCAAGTTTCACCAACTTGCTGTCTACTTCTGCTATATCATCAAAATCACCTTCATAAATCTCAACTTCTATATCCAGTTCCTTCTGTATCTTATTTAAAATATCCAAACCTCTTCTGCCTCGATTTCTCTTGAGAGCATCTGAAGAATCAGCGATATGTCTCAACTCTTCCAGCACAAATCCCGGAATAACTAAAGTACCTTCAATAAAACCCGTTCGACAAATGTCGGCTATGCGCCCGTCTATAATTACGCTTGTATCTAATATTTTAGGTTTTACTAAATTTATAACAGCCGGTTTTTTCTTCTTCTTTTGCAAGGTTCCAAGTGAAGATGAAACGATGTTCGAGAGCTCATCTTTTTTCTTGAGAGCAATACTCGCACCCAAATAGGCCATTATAATGTTAAATATAATAGGGATATACCCACCTATCCAAGGTATGCCAAGAAACGCTCGTGTAAAAAGATTCGCAAGCAAAAGCCCCATTACAGTGCCTAAAAATCCATATAATATGTCCTGCATAGGCGTCGTTTGCAGTTTGTTTTCAATCCAATCTTTAGCCTTTATGCAGGTATTAATAATACGTGGACTTAAAAAATAAAAAATGATTCCAATAATAAGTGCACCTACAAGCTCAACAGCAAGAGTAGGAAGATAGTCCAAACGAAAAAAACCAAGATAGCTATTAAAATAAAGAATCAAGAACATAATCTGAAATCCAATAGCAAAACCAGCAATTGTAATAATAATTCGTGCGGCTTTATTCGCCAATAATGTCACCTCCTGTTTAAATTATAATCATTATAATGATTTTTATTTTACTTTCCAATAATTATATAATAAAAAAACAATTAAATCCACACCATCAAGTAAATTTATGGCAAAATAAAGGCTTCTGTCGAAGCGCAATTTCAAACATATATTAAATTATTCTAGTTTTATAATATACAAAAATAAAAATGCGCTTCAAATGAATGCATTTTCAATCATTTGAAGCGCTTCATCTTCCTGTATGTTTTTACTTAGCACTATCTCGCTTACAAGTATATGTTTTGCATTTTCAAGCATCTTACGTTCGCCGGTCGAAAGTCCTTTTTCTTTATCTCTAAGTGATAAATTCCTGACTACCTCTGCTACTTGGAATATATTCCCGCTTCTTATTTTATCCATGTTCGCTCTGTAACGGCGGTTCCAGTTGGAAGACATTTTGCTCTTTTCTCCGCGTAAAATGTTAAATACCTCACTTATCTCCTCATCCCCGACTACCTGTCGAACTCCTATATCCTCTATGTTGTTTAAAGGTATCATAACTTTCATATCGCCTATGGGCATCCGCATAATATAATATTTTTGCTTTTCACCAAGTATCTCTTTTTCCTCTATAGCTTCTATTACTCCTGCTCCATGCATTGGATAAACAACTTTATCTCCAATATTGAACATCCATGCGTTCCTCCTCAAGATATATATAGTGATATAATAACATATTTTGAGGATTTTGTCAATTGAAATTTTAATTATACTACAAGGCATCAAATGTGTCAATGCTATTTTAAATTTTTTCTTACTTCGCTAAATGCAAGTTAAAATAAAGCAGTAACTTCCACTCCCATCTCATTAAACAGCAGAAATTAGCTTTATAAATAAGGATTGCAATTAACAATATTTATATTTAGCTTTCATTTGACAAACTATATAGCAGATGACTATAATAGAGTCAGACATACTATTACAAGGGGGAATCCAAGTGAAAGACCTTGGCTTGGAAAAATTTCAAGATACTGTTGCCGGCTGTTTAGTAAGACACAAAAGTATTATAGATGTACTTACCAAGATTAACGAAACTTCTGCTAGGGTTAATCGTGCCGTATCTAAATCAGTAACAAGCTGTGGTTGCATACAAATTAATGCAAAAAAACAGCAAGTCCCCGCCGAGATAAGTCTTTATGAATTGGTATCATATATGGATACTCATGTTCAAGGAAAACTTTGTGATGATTGTAAGGAAATAATAGAACAGGAAATAGGAAATCATCTTTTTTATCTCGCAGCACTTTGCAACATCTTAGGCCTTAACATGAAAGATATCATCTGCAACGAAAATGAAAAACTATCGACACTGGGAATATACAACCTGTCGTAAAAAGTGGCAAATACTATGTTTTGCGCTTTAAATGCAAGCAGCTGCTGCATCTCAAGTGTTATCGTGATTTCTAAACAATTTTTATCTTTTCATACAATAGTCATAAAAAAAGAGTGTTTAAGCACACTCTTTTTTATTTTAGACCTATTTCAACAGCTTCCTTAACATTTCTTATGCCTTCAATCTTTATTTTTGGGGATTTTTGCATGTCTATGGCATTTTCATAAGGAATGATAGCTTTTGAAAACCCCAGTTTAGCTGCTTCCTGAACCCTTTTTTCAACATGGCTTACAGCTCTTACTTCTCCAGCCAGGCCCACTTCACCGATTATGACGGTATCTTCCATCACCGGACGGTTTTTAAAGCTGGACGCAATTGCTAATTCTACCGCTAAATCAGCTCCGGGCTCCTCTATTTTTATTCCTCCTGCCACATTTATAAATATATCTTCCTGAGCTAACATAAAGCCTAATTTTTTTTCTAAAACCGCTATTAAAAGAGCTGCGCGATTATAATCGATACCGGATGTCTGCCTCCTGGGCAGGTTAAAACCTGACCGAGATACCAGAGCTTGGACCTCTACCAAAAGAGGTCTGGTTCCTTCTAAAACGCACACTACCGCCGACCCCGCAGTATCTTTCGGCTTACCGGAAAGTAAATACTTTGACGGGCTACTCACTTCTACCAGACCTTTATCCCTCATTTCAAAAATACCTATCTCATTTGTTGACCCAAACCGGTTTTTCACAGACCTTAAAAGCCTATAAGAATGATATCTTTCACCCTCAAAATAAAGGACGGAATCCACCATATGCTCAAGCAGCTTAGGACCTGCCAAACTGCCTTCCTTAGTAACATGCCCTATAATAAATATGGCAGAACCTGTTTCTTTAGCAATCCTTAGGCATTTAACAGTTGCTTCTCTTATTTGACTTACACTTCCGGGGCCTGATGAAAGCTCTGGAAAATACACAGTCTGTATTGAGTCAATAATTGCAACATCCGGCCTCAATTCCTTAATCGCCATCTCAATTATGTTCATATCGTTTTCTGCCAGTATATATAAAGCACCATCTTTAATTCCCAATCTATCTGCCCTAAGTTTTATTTGTTTTTCCGATTCCTCACCAGACACATAAAGTACACTTGTTTTTTTACTTAAATTGCCGCAAATCTGCAACATGAGAGTGGACTTGCCGATTCCGGGATCCCCGCCAACTAAAACGAGACTGCCGGGAACAATTCCCCCGCCTAATACACGATCTAATTCATCTATTGATGTTAAAATCCTCTCATCTTCGGAATAAATTATATCCTTTAAATTCAGCGGGCTTTTATATACTCCGGATACCTTCTCAACAGGTAAAACCTTTTCCTCCACAATGCTGTTCCAACTGTCACATTCAGGACAACGGCCCATCCACTTTGGCGTAATAGCACCACACTTCTGGCATATAAACCTTTTTTTCTCTTTCAAAGTATTCTCCCCCTCAAGCTTTAGGCAGAAGAAAGGCAGCTAAGGCCTTTTTAGGTAAAGGTTGCCTTTGCTGCCTTATGTCAAGCATTAAAATCAAAATTTAGTTGTGGTAAGCTCTTTTTTCTTAAATGTGAACTCATTCTCATCCTCATCGACATCAACTAATACCACATCACCATCTGTAATACTGCCTTTTAACATTTCTTCAGAAAGTCTATCTTCAATTCTCTTTTGAATTACACGGCGAAGCGGCCTTGCGCCATACATGGGATCATAACCCTCTTTGGCCAACACATCTTTAGCCTTATCAGTAACCTCAATGGAAATTTGCTTTTCGGTAAGTCTTCTGTTAACCTCATCAATCATAAGAGTAACTATTTCTCGAATATGTTCCTCGCTGAGAGGATGGAAAACTATAATCTCATCTATGCGGTTTAGGAACTCAGGCTTAAATGTTCTCTTAAGTTCATTTAAAACCATATCCTTCATTTCAGCATAGCTCTTTTCTTCTTCTTGTACTGGAGCAAAACCTAATACCTTAGGTTTTTGTATAAGATTTGCACCTACATTAGAAGTCATAATGAGTATAGTATTTCTAAAATCTACAGTTCGACCTTTTGCGTCAGTTAACCTGCCATCCTCAAGAATTTGCAAAAGAATGTTGAAAACATCCGGATGAGCCTTTTCTATTTCGTCAAAAAGTATAACCGAATAAGGTCTGCGCCGAACTTTTTCAGTTAGCTCGCCGCCCTCTTCATATCCCACATATCCCGGAGGAGCGCCGACAATTCGAGATACTGCAAATTTCTCCATGTATTCAGACATATCCAGCCTGATCATGGCATCTTCATCGCCAAACATTGCATCGGCTAAAGCCCTTGCCAATTCTGTCTTGCCTACTCCCGTAGGTCCTAAGAATATAAATGAACCTATGGGTCTTGCAGGGTCTTTGAGACCGGCATAAGCCCTCCGTATAGCTTTTGCAACAGCCTTTACGGCTTCGTCCTGACCTATGACTCTATTATGCAAAACTTCTTCCAATTTCAGCAGACGCTCTGACTCTTCTTCCGTTAAGCGTTTAACAGGTATTCCCGTCCAAATTGCAACAATATGCGCAATATCTTCCTCTTTTACAGTGGAGTTCTCAAATTTATAGTCTTTTTGCCATAACTCTTTTAATTTTTCTACCTCTGCCTTGACTTCTTGTTCCTTATCTCTAAGGCTTGCTGCTTTTTCAAATTCTTGTGCTCTTATAGCCGCATCTTTTTCCTTTCGAATAGCTTCTAGTTTATCTTCCATCTCACGAAGCTCGGGCGGAGCCGTAAGTGTCTTTAAGCGCACCCGGGAAGCTGCCTCGTCAATCAAGTCAATGGCTTTGTCAGGTAAAAACCTGTCGGTAATATATCTGTAAGAAAGTTTTGCAGCAGCTTCAATCGCTTCATCGGAGATTTTAACACGATGATGTGCCTCATACCTATCCCTCAAGCCCTTCAGTATCTGGATGGTTTCTTCCACTGTCGGTTCCTCCACCATAATAGGTTGAAAGCGACGCTCAAGTGCCGGGTCCTTCTCCACATATTTTCTATATTCGTCGATAGTTGTGGCGCCAATTGTTTGAATTTCGCCTCGAGCCAGAGCCGGTTTGAGTATATTTGAAGCATCGATAGCTCCTTCGGCAGCACCAGCCCCTATAATCGTATGCATCTCATCAATAAAAAGTATGACATTCCCCGCTTGCTTTATTTCTGTCATTACTTTCTTCAGGCGCTCTTCAAACTCACCGCGGAATTTCGTTCCGGCAACCAATGATGCCATGTCAAGGCTTACTACTCTTTTATCCTTTAAAATCTCAGGTACATTTTGTTCAATAATCTGTTGTGCAAGTCCTTCTACCACAGCAGTTTTTCCTACACCCGGTTCGCCTATGAGACAGGGGTTGTTCTTAGTGCGGCGGGTAAGAACTTGTATCACCCGTTCGATTTCCTTCTCGCGTCCCACCACCGGATCCAACTTACCCTCAGCAGCCAGTTCTGTAAGGTCTCTGCCAAACTGATTGAGTGTTGGAGTATTGGCTGATTTCTTATAACTTCCTTGGGCCTTTGAATCCACTAAAAGGTTCAAAACTTCTTCACGAGCTTTATCCAAGCTTACGCCCAAATTAGCCAATACCTGTGCCGCAACTCCTTCACCTTCTCGAATAAGACCAAGTAAGATATGTTCAGTACCTACATAGTTATGACCTAATCTCCTGGATTCATCTATAGCAAGCTCCATTACTCTCTTTGCTCTGGGTGTATAACCGATAGGTCCCTGTATCGGAAAGGGCCCTACTCCTATCATCATCTCTACTTGACTTCTTACTTTATCTGCATCTACACCAAGATTAATCAAAGCCCTGGCAGCAACACCTTCACCTTCTCTTAACAGACCCAAAAGTAAATGCTCAGTGCCCACTACGTTATGATTAAGACGTCTAGCTTCTTCCTGTGCATAGGCAATTACTTTTTGAGCTCGTTCAGTAAATCTTCCGTTCATAATTTCACCTCATTTTCTTATTTTTTGTCTTATAAAGTCCGCCCTATATAAATCCCGTTCCACCGGTGACATTTCAGTATTCGATATTCCCTGGATATAGGCCGGACCGGTTGTAATAAACAAACTATTCAAAACCAATGGCTCTAAATCCTTTATAATCCCCATATCAACACCTAATTTTACATCAGATATATATGCTAAGGCTTCCTGTGATGAAATAATTTTGGCATTTGTCAATATGCCATAAGATCTTAGTATTCTATCCTCTAAACGGACTCGAGCTTCACCGGATAAATTCTCCCTAATTTTGCGTTCACTCATTAATATCTGACGGGTTACACCCATTACATTCTGAATTATATCCTCTTCTGATTTACCTAAGGTTATCTGGTTAGATATCTGGTATAGATTGCCTTTGGCCTGCGACCCTTCTCCATAGATGCCTCGAACTACCAAACCCACTTGAGATATGGTAGCAAATATCTGCCCCATCTGATCCATCATTGTAAGCACCGGCAAATGCATCATTACCGATGCCCTCATGCCGGTTCCTACATTAGTCGGGCAAGCTGTAAGATACCCTATTTTTTCATCAAAGGCAAAATCGAGTTTTGCTTCAAGTAAATCATCAATCTTATCTATTTCTTTAAATGCTTCATCTAACTGCAATCCTGGAAGCATGACCTGTATTCTCAAATGATCTTCTTCATTTATCATTATACTTATTGTTTCATCTTGATTTACAATAACCGCACCATTTTTTGAAGAAGCCAAATCCGGACTGATAAGATGCATTTCCGAAAGCAGTATTTTGTGTTCTTCAGGCAGCTCTGCCATATTATATAATTCGATATTCTGCCCTAAATTTGCATCTGCTCTTAAGGTTTCGTGTACATTCTTTATAATCGTTTTGGCCTCTTGTTCAGGTAGAAGATGAGGAAATGGGATATCATTTATATTGCGTGCAAGTCTAACTCTGCTGCTTATAACTATATCGCTGTCAGGCCCGGGTGAACTTATCCACTTAATATTAGAAGGCTCCATTAGATTTTCTATACCCATCCGACCATCTCCTATTCTGTATCTTTATCTTTATTCTCAGCGTTTTTACTTTGTTCCAGTTGCTTTATTTTATCCCGTATTACCGCTGCACGTTCATATTCTTCTGCATTTATTGCTTCTTGGAGTTCTCCTTTTAACCGATTGATTTCATGTTGTATCCTAAGTTGCCCTCCGGTCCTTCTAGGCACTTTTCCAACATGATAAGTCTTTCCATGTATTCTACGCAGCAATGGATTCATTTGATCTTTAAATGTATTATAACACTGACTGCATCCAAAACGGCCAGTCTGAATAAAATTATCAAAGCTCAAGCCGCATCTATTACATTTAGCATTATCCATAGCATTAGTAAGACTTTGCTCTGTCGGTTCAAAGAAACTTGAGAGCAGTTTGCCTACTGAAAACCCAGCATCATCAAATCCTAAGACACTAAAACCCGTTGGAAGTGAGATATGTTTCTGCTTTGCACATACCTCACAAAGATGCACTTGAAATTTTTCATTATTAACTATTTTAGTAATGTGAATCGTTGCCGGTCTCATCTGACATTCTTCACACAGCATTATTCTTCTCCCCCTTTTCTAGCTTCAAAATCCATTATAGTTGTAATTACGGCTTTCATAATCCGTGCTCGGATTAAGTTGCGGTCAGAAGAACTTAGTGGTAAATTGCATTTACTGACTGTAGCACATAAGATTTCTTTTTCCCTCTCTGTTATTACATCCTCTTCCCACAGCCTCTCAATAATGGCTTTCGCATCGGAGCCGGAAATGGAATCACCAATACATTCAATGACATCCCTTAAAAATTCATCTTCTCTTATTTTTAACTTTTTAATCCTAATATATCCTCCGCCACCTCGGCGGCTTTCAACAAAATAGCCGCGCTCTAAGGTGAAGCGAGTTGTAAGGACATAATTTATCTGAGACGGAGCACACTGAAACTGATTGGCCATCTCATTCCTTTGTATTTCAAGAATTCCTTCCGGCATATCATCAAACATTTCCTTAATAAAATCCTCAATCATATCTGAAAGATTTGCCATAATATCCTCCTCTCTCAAGGATATGATCTGCTTCTAAAATGTTATTGACTTTCTCTGACCTTTACTTATATTATATTTCACCTTAGAAAAATATGCAAGCATTAATCACAATTAAATTTGTTACAAAAAATGCAAGGGAAGACTCTCTGTCCTCCCTTGTTGTACTATTTCCTTTTTTTCTTTAAAGCTGTTATTTCTTCAGAAATCTCCATCAGGCGATTAGTTCTTTCTTCTTGATTTTCAGGAGAAATCCATCCCATTAAGCTTGGAATTATCTCACCGTACATCGTATCATCAGTAAGTCGATCTTCTATAGTGTTATCGACCTTTTCCCCAATAGTATTTCTATCGTTGTTTGGTTTGGAGTCTGTGTGCATTTTTTTGCACACTCTTTTTTGGGCTTTTGCCATACTGTGTCCTCCTTTTTAATGTCTGAACCGGTTTTTATCCGGTCATATACTTTCTTATATTTAAGCTTTTCCTTAAAGTAAAACTTAAATTCAAGAAAGGAGGACACATATTATGGAAAAATTACTCCTTATTGTTTTTAGTTTCAGCTATTATTTTTTCTGCAATCATCGCAGGTACTTCTTCATAATGGCTGAAGGTCGACACAAAGGAACCTCTGCCTTGTGTCATCGAACGCAAGTCAGTAGCATAACGAAGTATTTCCGACATAGGTACCTGTGCTTTAATATGCTGCATACCATCCTTCTGATCCATTCCCAGCACTCTGCCACGGCGCTTATTTAAATCTCCAATAATATCGCCCATGAAATTTTCGGGTACAACCACCGTCAAATCCATAATAGGCTCTAAAAGCGCCGGTTTTGCCTGAAGTGCACCTTTCTTAAAAGCCATTGAGCCTGCAATTTTAAAAGCCATTTCAGAAGAATCAACTGGGTGGAAAGACCCATCATATAAAACGGCCTTTATGCCTATCATAGGATATCCTGCAAGCACACCCTCTTTTAATGCCTCTCTAATTCCTTTTTCAACAGCGGGCACATACTGCTTCGGCACAGCACCGCCAAAGATTTTATCTTCAAACTGAAACTCTTCATTTAAATCAGTTGGTTGAAGTTCAAGCCATACATGGCCATACTGGCCTCGACCACCACTTTGTTTTTTATGTTTGCCTTCAACTTTAACTGTCTCGCGGATAGTTTCACGATACGGAATTTTGGGAAGTTCCAATACAATCTCAGACCCAAACTTATTTGCAAGCTTTGCTGCTAAAACTTCAAGATGTATTTCTCCCATGCCAGAAACAAGGAGTTGACTTGTCTCCGGATCCTTTGAAACTTCAAAAGTCTTATCTTCCTCCATAAGTCTTGCAAGACCCGATGAAATCTTATCCTCATCCCCAGATGACTTAGGCTGTGCAGCTAATGTCAGTACAGGCTTTGGAAAATCAATAGGTTTAAGCAATATGGGATTTTCCTTATCTGCCAGAGTATCATTGGTTGTAGTATACTGCAGTTTAGCCACTGCTGCTATGTCTCCTGCCACAACCTCGGTAATATTTTCCTGTTTTTTGCCCTTCAAAGCATAAATCTGACCAAATTTTTCAGTTTGGTTTTGAGTAACATTATATACTGAAGTATCAGATTTTACACTGCCTGAAAACACTTTAAACAACGTCAATTTACCCACATAGGGATCTGCCATGGTTTTAAATACTAACGCTGAAAAAGGTTCATCGGCACTGCATTTTCTTATAATCTCTTCATCTGTGCCAGGTTTTACTCCTATTTCATCAGGACGGTCTTGTGGCGAAGCTGCATAATTGCAAATTACATCCAATAATAGATTAATTCCCTTATTTGTCAGAGATGAGCCACATAGAATAGGAAATATATCGCCCGAAATTATCCCTTTGCGCAGTCCTTTTTCAATTTCGGCATCGGTTAGTTCTTCTCCTTCCAAATATTTCATTAAAATATCATCATCTGTTTCCGCCACGGCTTCCAACAATGCCGATCTGTATTTTGCCAGTGTATCCTTTAAATCTTCAGGGATTTCACATTCTTTTAGATTCTTATCAGCAAAACTATACGCCTTCTCTGATACTATATCCACGATACCGTTGAAATTCGCTTCAGAACCAATAGGAAGCTGTAGAGGAACCGCCTTAGGACCAAAAAATTCACGAATCTGGTCGAGTACTTTGTTGAAATTTGCGTTTTCTCGATCCATTTTATTTATGAAAAATATGCGTGGCAGATTTGCATCTTCAGCATATTTAAATACCTGTTCAGTGCCTACTTCAACACCAGATACGGCACAAACGGCTATAACCGCATTTTCAACCACTCTAAGAGCGCTTTTTACTTCACCTACAAAATCAAAATATCCAGGAGTATCAATAATATTTATCTTGTTATCTTTCCATTCACAAGGAGCAATTGCATTACTTATAGAAATTCTCCTTTTAATCTCTTCAGGATCATAATCGCAAATCGTATTACCTTCATCAATTTTTCCCAATCGATCAGTGGAGCCTGAATTATACAGCATAGCTTCGGCCAAGGATGTCTTTCCGGAACCACTATGACCAATAAGACCTACGTTCCTTATCATGTCACTTTTATAGTTTTTCAAACCTGATCTCCTCCTCATCTTTAAATGAAATATTGAACTGCTGAAAATTATATAAATATTGCCTAATATATTATTCTACTAATATAAACCGATTTCCTGCTAAATATATTATTGAAAAATGTTTATTCTTAAATTCAATCAAATTTTTCTGTTACTTAATAAAATAATATCATACTCTGCATTCTTGAACAATACGAACCTTATTCTTAACAATAAAAAATAGGATCGGTTTTTTTCCGATCCTATTGCAAAACTATATTTGCGAATAATTAGGGGCTTCCTTAGTAATATATATGTCATGTGGATGGCTTTCTCTGAGCCCTGATGCACTAATTCTTACAAATTTTGCTTTTTTCAGTTCCTGAATATCTTTGGCCCCACAGTAACCCATACCGGCCCGAAGTCCTCCGAGCAACTGATATACGGTTTCAGAAAGCGGCCCTTTGTATGGAACTCGTCCCTCAATTCCTTCAGGCACCAGCTTTTTCATGTTTTCCTGAAAATAGCGGTCTTTACTGCCCTGTTCCATAGCTCCAATAGAACCCATACCCCTATATACTTTAAAGCTTCGACCATTAAATATTTCTATTTCACCCGGACTCTCTTCAGTACCTGCAAACAGACTTCCCAACATGACAGTATCAGCTCCAGCTGCTATAGCTTTTACAATGTCTCCCGAATACTTTATTCCACCATCTGCTATAATAGGTATATTGTACTTTGCTGCTTCCTGCGAGCACTCATAAATCGCCGTAACTTGCGGCACTCCAATGCCCGCTACAACTCTAGTGGTGCAAATAGAGCCGGGCCCCATTCCCACTTTTATAGCATCAGCACCCGCATTTATCAAATCGCGCGTTGCATCGGCAGTAGCTACATTTCCAGCTATAACTTGAAGGTCCGGATACATTTCCTTAATTTTATATACAGCTTCAATAACACCTTTTGAATGGCCATGTGCAGTATCAACAACTACCACATCTGCATTAGCTTCCACCAATGCCTTCAAGCGGTCTTTCATATCGGCGGTTATCCCAACTGCCGCACCTACTAATAATCTTCCCTTTTGGTCTTTTGCCGAATTAGGATATTTGATAGCTTTTTCAATATCTTTGATTGTAATTAAACCCTTTAGATTAAAATCTTCATCAACTATGGGAAGTTTTTCTATTTTGTGCTTCTTTAAGATTTTCATAGCAGCATCAAGGTCCGTTCCCTCCGGTGCCGTCACCAGATTTTCCTTAGTCATAACATCTTTGATTTTTTTAGTTGTATCATCCTCAAAGCGAAGATCCCTGTTTGTAAGAATGCCAACAAGTTTCTTTCCCTCAGTAATCGGCACTCCGGATATCTTATACCTCTCCATAAGCTCTAAAGCATCTCCGATGAGATTTTCCGGAGATAAATAAAACGGGTCAACTATTACTCCATGTTCGGACCTCTTAACCTTGTCCACTTCTAAAGCTTGCATTTCAATAGGCATGTTCTTATGGATTATGCCTATACCGCCTTCCCTGGCGATGGCAATAGCAAGCCGTGCCTCAGTTACCGTATCCATTCCGGCACTTATTATTGGAATATTAAGTTTAATTTTATTGGTAAGCCTTGTAGTAATATTCACGTCTCTTGGCAACACCTCAGATTTTGAAGGTATAACCAAGACATCATCAAAACTTAAACCCTCCTTGTGAAATTTATCCAAAAAATCGCCCCCAATTAATTTTGCTACAATTATTATTCCAAAGTTTATCAAAGTTTAATATCTGTGTCAATAAAAACGCGGAATAACTGCACAGGTTTTTCTTAAGCCTTGATTGACATGTAAAATGTTGGTATAATAAATGCAATAATAAAGGGGAGTAGTTCGGGCTTTTGCCTTTGAAGGCTCAACATGCTGGCAAGACATCTTGCCTGGGCTTTCACCATTTTTGGGAATGAGACCTTTATTCCGGGCGTTGATTTGCGGAATAAAGGTCTTTATTATTACCTTTCCTGATACTTAATACATCAAAACAACTTTATTCTAAAATTTAAGCGAGGTGTTTTTATGGACTTAAAACTTTTTTTCATGGCTTTTGGTATGTTGTTCCTGGCAGAAATGGGAGATAAAACTCAGCTTGCCGTATTTACCTTAGTAACACAGTATAAAAAACCGCTGCCCATATTCCTTGGAGCCTCACTTGCACTAGTCCTTGTTACTCTTATAGGTGCACTGTTTGGCGAAGTGGTATCACGTTATGTTCCCACTGCATACCTTAAACTTGCGGCAGGTATTCTTTTTGTCGGCATAGGTATATTTGTTCTCATTGAAGCTGTGCCTGGAGTTTTGCATCAGCTCGGCCGCGGATGAGTTTAGCTGCTAAAGAAATTAGCCATAAGTCAACTCAATCTATTAACCACATTTGGAATAACCACAGCTTCGACAGATAACGCAGCCGCCTTCGTGCTCGAGTCCATGGCCACATTCAGGGCAGGTGCCTCCGTTTGCTTTTTTTTTAGTAGGATTCGGATTATGCGAACCATCCTCAGGAGTCACCGTTGTTTCTGGATCGGTATCCAAATAACGCTTAATATAGGCCTCATTGGATCCGTTGCCATTGCCGTTTACTATTACATTCTCGCCAATGCTGCGTTCTATGGCCCGCCCTATAGCATCAGGGCATGAAAGCACTTTTATATCTTTATTGTTTGCCATTTGCCGTAAAGTGGAATGGCAGCGAATGCCCTTTAGTTGTTCTACTATAGCTTTTACATCAATTCCTGAACGTAAAGCCATAGAAATAAGGCGGCTAGTGGCTTCTGACTGAGATGGGCAGCCCCCTGCTCGGCCTAAATTGGTAAATACCTCACAGATGCCGTTTTCGTCAGAGTTTACAGTGATATAAAGGTTTCCACAGCCAATCTTTACTTTCTCTGTATTGCCGTAGGTTACACTGGGCCTGGGTCTTGGTTTTATTTTATAACGTGCAGGCCTTTCTTTTTTTGTACCTTTATTTAAAACCTGTTCCTGCCTGCTTCCGTCTCTATAGATTGTAACGCCTTTACAGCCTAGATTATAAGCCATCATATATACGGTTTTAACATCTTCCCGAGTAGCACTGTTTGGAAAGTTTACGGTCTTAGATACGGCATTATCGGTGTATTTTTGGAAAGCCGCCTGCATTTTTATATGCCATTCCGGCTTAATGTCATGTGCTGTAACAAAAACTCTTTTTATTTCTTCGGGCAATTCATCTATACCTTGGAGAGTTCCCTGAGTTACTACTTTCTGCATCAGTTCTTCACTATAAAGGCCCTGCTCTTTAAGAATCTGTTTGAAAATCGGATGAACTTCTACCAATCGCTGGTTGTCCATTACGTGGCGTTCAAAGGCTAGGGCAAATATAGGTTCAATACCGCTGGAAACTCCCGCAATAATACTTATAGTTCCTGTTGGCGCTATTGTGGTAGTAGTAGCATTTCGAATGCGCATGCCCTTTTCCTTATATATGCTCTTTTCCCAATTAGGGAAAACTCCTCGCTCTTTTGCAAGCTCGCAAGATGCATTTTTAGATTCATTATCAATAAAGCTCATTATGGCTTCGGCAGTTTTTACCGCCTCATCGGAATTATACGGAATACCCAGTTCTATCAGCATATCGGCAAAGCCCATCACGCCAAGACCGATTTTTCGATTAGCCTTGGTCATTTCCTCAATTTCCTTTAAGGGATACAGGTTTACATCGATTACATCGTCTAAAAAGCGCACAGCCAGGTGTACCGTTTCCTTTAAACTTTCATAATCAATTGTATTTTTATTACCGGATTTTTTTATAAATTTCGCAAGATTTATAGAACCTAAGTTGCACGACTCATAAGGCAGAAGGGGTTGTTCACCGCAGGGGTTCGTGCTTTCAATATCCCCAATTGCCGGAGTAGGATTGTCCTCATTCATCCTATCGATAAATACGATTCCCGGCTCGCCATTGTTCCATGCCATGTCCACTATTAAATCAAAGACTTCCCTTGCCCTAAGTTTTCCTGTGGGTTTTTTCGTGTGTGGGTCGATAAGGTCATAATTTCCATCTGCTTTCAGTGCTTCCATAAACTTATCGGTAATAGCCACACTTATATTAAAATTGGTAATTTCCTTATCATCTTTCTTGCATTGAATAAAATCCAGAATATCCGGATGGTCCACCCGGAGTATGCCCATGTTGGCACCCCGGCGCGTGTTATGGCTTATAAAGCCGGCTGCAATATAAGTATTATTATCAGGTACCGAAAGGTCCAGTGTAAACGCTTCATCGTCCTCAACAGTTTCAACCCTATCATAAAACTGATTATTTTCCAGGAACCATTTGAGCGGGCTTTCAGCAACTTCCGGATATTTCTCAGCCAGGTAACTTAACCTGCTGCGATTTAGATTCCTCGGTGCCGCCACCTTAGGCAAATAGTGCTGTATATCCCTATAAAGCTCCCGGTTGGCACCTAGGTCCATCCTTTCATGACCGCACCCCTTACCCGGGCCGTCGTAAATTTTGGCAAAGACTTGCTGTTGATTAGGTATAATATCATTAAATTCCAAAGCTCTATTATCAATCACTTCCAAGCGATCATTTTTTGCCGTAGAAATAAATCCTATCCTGTCTCTAAATATCACATAACCCTCTTGTGTAATTAGGTTAAGCCTGTATATTGGATTTTTGCCAAGAAAGTCCTGTCGGTCAATGTTGATGATTGTTCTGGAAGGAATGCCAAGAGATAATAACAGTTCTCTTACTCCATCGACCAATTCCTTTGAAATGGAATATAATGTCACATAACCTTCCTTACTTACGGTTCCATCTGCGCTAAACAGTCCTCTCAAAAAACCCGTAGCAAAATTGAATCCTGCTCGAAAAGCTATCTCAGGCACTTTTACATCCATGGAAGAAACTTTATCAACACCGATGTGTTTCAGCCAATGGGCAAGGACCGTGGAATTATAAAATAGATTTGAACTCTTGTCTCCCGGCTTTTTGTTTATAACCGGCTCTATGGAAAAAAGTTTATTGCCCAAGGATATTATCCTATCAAAAACTTCCGGTTCATCATCGGCAACGGAAAATATCACCTGACCGGTACCTCTTTCATTGAAACTGAAACTGCCATCACCTATAAAGTAACCTATAAACTCGCCAAGGTCTTCAGAAGGTTCCTGAGGCAAAGTTATTTCCTTGGCATTAAAATGTGACTCATATTCAAAATCCGGTAACCGGTAGTCAGTGATCTCGGGATATGTATTTTTCTTAAGGGCTAACCAATCACCTTTTTTTATATCTTTTGCGTGTTTCCAAATATAGTTGCCGTCACTGTCGATTACCCGGAGC
>MPOT01000053.1 GCA_001896545.1 Tepidanaerobacter sp. EBM-38 | reverse complement strand
TTCTTCTGTATATTGTTTTCTTGTCATTTAAGTTAACCCCCTGCTTTTATACTATCATATACAAAGATTTTCTCCAAGTTGGTTAGGGGGCTATAGAGTTTTCGACACCACCATTCAAACCAAAACGAAGTTTTATTATACATCGTTCTCTTTGTGATAACCTTTTCATAGCAGTATAAAGTAATTCTCTATCAACTTCATCCTCGATATATTTATAAATCATGTCATTATCTGTTCCTAATATATCAGATAATAACAGCTCATTGCCATCCCAATCGATATTAAGTGGTTCGTCAAAAGATACTTCCATTCTAGTCTTATTATTTCTCCTCAAATACATCAATATTTCATTTTCAATGCATTTTGAAGCATATGTAGCAAGTTTGATTTTTTTATTTGGGTCAAATGTATTAATTGCTTTTATGAGTCCTATGGTTCCGATAGAAATCAAATCTTCTATACATATACCAGTATTTTCAAATTTTCGAGCAATATAAACTACCAGACGTAGGTTTCGCTCAATTAAAACTGTCTTAACAGTTTGATCTCCCATTTGCAGCTTTTTTAGATAAAAAACTTCTTCATCACTTGTAAGCGGAGGAGGTAAGGTTTCGCTGCCTCCAATGTAATAGATAACTGACTTCTTTAATATTCCCAATTTTTTTAATAAGGTTATCAGTTCTGTTTTGATTTTAATAAACTTTATCATAATTTCCCCTCCATACTATTTTTCATTCAATTTATGAGGACAGGATTTAATAAAGCTCTGTAAGTTCCTTCTTGTGAAAGAGTTTTTTGATATATACCTATTATCGCATCCTTAGTCGTCAAAATTTTTTTATTGTATTTTATGGTCACTGAATCAGGTTTAAAACCTAACATTAAACCTTTATTTCTTCCAATGCTTTCAAAAGGTATTACTCTAAATCTATTAGCCCATTTTGAGTTAGCTGCCAGTTTACTGATAGCTTCGAGATTTCCTTCCATACCTTCTTCAAACATAACATCTAAATCCATACTGAAAATACTTTTAACAGCACTAAGTTCTACAATAATAACCGGATAATTTGATATCGGATCAAAAAGATCATTGCCTGTATCAATCAAGGCAGTAACTTCCGTAGATTTTTCATCTAAAACAATGGTTATAAGAACTAGTAAAGCATCTTTAGCTAATATCCTATATATGATAGGCCATATATATTTTAAAAATACAAACACTGTAAATGCAGAAATAAGTAATATCCACCAAGGAACTGAAATACTATTAAATATAATGGTATTAATTAGAGAACTTTCTTTGAGATTTAACAAAAAAAAGAATGCCAACACACCTCCGCCCATCATAAATGATATAATATATAAAAAACTAATGGTTTTTAAAAAGTCCCTGATATTTTTCGTAGAAAAACTTAAAAAAACCATAGCAATTGATAATATGATTTTGGAGGGCAGCTTTGTTAAGAATGCAAATTTTGGATATACCATTCCTATCAAAAATATGCAACCTAGCATTGCACCCAAAAATAATCTATAATATACTTTTTCCTTATTCAAAATCAAGGCAACAAGGTATAATATTACATAATTCATAATTAGATTTATAATTAAAACAACATCAAAGTAAAGAATCATGTGTCCACCTCTTAAAAAGACCAGCCTATAAAAAATTTATATGCATTTCTTTTATCCATTATGATTATTTTAACATCATGTCTATTAAAAAAATGTCACTTCTTGATTTATTGCATAAAAAAAAAGAGCGCTTTTTTGCGCTCCTATCTTTTTCTGTTCTTCCTCAAAAATGCAGGAATTTCAAGGTCCTCGTCCATAAAGTGCCCAACTTCGAATTCTTCTATTTCTAAAGGCTTTTCTTTTAACGTTTCAAAACCTGTCGCAATGACTGTGATTCTTATTTCATCCTGTAGTTTTTCATCGATAACTGCTCCAAATATTATATTGGCTTCCGGGTCAGCAACTGATGATATGAGTTCGGCAGCCTCATTAACTTCAAGTAAACCAAGATTTGCTCCTCCGGTAATGTTCAGTAGTACACCTTTGGCGCCGTCTATGGATGTTTCCAGTAAAGGACTTGATATGGCTTGTTTTGCAGCTTCAATAGCTCGGCTCTCTCCGGAGCCTTTACCGATTCCCATATGAGCTAAACCCGTGCTCAACATTATCGTCCTTACATCGGCAAAATCTAAATTAATCAAGCCTGGCACAGCGATTAAATCAGAAATACCTTGAACTCCTTGTCTAAGTATGTCATCCGCCATTTTAAAAGCATCAATCATTGAAGTCTTCTTTTCTGCTATTGATAAAAGCCTATCATTGGGGATAGTAATTAAAGTATCAACATTATTCTTTATATCACTTATTCCTAGTTCTGCGTTGGCCATTCGCTTTTTGCCTTCAAATGAGAAAGGTTTTGTTACTACACCAACTGTCAATATGCCGAGATTTTTAGATATCTCAGCAATCACTGGTGCAGCACCGGTTCCGGTTCCTCCGCCCATTCCTGCAGTAATGAAAATCATATCGGCACCACCAAGAGCTTCTTCAACTATATCCTTACTCTCCTCTGCCGCTTTTTTGCCAATTTCCGGATTGGCTCCTGCACCAAGGCCTTTAGTGAGTTTCTCACCTATTTGTATCTTTTTGTCGGCTTTGGATAAATAAAGAGCCTGGGCATCAGTATTAACCGAAATAAACTCTACTCCCTTCAGGCCTGCATCTATCATTCGATTTATTGCATTATTACCACCGCCACCAATTCCTATTACTTTGATATTCGCGAATTGTTCCATCTCAACATCAAAATCTAACACGTTAATACCTCCCAAACTTTAAAAATACTCTCTTAATATTCTCTTTACTCTTTCTAAAAATCCGTAAGCCGATCTTTCTTTCGTAGCTGAACTTAAATCAAAAGCCCTATGTTTTATAAGATAATTAAGTAAACCTAAAGCTATTGTAAAAGTCTGATCTCTGTCATAGGAATCAGTAGTTCCTAATCTAACAGGCAAATTCAGCAATTGTTGAGACATTTCCAAAGCCCCTTTTATATGTACCAAGCCTCCTCCGGTAAAAACAATACCGGCAGGCAACATAGCTTTAAGATCAAAACCTTTTATGCTTTTAATGATATAAGATAAAATCTCTTGAACACGAGGTTCCACAACTGCGGTTAAATCTTTCTGTGAAATTTTTCTTGAAAAAGAATCTCCTAAACTCTGAATTTCTATATCAGGTTTGTCAGATGCCATATATGACAATGCACACGCATATTTACACTTAATCTCTTCAGCGTAAGAATATGGTAATCGTAGGCCAATAGCTATATCATTTGTAATAAGGTCTCCACCTATAGGAATCATATCATAAGCAGTTATACAGCCTTCTTGAAAAGCAGCAATTTCAGTGGTACCAGCACCTACATCTACTAATACTACCCCCATATCCATTTCGTCTTCCGTAAGCAGCATTTCGGCTGCCGCCAAAGGTCTTAGAATCATGGATTCCACAGATAAACCAGCCCTTTGCACACAGCGGACAATATTTTGTATTGCAGTCAAAAGACCTAAAACAATGCACGCTGAAACCTCCAGCCTTGTTCCCGCCATACCCACAGGATCTTTTATGCCATCACATCCGTCTACAATAAACTCTCGTGGTATTACATCTATAATTTCTCTGTCATAGGGTATAGCCATTATTTTCGCAGCTTGAATTACTCTTTCTACATCTTGAGGTGTTATTTCACTTTCATTTCTGGGAATAGCAACAACCCCACGATTTGTCAAGAGCGAAATATTACCTCCTGATAGTCCTACAGCTACATGGCTTATTTTTGTATTTGACATTTGTTCTGCGATATTAACGGCCTTTAGTATACTTTGAACCACTAAATCAATATTAATCACTACACCTTTTTTGATTCCTGAAGCTTCAGAAATGCCATATCCTAAAATATCTATATCGCCTGAACTAGTTATTTCCCCTACCATGCAGCATGTTTTAGATGTTCCAAGGTCCAAACTAGCTATGATGTTGCTCTTTCCCAAATTTACACCTCCCCTTCCCTCTCGGGCAGGTTACTTTAATTATTAAAAGTTCTATATGCAAACCAAATTTTCCTTTTTATTTTTAATTATTTTTAGAAAATAATCTTTTAATTATGCTGCGGCGTATAATCGCAAGATTTTGGAATATCCTTACACCAAAAGCAAAAATCGCAGCAAGATACAACTGTATCCCCAGTCGGTCTCCAAAATAAGCTAAAAATCCTGCCATAAGAGTGTTGATAAAAAAACCCGATACAAATATACTAGTGTCAAAATTATCTTCCTCCATCGCCTTTATACCGCCAAGGACCGAATCTAAAGCAGCTAGGATTGAAATCGAAACATAAGGTGCATATATAACAGGTACCGAAATAGGCAATTTAAAACCAACCAGTAAACCCAAGGCAAAACCTATAAACGGATATATCATCATGTTTACATTTCACCTGCCTTAACAGGTTCGAAATATTTAAACTGAATCGGCCCGGTATAAGCCGGCATGTCAATTTTATCCTGCTTTTTTATATTTATTTGTATCCCAAAAACCTGTAGCGATTCGATAACTCCCCCTCGCATTTTAAGGGAAGTTTCTAGTATATCAGGATCACCTATAGCTTGAATAATAAAAGGCGGTGCAAGTTTTACTGAATTAATAATAATGGTGGGCCCTACACATCTTATTTCACTATTGGTTATAATCCGTTGCCCGTTTACTGAAATCGCTTCTGCACCTGCTGCAAACAACTCATTAATTACTTTTAAAAGATCCTCATCATGAATTAAAAACAAGTTTGGATCTTCACCGGGTTGTCGTGGCAAATTGCTATCATCGAGAGTAATAATTACGCCTTGTCCAGTTCCTGCCGTTAGTCCTGCTAACATTCGAACTTTTTCTAATTCCTTTTTCATAGCTTCAGTCAAACTGCTTGTTTTAGAGGCCGCATTTTCATACTCAGCAAGTCTATTTCTAAGTTCTAATAGTTCCTTTTTATACATATCCCGTTCCTCTGTAACAGTTTTTAATTGTGTAGACAGTTCTTGAGCTCTTTGAAGAGAAATTGTCGCACCACCGCTTATTTGGACACTTCTAAATTGAGCTACAAGCAACATACCTAATATGAAGCAGACGACTGATATGGCAAAATGTGCTTTAGTAGTATCTTTCATAACTTATTCCTTCTCCTCCTCAGGTTCTATATGAAAGGGTTTAAAAATTGGTGTATTATGACTTATGTCTAATAAACCTGTTCCCATACCTTTCTTTCTTACATCTTGTAGCAAGGTCTGCAGAATCGTTATTTTTTTATCATTAAATTCACCTAAAAAAACTTGGTATCCATCCAAAGTATATAAATAAAAGTTCGTTTTGTGATTTTCATCAACCACAATATTAATTTCCGAAAGCTCTTGTAATATTGGTTTTAAGGATTCAATCAGACCAAGCAATACTTTAAAATGAACTGTATTTTCTTCTAACAGCGGTTTTTCTGCAACCTTTGCCTTAACTACTTTAAGGCCAGTTACTATTGGAACTGAATAATTTTCAAGCTTTGATGCCAGCTTTACAATGAAGCCGTTAGAATCTATTAATACAAAACCATCCAAGTAATTTAATGCAGCTGAAATCTCTCTTTCCTTGACTTCGATAATAAGAGTATGTGGAAGTTTGTATTTTACGATAACATCCTCAATAGGAATTGTCGCTTGTATAGCTTCTTTTAGTTCCTTAGGTTTAACAGTTAATAAGTTCATACCAATGTAATAATCGATTGACTTTAATATTTCCTCATTGGATATATTCTTATTACCTTTCACTTTAATATCTTCTATAGCGAAAAAAGAGCTGGATGCTACTAGTATCAATGTTATTATACATAAAAAACTAATCGGCAACAATAGTCTTTTATAGTTGACTTTCCTTTTTATTCTATTATGATAAGTGTTATATCTGACTTGATTTCGTTCGTACATAACGACCACTTGTCCTTTTTTTCAATAGAAAATAATATTTACCGCAAACAAAAAGAATGTTTTTGCAGTAAATTATATTACATTGCAAATATTTACGATTTATTTAGTTTTTTTTGACAATTTTGGCACCTAAAGACGATAAGTTGCCTTCTATGTTTTCATATCCTCGTTCTATATGGCATACACCTTCCACATATGTTTCTCCTTCTGCAGCTAAAGCAGCTATTATAAGTGCTGCACCTGCACGAAGATCTTTTGCTTCCACCATGGCACCGGTAAGTTTGTCAACCCCTTTGATTATTGCAGTGTTACCGTTTATGGAGATATTTGCTCCCATTCTTCTGAGCTCCTGTGCATGTTTAAATCTATTTTCAAAAACAGTTTCCACAAAAATCGATGTGCCTTCTACTGTTGACAAAAGAGCCATCATCGGTGCTTGCATATCTGTGGGAAAACCCGGATACGGCAATGTTCTCAAGCTGTCTAGCGAATTTAATGGCTTATTTACATATAACTCAATTACACCATTGCTGCAATTTATCATACAGCCCATTTCTCTCAATTTAGCCAAAATAGGTTCCACGTGTTCGGCAATAACATTTGTGAGCCAGATATGGCCATTCGTGATGGCCGCTGCTACAAGATATGTTCCGGCAGCAATTCTATCGGGAATTATTGTGTAATCATCTACCTGCTGCAAATCGTCGATTTTACATCCTTCTATTTTTATAGTATCGGTACCTGCACCTTTTATGTTTGCTCCCATTCGGTTTAAAAAATTTTGTAAATCTACGATTTCCGGTTCTTTTGCCACATTTCTTATTATAGTAGTTCCTTGTGCAAGTACTCCTGCCAACATTATATTCTCCGTAGCCCCCACACTTGGAAAATCAAGGTGAATATCCGCACCCCTTAGCTTATCGGTTTTTGCATAAATAAAGCCATGACCTTCACCAAATTCCACACCCATCTGAGCAAGACCTTTTAGATGCAAGTCAATTGGCCTAGGTCCTATTTCGCATCCGCCGGGGTATGAAACCTTAGCCTTACCAAATCTCCCCAGCAAGGCACCCATAAGAACTATAGATGAACGCATTTCTCTCATTAGGTGTTCGGGAACATCAGAACAGTTAACATTTCCAGAATCAACTACCATTAGATTATTATCTCTAATTATATCAGCACCAAGATATGACAAAATTTCAGTCATTACCGCAATATCTTTAATTTTTGGCACATCTCTAATTGTATTTTTTCGTCCATTTAATATGCTTGCGGCTAATATTGGGAGACTGGAGTTTTTTGAACCTTGAACCCTTATTTTCCCATAAAGAGTTTCTCCGCCCTTTATAATATACATCCCGCTTAATTCACCTCCCGAAATTCACCAATTACCTCCTTCGGGCAAGCTTCTAACTTATCTGCAATATTATAGGCAATCTTATTTATATCTCCCGCCCCTATAGTTAAAATATAATCTCCCGGCATAGCTCTATCAAGTATATAGTCCGCAATATCTTCTTTATTCTCTATAAATACAACATTTTTCTCATTTCTTTTCAACGAATCGATTATAAGTGCAGAAGATACCCCTTTTATCGGCTGTTCACCGGCACTATAAATGCTGGTAATTATTACCTCATCTGCATCTATAAATGCAGCTCCAAATTCTTCTGCCAACAATTGAGTTCTGGTATACCTATGAGGTTGGAAAATTGCATAGATTTTTTTAGGATTACAGTTTCTAGCAGCTCTCAGCGTAGCTTTTATTTCTGTGGGATGATGTGCATAATCATCGATAACTTTTATCCCTCTGATATCACTGATGATTTGAAACCTTCGCTGTACCCCTCGAAATGTTTTTATTGCTTCAATCATACCTTCCATATCAATACCTATGCGATTTCCTACGGCTATAGCAGTGGTTGCATTAAGTATATTATGAAGGCCGGGTACATGTAATTCGACTTTGCCCAATAATTTTTCTCTAAAACATACGTCAAAATGTGTTATTAATCCATTCATTTTAACATTTTTCGCCATAAAATCCGACGGATAATTAATTCCAACGGTATAATACTCTTTATTGGTTTCTTTTACCAATTCCTGAACGTGCTTATTATCATTACCAAAAATAATAAATCCGTCTTTGTTCACATTATCTATAAATTTTTTAAATGCTTTCTTCATCGAATTCATATTTTTGTAATAATCCATATGATCGTTTTCTATATTTGTAATAACTGCTATATGTGGATGTAGTTTCATGAAAGAGCCATCACTTTCATCAGCTTCAGCTACCAAATACTCTCCTTTTCCCAAAGTGGCATTTCCACCTATATCATTCAATTCTCCGCCTATTATGACAGTAGGATCGAATCCATTTTTTTCCATTATTAATGAAATCATCGAAGTAGTTGTTGTTTTCCCATGAGCTCCGGTTATGGCAATTCCTTTTTTAGGAGTCATCAATAAGCTCAGCATATCGGCTCGATGTATTACGGGAATATTGGATTCAATAGCTCTTATATATTCCGGATTTGCCTTTGGTATGGCAGATGATACAACTACTATATCAGCTCCTTCAACATTTGAGGCGTTATGACCAATAAAGACCCGGGCGCCGGCATCTCTAAGTCGAATTAAGGCTTCTGATACTTTTAAATCGGAACCTGAAACGGTATATCCCATATTCATCAAAATTTTTGCTATACCACTCATGCCTGTGCCGCCAATTCCGATAAAATGAATTCGATTACTATTTCCTGTCAAATCATTCGCTCCTTCCATGAGACCAAACAATTATTATATATAATATATTATGCAAAAAAAATTAAGGTGTTACTATCATAGCACTTGTACAAATTTATATTAACATACTGTATAACTTAAGTAAATATTTCACTTACTTTACCAATTTCACTATCTCGGCTAAAATCTTTTCAAGTGCATCCTCTCTTGCTAAGTTCTTGCTAGCTGCCGCCATCTGATGTAAACGTTTTTGGTCAAAAATAATATTACTAATTGTGTCAAGAAGCTTTTCCCCTGAAAGACTTGCTTCAGAAATAACTATAGCAGCACCGTTTTCCTCCATAAACTTAGCGTTGAAATCCTGGTGACGGTTAGCTGCTGTAGGAAGTGGGATTAAAATTGCCGGTTTGCCACATGCATTCAATTCTGATATGCTAAGCGCTCCTGCTCTTGAAATAACTAAATCAGCAACAGCATAAGCGTCTTGCATCTCATGAATATATGGCCTTATAATAATGTGCCCTAACTTACTTAAATCTATCCCTTTATTTGCTAACAAGTCTATTGTCTTTTTATAATGATTTATTCCTGTGATATGTATCAGTTGAAATCGTTTTGTATCTTTAATTTCGTTAATAATATAAAGAATAGCATCATTTAAGCGCGCGGCTCCCTGACTGCCTCCAAAACAGAGTACTGTAGGAATATTTAATAGTAATCCAAACTTTTTTAAAGCTTGGGAGCGTATACTTTTAGTAATTTCGTTTCGTACTGGATTTCCTGTTAGCACTGTCTTATTTTTGGGAAAATACTTCAGCGAATCCGGAAAACTGATAAAAACTTTCTCAACAAACTTAGATAAAATTCTATTTGTTATACCCGGTGTAACGTTTTGTTCGTGAATAGCGGTATGAACTCCCATAAGTGAGGCAAAAAACACTATAGGACCAGCTACATATCCTCCTGTTCCAATAACTATATCCGGTTTTTCCTTCTTTATTATTTTAACTGAATCTATAGCACTAAGTGCCAACTCCTTAATGGATATAATTGTATCAAAAGATAGTTTTCTTTGAAAACCTTTTACTCTTATAGTTTTTAATGCGAATCCGGCTTTTTTAACCAATTCTTTTTCAAGACCTCTGTTTGTTCCTATAAAAAGAATATCAGAATCCGGGAATTCCTGTTTCAATCCTGTTGCAATAGCTATTGCAGGATAAATATGCCCGCCTGTACCACCACCTGCTAAGATAATTTTCTTATTTTTTTTGGGGGGCATCTCACTTAACCTCCGTATATTTGGAAATATTTAATAAAATACCTACCTGTGATAAAGTAATAGTCAATGACGAGCCGCCATAACTTATAAAGGGCAGTGGCATTCCTGTCACAGGCACTGAAGCCGTTACGACAGCTATATTTATTAAAAACTGTAAGGTTATAAGCGTAGTTATGCCTGTTGCCATCAATTTCCCAAACATATCCGGAGCTGCTATAGCTGTTCTGTAGCCTCTCCAAATGAAAAACATGAAAAACAATATTACAAAAGCTGCTCCTAAAAAGCCTAATTCTTCACCTATAACCGAAAATATAAAATCTGTTTGTGGCTCTGGGAGATAAAAAAATTTTTGCCTGCTTCTGCCAAGACCTACCCCAATTAAGCCTCCTGAACCCAGTGCGTATAAGGACTGTATGATATGATATCCTCCATCGCTGGGATTCTTCCATGGATCTAAAAATGAAAGAAGTCTTTTAAGTCTGTAAGGTTTCTTAACTATTAGCACTAGTGCCAAAGCGGAACCTACAATCCCCAAACTTGCCATGTGTATAATTCTAGCCCCTGCGACAAACAGCATTACAAGTGTCGTCATCCCTATAAGCACTGCCGCACTTAGATGAGGTTCCTTAAGAATTAAACCACATACACATCCCATTACTATTAGAAATGGGAGAATACCTATAAAAAAAGATTTAATTTTATCCCCTTTCCTTTCCAAGCCACAAGAAAGATATATAATCATGCCCAGTTTTGCAATTTCCGAGGGCTGCAACGTTAAATTTCCTACGCCAATCCAGCGCCGTGCATCATTGACTATTTTGCCAATTCCAGGAATGAGAACTAAGACTAATAATAAAATCATAACAAAAACGATTGGTTTTTCATACTGCTTTATCTTCCAATAGTCATAATTCATAAAAAAAATCATTGCAATAAATCCTAGAACAGACCAAATCAACTGACGCTTTAAAAAATAGAAACTGTCATTAAAATAGTAATACGCCCTTACGCTGCTGGAACTAAAAACCATTATCATTCCAAAACATGTTAAAACTAAAGCTGCAAAAAGTATAGCAAAATCAGGCGGCTTTCGGGACATACGCATCGCTCCTTCACCTCTTCAAAGAGTGCACTGTTTCTTTAAAAATCTGTCCCCTCTCCTCAAAGCTTTCAAACATATCCCAACTAGCACAAGCTGGTGATAAAAGTACTGCATCACCTGCTGTGGCTGCATTATAAGCAAACTTTACAGCCTCTTGCAAAGAGTTGGCTCTTTTAATGTCAAAAAAACCGTGTTTTTTAGCAGTATCTTCTATAATAGAAGCCGTATCACCTATTAAAATAAGTTTTTTAACTTTTCCTTTAAACGTTTTTACAAAATCACTATAATCACTCTTTTTGTCATATCCGCCAGCTATGAGCACAATAGGTTCTTCTAACGCCTCAATAGCCTTTTGAGCTGCATCTGGATTTGTAGCTTTAGAATCATTAATAAACTTTATACCATTAATATTTGCCACAAATTCTAAGCGATGCTCAACGCCGCGAAAATCCTTCATCGTCTCTGCCATATTATTTAAATTAATCCTTGTTATCCAAGCAACACAAGCAGCTGCCAAAGCATTTTCTAAGTTATGGCTGCCTTTAATACCTAATTCTTCGGCTTTAAGCACAGGGTATATCTTACCGTTATCTCTTATTACTATTACACCATTTTTTACATACGCCCCTCGTTCGAGCTCTTCTTTCCGGCTAAAAAACAAAACTTTCGGTTTAGCTTTTTTTGCGAAGGCTCTTACAATAGGATCATCATAATTTAATACGGCATAATCCCCTTCTGTTTGATTCTCAAGTATTCTTGCTTTTGCTTCTATGTATTTTTCAAAGGTTTTATGTCTGTTTAAATGATCTTTAGTGATATTTAATATTACGCTTATCTTAGGTCTGAAATGCATAATATTTTCTAATTGAAAACTACTGACCTCTACCACTAAATAATCTTTGTCTTCAGCTTTTTCCACTTCTCTTATCAGTGGTATTCCAATATTTCCAGCTAAAATAATGTTC
Organism: Tepidanaerobacter sp. EBM-38; assembly: GCA_001896545.1. GTDB lineage: Bacteria > Bacillota > Thermosediminibacteria > Thermosediminibacterales > Tepidanaerobacteraceae > Tepidanaerobacter. Next base: position 11,243 of record MPOT01000053.1, on the reverse strand, counting down.
TTTTCTCCATTTTTTAGTATTTCACCTATTAATGTTGTCGTTGTCGTTTTGCCATTTGTTCCGGTAACGGCAATTATTGGGGCTTTAGCAAACCAGTAACCCAGCTCTAATTCACTGATAATTGGGATATTGCGTTTCTTCGCTTCTTTTAAAATTTCTAAATCGCTGGGAACTCCCGGGCTTAACACAATAAGATCGCATTGGTTTAAAAGTGTCAATGGATGGCCGCCAAAGACCAGTTGAATACCCATGGATTCCAAGAAACCCATATCTTTAAATTTTTCTCTGGGCTTTATATCGCTAGCAGTTACTGTTGTTCCAAGATTTGCAAGTTCCATTGCCGCAGCAATTCCACTTCGCGCCAGCCCTAATATCAGCACGTTTTTCCCCTTAAGTTCCACAAAGTATTTCCCCTTTCTTTTTTAAGTATTGTATGATACAAAATAACTCATAATTACACCTTATATATCAGAAAACCTATGATTCCCATAATAAAGGTAATTAGCCAGAAAGTATGAACCACTTTGCGCTCACTCCATCCACATAACTCGAAATGATGGTGAATGGGACTCATTTTAAATATTCTCTTTCCTGTTATTTTGAAAAAGACAACCTGCAAAATAACTGATAGGGTTTCAATTACAAATATCATGCCAAAAATAGCAAGATAAAAATGGCTGCGAGATAAGACAGCAATTGATGCTATGGCACCACCTAGGCCAAGTGATCCGGTATCTCCCATGAAAACCTTGGCCGGATAATGATTAAATAATAAAAATCCAAGACATGCACCAGTTATGGCTGCACTGAATATAGCTAAGTCTGAATAATCATTTATAATCAAAAAAACTGTATAAAAAAAACTTACAATAGCAACTATACCCGAAACCAGTCCATCTAAACCATCTGTTAGATTTACACTATTTACTGTACCAATAATAACAAAGATTATAGTTATTGGAATATAAAATAAACCAAGATTAATCATCTTTGGATAAAAAGGCAGTAAAATTTCTGTAGGTCTGCTATAATTAATAAACACGTATAAGACCAGACCAACAGAAAATATTAGCTGAAATAAAAGTTTTTGATTTGCTCTAAGGCCCAAAGACCTTTTTTTGGTTATTTTTATAAAATCATCGGCAAAACCAATAAGACCAAATCCTATCATTGAAATAATCGCCACAAATGTATCAAATGAAAAACCAGTAAAAAGCAGTGTTGTCAATGCAATAGCCGGAATAAAAATAATACCTCCCATGGTTGGTGTTCCCATTTTCTTTAAATGGCGTTGAGGACCATCGGCTCTAACTGTTTGTCCGAATTTAAGTTTCTGCAATATAGGGATTAATAATAATCCTAAAGCTGCTGTCATAACATAAGAAACTATGGCTGTATAAAACTCAATGTGCAATTCATGACCCCCTGACCAATGTCTGCGTGATTTGTTCCATTTTCATACCTCTGGATGCTTTTATTAAAATTATATCACAATCATCGACAAGTTTTTTTACTTCTCCGACTGCCTCTCTAACTGTTAAAAAGGTATGAATACATCGACTGTCCAGATGACCTTGCAGAGCTCCCTTTTTAAAACTTTGAGCATAATTTCCTACAGCAATAAATATATCTGCCCTTTCAGCCGCATACTTACCAATTTCAAAATGAGCTTTTTCTGATAAATCCCCTAGTTCCAACATATCTCCCAATATTACGGCTCTTTTCTTGCCATGACTACATTGCTGCAAAAAATCAAGAGCCGCTTTCATAGAGTCGGGGTTAGCATTATATGCATCATCAATGATATCAGCTCCAAAATAAGATTTTTTAAGCTGAAGTCTCATCTCAGGTAATTTTAAATTTAAAAGCCCCTGCTGTATTTCATCCCTTGTAAGGCCCATTTCAAAGCCAACGGCTATAGCGGCTAAGGCATTATTAACATTGTGAATTCCAGGTAATAAAGCCTTAAATGTCATTTCACCATAGCAGCCATATATATCAAACTCTAATTCATTTGTGCTGTTGGATTTTATATTCCTTGCTTTTACATCTCCACGTTCTTGTCCAAAAAATACCGTTTTAGGGACAATGGTTTTTCGTGCATCCCATAATTCCTGACAATCGCCGTTTAAAACAGCTAAATCATTTTCCCCTAAAGGTTCAAGAATTTCCATCTTAGCCCGAGCTATATTTTGTTTGCTTCCGAGTTTTTCTATATGTGCAGTGCCTATATTCGTAATAACGGCAATCTTAGGTCTTACTATGCTTGCCATACGGCTTATCTCCCCAAGAGCACTCATCCCTAATTCAACTACCCCCACCTGATAACCTTCCTCTAGCTTAAAAATAGTCAACGGCAAACCTATTTCATTATTAAGATTTCCCAAGGTCTTTAAAACTTTAAACCTCATCTTTAATATTTCGGCAGTCATCTCTTTAGTAGTAGTTTTGCCCACACTGCCAGTAATCGCAACAAAAGGAATATCAAAAAGCCTTCGATAATATGCTGCAAGACTCAATAAAGCCGACTGTGGATTATCTACAAAAATAATATCTTTAATTGGTAAATTATCGACTTTACTTCTTTTATCTTTACCGCAAAGAGTCGCAACAGCACCTTTTTCAAAGGCTCGTTTTATAAAATCATGACCGTCAAAATTAGGGCCCGTCAAAGGCACAAATAAGTCTCCCTTATTGATTGTTCTAGAGTCAGTAGAGATCCCCGTTATTTGTTTGTTAAATTGATTACCTAAATACTCTCCATTAGTAGATTTAATAACTTCTTTAATAGTTAGTGCCCTCATTTAAATAACCCCTCTTGCTAAAATACTCTCTTACAACCTCTCTATCATCAAAATGGATAGTCTTATCACCAAATATTTGATAAGTTTCATGGCCCTTGCCGGCTATTAAAACAGCATCACCCTTTTTAGCTATGGAAATGGCTTTCTTTATAGCCTCTGAACGATCAGTAATTTTTTCATAATTATCTCCGATGATTCCGCTTTCTATTTGCTCGATTATAGCCTCGGGCTTTTCACTCCTAGGGTTGTCCGAAGTTATAATTGTATAATCGGAAAGCTCTGAGGATATTTTACCCATAATAGGCCTTTTACCCTTATCTCTGTCGCCTCCACAGCCAAAAACTGTAATTACTTTTCCTGTGCAAAATTCTCTAATTGTTAATAAAACATTCTTCAAACCATCGGGTTTATGCGCATAATCCACTATTACAATAATCCCTTGATTGTTTTCAACAAGTTCAAACCTGCCAGGAACTCCCTTTGCTTTTTTTAGAGCATTTATTAAGCCATCTATTGGAAAACCTAAAGCCACTCCTGCAGTTATAGCTGCCAAGGAGTTATAGACATTAAATAATCCTGGTGTAGAATAAAAGACAGGATAGGTTTTATCTCTGAAAACCAAATCATACGAAACTCCATTAGCTGTTATCCGAATATTTTCAGCCCTTAAATCAGCTTTTTTATCTAGACCATAGGTCCATCTAGGAATATTAATAATGTTTAATAATCTTTTGCCGCTCTCGTCATCAATATTTATCACAGCTTGCTTTGACTGACTAAAGAGTTTTTTCTTTGAATTAAAATAATCTTCAAAGGTCTTATGAAAATCTAAATGATCTTGGGTCAAATTAGTAAAAACTCCTACATCGAATTTTATTCCTTCCACTCGATGTAGTTTTAAGGAATGTGAGGATACTTCCATTGCTAAATATTTAATGTTTTCTTCTACCATTTTAGAAAAAAGCTGATTTAATTCTAAGGATTCAGGCGTAGTATGAGATGTAGGTATCTTTCGATCATTTAATACATTCCCGATTGTTCCAATTATGCCTGTACAAATACCGATATCTTTTAACATCTCGCTAATTAAATATGTTACAGTAGTCTTACCGCTGGTACCTGTAACACCGATTAACTTCAATTTATCAGCAGGATACTCATAAAACCATGCGGAGCTTAAAGCCAGAGCCTTTCGACTGTCTTTAACCCTTATATACAGTTTTTCACCAAGATCTAAGTCTTTTTCTCCAATTACGGCACTGGCGCCACGCTCAAGAGCTTCGAAAATGAAATCATGTCCGTCATAATTAAAGCCTGGAATAGCTACAAAAATTGCTCCATTTTTTATTTTTTTTGAGTTATAGTCAATAGACTCAATCGGCACGTCAATATAGCCTTTTATTGATATTATATCCGGAAGAATCTGTATTAGTTCTCGTGCATTCAATAGTAATCCCTCTTTTTTACCAATTCGATTATTACATGTAAATCTACATATTTGGTGTCTGAGAAAATTCAACTTTTACCGTAGTCCCAAGACTAACTCCTATGCCTGGTAGAGGGTTTTGCTTAACGGCATAACCGCTCCCGGCTATCTCAATATTTAAACCAATAGCGTTAATTATATCGGTTGCCTCTTTAACAGTTCTACCTTTTAAATCAGGTATTGTCACTGGGTCCTTGTTTGTACGTGAATCAGACACTTTTAGTATTACTGTGGAATCCTTTTTGACTTCAACACCTGGCAATGGCACTTGTTCTGTCACTACATAACCTTCTCCTTCAACTCTAGGTGACAACCCCTTTTGAATCAATATCTTCTTAGCATCTTCTATAAAAAGATTGCGTAAATCAGGCACCTCAACATTTTCGCTATCTTCAACCTGAGGAATTTTCGGTTTTACACCCAAGTAATTCAATGAGTCAGCCATCACTTTCTGGAAAACAGGACCTGCGATAGTTCCGCCATAAATCAGACCGCCTGACGGCTCATCAATAATAACCAAGATAGCCAATTTTGGATCATCGCAAGGTGCAAATCCTGCATAAGACACCACATATTTTCCAGGAGAATATTTTTCTGCGGTGCCAGTCTTGCCTCCCACCCTATATCCTTCTATCTTACCTTTCCCACCGGTACCATTAGTAACAACACTTTCTAGAATCATTTTCATTTCTTGTGCAGTATCGTAAGATATAACTTGTCGCAAAGGTTCAAAGGAAAACTCTTGGACAATTTTCCCATCTTTATCCGTAACTGCTTTAGCCACATGAGGTTGAACCATTTTACCATCATTAGCCACAGTTGCAAAAGCTGAAATAAGCTGAATAGGCGTCACTGAAATTCCTTGTCCGAAGGAAATAGTAGCCAGCTCCACAGGACCGACTTTTGATGGATCAATAAGGCCACGCGCTTCTCCTGGCAAATCTATCCCTGTAGTTTCACCAAAACCAAAACCTTTTATGTATTTCATAAATCGGTCTTTTCCGAGTTTCATCGCCACATCAACAAAGCCCGGATTACATGAATTTTCAACTATTTGAATAAAGGTTTGACTTCCATGACCTCCATGATACCAGCACCCTATTCTCACACCGGAAACCATGATATATCCCGGATCGTAAAACTTATCCTCGAGGTGAACTACTCCTTCCTCCAAAGCGGCTGAAGCAGTAACGATTTTAAAAGTTGACCCCGGTTCATAAGCATCAGATATGGCTACATTTCGCCATAGTTGCTGCGAAAATTCACTATATATATTGGGATCATAATCAGGTTTATTGGTCATGGCCAGTATTTCACCGCTTTTAGGATCCATTACAATGATTGTGCCTCTTTTAGCTTTATGCTCTGCTAAAGCTTTTTCCAACTCTCGTTCTGCAATATGCTGAATGATTTTATCTATTGTTAGAACCAGATTCAATCCATCTTCCGGCGGTACGTACTTATCTATACCATAGGGAAGTTTTCTGCTTAAGGCATCCTTTTCAGATACGATCCTACCGGGATTGCCCTTAAGGTATTTCTCATAAATCAATTCTACCCCATCAAGGCCTTGACTGTCTATTCCAGTAAAACCTAAAACATGAGAGCAAAGATTTCTTTCAGGATAAAATCTCTTATTTTCCTTGGTAAAATATATCCCTCTTAAATTTAGATTCCTTATTGCTTCTGATTCTTCATCAGTTATTTTGCGTTTTATATATATAGCACCTTTTTTTTCGGTTTTAGCTTCAATTAAAGTCTTTTCTAACTTTTTTGGGTCGATATCCAGCACATCGGACAGCAAAGCTGCCGTTTTTTCTATATCTTCAATATCCGGAGGACTTGCTACGACAGTATCAACTGTAGCACTGATAGCAAGAGGATTATTATTTCTATCACATATGTCGCCCCTTTTAGGCTCAATAGGTACATCACTTGTCCATTGGCCTAATGCTCGGTTTTTCAATTCTTCGCCCTGGACAAATTGTATCCAGAAGACACGTCCTAGTAAAGCAAAACTAAGAACCAATGAAAATAAAAGGAGTATAACCAATCTCCTTTTAATGACAATTTGAGGAACCGTCATTTTCTATTCACCCACACAATTAATCAACATTAAGGTAAATTATTTGTTGATTTTCAGGCTCTTTCATATTTAATTTGCTTTTTGCAATATCTTCAATTCTTGCAACCGATTTCAAATTAGCTATCTCTACTTTTAGGTGCTCGTTTTGTAATTCTATTTCTTTGATTTCCGACTGCAATTTGTCAATTCGATATTGGCTTTCAGTAATTACGGCAAATCTGTATAATGGCAAAAAAGCCAAAAGAGCAACACATAAGAGCCTGATTATGTACTTTACTTTGTAATTTGAGCTGGATTTTCTTTCCTGTTGTCTTGTATTTTGACGATAGACTTCATGTTGATTTTGATAAAAATTTCCTCTTTGTAAATCTCTTTCAGCTACTACCACTTTATTCACCCTTCCCTTATTTTAGAACAGGAAGCCTTTGAGCCACTCTAAGCTTAGCACTACGGGCTCGCGGATTTAATTTAATCTCCTCTTTTGATGGGTATATTGGTTTTGATGTTAATATTTTTAGAACCCTTGTGTGATTACATGTACAAATCAAAGCTTCTTTAGGACATATACAGTCCGTGGCCAATAATTTAAAAGCATTTTTAACTATTCGGTCTTCTAGTGAGTGAAAGGTTATAACACAAATCCTGCCACCCGGCTTTAAAAGCTCAACTGCATCCTTTATGCTTGAGTCTAAAATTTCAAGTTCTTTGTTGACATAAATGCGAAGTGCTTGAAATGTCTTGCGAGCTGGGTGTCCACCTTTTCGCCTAGCCCTGGCTGGTATGGCATTTTTTATAATTTCAACTAATTCACCCGTAGTAGTTATCTCTTTTCGGCAACGTGCCTCACATATAAAATCAGCTATACGTCCTGCCCAAGATTCCTCTCCGTATTCACTAATTATCTGTTTCAACTCATCTCTGGACATATTATTGACAACATCTTTAGCACTTAAAGTTTTTCGCTGATCCATCCTCATATCAAGTGGAGCGTCCTTGTTATACGAAAAGCCCCTTGCTCCTTCATCAAATTGATATGAGGATACACCAAGATCAAATAGTATTCCATCTATTTCGGTTAACTTATTTTCTTTTATTATTTTTTTTAAATTATAAAAATTGTCGTGTATAAGACGTATATCACAGGAAAACTTAGAAAAAATTTCCTTTGCGTTTGAAATTGCTACTTCGTCCTGATCTATGCCAATAAAAGTTCCTTGATATTCAGCCTTTTTTAGAAGCTCACGAAAATGTCCTCCTCCTCCCAGCGTAGCATCAACATACACGCCACCAGGCTTAGGGTCTAACATTTCTATCGTCTTATGTAAAAGTATTGGTACATGATGATATTCCATGCCTTGCATCTCCTATATACCTAAATCCAATTTTTCAGCAATATCTTCATAAGACAAGGCAGCTTTTGCATTATAAGATTCCCACTGCTCCTGACTCCATATTTCAACGCGGTTTGACACGCCTAAAACAACCACGTCTTTATCAATATGGGCATGTTCCCTAAGCTGCATAGGAATCAAAATCCTGCCCTGCTTATCCATTTCAGCTTCTACAGCACCTGCGAAAAAAAACCTTATGAAAGCTCTAGCATCTTTTTGGGTAAACGGAAGGGCTTTTAACTTCTGTTCCAGCACTGTCCACTCACTATTAGGATAAACAAATAAACATGAATCTAAACCCTTGGTCAAAACAAAGCTTTGCCCAAGCATTTCGCGGAATTTGGATGGAATTATTAACCTACCCTTTTGATCCAAGGAATGCTGGAACTGACCCATGAACATGGTTTTCACTCCACTTTGCCATTATTCATACCACTTCTCACCACTTTAACCCACTTAAACTATTCTATGAATGTTAAAGAATTCCTTCTTTTGATAACAAAATAACAAAAAAATATCCCGCCTTTTTTACACCATAAAAAGCGAGCACATCGCAATTACTCAAAAATAGTTTGATGTGCTCGCTTTTTGTTGTATTAAAACCGTAATCTTATATTATATTTTGTAGAATAACAGCCAAAATAAAACCTATTTCCTTTATTAGCTTATTTGGGCATTACTATAGAAACTGCATGTTTGGAAAGATCAAAGAAACTATTTAGACGCTTTGTAACATCTTCTAAAGTAATATCTTGTAATACGTTCATATAGTCAAAAATATTGATGTTTTTATGATGATAAGATACAAATGCAGCAGCAATGAATTCTAATGAGTTAAAATTCTGGATGAATTCACCCATACATTTCTTTTTTACCCTTTCGAAATCCTCAGAGTCAATACCGGTTTTTATACTGTGAGAAATACTTTTAATAAGCTCTTTGTGAAGTTTATCGGGATCTCTCGTTTCACCGCCTATGGTACAAAAACCATAATCTTTTTGCCCTTCATAATTGAAACTAAATCTATTATCAATCAAGCCTTCTTCATATAACTTTTCATAAAACTCTGAACTTCGACCTAAAATAATTTCTAACAGGATTTCTGTAGTTATTTCTTTCTTCAAAAGTGGTAAGCCATCATATCCTACATCAACGTCTTTAAAACCCATTAAAAACAAAGGTTCTACTACATCTAGGCAGACCGTATGAGTGGATTTATGGACAGTAGTAGGTTCTTCTGGATAAATCCTTTTTATGTCGCCTTGAGGATACAAGGCTTTTATATGTTCATCTTTTTCTACTAATTTAAAAACCATTTCGGGTTCTATACAGCCAATAACAAATAAAACCATATTACTTGGATGGTAAAACGTATTATAACATTTATAAAGGGTGCCCACATCTATTTTTTGTATAGATTCTACTGTCCCTCCAATATCTATTCTAACAGGGTGGTTATGATATAGGCATTTTAAAAGATTTAACAAAACCTGCCATTCGGGTTCATCTTCGTACATGCGGAGTTCTTGAGCTATAATTCCCTTTTCTTTTTCTACGCTAGCTTCAGTAAAATATGGCGTTTCTACAAATTCCAATAGAAGTTTCAGATTTTCCTCAAAATATGATGTTGCGGAAAAAAGATATGTCGTATTAGTATAATTTGTAAAGGCATTTGATGATGCTCCCAACTCAGAAAACTTATCAAAAACATTTCCATACTCCATTTCAAACATCTTATGCTCCAAGAAATGGGCTATACCTTCCGGAACTTTTAGATGTTCACCGGTACCAGGTACTATAAACTCACTGTCTATAGACCCATAACGAGTCGAATACATGGCAAATATCTTATTATAATCTTTTTTTGGCATAACATATGCCTGAAGACCGTTTTTTAGGCGTTTTGAAAAAAGACTTTCTCCTAAATATGTATCCATTATTTACCACCTTTCGCTTACTTTTTATTCAAAAAAAATACAGTATCTAAACTTATTTTTTGTGCCACATTTATTACATCCTCTTTAGTTACCTTATGCAATTTTTCAATAATCTCTTCCGTAGTTTCTTGTACTCCATTTATAATACTGTCCAAATACAGGCTTATAATCATAGATGGGTTATCTGCGGCTTCCTTGAAAGAGTTTGTAAGGCTCTTTATTGTGCTGTCAAACTCGTAATCAGATATTTTGCCCTTGCATATATCATCTAACTGCTGGTTTATTATATCTAATACCCTGTCTTTGTTGTTAAATTCTATTCCAGAACTTATCAGCATTAAGCCTTTGTTTTTTTCGAGTCTTGAAAATGCATAGTATGCAAGACTTTCTTTTTCTCGTACATTTTGGAAAAGCTTCGAGTGGGTTCCTCCACCGAGAATTCCATTGTATACCATTAGAGCATAATAATCTTGGTCACCATACCTGGTGTTAGTCCTAAATCCCATAGCCAGTTTACCTTGATTAACATCTTGCTTTTCTTCGATATATTTGGGTTCTTCTATGGTTTTAGGAGTAAACTTTGTTTCGACTTGTTTAATCTCTTTTCTTTCAAATGAAAATGTATCTTCAATTATCTGTTCAATTTCTTGCTCATTTACATCTCCTAATACTATCAAGTCTATAGGACAATGAGAAATGCAATCTCTATAATAGCCATATAAATTCCTATTATCGATAAAATTCAAATCTTCCACATTGCCATACCTATAAATACTAAAAGCTTCATCTTTACACATTTCTTGAAAACATCTTTCAATTACATAATTAAACTTATCATTATACAATGACTCTATATTTCTTTTTAACACATCTTTCTCTTGTGTTACATAATCTTTCTTAAAACCATCTTCTTCCATCACCGGATTTAGTATCATATCTCTAAAAGCTGTCAAGCCCTTTCTTAGTATATCTTTCTCATTTACATATTTAGTATTTATCGCTTCCATAAAAAATTGTAAAATCTGTGTTTCCCCACGCTTGAGTATATCCCCACCCATACTAGTACCGTATAAATTTTCAAGAAACAAACTTAGACTTCTTGAAGTAGGAAAATTTTTATTACCCCTTTTTAGTACAAATGGCAGGAGCGCAGTTTTTGTAGCAGTTTCCCTTGCCAACTCTTGATGGATGAATAAACAAAACGTAGTTGTTTTAAACTTTGAAGTAGAATGGACATATATATTCATGCCATTCTTTAAAGTTTTTTGTCTAAAAGTATTTTTCACTGCACCGACCTCCTTGATTTTATCTGGCATAAATTATCTTCTCCCTTTTCAACAAAATTCCTGCTTTTATTTTATATTGTCCCACATTATGGTAAGTATACAGAAAATTGAATTTCTACATTAAAAATAAAAAAAGGGTTTGAAATAAAAAGTTAATTATAGTATAATAGGTGCATCGGGGCGTAGCGCAGTTTGGTAGCGCGTTCGGTTCGGGTCCGAAAGGCCGTGGGTTCAAATCCCGCCGCCCCGACCA
>MPOT01000096.1 GCA_001896545.1 Tepidanaerobacter sp. EBM-38 | reverse complement strand
CTATACAGAAACTCATGACTTGTAAAGAATATGAAGGAGAATATGGAAATGGCAGGCATTTTGATATACACAGCTTCGCCTGACTCCGAAGGAAGCCTTGGGGGACTTGTCCGTCAAGGGGAGCCTGAGCGCTTTCAGGAAATATTAGACAATATGTTAGAAGAAGCAAAATGGTGTTCATCAGATCCGCTCTGCATTAATATGAAAAGCCAAGGTGCCTTTTCCCTAAATTACGCCGCATGTCACAGCTGCGCCCTTCTTCCAGAAACAAGCTGTGAAATCGCAAATTCATTTTTGGATAGAGTAGCTGTCGTAGGAACCATTGAAGACAGAAACCTTGGATTTTTGGGAGGGCTATAACAAGATAGATAGAAGGCTATATCTGCTACCAGATATATTTATTATATAGTTGAAACCATAAAAATAAGTTAATTCTGAAATGGGAGATGAATAATGATAAAGGTTTTGATAGGAACAACAGTGCGTCGGCAGCCTGAAATATTAAAAGAATACTTAATGTCGCTCAAATGTTTAGATAAAACTGGGCTAAAATGTAATTACTTTTTTATTGACGATAATATAGATAATACTTCAAAAAATTTACTGAAAGCATTTCAAGAAGAAAATCCAGAAAATGATGTACGCGTAATTGAATCAGATTTAAAAACTTCGGATTATATAGAAGATGAAAATACTCATTACTGGCGTGAAGATTTAATTTGGAAAGTTGCAAGAAACAAAAACATCATGCTAAAGCATGCTTTGAAAAATGAATATGACTATGCATTTTTGGTAGATTCAGACATTTTTTTGCATCCTTTGACGCTAAAACATTTAATATCACTTGGGAAAGATATTGTCTCAGAGATATTTTGGACAAAATGGGACAATAATTCTGTTGAATTACCTCAAGTATGGTTGAGCGATCAATATAATTTGTTTTATAAAAGTCGCGATGAGAAAATCTCGAGTACTGAATTAAACAAAAGGACCATGGATTTTATTAATAAGCTAAAAATTCCCGGAGTGTATAAAGTGGGAGGACTTGGAGCGTGTACATTAATAAGCAAGAATTCCATATCTAAAGGGGTTTCATATAGCGAAATATATAATTTAACATTTTGGGGAGAAGATAGGCACTTCTGTGTGCGTGCAGCAGCATTAGGTATAGAACTTTTTGTAGATACTCATTTTCCAGCTTTTCATATATATAGAAAAAGTGATTTAAAACCGCTTGATATGTATAAAAGATATATAAAGGATTATCCTGAGTATATATTCTTACCAGGGAATAGACTGATAAAAGAGAATAATAATAAACTTACTCTAGCTATGATAATAAAAAATGAAGCCGATAGATATTTAAAAGATGTATTGCTGAGCGTGAAGGACTTTATAAGCAATGCGGTTATTATAGATGATGGTAGCACCGATAACTCAGAATTTGTTTGCAAAACAATACTTGCAAAAATTCCTTTGATATACCACAAAAACATTATTTCAAAGTTTTCTAATGAGATAGAATTAAGAAAACAGTTATGGAACTTAACACTAACAACTAAGCCTGATTGGATATTGTGCTTGGATGCAGACGAAATATTTGAGGAAAAAATAAAAGATGAAATTGATGATTTAATTAACCAACCTCATTATGACGTAGTCGGCTTTAAACTCTTTGATTTTTGGAATGAAAAACAGTACAGAGAAGACAAATATTGGAATGCTCATTTAAGATATTGGCCATTTCTTATAAGATATCAGCCGTTTTTTGAATACAAATGGAAAGAGAGTTCCCAGCACTGTGGGAGGTTTCCTATGAATATAACTGAACTTCCTTCTATTACGAGCGAAATAAGAATAAAACATATGGGATGGGCAAAACCAGAAGATAGATTAAAAAAATATAATAGATATTTAGAGCTGGATAAAAACGCACAATATGGTATTAAAGAGCAATATGAAACAATTTTGGACAAAGATCCACATTTAATTGATTGGAAAGAAAATGTAACTAATAAGACAAACCCCACCCTCTCACTCTGCATCATTACAAAGGATGAAGAGAAGAATATTTCACGATGTATAAATAGTGTTAAAGATATAGTGGATGAGATTGTGGTGGTGGATACAGGTTCAAAGGATAGGACGGCGGAGATAGCTGAAAGCCTTGGCGCAAGAGTGATACATGAAAAGTGGCAGGATGATTTTAGCAAAGCGCGAAATACTGCTATAGAACATGCCAAATCTGATTGGATATTGTTCATGGATGCGGATGAGGAAGTTAAAAAAGAAGATGTTGCAAAAATCCTGCCTTTGCTAAATGATGACACCATAGAAGCTTATACATTCAAATTTGTAAACTATGGGGGAAGTAATGTTTCAGACGATTTTGCACAGATTCACTATAATTTTAAGTTATTTAGAAATAATGGAAAGCTGAAATACGTATATCCTATTCATGAAAATTTAAAAAATGTGGCAGATGACAGGGAGCCGATATATAAAAAAGCAGATATAACAATCTTGCACTATGGCTACTTAAGCGAAATAAGAATTGAAAAGAATAAGACGCAGCGATATATAAAAATGATTTCAGATTATCTTTTAGAACATCCTAATGACATGTTCCAGCATGTCAATCTGGGGGTGGAATATTTCAATGCAGGTGAGTATAGAAAAGCAATAAAACATTTAATGATTGCCCAAAAAGCTTTAAACAATAATCCGCCTTTAATGATAAGAACATTGATGTATCTAATATCTGCACATTCTGCGTTAAAAGAATATGAACAAGCGCTAAGCCTTATAAATTATGCTGCAGCAAGATATCCGCAAGTGCCGGATTTCAGATTCCTTGAGGGGAACATATACATTGAGCAAAAGCGGTATCAAAAAGCTGTTGAAATGTTCACAGAGTGCCTGTCAATAGGTGAGTATAACGGAATGGCAAATACCACAGCAGGCACAGGAAGTTATAAAGCAAGATATATGATTGCTTTTTGCTATGAAAAATTGGGCCAACTGCATGATGCTGTACAAGAATACACCAAGTTGCTTATAGCAAAACCCGGATATGGACAGGTCTTCAGGAAACTTTTTGAGATATTTGTAAAAAATGAGACACCTGAAACTGTAAGAGAATTTTTTGACAAGTATGTAGAAAAAGCAAATCCGGCAAATTTTGCTATATTGGCTCAGCTATACTTGGATATTGGAGAATTTGATACAGCATTGCAATATCTTGAAGAAATTAATGTTGACATTGGAGGATTAAATAATTTAAAGGGCATTGCATATATGGGCCTAAAAAAATATGAAGATGCCTTAAAATGCTTTGAAGCAGAATTCGGCAAATCAAGAAATATGTCGGTTTATTACACATCCTTATGTTATATAATACTAAAAAATCTTGATCGCGCAAAAGACATATTGTGGGAACTTGAAGATTCAGCGGATAAAAAACTATTTTTAAGCTTAATCGGCGATATGAGAGCAAGACTTGACGACATAAGAGAATCATTTTTTCAATTGCTGAGTTTCTTGTTAAAAATAAATGAATTTGAGTTGTTCAATGATGTATTAAACATTTATAACATTGATTTTGGAAGAGACGATTATGCAAGATATGGCAAAATGATGCAAGACTATGGTTTTGAAGAACCGGCGGTTCAATCTTACATCATAGCTGCAGAACGGAATTGCCAGAATGCAGAAGTTTACAGATATCTTGCGCAAAAGGCAATGGAAAAAGGAATGAATGATGATGCGTTAGTCATGGCCTCAAACGCTCTTAATTTAGATAAAACAGATATTGACAATTATATGCTGATATACCGATTGTATACCATTATGAATAAAAATGATGAAGCAGAATTAATCGACAAGATTGTAAAAGAAATGTATCCGGAGATAAATCTGGAAGAACTTGCTGCAATTGCACATAAAGGCTTTTAATACCTGTAAAGCAATTAAGAGAGAAAGGGCAATAAGATGTTAAATTGACCATTAATAAAGAGCTTGAACTATAAAAACGAATAAAAACCGAAATAACAGCGGAATTTCAAGATTAATTTTTTCATCCGGATACCGATAATAAGAGTGAATAGACAATTTTCGATCCGGCCGGTCGAAAAAAAATTGCCCGCAGGGATGCGGGAAAATAAAAATAATCAGGGAGGAATAATTAATGAGAATTAATAACAACATTATGGCGCTGAACACTCACCGCCAGCTTTCAATCAACAACACAAATACTCAAAAATCACTGGAAAAACTGTCATCAGGCTACAGAATAAACCGTGCCGGTGACGACGCCGCAGGGCTTGCCATCTCTGAAAAAATGAGAGCACAGATTCGCGGTCTTAACATGGCATCAAAGAATGCTCAGGACGGTATTTCACTCATTCAGACAGCAGAAGGTGCATTAACCGAAACACATGCAATTTTACAGAGAATGAGAGAGCTTGCCACACAGGCGGCTAATGATACCAACGTTGAAGCTGACAGGGACGAAATACAAAAAGAAATCAATCAGCTGACTTCCGAAATTAACAGGATAGGCAATACAACAGAATTTAACACTATGAAACTGTTAAATGGCGACAGGGCGGCTGCAAGCGAGTATACATCTTTTGAATCAGTTCTTACAAATATGGATGCTGTAGATCTTAATTTCGGTGAAGGAATAACTTTTACAGGAACTGGTATACAGCCGGCTTTCAAAGATGATAAGATCACTATAGATAGCAGTCATGCTGCATGGTCAGGCACCCTAACCGGTGACGGGACAGTAACCATAAAAAAAATTGGTGGCGATCAGCTGCAAGTATTGATAACATCTCCTGCCGGTGCAACCGAGAAGTTATCTGTCGATGATAAAATCAAGGTAAATGAAGACGGAAACTTCGTGTATAATTCCCACGGCATAAGCTTCGAAATATCCGGCGCCGATTACCAGAAAATGGAAGTAGATGATAAAGTTGAACTTACGATTTCTGAAGCCGATATTACAGCTAAAGCAAAATCTACGGTTAATGATTTTGAGAAAAACACAGTAGCTACTCCTGGCACAGATACCCGTGCTACGGTTAAGGACTTCACTGTAAATTCTGCAGCAGACGGTGCATATAAAGATGCACGAACGGTTACAGCGGCTTGGAACGGCACTGAATTAGTAGTAACAATTAAAGACGCCGAAGGCAATGCATTGGCTAAGGATATGATAGATTATGACGGATCAGCAGCCTACACATATAACAACCACGGCATCAGCTTTGAAATAACCGCAAATAATGCTACTGAAGTCGCATTTACAAAAGCCCTTGATACGAAGCAGGAAGAAGTGACAGTTGCCGTAGAGGATAAATCTCTTGCATTCCAAGTAGGTGCAAATGAAAATCAGGCTATGGTACTTGATATAAATGATATGAGGGCATCCAAGCTGGGCATATCTTCAAAAGAAGCTACCGAAGGTTTTGCCTTAACAAAGGCGGTTACTGACGGGACAAACAATGTAGCTTCCGAATATGCGTTAAGCGTTGCAACACATAAAGATGCAGCAAGTGCTATAACTGTGCTAGATAAAGCTTTAGGGCAGGTTTCATCCGAGCGTGCTAAGCTGGGTGCAGTTCAGAACCGCTTAGAGCACACCATCAACAATCTGGACGCATCTGCAGAGAACCTTTCCGCAGCAGAATCCCGTGTGCGCGATGTAGATATGGCCAAGGAAATGATGGAATTCACCAAGCAGAACATCTTGACTCAGGCTGCAACTGCTATGCTGGCTCAGGCCAATATGGCGCCCCAGACTGTGCTTAAGCTTTTAGGTTAAGCTTTAGCTCTTATTTAGATTTGGCATGCCCGGCGGATTTCCGCCGGGCTGCATGATATGCGGGGTGGTATGATTTGAGGATAGATTCATCTTTTTCCGGTCATATGGATGTAAATCCTATAGGCAAATCTCAGGGGAATTCCGTAGAAAATACTGTCGGTTCTGCTGCTGCAGGAGAGGTAAACCCAACGGTAAAAGCCTTTAAAATGGCTTCAGGTAAAGAGGATTCTGACCTGATTATTGACAGCTTAAAGACTATTCCGACAGAGCTTACGCCTACGCGCCTGGAGTTTAAAATACACGACGAAACTAAAAGGGTTATGGTCAGAATAGTCGACAGAGTAAGTGATGAGCTTATATCCGAAATCCCGCCGGAAAAATTCTTAGACCTTATTGCAGGTCTTTGGAAGCAGGCAGGGTTGATAGTTGATGAGAAGGTGTAGGTTTGATTATATAAAATCATATAGGAGGTGAAAAAAGATGTCATACAGTCCCATGCGAATAGGCGGTTTGGTTTCGGGCATGGATATAGACCAGATTGTATCCGATCTGATGAAAGCTGAACGGACGCGGGTAGACAAACTCTACCAGCAAAAGCAAATCATGGAATGGCAGAAGGCAGACTACCGCGACATCAATTTAAAACTTCGGTCGCTGTACAATACCTCCTTTGACATGAAGCTTTCCAATTCTTATCTAAAATATAAGGCCGTAGGGACCATGAATGACGGTGCGGGCTTTAGCAAGTATTTTTCCGTATCGCCGGGAGCAAGTGCGGTGCCGGGCGATTATAAGGTAGAGGTACAGCAGATAGCAAGCTATGCAAGACTTGAAAGCTCAAAGGCCGTCACAAAGCCTTTAACAGGAGCAGAACTCTCCGGCCAGATAGAAATCACCGACGGCAGCAAGTTTTCTGTGACGATAGACGGTGTAAAAAAGACGGTTGAATTAGATGCTGGAAATTATGATACATCAAATGCCGATGATCTGGAAGCTCTGGCACAGGACCTTGAAAAGGCAATAAATACGGCCTTCGGCTGGCAGGGCGATGGCAACGGAGATACCATAAGCGGCATAAAGCGGGTGCAAGTAAATATCCAAAACAACCGGCTTACGATTCAGCCTGCCGAAGACTTTCACAAAGTTCCCATAACATTAAATGCAGCAGAAGGCGACACTACGCTCTCAACACTGGGTTTTGCCGATGGGGCAGCTTACAGTCCACTGAAGCTTAATACCTCTCTAAAATCTCAGATATCCGGCAGCATCGAAGGAGGTACCATATCTTTTAATATAAACGGTAAAGCATTTGAATTTGATTCTAATGCAAGCCTTCAGACTATTCTTGATAAAATCAACACAACTGCGGATATAGGGGTAACGGCGCGCTATGATACACTTACGGATAAGGTGGTTCTGACATCAAAGGAAACAGGCCTTGGAGCAAAGATCGAAATAACCGAAGACAGCGGTCTGTTTAATGCACTGGGCTTTAATGCAGCTGAAGCAGTGGGCCAAAATGCCCGTATAGTCTTAAATAATACCGTTGTTGAAAAATCTGCCAATGATTTTACTGTAAACGGCATGAGTTTCAGTTTGAAGGAAACCATGGAAACAGGTAAAGCAGCAACCTTTAGGCTGGAAAACGATGCCGATGCGGCGGTAGAGAGCATCAAAAAGTATGTTGAACTTTATAATGAAACCATCGACATGATTAACGGAAAGCTTTCCGAGGAACGCTACAGAAAATTTCCTCCCCTTACCGATGAGCAGAAAAGTGCAATGAGTGAAAACGACATAAAGCTCTGGGAGGAGAAGGCAAAAAGCGGGCTTTTAAGGTCTGATTCGCTGCTTGACGGTATTGTGAGAAAACTTCGTTCAGCAGTATCAACTCCGGTGTCGGGCCTTGCAAAAGGAATGAATACCTTGTCTGCCATAGGTATTACTACTAATGATTGGAAAGAAAAAGGCAAGCTGTATATCGATGAGGAAAAACTTCGAGATGCCGTTACAATGGACCTAGAAGGGGTTATGAAACTGTTCAATGCCTCCGGAGATGATTTTAGCTCTCAGGGTGTGGCAACCAGGTTTTACGACATACTCAAGGGTGGAATCCAAGATATTACCGAAAAAGCCGGCGGCGGAGAATATCAGATATATGATGACAGTATTCTCGGTAAGCAGATTCGGGACATGGAAGATCGCATTTTGAATTTGGAAGAAAAGCTGGTCCAAACCGAAGAACGCTACTGGCAAAAGTTTACAGCAATGGAACAGGCGATACAGTATGCCAATCAGCAGAGTATGTGGCTGAGCATGCAGTTTAATATGTATACAGGCAGTTAGCAGTCTTTGCAGAGAAAAGGGGGCTTCTTTCTTGATAAATTCCAATGCTTATAAACAATATCAGTACAATTCAATAATGTCAGCATCTCCTGAGCGTTTGATGATAATGCTCTTTGAAGGTGCGATAAAATTCGTAAAACTTGCCCGAAAAAATATTGCCGAAGATGATATAGCAAGTGCCAACTACAATATTTCAAGGGCACAGGATATCATAGCCGAACTTGAATGCAGCTTGGATATGAGTTATGATTTGTCGGAGAACCTGTTGGAGATTTATGGTTTTTTATACGGGCAGTTGGTTGATGCAAACGTAAAAAAAGATGTTAACACATTGGATATTGTCGAGTCAATGCTATCCGAGCTAAAGGATACTTGGGGCGAGGCCTGTTTAAAATTAAAGAAAAATGCGTGAAAAATAATCCGGGGAGCAGCGAAATCATGGATAAAGACATAGCTGGTTTGCTGAAAAGCAAACTGGAGAAGCTTGAAACTTTATATAAATATACTCAAAACATTTCCGATGCTCTTAAAAAAGATGACACCGAGGAGTTATTAAAAATTTTAAATTCACGGCAGCGGCTGATGGAAGAGGTTGACTCTCTGGACTGCCAACTGCTCTCGTTTTTTGAAGGAAATATTGATGCATTTAAGGAATATGTTGCTGATGATAATAAAATATTAAAAGCAGTTTATGATAATATTGGAGTTTTTTTAAAAAAAATACAGCAGCTTGATGCTGAAAACACCGCAGTTATGCAGAAACTGTTTTCCAAACTCAAGGATGATATCAGTAATTTAAAGCAGGCCGAAAATGCTTTGAAGGGATATGGGATTATCGGTAAAAGTGCTCGCGACGGGGCTTTTATCGATACGAAAAAGTAACCGCTAGTAATTTTTTTGTGAAGTGATTTATTTTTCTTGCATTTTATAACAAATGCGGTTATAATTAGTGTTAAGGCATAACTTAGGTCTGTGGTTGAAAGTCGATGCCAGGGCCGGAGGCGAAGCGACTCCCAGAGTGACTGTTTCACTCGGCGGTATACGGCGTTTTTGGGAAAAACCAGGTCAGCTAAGAAAATGCCAATACAACTTTTTCAAAGTGAGGGGTTTTTTAATGGCATTTCAGGACAAAACAATAGTGTGTAAAGAGTGTGGCAATGAGTTTGTCTTCACTACAGGTGAGCAGGAGTTCTATGCTGAGAAGGGTTTTGAGAACGAACCCATCAGATGCAAGGATTGCCGTGATGCGCGTAAAAAAAGAATGAACGGCAACGGCCAGAGAAGGCAGAACAGACAAATGTATGACGCAGTTTGCGCCGACTGTGGAGCAACCACACAAGTTCCCTTTAAACCCAGAAATGATAGACCCGTATACTGCAGCGATTGTTATCAGAACCATCGTTCGGCCCAAAACGGATATTAATAAAAGGGAAAAGTAAAGTCCGGTTTTTATACCGGACTTTTTCTATAAGTTTCTATATGATTGAAGATTGTATAATGAATTGGCGAGGTGAAAGTCTTGAATGGCGGTAGTATTCGGCTGAAAATATCAACGAAAGACAGAGTAGGTATGGTTTTGGATATTTTAAGAGTGCTCTACCAATACAGGGTAAACCTCAAGGCTTTAGAAGTCAGCCCGGGCTTGATATGTATCAAAATTGACGGCAATTTTCAGATACCTTTGCCTGATTTATTGAATCAGTTAAGAGCGCAAAAGGATGTCATTGAAGTAAGCCGCGTAGAACTTTTGCCACAGGAAAAACGTGAAAAACACATAAAGGCCGTGCTGGATGCTACGGGTGAAGGTATAATCGCTATTGACGCCAAGGGTATAATCACTACTTTTAATCCGGCGGCGGAGAAGATATTAAAAGTCAGGGCAGAAGATGCTTTAGGTAAAAACATTGCAGACCTTATTTCCGCAGATATTCCCATGTTAAAGACAGTAGTTACGGGGGAAAGCTATGATAATGAAGAGATGATTATAAATACGGAGAAATTAAAGAGCCATTATATAACATCAGGCCGGCCCATACTTGACGAAGACGGCAACCCTATCGGCGCGGTGGCTTCGCTAAAGGATATTGAAAGTGTTATAGAACTTGTCCATACTTTTACACAGCCTCCTATGATAACATTTGATGAAATTTTAGGAGAAAGCAAAGAAATTACTAAGGTAAAAGAACTTGCAAGGATTGTGGCCAAAGGGGATTCTACGGTACTTATCAGAGGTGAGAGCGGAACGGGGAAAGAGCTTTTTGCAAGGTCTATCCACATGGCAAGCCCGCGAAGAAATAAACCTTTTGTTGCGGTAAATTGTGCGGCACTGCCTGATACCCTTTTGGAAAGTGAACTTTTCGGATATGAGGAAGGAGCATTCACAGGTGCAAAAAAGGGCGGCAAACAGGGAATGTTTAAATATGCCGACAAAGGCACGCTGTTTCTTGATGAGATAGGTGAGCTTTCGACACATCTGCAAGTGAAATTGCTTAGGGTTTTGCAGGAAAATAAAATCAGGCGGGTGGGTGCCAATGAGGAAATACCTATTGATGTAAGGATTATCGCGGCTACCAACAGAAATCTGGAAGAATTGATGAAGAGCGGCCAGTTCCGCGATGATTTGTATTACCGCCTCAATGTAATTCCTCTTGTAATACCGCCTTTGAGAGAAAGAAAAGAGGATATTCCCATTCTGACACATGCATTTATCAAAAAACTGTCATATAAAATGAATAAAAAGGTACCGGATATCAGCGATGAGGCTATGCAGTGCCTGATGGATTATGACTGGCCGGGCAATATACGAGAACTGTCCAATGTTATAGAAAGGGCAATGAATCTCTGCAACGGCAAAATAGAGCCTTATAATTTATTATTTCAGCATGATGATTTTAAAACAACAGCCATTATTGGCACAGCAGGTCAAAGAACTTTGAAGGATATAGTGGCAGAGACCGAAAAACAAGCCATAATAAGCACACTGAGGCAGCATACAAGTATAAGAAAAGCTGCCAAGGCTTTAGGTGTATCTCATGCTACTGTAATCAACAAGATGAAACAATATCAAATAAATCAAGAAGACATTTAGTGGTAAATTTATTTTCCAATGGTAAAATAATTAACCACTAAATTTTCATTTCATGGTTAAAAATCTTACCAGGTGGATATACACATGGCATTTCTACCGTTGGCACATATCTTGCATTATAATATAGTTGAAAGTATAAATCTATAATGGGAGGTTATATCTATGGACGGTAAAGTGAAAGGTTTTAATACAAAAGCTATTCATGCGGGACAAAAGCCCTGTCCTGTTACAGGAGCACATGTAACTCCGATTTATCAAACTTCTACTTTTGTGTTTAAAGATGTGGACCAAGGTGCACGCAGGTTTGCGGGCGAGGAGGAGGGCTATATCTACACAAGGCTCGGCAACCCTACCTTAACCGAGCTTGAGGCAAAAATCGCCGCATTGGAAGGCGGAGAAGCAGCTATCGGCGCAGCTTCCGGCATGGCTGCAATCTCCACCGCACTTGTAACGCTTTTAAAGAAAGGCGATCATATTGTAGCAGGTGACGCCCTCTATGGATGCACCCACAGTTTTATAAGCGAGATTTTACCGCAATACGGTATTGAGGTAACCATGGTGGATACATCTAATTTGGAAAACATCGAAAACGCGATGAAGCCTAACACTAAAGTAATTTATGTAGAAACTCCGGCAAATCCCACAATGAAGCTTGTAGATTTGGAAGGTGCCTCCGACATAGCTCATAAACACGGTGCACTCATAATAGTTGATAACACATTTATGTCACCTTATCTGCAGCGCCCCATCGAACACGGTGTTGACATAGTTGTCCACAGTGCTACAAAATATATAGGCGGGCATGGCGATGTGCTTGCAGGCCTGATAATCGGCCCCAAAGAATTGATAGATACTATGCGCATACCTTATTTAAAGGATTTTGGCGGAATTTTATCGCCTTTTGATGCATGGCTTTTACTGAGAGGACTTAAAACTCTGGGTGTCAGGATGGATCGCCACTGTGCCAATGCACAAAAGGTAGCGGAATACTTGGAAAAGCATCCGTTGATTGATAAAGTTTACTACCCGGGCCTTCCATCACATCCGCAGTATGAACTGGCTAAGAAACAAATGGACGGTTTCGGCGGCATGATGAGCTTCGAGCTGAAAGGCGGTCTTGAAGCAGGTAAAGTATTGATGAATAGCGTAAAAATGATAACACTTGCCGTAAGTCTGGGTTGTGTTGATTCACTTATCCAGCATCCGGCTTCTATGACACATTCACCGGTGCCGCGTGAGGAAAGGCTGAAGGCAGGCATTACCGATGGTCAGGTAAGACTTTCAGTCGGTATCGAAGATGTGGAAGATATTATTGCAGACTTGGATCAGGCTTTAAAAGAAGTTGAAAAACAAACAATGTAAAATAATCTAAAGTTTTTGTGACGGGAATATCAGGATTATGGTATAATTATCTTCAATACAGATTTTAGTTTGCCGGTCTGGTTAATTGGCCGGCAAACTAAATAAAAAAATTAAATAAAAAAAGGAGGATATGAATGAAAAAAGGTAATCCAGTTGCACTACTGCCGTTAGTAGTATTTTTAGCATTGTTTTTAGGCTCCGGAATCTATTTCAACGCAAAGGGTGTCGACTTTGCATTTTATCAGCTGCCGGCTCCTGTTGCGGCTGTAGTCGGTATTATTGTGGCTTTTATGATAGGTAAAGGCAGTATGGATGAAAAGATGGACACTTTTGTAAGCGGTGTTGGCGAAAGCAATATTATCATAATGTGCATGATTTACCTTTTGGCCGGAGGTTTCTCGGCAGTGGCAAGTGCCATGGGCGGCGTTGACTCAACTGTAAACTTCGGACTCTCAATTATACCGCCAAGTTTGATTTTGCCGGGACTTTTTGTAATTGCGGCATTTGTAGCTACAGCCATGGGGACTTCCATGGGAACTATCAGTGCCGTAGCGCCAATTGCAGTGGACATGGCCATAAAAGCACAGCTTCCTTTGGCAGTAGCCGTTGGAGCAGTAGTAGGCGGAGCTATGTTTGGCGACAACCTTTCAATGATTTCCGATACGACGATTGCAGCCACCCGTACCCAGGGATGCGAAATGAGAGATAAATTTATAATGAACTTCATGATAGCACTGCCTGCTGCAATAATAACAATAATAGTAATGATAATCTTCGGCACCAGCGGACAGATTCCGGCAGAACTGGAATACAGCCTTATGAAGATTATTCCGTATATTGCTGTCTTAGTTCTTGCATTAATGGGAATGAACGTTTTTTTAGTCCTCATAATAGGTATTGCTTTAGGTGGAGTTATTGGTCTTATTGATGGCAGTTTTACCCTTATAGCATTTACTCAGACAATTTATGAAGGTTTTACTTCAATGCAGGAAGTATTCATACTTTCACTTTTGATAGGCGGTCTTGCTGCTTTGATTTCTAAGGAAGGCGGGATTGATTATCTGTTAAATGCTATCAGCAGTAAAATCAAAAGCACTAAGGGTGCTGAGCTTGGCATCGCAGCACTGGTATCAGTTGCTGATATATGTACGGCTAACAATACAGTAGCCATTGTTATAACTGGTCCCATGGCAAAACAAATAGCAGATGAAAACGAAGTCGATCCCAGGCGCAGTGCCAGTATGCTGGATATTTTCTCCTGCGTATGGCAGGGTATTATACCCTATGGAGCACAACTTTTGCTTGCAGGACAGCTGTCGGGGATGTCGCCGCTGCAGATAATGCCGACACTGTATTATCCTTACCTCTTGGCTGTGATGGGACTTTTGGCAATAGCATTCGGTTTCCCGAAAATTAAAACTAGGGCATAAAAATCAGGTAAAAACGCGATAATAATTACCCGGGATTAAATCTCCCGGGTTTTTCGTTTTTATACATCGTATAAAGTGTTACGATAAAAGTATCTTGTGTTATAATAAAATAGAAAATCTGAGCAAGGTGTGTGAGCCGGTGTTAGATTTTGAAATTTGATGTAGGGAGAGAAGTTCATGGAGTTTAGAGATTTTCATGTCCATCTAGAAGAAGGACCGTTTAGTATAGACTGGATTAAAAGATTTATAGATGTGGGAACATCAAGAGGTGTTATTGAGATAGGATTTTCAGAACATGGACACAGATTCAAGGAGTCAGTTGGATTGCTGTCAAGTGACGGCTTTAGAGGTGAGTGGACTGCCGGGGAAGCTACGGAAAGCATCCAAGGCTACATAGAAGTAGTGGAAAAAGCCAAGAGTTTGGGTTTGTCGGTAAAATTAGGTATAGAGCTGGATTATACGCCGGAATATGAAGATGATATACGAAGATTTGCAAATTCCTATCCCTTCGATTATGTAATGGGTTCTGTACATTGGCTGGGAGATTTTGGCTTCGATCATCCGGCATTAATTCATGAATGGGAAACCTCTGATGTGGATAAAGTGTATGATGAGTACTTTGATGTATTGCTGATGGCTGTAAAGTCGGGAATTTTTGACATTATCGCACATCCTGATGTCATTAAGGTATTTGGATATAAAGCACAAAAGGACATGAGCCAAAGATATGATGAATTGGCAAGAGCCATCGACAGTATGGACTTATGTGCGGAAGTCAGCACCGCCGGGCTGCGAAAACCTGTTGGAGAACTATACCCCTCACCGCTGCTTATGAAATATTTTAAAAAATATGATGTGCCGATAATACTGAATTCCGATGCTCATATCCCGGAAGATGTGGGTCGTGATTTTGACAAGGCTTTGGAGTTTATAAAGGAATTTGGATATGACAGATTATGTTATTTTGATAAGAGAGTAAGGAAATCAGTAAGTATAACGGACTAACAAAATATGAAGGAAGATGATTTTTCAATGCTGCATGTGGTGCTATTGGAACCTGAAATACCTCAAAACACTGGCAATATTGCCAGAACTTGTGCTGCGACTGATTCAGTGCTTCATCTTATAGGGCCTTTGGGTTTCAGTTTGGACGATAAATATTTAAAAAGGGCTGGGCTTGATTACTGGTCATTGCTGGATGTGAGATATTATGACAGTTATTTGGAATTTGAGGAGAAAAACCCCGGCGGATGCAAATATTTTTTAACAACAAAGGCAAAGCAGTGCTATGCGGATGTAAGTTATGAACCTAACTGCTATCTGGTCTTTGGAAAGGAAACGGCGGGGCTTCCGGTCCCGCTTCTTAAGGCTAACCGTGAAAGATGTATCAGAATTCCAATGACGGATGAAGCCCGCTCTCTAAATTTGTCGAATTCTGTTGCTATCGTAGTTTATGAAGCATTGCGTCAAATGGGATTTAAGGGACTTAAAATAGCGGGTCCTTCTAAAGCTTAAAGTAAAAAATACCGGCTGTGATTTACAGAATATCACGACCGGTATTTTTAATTGGAGTAAAGTTCTTTTTATACTTTAAACTTGTTAACAAGCATTAGGAGATCTTCCGCAAGCTTTGCCAAATCTTGAGATGATGCGGATATACTTTCCATAGTAGCTGTTTGTTCTTCTGTTGAAGCTGAAACTTCTTCGGTTCCGGCGGCGGTTTCTTGGGAAATACTGGATATGTCATAAATCATGCGAACTACAGTATCTATATGACTATATTGCTCTGCTAATTCAGCAGAAATATTTTTAGCTCTGTCTGCAACCTTGTTTATTTCTATTATCAAGTTATCAATATGATCATTTATGTCTTTAATGAGCTCCTGACCTTCTTCTACTTCTTTTTTGCTGTCAGCCATGGAGTTTACGGCAAACTTACTGCTGCTTTGGATAGTCTTAACTATATTTGATATTTCTTTTGCCGCTTCACCAGACTGCTCGGCAAGTTTGCGTACTTCATCTGCTACAACCGCAAAGCCCCGACCGTGCTCACCAGCTCTGGCTGCTTCAATTGAGGCATTTAAAGCGAGCAGGTTAGTCTGGTCTACAATCTCACTTATAATACTGGTAATATTGCCTATCTCGCGCAGCTTTACGTCCAGCTCTTCCATTATTTGATTGGAATCATCAACCGATGTCTTTATTGAATCCATTTTATCTTTAGACAGGCGAATTTTCTGCTGACTTTCCTGTGCCCTTTGCGTCATATTCTCTGCTGAACTTGCTGTTGAGCGGGCATTTTCTTCTACATTTCCGTTGGAGATAACCAGTTGATTTACAACCTCAGATATTTCCTCTAATTTTTTGGCCTGATCATTGGCTCCTACAGCTATTTGCTCTACGGCTTCAGCTACCTGTTGAGCCGATAATGAGCTTTGTTCGGCACCGGAAGCAAGCTCTTCTGCCGAAGCCGAGAGATTTTCAGCAGCAACAATGACCTCTTGGACCAAGCTCTTTAGATGTAAGGTCATCGTATCAAACGAAGCGGCAAGTGCACCGATTTCTGTGTTGTCTTTTAATTTTACAACACTTGTAAGGTCATTATTGGCTACACTTTGCGTAACATGAAGCAGAGCTTGTAAGGGATTCGTTATAACGCGCCCCAGGAACATGCTTAAGCCGAGACTGATGAGTGCAACTACCAAAGATATAGTTATAACAGTTTTAGTTATAGATGATACACGGGCAAAAGCTTCATTTGTAGGCTGCTGTACAAATATCCCCCAGCCTAGCAGTCTGTAGTTACCAAAGGCTACGAACTGCTCCTTTCCTTCATCATCCATATATGTAGTAAAGCCTTTTTCGGAATTTAAGGCTTTTTTTACGAAGTCATACTTTGAATAATTTTCTCGGGCTTTAACATATTTGTAATCTTTATGTGCTACTACGGTACCATCCTTATCGGTAATAAAAGCAAACCCTTCCTCGCCTACCTTCATATTCATTACTATTCGCGTCAAACTTACTAAAGATACATCGGCACTGATTACACCGACAGGCTGGCCAGTATCGGATAAAATAACATTGGAAATCGAAACAATAGAGTTTCCGGACATAGAGTCTACCCTGACATTAGAAATAAAATTTCCCTTAGCTTCTAAAGCACCGCTGTACCAAGCCTCATCAGCAAGATTATAGTTATCTGGAAAAGTTGCAAAAGGCACGGCAAAAACACTTTGATCTTCAATGTTTGCCACATATATGCGGAGAACCTGAGGGTTTTGCTGAGCTACGTCATACAAAAACGAAGATATTTGGTCTTGGTCCATAGTCCTTACGGTTTTAGTACTTGCGATAAAAGCAACAAGGTTTTTGTTTTGTTCAATGAAAAGGTCTATGTTGTCATTTAAGTTATTTACTATTATATTTGCCTTATCCTGGACTTCACTTGTTATTGCATCCCTAAATATATATGTAACTACAGCACCCATGCATATAAGAGGAATAATTGACATAAGGACAAAGAAAGCTGCCAGCTTAGTTCTTAAGCTGCTCTTGACATTAGTTGTAATGCTTTTTGATTTTTTTGGCTGCTTTTTGTCCCGCTTTAGTTTTAGTGGCTTAATTTTCAAAAATATGACCCCCTCAAATATTATTGTGATTATAAATCAGAAAATAAAATAAATAAAAGCAAAAGCCCTAATGGGCATTTTAATAAATTACATAAACAAAGGCAATTACAGGGTGCTCCCTTAAAAGCCTTCGCTTACCAGCAGCCTGGCTGCCATAGTTTTTCGCGAAAAAGCCAGAAAAACTTTAGGCCCATGGCTTTGCGCCCACCTCTTTGGAGGAGTTTGCCAAATTATATCTTTCTACTAATTATATCTAATGCTGTAATATTATACAAGCAAAACCGTCGACAAAATATTGGATTTTTTTATTATCAATGTTACAATTTAAAAAGCAGCATTGATTAGACTGGAGGAAGTTTCTTGAAAAATAAAATAAAAGCAGCATTGCAGCTAAACGGTCGTTATGAAGTGCAAATAGAAAAGATGGCGCATGAGGGGCAGGGAATAGGAAAGATAGATGACCTTACCGTTTTTGTGGAAGGTGCAGTGCCGAAAGAAAAATGTCAGATAGAAATAGTTAAAGTTAAAAAGGACTATGCTATTGGACAAGTTATAAAGATACTTGCACCTTCACCCTATCGAAAAGTTCCTCAATGCATAAATGCCGATAAATGCGGTGGCTGCAATCTTCAACATATGACCTATGAAGCTCAACTTTTATTTAAGACTTCAAAAGTAAAAGATAGCTTAAAACGAATTGGACATATTGATGCCGAGGTTTTAGATACGATAGGCATGCAACAGCCTTGGCACTACCGAAACAAATCCCAATATCCCGTTGCCAGGCAAGGCAACAACACGGTAATGGGTTTTTATAAAAAGCGAAGCCATGACATCGTAGATTTAGAAAATTGCTTAATACAACATCCAGTAAGTGATAAAGTAATGCAAATTATAAAGAAATGGCTAAGGCGGTATGATATTTCAATATATGATGAGTTAAAACATGAAGGCTTAATTCGCCATGTAATGGTAAGGATTGGCTACAAGAGCAGAGAAGTGATGGCTGCATTGATTGCAAACGGAAAAGAAATTCCTCACACAGATGATTTAATAAAAATGCTTCAGTCTGACATACCAGGTTTCAAGAGCCTTATATTAAATATTAATACTAAAAAAACCAATGTAATAATGGGTGAGAAAAACATTACATTATATGGCAGTCCATACATATGTGACTATATAGGCGACATTAAATTTAGGCTTTCACCTCTATCGTTTTTCCAGGTCAATCCGATACAGGCAGAAGTATTATACAATAAAGTGCTGGAATATGCAGGTATTACCCAAAATGAAATTGTTCTCGATCTATACTGCGGCACAGGAACCATTACACTATTTTTAGCCCAAAAAGCAAAAAAAGCTTATGGAATAGAGCTGGTTTCACAAGCTGTAGCCGATGCCCGCTTAAATGCCAAAATAAACGGTATTAATAATGCGGAGTTTATAGAGGGAGCGGCTGAGACAGTTCTACCAAAGATGGCAGAGGAAGGCATTAAACCCGATATAATAGTAGTAGACCCTCCCCGCCGCGGATGTGATGAAAAAACCCTAAAAACCATAACAAAAATATCCCCCAAAAAGATTATCTACGTTTCATGCAATCCTGCCACCCTTGCAAGAGATTTACGCTATCTCGAAGATAAGGGATACAAAACCCAAAAAGTCCAACCCGTTGATATGTTTCCGCAGACGAGCCATGTGGAGACGGTTGTATTGATGTCAAGACTGTAAGCCTAGATTTTACTGGGTTTGCGGGATTACATCTAAGTTATCTACTCGACCTAAGGAGGTAAAATGAGTACATGGTAACATGTCGATGGTATATTTTTATGCGAAAAATAAGCCTGAAATTAGATAGGGTTGAGTTGATAGTTTAGATAACGGGCATTTTTCATAGGGTTGAGGAGACAGGATGGATATATCATCCAATACGTGTTATCGGTATTTTTAGTTTCTATATGTGGCTTTCCATAAAAAAATAAAAAACCTCTTACGAAATGGGATTATCGCTCTACATGGAAAATCAATACCGCAATTTATCAATAGATAGGTATATCCTGCAAATAATATTGCGATCACAATAAAAAATATTGAAATTGCATAATAGTAAGTGTATGCTATAAATATAGGACGATGGAGGTGAAATACGTGCCGGTAAGCTACAAAAAGCTGTGGAAACTGTTGATCGATAAAGACATGAAGAAAAAAGACCTTTGTAAAGCAGCAGGCATAAGTTCATCGTCTATAGTTAAGCTCAGCAAAAATGAGAATGTGACTACCGGAGTACTGGTCAAGATTTGCAAGGCGCTTAACTGTGATATCGGAGATATCATGGAAATTGTTGATGGGCCGGATGAACAGCGCGACTGCAGGTAAGATAGCGTGACTAGAATAGAAAGAGAGTGGGGTTTGCTTGGGTACGTTAATAAAGAGTTCTCAATTCAGTAAAAAAATGCTTGAGAAAACAAATACACCGATTATACTTTGCTCTTCTGCGCCAAGATTGAAAAAGATTATTGCCGAAGCTGGTTATCAAGAGCTCAGACTTAATGGATTATTGGCTGAAGCCCTTGTAAAAAAAGATGCAGCTATCAGGCCGCAGTTTGTTAGCGATGAAGCGATAAGAATTGTATCGTCCATACAAGGCCCGATTTTTCTGACAGACTACGAAATGCTGTTTGACCCGAGGTACAGCATTGATGTTATCAGATTTTTTTATGAGCTGTCACGCAGAGCAAAAATTGTTATAAAGTGGTGCGGCACGTTGGACGATAACCACTTGGTATATGCAACACCGGCTTATAGGGATTTTCATTCATATAACATTCATGACTATGATATAACTTGTGTAATCTGAGGGGGGTTATTTTGATGAAATACGCAGATTTGATAAACTTCAATCCAATCGAAAGCATTATCCAGCTTACGGCGGCTAATGACAAGAAAGAAGCAATAAATCTGGTTAAAAGCTATGTCATGTCCGATGATATGGCGGACAAGCTAACCAATAATATGCTTTCACAGCTTCGGTTAGATGATGTGGTAGACAATAAAGGTGTTTTGCTGGTAGGTAACTACGGTACAGGTAAATCGCACCTTATGTCGGTCATTTCTTCAATAGCATACGATGCCGAAAACCTTGACTATGTACAAAACAAAAAGTTTGCCGAGGCTGCCAGGATCATTGCGGGGAAGTTTGAAGTCCTGCGTATTGAAATAGGCGCATCAAAAATGTCTCTCAGGAACATCATCCTGACAAAAGTAAAGCAGGATTTTGCTGAACGTGGGCTCATCTTTGACTTCCCTGATGAAAAGGATATTATCTCAAATAAAGATGTGCTCCTGACCATGATGGATTTGTTTTCATCCAAATATCCCGACAAAGGATACCTGATTGTGGTGGATGAGTTCCTCGACTATCTTGGCGGCCGTAAAAGCCAGGAGATTAAGCTCGACCTAGGCTTCATGCGCGAGCTGGGAGAAATTATTAAAACTTCCCGTTTAAGAGCTATTTTCGGAGTACAGGAAAAACTTTTTGATAACCCCAGCTTTTCATTTGTATCCAATACTTTAAACCGTGTAAAGGATAGGTTTGAGCAAGTCATCATTCGTAAGGAAGATACGGCCTATGTTGTATCTGAAAGAATACTGAAGAAGACTCCTGAACAGAAGGCGCTGATCCGTGAGCACTTGCAAAAGTTCTGCAGTCTGTATACCAATATGTCGGAGCGCATGGAGGAATACGTTGACCTGTTCCCTATTCATCCTTCATACATTGAAGTTTTTAACAAGATTTACATTATTGAGAACCGTCATATACTTAAAAACATTTCGGAGATCATCAGGCGGATACTTGACGATGAAATCACTGATGAATCTCCCGGCATTGTATCATTTGACAGCTACTGGTCTTTTATAAAGGAAAATTTTTCATATAGAACAGACGCCAATATTAAAGAAGTCGTTGAAAAGAGCGGCATGCTTGAGGATATCGTCAACCGTTCATTTCCAAAACGCCTTTATAAGCCTTTGGCCTTGCAGATAATATATGCTTTAAGCGTACATAGATTAACCACCGGTGACATCAGTATCCGTGCAGGGCTTACCGCAGAAAACCTCAGGGATGATCTTTGCCTGTATTTAAAAGGTATGCCAGACCAAAGTTCGGATACTTTGCAATCTATCATTCAAACGGTCCTGAAGGATATAATGACTACTGTCAGCGGGCAGTTTATTGAACATAATGCAGATAACGGACAATACTATTTGGACTTGAAAAAAGACATCGACTACGACGAAAAAATCACGCAAAGAGCGGCTATCATGGATGATGACAGTCTTAATAGCTATTTTTATGATGTAGTTTATTATTGCTTAGAGTGGGATCAGAAAGAATACGTTGATAATTTTAAAATATATGAACATCGGTTGAACTGGGTGTCTCACGGTATTTTCCGTTCAGGCTACCTATTCTTTGGCACACCTGAATCGCGTCCGACTGCTCAGCCGCCGGAGGACTATTACATATACTTTATTCCTCCCTATGGCAATGAGAGCTATACGGATGACAAGAAGGACGATGAGGTCTTTTTCCTGTTTAAGCCCAACGAAGACTTCAAGAACACGCTAAAGTTATATGGTGCCGCTCAAATACTGAAAGATTTGGCCGAAGAAAAAAATAAGCCTGCCTATCAAAACAAGGCTGAAGTTTTCAAGAAAAAGCTGACGAAATACCTTAGCGAAAATAAGAATACTTGCTTTGAAGTAATCTATAAGGGCGAAAAGAAGCAACTGCTGGAAGTAATGAAGGGACAATATAAGAGCACAAACCCATTCAAAGAAACCATTGATCTGGTTGCTTCCATCTGTTTGGATGAATACTTTACGAAAAAGTATCCTGAGATGCCGAAATTCAAAATTCAGATTACGCACCGCAACCGGGCAGATATTATCCGGGCGGGCATTGACAGGTTTGCTGGTCGAAAGAACCAACAGGCAAACGCCTTGCTGGAAAGTTTTGATTTACTTGACGGAGAAAAGATTACCGTGCAAAACTCCAAGTATGCACAACATTTTATCAAAGAGCTGGAAAAGATTCCTGCCAAGGCAGTTATCAATTTCAGTGATATTTACACTGAAGTTCAAAACAAAGATGAATATTATATAGACAAGCGGTTCGGAGTCAGTTATGCTCTTTTGCCGATTGTCTTGCTTGCATTGGTTCATACAGGCCATGCCGTCATTGCTTTAAGGAACGGCACTACCCTGACTGCTTCCGATTTGGAAACGTTGCCCAAGATATCAGCCCTTGATATCTATGAGTTTAAGTACATTTCCAAGCCGAAGGACATGCAGCTGGCAGAGCTGGTCAAGCTGTATGAGCTGCTGGAGCTCCCTGTGGGTCTTATCAACAATCCTGCCCAGCGGGAGGACGGGCTTGAACGGTTGCTGGCCAAAGCCCAGGAGATGGCTAATATTGCGGTTAGGGCCAACAGCAAGCTAAACGGGGAATTTGAACTTTGGGGCGAACCGCTGATTGCCGATCATCTTGCTTCGGATTACAAGGCTTCCGCCAAGAGAGTGCTGGATATATTTGGCAACTTCCAGAGCAGGTTCAACACCGTGGCCAAGCTCAATAACTTTAATTATACCATGGAACAGATTGAGCAGCTTGGCAAAGATATCACGGCCTCAAAAATTGTTCTGGAATACGAAAAGTTCAGGAACGACTGCCTTGCCAATGTCAATTACATGATGAATTTGGAACGTATGGAGCTTGGTGCTGCCTTAAGAGCAGAGATTGAGGCCGCCAAGGAAAGCTTCCGCAAGATTCGGGACGACATACCGCAGGATATGAGCGGCGAGGCTTCCGCAGCGGATGTAAACAATCTGCTTGCTAAAGTCAAGAACCAGTATATTGACATTTACTTTGCAGAGCATCAGAAAAAACGTCTTGGGGTTTCCGACGGCCAGCGCAAGGGCGAACTGGTCGGCTCGGCAAAACTGGCTAATCTGAAGCGCTTGAAAGCAATAAGCAATGTTTTTTCGACATCCAAACTGGACAGCATTGAAAAGGATCTGGCCGGGTTAAAAGTCTGCTATGAGCTGACTCCTGATATGCTGAAAACGAACCATTTCTGCACGAAA
Source organism: Tepidanaerobacter sp. EBM-38 (assembly GCA_001896545.1). Lineage (GTDB taxonomy): Bacteria > Bacillota > Thermosediminibacteria > Thermosediminibacterales > Tepidanaerobacteraceae > Tepidanaerobacter. The sequence continues at coordinate 41,696 of MPOT01000096.1, read as the reverse complement.
TGCAATTTTCTCATGGGTGAAGCCGATATTCCGGTAAAAGGCAGGCTTGACGAGATTGAAGACCGGATTGACAGTCTGCTTGCCGAATGGACAAATACCCTGTTTAATACGGTTACGGACCCAACCCTTGAAGAACAGAAACAGTATCTAAGTCCGGAACAGCGGGCTGCTATTGATGCATTTATTAAAACCAAAGTATTGCCTGAAAAAATTGACCATTTCTTTATCAATGCGATTGAGGATTTATTGAAGGGTTTTGAGCCTGTCGCCATTGCGGCCGACGAACTCATTGACAAGCTCGGTGCGCTCGGGCCGTGCGATATTGATACATTCCAGCACAAACTAAAAGATCTGTTGGATAGCTATACCAAGGGCAAGGATAAAGATAAACTGCGTATTATTGTAAAAAGATAAGGAGAGACCGGTATGAAACTGACTAAAGAAGATATTGACAAAGTAAGGCATATTGAGGGCTTTCCTATAGGCAAGGACGAGGATATTATTGCTTTATCCAATCCTCCTTACTATACAGCATGCCCTAACCCGTTTATTGAGGATTTTATAAAAGAACATGGCAAACCTTATGACGAAGCGACTGACGATTATCATAGGGAACCTTTTGCTGCGGATGTGAGTGAAGGTAAGTATGATGCGATATATAAACTACACCCATATCATACAAAGGTTCCTCATAAAGCAATAATGAGATATATCCTGCACTATACTAATCCTGGAGATATTGTACTTGATGGATTTTGTGGAACAGGTATGGTAGGAATTGCAGCGCAAATGTGTGGATGCCCTGATGCAGAATTTCAATTAGCAGTTGAATCAGAGAAAAAACATATCACTTGGGGAGCTCGTGCTGCTATAATAAGTGATTTATCTCCAGCTGCAACATATATTTCTATGCAATATAATTTGCCTATAAAAAATATCTCTGAATATTGGAAAAGGGCGGAAACGATACTTGATCGATGCCGTAAAGAGTGTGCATGGATGTATCAAACTATTCATTCATATGAAGATAACAATATTAATGAGCTAACCTCTGAACAATCTAAAGGCGAAATAAATTACGTAATATGGTCAGATGTGTTCATCTGTCCAAATTGTGGAGAAGAACTTGTTTTTTGGAATACTGCTGTAGATATTGAGAAAGGAAAGGTAAAAGATAAGTTTAAATGTCATTTTTGTGGAATGAAAGTAAGAAAAAATGATTGTGAACGTGCTCAGGAATTATATTTTGACACAATAACTCAATGTACTTATAACTTATCTAAGCAAGTACCAGTAAGAATAAATTATACTTATGCAGGAAAAAGATATGAAAAAGAACCTGATCAATATGATTTTGACCTGATCAATAAGATAAATAATATGTCTGTTGATTATTGGATTCCTACAGACGAATTGCCTGCAGGTTATAATACAGAACAGCCAAAAAAGTCTCATGGATTAAGTAAGATTCACTTATTTTATACTAAAAGAAATTTGATAACTTTAGCTTATTTTTATCACCAAATTGACATGTTGGATGAAATTGGGTTTGCTCTAACCAAAGTTGCAAGTCATTTGACAAAACAATATAGACTTACCTATATGAATGGTTGCTGGGGAGCTGGCGGTGGTCCGATGTCTGGTACGCTATATATTCCTTCATTAATTAAAGAATTAAATATGCTGAGTTTTATTGAAGAAGCAGTTAGATTGCAGGAACGACGCCAGTTTAAGTCTTCAAATGTTCTTATATCTACCCAATCTGCAACGGATATGTCACAAATTTTGAATAATAGTGTTGATTATATTTTTACTGATCCACCTTTTGGTGAAAATTTAATGTATTCCGAACTGAATTTTATATGGGAATCATGGTTAAATGTCAAAACTAACAATAAACAAGAAGCTATTGTGAACAAAATTCAATCTAAGGGTTTAATGGAATACCAAGATTTAATGACACAATGTTTCAAAGAATATTTTAGAGTGTTAAAACCTAATAGATGGATAACAGTTGTGTTTCACAATTCAAAAAATGCTGTATGGAATTCCATCCAAGAAAGTATACAAAGAGCGGGATTTATTATTGCTGATGTAAGAACTTTAGATAAAAAACACAGTAGCTTTAAGCAAGTAACTTCACAAGTTACAATTAAGCAAGACCTTGTAATTTCAGCATATAAACCCAAAGATAGGTTTAAGCGTGAGTTCGTATCTCATGCTGGAAGTGAAGAAACAGCATGGAGTTTTGTGCGACAGCACCTTGAAAAGCTTCCTGTTGTTGTTGTCAAGAACGGAAAGATTGAACTAATAGCAGAACGCCAGGCATTTCTGCTCTATGACCGCATGGTGGCGTATCATATTATGAACGGAATAGCTGTTCCATTAGACGCAACAGACTTTTATAAAGGTTTGGACGAAAGGTTCCTGAAGCGTGACGGAATGTACTTCCTTGCCGATCAGGTCAACGAATATGACACCGCCCGTATCATAAACGATGTGGAGCCGGTTCAGTTTGAGCTTTTTGTCACCAACGAAAAGTCTGCTATTGCCTGGCTTTACCAGCAGCTTGAAACACCGCAGACATATGCCGAACTGCAGCCAAAATTCATGCAGGAAATAAAAGCATGGGACAAGTTTGAAGCAAGACCTGAGTTGGCAGTATTACTTGAAGAAAATTTCCTGCAGGACGATAGGGGCAGATGGTATATTCCAGACATTACAAAAGCTGCCGATGTGGCCAAGCTCCGCGAAAAGAAATTGCTTAAAGAATTCGAGGGCTATTTAGCCACAAAAGGCAAGCTTAAACTATTCCGTACCGAAGCAATCAGGGCGGGCTTTGCTAAGCTCTGGGTCGATAAGAATTATAAGCTGATTGTCGAAACAGCAGAGCGCTTGCCGGAAAGTGTTATCCAAGAGGATGATAAGCTGCTTATGTACTATGATTTAAGTTTGGGGAGGATTTAGGTGACTGTATGTCTGAGGTGCAGAAGGCTAAAGAAGTTGAAAAAGTTATGAGCAAAGAAGAACTAGAGCAGCAAGCTGTTACACTATATCGTCATGTTAAAGAGATTAGCAAAATGAAATACGAAAGCGAGCTTCGACGTGAGGACTCCCTTATCCAACAATCAAGCCAAATGCAGACAGCTTTTTCTTTTATGACAGCGGCATTATTCATGGCTGCTCCTATTTTGATTGAACACAGAGGCAGTTTGTCACTTAATTTTTTCTTTATTGCATTTTCATCAATCGTTTTCTTTCTTCTTCTCAGTCTTGTTTTTGCATCTTTGGCACAAAGAAGGCGAAAATATAATGCATTTATGGATATAGCTGAAATTGAGAAATATGTTTCAGAGCATTGGGAGCAAACTTTGCTGGAATCTCAGCAACTTAAACAGTGGGTTGATTTAGTTGGAAGAGTTCAGAAAAGCAAAGCAGATGGGAATGATGAGCGGGTTACTCTGATACGTCTGTCAATGGCAAGCTTTTTTGCTTCAATTGCAGGAATAGCATTTTGGTATATTGTAGCTATTTGTAAAATGATTTGAGGTGAAAAAATGAGTTTATCAAGAAGTGCTTCAAATAATAATTCCGGTAAGGATACTTCAAACCCCATGAAGCAAGTTCAAACTACGCAAATCCCAACGAAGGAACAGCGTGATGATGGGTATAAACGGCCAATATTAGGAGGGAAAAAGCATGGAAAGTAACCATAAACAAGATATTATTCCTGAAGATAGCAAATCCAATCAGAATACTATTCCTCAGAATATTGTTAATCCTATGAAATTAGTTCAAACTACATCCATCCCTACAAAGCTTGAATTTGCAGAGGATCAGAAGAAGAATAATAATAACTCAGGAGGAAAATGAACCGTGCCTTTTATAGGAGATTACGTTTTTGATAAAACCAAAAATGAGCGTGTGCAGATATTGGATGTCAGCGAAGTATGGGGCTTTGTGTCTTACAAGGTGTTTAATAATTCTACCGGGACAGTTTATAAGTTATCCGCTGATGACATTTGCGCCGAAGTACCCGAAGAAAATTTTAATGAGAGCTATCTTCGGTATGTTGCCATGCTTTCAAAAATCAAGAACGAAACCTCCGAAGGCATCCTGTCAAAGCTATCGAGCGGCATCATTCCTTTGCCGCATCAGCTGCATGTTCTTAACAGGGCTTTATCAAACAATAATGTGAGATACATATTGGCGGATGAAGTGGGTCTCGGAAAAACTATTGAAGCAGGACTTATTATCAAAGAGCTGAAGACCAGGGGGCTTATCAAGCGGATACTAATTGTCTGTCCTACCGGTCTGGTAACTCAATGGAGTTTGGAAATGCAGGACAAGTTTAACGAGAAGTTCCATGTTATCCTGCCGGAGGATTATGACACCATTCGTAAGATAACTGGAAATGAGGACGTTTATGGGCAGTTTGATCAGGTTATCTCACCCATGGATTCTATCAAGCCCTTGGAAAGACGGGTTGGCTGGACGGAAGAAAAGATCGCCCAATACAATGAGGAACGGATTTATTCCATCATCAACAGCGGCTGGGATTTGGTCGTGATTGACGAGGCCCATAGGGTTGCCGGGAGTTCAGGGGAAGTAGCCAGATACAAGCTTGGCAACCTCCTGGCTGCAGCCAGCCCTTACCTGCTGTTGCTGACTGCTACACCCCATAATGGCAAAACGGAGCCGTTTTTGCGGCTTATACGCCTGGTTGATGAAAAGGCCTTCCCCAATATCAATGCCATTGTTAAAGAGCAGGTAGCTCCTTATGTTATAAGGACTGAAAAGCGTGAAGCCATAGACAATAACGGCAATAAGCTTTTTAAGAATCGAACTACCAGGGCTATTGAATTGCACTGGGACGAACGGCATTCCATGCAGCGCAGGCTGTATGAAATGGTGTCGGATTACGTTTCCAAAAATTATAACAAGGCAATGCGCAACCGCGGCAAAAACATGTGGTTCGTATTCCTGCTCATTATGATGCAGCGTCTGGTCACCAGCAGCACAAGCGCCGTCCGGGAAAGTATGGAACGGCGTGTTAAAGTCCTGGAAGAGCAAGCATTCAAGTATCAATCCATGTCCGAAGAAGAATTTGCAGAGATGGAATTGGAAGAAAACATGGAGGATGCCATTGCTGCCATTTCTCTGGACATCAAAGAAGAAATTGCCCAGCTTAACGATATCATTGCAGTTGCCAAGCAGGCAGAGTTCCAATATCTTGATGTCAAAGTTGAGCCGTTGCTTGAAATTATCGATGACTTATTTGCTGAGGACCGGCAAAGAAAGGTTATCATTTTTACGGAATTTGTGGCGACACAAAGCTACCTTGTAAAGCTGTTGAAAGACAGGAGGTATTCAACATCCATTCTCAACGGCAGCATGAGTATTGAGGAACGGAATGCCGTGCTGCAGGAGTTTAAAACGGAAACGGACATCCTTATTTCGACCGATGCCGGTGGTGAGGGCCTAAACCTGCAGTTTTCCAACTGCATTATTAACTATGACCTGCCCTGGAATCCGATGAAGATAGAGCAGCGTATCGGGCGTGTTGACCGTATCGGGCAGCAAAGAGATGTGATAGTTTATAATTTTATTCTGGCTGATACTGTTGAAAACCGTGTAAAAGCTGTGTTGGAAGAAAAGCTTTCCGTTATACTTAAAGAGATTGGCATCGACAAGTATTCTGATGTGCTTGACAGTGAAACCGCTGAGCTTAACTTTACGGATGCTTATATGAAATCAATCCGCAATCCTAAAAATATTGAGTTAAACATTCGTCCGGTTGAGGAGGATTTGAAAAAGCAGGTTCAAAATACCATGCGTATAAAAGACCTCATAAAGGAAGAAAAAGACCTTACCTCAATGATTGGGACAGGATCTGCTTTTGACTTTGAAGCTGCATTGCGGCAGATGGTCACATACTATGAAAACTATAAGGGCAATCCCTACTTGCCTATCGAGAATTTCAGCATCAATGACCCTGTGATTGTTGGCCACCTGAACAAGGAAATCGAGCAAGACTTGGGAGGTCAGCTTTTAAATGTTTCAATAAAAGATTTTCCGAATGAAAAGGGCTACTTTATGCTGTGGCGGATATCACTTACTCCTGACAGCCAGGGGCAGAAGATTATCCCAATTTTCATTAACCAGGATTTTATCCTGCGTCCTATGGCGGGTAAGAAAATATGGGAGGCTATTCTTGACAAAGACAGGGTTATTACTGTTTGCGAAGGGGAAAAGATCGATATAGAAACTCAGAATAAGCTCCGTACAGCGTCACAGGAATTTGCCTACGACACTTTCTTAACGCTGAAAGCAGAACTGGAAAAAAGAAATGAAGAAACATACAGAAAGTATTTGTATGCTTTGAACCTGCGCATCGAGGCTGCGCAGCGGATAGGGATCGAAAATATCAGGAAGCACAAACTTATGGCTTTAAGCCGGGAAAAGGCAGAGATAGAAGCAAATTACCAGGCGGGCAAGAAATTCTGTCCTGACTTTAAGCCAGTATTGATAGTACATATGGAGTGAAATTATGATAGAGAAACGGATAGCAGAGCTTTTTTCAATTCAATATGAAAAGCGGTTGCTGATATTTGATACCAGCGGATTTTGTGCTGCTTTTGATTATACCAGGCTGCTTATTTCTCAGAATTTTGAGGTCATCCAGTATGAGGATATTGAAACATTCCGGCTAAGGTATGAGCAAGAAATAAGGAATTCTGATAATAAATATGCGGTTATTGTTTATTCTGACATATATGTGCCATACGATATAAGGAAACAGTTTTTTGAGGTTGAAATTTCTCTCAGAAGCATATTTCCGAAACTTCATGAAGATACGGTGCGCCGGTATATTAAAGACATTGACTTGATTAGCTTTGCCTATGAGGAGCTTTATTCGTCCTGTGACACCAGGGAAAAGACTGAAAAATTTATTTCAGATACGGTCTTTTCAAAGGGAAATATAAAAAACTATTGTGAGATATTGATAAAAAACCTCTTGCCTTCCGGCGATAAATCTGGTATTACTGCAAATGGCTGGATTGAGATTGCCCGTAAAAAGGCCTTGATTGATTATTACGCTGCAAAAGCAAATATCATAATCGATACGAGTTTTGTTGACGCGGAATTTGAAAAGTTTATATTTGATGGCTATCAAAAGCTTTCCGGTGAGACCAACAAACATGCTCCTGCGATTTTGCCGAAAGTGATTGATTTCATAGCACATGGGAAGACTGCTCTTATTGTCGTGGATGGGATGTCTTTGTTTGATTTTGAAGTTATCTCGCGATATTGGGAAGGCATTGACTATGAGTATCAATGTACTTATGCTCTAATACCAACGACGACAGCTATTTCAAGGCAAGGCCTGCTCAGTGGGAAGTATCCCCGTGAGTTGGAAGACCCTTTCTCTTTAAGCCAGGAAGAAAAAGGTTTTTTGGAGGCTGCCAAGAACAAGGGGTATACCAAACAGCAAAGCTTATATGCCAAGGGCTACAATCCGCCCATCAGCCATTTTACCAAGTTTATGGCTATTATCATCAATGATATAGATGATTTAGTTCACGGTCAAAAGCAAGGTCGTGTAGGGATGTATAATGATGTTTCCTTATGGGCAAAAAGTGGTAAGTTACAAACGTTGATTAAAGATTTGTATGCACAGGGTTTTAATATTTATATAACATCCGACCACGGTAATACCCCATGCATCGGAGCAGGAGCTATTCGTGATGTTGGCGTTGAGGTTGAAACTAAATCCAAGAGGATGTTTGTACTGAAAGATTTTGCAGAAGATAAAGACTCCTTTGGAGATAAAGTTGTGACTTATCCGGGATATTACTTGGATAAAGACTATAAATACTACGTCTGCGAGTCAGGCGTTTCTTTTGATAATAAGAATGAAGAAGTAATGACACACGGGGGCATCTCCATTGACGAGGTAATTGTCCCATTCATTAAAGTAAAGGCGGTAATTTAGATGGCAAAGATTGTTGGACTGTCCCGTTCCATTAAATTGGAATGGCTCAATAAAACTGTAGAACTCGTACTAGAGGGTAAGGACGAAACTCAAATTAAAGATGAGTTAAACGAATACTTGCTCTTTGAAATAAAGAGCCCGACTAACCTCAGAAAGACGAGGGAAATCCTCATGAATATATGGGTGAGGACTCCTGAGGAGCTTTCAACTTTAAAACAGCAAGCTTTAGAAGCTTATAAGGATGAGAAGTCGAACAAACTGGCATTGCATTGGAGCATGATGCTGGTTGCTTACCCTGTATTCTGTGATGTCTGTGCTTTAATAGGCAAGCTCACTAACATCCAGGATACATTTACGACATCCTGGCTTAAAGAAAAGCTGTTTGAAATGTGGGGAGAACGGACTACACTGTTTCATTCCAGCGATAAGATATTGCAAACCTTAAAGCTGATTGGGGCCATCGAAAATGAGAAGGTTGGGGTATATCGAATAAAAAAGTACCCGGTTACCGATGTAAAAACCATACAGGTGTTGCTGTTGGCCATCCTTCACTTAAGGGAAAGAGCCTACTATGAAATTGCAGAGCTGTCTTCGGTACCCCAGGCTTTTCCGTTTGAATACACTGTTTCACTCGAATGGCTACATGACTCAGACTTATTTACCTTAAGTAACTTTGGTGGCAAAATTGTGTTAACAGTGGATTAATTAGCAGTGGAGAAATTATCTTCTCTCCCTAGTATAGAAGGAGTTGTATTAGGAGATTCACATATAAAAGGTACACCAAATTTATGATGCTGATTGCAACTGCAAGGAAAGATTGAAGAAAGTAAATTGGTAATGTATTATAGAAAGAGTTAATGAAAAGAAATATCATTATGTTTTTGTTTATTCAGTTTTATTTTTATTCAATTATTGCCATTACAAGGTATGCGATTATAACACTATTAATTGTAATTTGTGTAATGTTTAAATGTTTGACCCTGAAATGACGTGAACATAAAAATCCAATAAAATCTATAGTCATTAACACCCAAACGGGTGTTTTTTATTTATATATAATTAAGTCTGGTTTATAAACCCCAGACAAGGAGGTGATGCCTATGCTTGTACTGATAAAAATATTCTGGCTTTAATAACAACCAAAGGAGGAAATTAAAAATGATCGGCATTGAACAATACCGAAAAATCCAGGAGTACAAAGCACTTGGACTTGCTCAGACAAAAACCGCAAAAGCACTGGGGATAACCTATTCTTCTGTCAGCAAATACTGGAATATGAGCGAAGAAGATTATGTAAGGGAAGCTGAAAAGGAAAGGTACCACATGGATAACTATCGTCAGTACATACTGGAACATTTGAAAATTTGTCCACAAATGAGGGATACAAACATCTATCTCAAATTGGTGGAGGCCTTCCCTGATCTACAAGTTAAACGAGCTACATTCTACCGCTATATGAAAGCCTTAAGGGAACAGCACGGTTATCCGCATGCCAGTAAACGTAAAACCTCACCCCGTGAAATTTCTCCACCGGGATATGAAGCGCAGGCGGATTTTGGTCAATACAAACTTAAGGATATGTACGGGCGAATTGTACGAATATATTTCTTTTCCATGGTTCTGAGTTATAGCAGAATGAAATTTGTTTATTTTTCACCGGATCCCTTTACAACCAAAACAGCCATTAAAGCTCATAACTATGCATTCCAATATTTTGGAGGAAGAACACAGACTATTCTTTATGACCTTGACCGTGTCTATGTAGTCAGCGAAAATCTGGGGAATATCATATTCGTACCCGCCTTTGAAGAATATGTTAAGCGTATAGGTTACAGTGTTTCGCTATGTAGACCAAGAGATCCTCAAAGTAAAGGCAAGGTTGAAGAGGTGATTGGATACATAAAGCAAAGTTTTCTTGAGGGCAGGATATACACCGGAATTGATTGCCTTAACAGTGCTGCCCTTGCATGGTTGGATAGGGAAGGCAACGGGCGAATACATACTGTGACCAGAAAAGTGCCGCGTGAAATGTTCATGGAAGAGCAAAAATACCTGCTCCATGTCAAACCTTATTCCGAAGTATCAAGCACTGTTGCCTCCTTTGATAAGGATGGAGTGGTAAATTATAAAGGCAACCGTTATCTGATTAATACAGATATGATGGATGCTCATATACGCATTCGCATTGAAGATGATGGTGAAATGCTTTTGTTCTATGATGCTGAAACAAATGATTTATTGGCTAAATATCCAGTCACAGAAGATACCGGGCAGTTGTTCAAACCAGAAGAAAATTACAGCAGAGACAGGGTTTCTTTAACCATCATAAAACAATATTTTGCAGAATACGAAATAGCTCAGGAATTCATTCGCCGGATGGAGCAGCAACAGCCGAAATATTTTAATACACATTGCATTCGATTATACCGGATGACAAAGTTTTATACAATTGGACAATTGCTTGATGGAATAGAATACTGCATTGATAATGAACGTTGCAGCGCCTATGAACTTTTGGCTTATCTCATGTATCAGTACGGAGAGCATATAGCTAAGAAGTTTTTGCCGAATCAGCAGTATTTTAACCATTTGGCGAGGAGTAAAGAAATAAGGAGGGAAATCAATGGCTGATATAACAGAAATCCGTGAATTGGCCCAAAAGCTCAACCTTTGGAATATCGCAAGGGGATACATTGATTTGAACGATGAGAAACTATCAAACCTTGACTATCTTAAGATGGTGTTAGAAAAAGAATTGGAGATTAGGGCCAGACAAAAACACACCAAGCTGAGGAAGGCAAGTAAGCTTCCAAACAAAGCATTTGACGCATCGAACTCAAACAAGGGCTTAAAATGGCAGATTAAACAGTTATCCAACCTGACATGGCTTAAGAAAGAGCAAAACTTAATCCTGCTGGGAAAATGCGGGACGGGTAAGACCGGTCTTGCAGCGCAACTTGGAGAAACTGCAATCAGCAATGGATATAAAACCTATTATGCGCCTTTTGATAATTTTATCGCAGTGGCAGAAAAGAAAGCCACAAATCCAAAAGCAGAAGCGATCTTTTCTTATATGCAGGAATGTGACTTAATTATTATTGATGATGTCTTTTATGTGGAACCAACCAGGGCAGAACTGCAGGTTTTCTACCGGGCAGTTACCTTTCTTAATGAAGCCAGAAGCATTATTTTTATAACCAATCGTGAACTGTCAGCATGGATAGATGCAGTTGAAGACAAGCACCTTTGCCAGACTTTATTGGACAGAATGACGGTCAATTGTCAAATTGTTCGTCTGACTGACAAGTAAATAAAAACACTCACTTCTTTTTTAACAGGGGCAAATACCTCGTTTGAAAACAATGCCGAAAAACGGCTTAAAATAGATGCAAAAAATCTCACGAAATTCAAAGAACTGCTTAACTTTTGAGATTTTCTGCAGTTTATAGGGTAGGGGGGTCTAAATCTCTACAGTTTTTTACCCCGGAAACGGGCGGGGGGTCACGCGCGAAAAATCGCAGTTTCAAACGGGGTATATCCCCTGTTTATTTTTACATGAATCGAGGTGATGTGTATGGCAAAGGACGGTACCAACCGCGGCGGGGCACGTATTGGTGCAGGACAGAAGAAAAAGCCTCTGGCGGATAAGATTTTGGAAGGAAACCCCGGCAGACGAAAGCTCATGGTAATGGAGTTTACGGATGCTGCGGAACTGGAAGGAGAGAGCATGCCGCCGCCGAGGGATTATCTTGCTGCAAAGCAGAAGAACGGAAAAACAACACTGGCGGTGGAAATATACGAAAAAACATGGCAGTGGCTTAAGGAACGCAGGTGTGTTCACCTTATCCCTGCGCAGCTTATAGAGCAATATGCCCAGAGTGTGGCGCGGTGGATCCAGTGCGAGGAATGTATCACTGAATTTGGCTTTCTTGCTAAGCATCCGACGACTGGCAATGCCATCCCGTCACCTTATGTGGCTATGAGTCAAAGCTTCATGAAACAGGCCAATAACCTGTGGTATCAAATTTATCAAGTCGTGCGGGAAAACTGTGCTACCGAATACAAGGGGGCCACTCCCCACGACGATGTGATGGAAAAACTCCTGACAGCCAGGAGGGGTGGCTGATGAAAAAATCAAAGTCAAGCTTTCTTAGAGAACTGAGAAAATACAAAGACCATTTAACGAGGCAACAGTTTAAAACCCTGCGGGGACAAGTATTAAACGGAGATTGTGTAGGTGCTAAAAAGGGCCTTGAGAAAATATTGAACAGGAGAATGCAAGATGAACATACAAAAAATCTCAGTTGATAAACTTAATCCTGCAAAATATAATCCGCGCAAGGATTTAAAACCTGGCGATAAGGAATATGAAAAGCTAAAACGGTCGATAGAGGAATTTGGCTATGTGGAGCCTGTTATCTGGAACCAAAAGACCGGCAATGTGGTAGGCGGGCATCAACGCTTAAAGGTTTTGCTGGACTTGGGACAGACTGAGATAGACTGCGTTGTAGTGGATCTTGACCCGCAGAGGGAAAAAGCGCTCAATCTTGCCCTCAACAAGATTCAGGGAGAGTGGGACGAGAATAAACTGGCAGAACTGATGGCTGAACTGGACGCAGGTGCCTTTGATGTTTCGCTTACAGGATTTGACGCTTCTGAAATAGACGAACTGCTCAACCGATGGTATGCCAAGGAAGCGGTGCAGGACAGCTTTGACATAGATAAAGCACATGAGGAAATTGTGCAGCGCGAGCCGGTAACGAAGCGGGGCGATATCTGGCTTCTCGGGAATCATCGTTTGATGTGCGGCGACTCCACGAGCGAGGCTGACTTCGCAAAGCTCATGGACGGAGCGCATGCTCAAATGGCGGTTACTTCCCCTCCATATGGGGTAGGCAAAGAATATGAAAAGGCTGGGATTGAACCATGGTTCGAGACAGTACGCCCAGTGATTAGAAACCTGTGCAAGTATGCAGATATTGTCTGCTGGAACTTAGGTGATCTCTATGCTACCGGCTCTCAGTTTATTGAACCCACCAGTGTTTACAGTGTGAATATGTTTTTGGACAACGGCTACCGTCCTATATGGATCCGCATCTGGAAGAAGCAGGGGCAAAACTTCGGTGTCGGACCCTATCACCTTGTTTCCAACAAACCGGTGCAGCAGTATGAGTATATTTCAGCCTTCAGCAATAAAGGAGAGGCCGAGGAATACAACGATCAGGAATATGTATGGCTTTCAGCCTTTGCGGGACACAGTTATAAATTTGTGAAACGGCTTACAAAGGAAGAACGCAAGAAATGGGGTTATGCTGGGATATGGGAGATGACCACTGTACGGGCAAACAAGGAGCATCCTGCAATGTTCCCTGTGGAGCTTCCATGGCGGTGCATCAAAATGCACAGCGACAAAGGCGGTATTGTGCTTGAGCCGTTCTCTGGTAGCGGAACTACTATAATTGCGGCTGAACAGACCGAGCGTAAATGCTACGCAATGGAGTTATCCCCTGTTTACTGTGATTTAGCTGTTAAGCGCTGGGAGGAATTCACCGGCGAAAAAGCCGTCAAACTGGAGGGTTAAGATTTATGGATATACTGAAAATACCAGCAGAAAAATTAAAACCTTCGAAATATAACCCGCGGAAGGACTTAAAACCGGGCGATCCTGAATACGAGAAACTCCGCCGATCCATTGAAGAGTTTGGATATGTAGAGCCGGTCATATGGAATAAACGCACCGGGAATATTGTCGGCGGACATCAGCGTTATAAAGTACTTACAGCTTTGGGGTATAAGGAGATCGACTGTGTTGTAGTTGATTTGGATGAACAGCGGGAAAAGGCGCTCAATGTTGCACTGAATAAAATCAGTGGCGAGTTTGATATTCCGCTTTTGACCGATCTGCTTATGGATTTAAATGAAGATGGTTTTGACGTTTCTCTTACCGGGTTTGATGCTTCGGAAATTGATGAGTTGTTCCGTGATAAAACAACCGCTAATGTCAAAGAGGATAATTTCGATACAGAAAAGGCAATTGCAGAGATTAAAACTCCGGTTACCAAAAAGGGAGACATATGGGTACTTGGCAGCCACCGTCTGATGTGCGGTGATAGCACCATGCTTTCAGATGTGCAAAAGCTGATGAACGGACAAAAGGCGAGATTTGTTTTCACCGACCCACCCTGGAATGTTGATTACGGTTCAGATACCAGGCATCCAAGCTGGAAGCCAAGACAAATTCTAAATGACAATATGAGCACCGAAGAATTCGGCGCTTTTTTATTGCGCGCTTTTAAATGCATGAAAGAGGTTTCTGAAGCCGGATGCATGACCTATGTGGTAATGAGTGCTCAGGAATGGGGCAGTTTGATGAACGTCATGCGGGAGGCAGGGTATCACTGGTCGAGCACAATTATATGGAAAAAAGACAGCTTGGTACTATCAAGAAAGGACTATCATACCCAGTACGAGCCGATCTGGTATGGTTGGCTTGAAGGAACACGCCTTTGCCCGCTTAAAGACCGTAAACAGTCAGATGTTTGGGAGATACCCCGTCCTAAAGTATCGGAGGAACACCCTACCATGAAGCCGGTATCGCTTGTAGCAAAGGCAATGCTCAATAGTTCCCATATTGGAGATTTAACTCTTGACCTGTTCGGTGGTTCTGGTACGACAATGATTGCGGCACAGCAGACCGGGCGGGTTTGTTTTATGATGGAGCTTGACTCGAAATACTGCGATGTGATTGTAAAGCGCTATGTTTCACAATTTGGCACAGATTCAGTATTCTTGGTAACAGGTAGTGAAAAAATACCTTACGCGGAAACACAGATTGATTAAAAATGTCCTTGCTTTCCCCTCAAAACAGAGCGTTAATGTACCCCACCAAAAAGGAAAGGTGGGATTTTTTATGGGAATCAGAAATGCTTTAGCTTGTTTGAGGGGAGGTGTATGGCATGAACAATAACAGCTTTCGCTTTTCACAGAAGATTGTCGGTCAGGAGAGAAAAGCCATTGCCTCGGTCATAGCTGAAGCCCTTGAAGGCCAGGTGCGCTATGCCGGAGCACCGGAATTTTTGTATGAGATTAAAGACGAAAAATCTGCTGGCAGTTGGACGATTGACAGGGACAGTGTGGTTCACTCACCGAAAATCAGTCTCAATGAAATAAAAACCATCCGTTCAGTTATTGACACGTTGAATGTGGAGGGCTTTTCAGCAGAGGGGACCATGACAATTACTCTTTCGTTGGAGGGCTTTAGCGCGATTAGCCTTGAAAACCTAAATAATATGCTGGCCAGCAAAGAGACATTGATAAAGAAGGCGATGTTGATTGAGGGGGAACTTGTAGTCTTAGCTGAAAATGATGAGATTTCCTTCCCTTTCTGGAACGCGACTTTAAATGCTGATGAAGTGCAGACCTATATAACGCTGGCAAAGCAGATGGCAGAACAGGCAAAATTACAGAAGCGAGTACTACGAAAAGAAAAACCAACAGATAATGAAAAATATGCTTTTCGCTGTTTCCTGCTTAGATTGGGGTTTATAGGTGATAACTTCAAAACTGAACGCAAGGTGTTACTTTCAAGGCTGTCCGGTAACGGGGCGTATCGGAAAGGCAGAGCAAAGGCGGTGGACGAAAATGAATGATTTTCATAGCACCGCCTTCTTTGTCAAGCATCCGTTTAGAATAGAGGATTTAAAAGTGCCGCATCGGTATGAGACGAGGAAACGATTTGTAGTTGTAAAAACTATCGAGCTATCAAAGATTGATTATGATAACTTCGTTGCCGACCTATGTGTTGATCGCATTTTCATTGAGGAAAATAAAGGGCTTTGTCACGTTAATGAGGATGGAGTGTGGCGTTGCCTGCTGGTTAAGCAGCGGGGACGGTCTGATGGAGTGTTGGTAATGCCGGATGGTAGAGATTACCCAAAGTATGCCGCATATTATCCTGGAGAGGAGGACGAACTATGAGTGCAAGAGGCTTCCCTTCAAAAGAAACAGTCCTTCGCATTAAAGAGCAGTATCCGCCGGGAACACGTGTTGAGCTTATCTGCATGAATGATCCGTATTCTAAGCTGAAACCGGGAGACCAAGGAACAGTATCTTTCGTGGATGATATCGGAACTGTTCATATCAACTGGGACTGCGGTTCTTCTTTGGGTGTAGCCTATGGTATAGATGTGATCAGAAAGCTGTAAATGTACACAATTCAAGATGTGTAAAATTGTTCAAAATCCAGTGGAAACTCACGCAGAATTGCCTTGCTATCCTGTGTTTTCAATGGCCTAATGTACACTGCCAAAGGGCAAAAAACACAGAGAAAGCGAGGAGAAAGCGCAATGCTTACAACGAGATTTGGAATCGAGGTAGAATTGACGGGGATGACAAGAAAACAAGCGGCAAAAACTGCAGCAGCTTTTCTTGGAGGGAGGGTTGAATCCAGCGGAGATTATTACGATACCCAAAAGGTTATTGCACCGGATGGACGGATATGGAAATTCATGAGCGACGGGAGCATCCGGACTCAGAAAAAGGAAAACGGCAGGATTGTGGCGGCTGGCCGGGAATATAGCGTCGAGTTGGTAAGCCCGATACTGACATACCGCGAGGACATTGAAACCCTGCAGGAATTGATAAGGAGGCTTCGCAAGGCTGGAGGTTTTGCAAACACAAGCTGTGGAATTCATATCCATATAGACGGTGCAGACCACACACCGCGAAGCATCCGTAATTATATTAACATTATCGCCAGCAAGAATGACCTTTTCTATAAAGCATTGCAGATTGAGCCGGACAGGATGCGGTTTTGTAAAAAGATGGATGAGGCACTGGTTGAGAAGATGAATCGGCGTAAGCCCAAAACCATGGCGGCGATTGAGAGCATCTGGTACGAAGGTTACAGCGAAAGCCGAAGCACCCATTACCATAATAGCAGGTACCACTTTTTGAACCTGCACAGCTTTTTTAATGGCAATGGGACAATTGAGCTTCGAGGCTTTAACAGCGAACTTCATGCGGGAAAAATTAGAAGCTACATAGTGCTTGCCCTTGCGTTAAACCATCAGGCGTTAACGCAAAAATGCGCTTCCAGCAAGAAACCACAGGTTGAAAATGAGAAGTTTGCCATGCGGACATATCTCAACCGCATAGGACTTATTGGTGATGAGTTCAAAAACTGCCGGGAGCATCTTTGCAAACACCTTGATGGTAACGCAGCATGGCGGTTTCGGGCAGCATAGATAGACAAGCGCTGGGGGCGGATAGCCGCCCCTGCCTTGGTAAACACAAGGAGGATGATACGATGAGCAAAGAAAAAGGAACCATATATTTAGCATACGGAAGCAACCTGAATTTAAGGCAGATGGCATACCGCTGCCCAACGGCAAAAGTGCTGGGGAGTGCAAAACTCACAGGCTACCGGCTGTTATTCAGAGGCGGGAATGGCGGCGCAGTAGCGACAATAGAAAAGCAAAAAGGTGAAAGTGTACCGGTACTGCTTTGGAGAATTACACCTTATGATGAGGAAGCGCTGGACCGCTATGAAGGTTATCCGCATCTATACCGTAAAGAAACGGTTAAGGTGCGTTTCAAAGGGCAGTGGTTGTCCGCAATGGTGTATATCATGAATGAAGGCAGACCACTGGGAGCACCGAGCCGTTACTATTACGAGGTGATTCGTCAGGGATATATAGACGCGGGTTTTGATATTTCTGTTCTCAATAAAGCGGTACGCGATTCGGTTTCAGCGGCAGAGAAGTCTGAGGCGTAGGACATGGGAAACGAAAATCTGATAACTGATAAGATTTACCGGCAGATTATTGCCATACGGGACAGCGGTGCCTGCAATATGTTTGACTTGTCAAGGGTGCAGGAGGAGGCATACAAAAAGGGCTTTTATGAATTGGTGGTATTTCTTAATGAACATAAGAAAGAATATGCCGAGTTTATCCTGACAGGCAAACGATAACGTTAATAACGTAACAGGCTTCATAGAAATCCACTAACGAGAGGAACTTCATCCCTGAGGTTCCTTTTTTCTTGCTCAATTTTAGGAAAGGAGGCGGCAAAGCTGCGGAAGTTAAAACGGTATAAACCAACAAAGTTTATGGCCGAAGGTTCTCGGTACGACAAGGAAGCGGCGGATGCCGCTGTTACTTTTATAAACTGCCTGAAGCATACCAAGGGCGAATGGTATGGGATGCCTTTTGAACTCATTGACTGGCAGGAGCAGATTGTCCGGGACATATTCGGAATCTTGAAACCTAACGGATACCGGCAGTTTAACACTGCCTATATAGAAATCCCCAAAAAGCAGGGTAAGAGCGAGCTTGCAGCGGCAATCGCTTTATACCTGACCTGCGGTGATTTCGAGCATGGTGGCGAGGTTTACGGGTGTGCATCTGACCGTCAGCAGGCGTCCATCGTTTTCGACGTTGCGGTAGATATGGTGGAACAGTGTCCGGCATTAAAGTCTCGAATTAAACCAATGCTGTCGCAGAAGCGGCTTGTATATAGACCGTTGGGCAGTTTTTATCAGGTGCTTTCAGCGGAGGCATACACGAAACATGGGCTAAACGTACATGGTGTGGTATTTGACGAACTTCATGCCCAGCCAAACCGGGATCTTTATGATGTAATGCTTCACGGATCTGGCGATGCAAGAAAGCAACCGTTGTTTTTCCTGATTACAACTGCTGGCACCGACCGCAATTCCATCTGCTGGGAAGTGCATCAAAAGGCAGAGGATATTCTGCAGGGACGTAAGATAGATCCGACTTTCTACCCTGTTATCTACAGCGCAGCCGATACCGACGACTGGACAAGCGAAAAGGTATGGAGAAAGGTTAATCCGTCATTAGGCATTACAGTTGACATCGAAAAACTGAGGGTGGCTTGTGAAAATGCCAAGCAAAACCCCGCAGAGGAAAATTTATTCCGTCAGCTTCGCTTAAATCAGTGGGTGAAACAATCGGTGCGCTGGATGCCTAT
The DNA here is from genome assembly GCA_001896545.1 of Tepidanaerobacter sp. EBM-38. GTDB lineage: Bacteria > Bacillota > Thermosediminibacteria > Thermosediminibacterales > Tepidanaerobacteraceae > Tepidanaerobacter. The sequence goes on along the minus strand of MPOT01000096.1, from coordinate 22,705 downwards.
GGATAAATGGGATAAATGCGCCTTCCCCGTCGATACGGAAAGCTTGCGCGGGAGAACCTGTTATGGCGGACTTGATTTATCCAGCACAACGGACATCACAGCCTTTGTTCTCGTGTTTCTGCCGCTTGATGAATCGGACAAATATCAGATCCTGCCTTTTTTCTGGATACCGGAGGAGAACATCGACCAGCGTGTGCGGAGAGATCATGTACCGTATGATGTCTGGGAGAGGCAGGGCTTTTTATATACCACCGAGGGTAACGTGGTGCATTACGGTTTTATCGAAACCTTTATTGAGGAACTCGGTATGAAATATAACATTAAGGAAATAGCCTTTGACCGCTGGGGCGCAATTCAGATGACGCAAAACCTCGAGGCTTTGGGGTTTACGGTTGTTCCATTCGGTCAGGGTTTCAAGGATATGTCGCCGCCTACAAAAGAGTTGATGAAGCTGACATTGGAAGAACGCATCGCCCATGGTGGTAATCCAGTACTGCGGTGGATGATGGACAATATCTATGTCAAAACCGATCCCGCCGGAAACATTAAGCCGGATAAAGAAAAATCCACCGAGAGAATAGATGGTGCGGTAGCGTTAATTATGGCGCTTGACCGCGCGTTAAGGCATGACGGGGATGAACGCAACGGATCAATTTATGATGAAAGGGGGCTGTTGATTATATGAGTGTATTTTCCCGTTTGTTCAAAGCAAGGGATAAGCCGAAAAACAGCCTGTTCGGTAATGCATATAGTTTTTTCTTCGGCGGCACATCCAGCGGAAAGACTGTAAATGAGCGGACTGCTATGCAGACAACTGCAGTGTATGCCTGTGTAAGGATACTTGCAGAAGCCATCGCCGGGCTTCCGCTTCATGTGTACCGCTATAAAGAAGACGGTGGCAAAGAAAAAGCGTTGACCCACCCGCTCTATTATTTACTCCATGACGAACCAAACCCTGAGATGACTTCATTCGTGTTCCGAGAAACACTGATGAGTCATCTTCTTTTATGGGGAAATGCTTACGCTCAAATTATTAGGGACGGTTCCGGACGAGTGCTGGCGCTTTATCCACTTTTGCCAAACAAAATGACGGTAGACAGGGCTCCAAACGGAGAATTGTTTTACACTTATCGGCGCGACAGCGATGAGAGTAGGGTTAATCCAAAAGCAGGCCTTATATACCTACGAAGTGATGAGGTTCTTCACATCCCGGGACTCGGTTTTGACGGACTGATCGGATACTCCCCTATTGCTATGGCTAAGAACGCCATAGGCATGGCTATTGCCTGTGAGGAGTATGGTGCATCCTTTTTTGCCAACGGAGCAAATCCGGGTGGCGTTCTGGAACATCCTGGCGTATTAAAGGATCCGGCAAAGGTACGAGAAAGCTGGAACGCTGTTTATCAAGGAAGTGCCAATGCTCATCGCATTGCAGTTCTGGAAGAGGGAATGAAGTTTCAACCAATCGGCATTCCACCCGAACAGGCACAGTTTTTAGAGACAAGAAAGTTTCAGATAAATGAAATTGCTCGGATATTCCGAGTACCTCCCCATATGGTTGGAGATCTTGAAAAGTCAAGCTTTTCAAACATCGAACAGCAATCTCTGGAATTTGTTAAATACACGCTTGACCCGTGGGTGGTGCGTTGGGAACAGGCTCTCCAAAAAGCGCTGCTTTTACCATCAGAGAAGCGGGCATACTTTGTCAAATTCAATGTAGATGGCCTTCTGCGCGGTGATTATGCAAGCCGCATGAATGGTTATGCTGTAGCTCGCCAGAACGGCTGGATGTCTGCTAACGATATCCGTGAGCTTGAGGACATGAACCGGATTCCGGCGGAGTTGGGCGGAGATCTGTATCTTGTTAACGGTAACATGACCAGGCTTGCCGATGCAGGTGCATTTGCAGGCAAAAACAATGCTGAAACGGAGGGATCAAAAGTTGAACAAATCACAAAAACCAAAACCGGTTCGCCGCTTCTGGAACTGGATACAAAACGATGATGGCAGCCGGACATTATATATTGACGGCCCAATAGCTGAAGAAAGCTGGCTGGGAGACGAAGTAACTCCCAAACAGTTCAAATCAGAGCTGTTGTCCGGAGAGGGTGATATAACGATCTGGATCAACAGCCCTGGCGGAGATATATTTGCAGCTAATCAAATTTACAACATGCTTATGGATTACAAAGGCAAAGTGACGGTAAAGATTGACGGTATTGCAGCCAGCGCCGCTTCGGTCATAGCTATGGCCGGAGGTGACGTCTTTATGTCACCAGTCAGCATGATGATGATTCACAACCCTATGACAATAGCCATCGGTGATACAGAAGAAATGGAGAAAGCTATCGCAATGCTGGAAGAAATAAAGGAATCTATCATCAACGCTTATGAGCTGAAAACCGGACTTTCCAGGGCAAAAATATCGCACCTAATGGATGCAGAAAGCTGGTTTAACGCAAGAAAAGCGGTGGAACTTGGCTTTGCCGATGGAATCTTGTTTATGGAGGATGAATCATTCCCATCCGAATTTGAAGTATCAGGAGGAATGATCTTCAGTAGGCAGGCAGTAACAAATTCCATCCTGCAAAAGCTTAAACCAAAAGAAAAACCAAAAGGAACGCCAATTGAGTCGCTTGAAAAGCGGCTTTTTCTACTTTTACCCCACTAAATCTGCGATTTAGCGGGGACCCCAAATAAAACCGTAAGGAGGATTTGATTATGAGCAAAATACTGGAACTGCGTGAAAAACGCGCTAAAGTATGGGAAGCTGCTAAAGCTTTCCTCGACAGCAAACGCGGGAACGACGGACTGCTTTCACCGGAGGACACCGCGACTTATGAAAAAATGGAAGCCGACGTTATTGCGCTGGGCAAAGAAATAGAGCGTCTTGAGCGTCAGGCTGCCATAGATTTGGAACTGTCAAAACCGTTGAATATTCCTATTACAGACAAACCCACTTCCATATCTGGCAACAATGAAAAAACCGGACGTGCCAGCGATGAGTACAGGCAGTCTTTCTGGAACATGATGCGCGGCAGGCGCAAATATGACGTACACAACGCGCTGCAGATCGGAGAGGACACCGAAGGTGGATATCTTGTTCCCGACGACTTTGAGCGTACTCTTGTGGAAGCACTGGAGGAGGAGAATATCTTTAGGCAGATTGCCAATGTTATTACCACGTCCAGCGGTGACAAGAAAATTCCTGTGGTGGCAAGCAAGGGTACTGCATCCTGGGTGGATGAGGAAGGCCAGATTCCCGAAAGCGATGACTCCTTTGCACAGGTATCCATCGGCGCATATAAGCTGGCTACTATGATCAAGGTGTCAGAGGAATTGTTAAACGACAGTGTATTCAACCTTGAACAGTATATAGCCAAAGAATTCGCCCGCCGAATCGGAGCAAAAGAGGAGGAAGCATTTTTTATCGGTGACGGATCTGGCAAGCCAACCGGTATCTTGGCAGATAACGGCGGTGGCGAGATAGGAGTAACTGCGGCGAGTGCAACAGCCATTACCCTTGACGAGATCATGGACTTGTTCTACAGCCTAAAGTCTCCGTACCGCAGGAACGCTGTATTCATTATGAATGATTCGACAATTAAAGCTATAAGGAAGCTCAAAGACAACAACGGTCAGTATCTCTGGCAGCCTTCTGTAACTGCTGGAACACCGGATACTATCCTCAATCGTCCAGTTAAAACTTCTGCATTTATGCCAGCCATTGCCGCCGGAGCAAAAACGATTGTATTCGGCGATTTTTCTTATTACTGGGTGGCAGACCGTCAGGGCAGGGTTTTTAAGCGGCTTAATGAGTTGTATGCTGCGACCGGACAAGTTGGATTCATGGCAACCCAGCGCGTGGACGGCAAGCTGGTGCTGGCCGAGGCAGTCAAAATCCTTCAGCAGAAAGCGTCCTGATGAGAAACGGAGGGCTGCGGCATGGAACTTATAGAGAAGGTTAAAGCCAACCTCATACTGCAGCACAGCCAAGATGACGCGCTTTTGCAGGAATACATCAAAGCTGCGGTAGCCTACGCGGAAAGCTACCAGAAAAAGCCGGAGGGGTATTATGCCGAAAACCCCATGCCGCCTACCACCGAACAGGCTGTCATCATGCTGTCGTCCCACTTTTATGAAAGCCGGGACGGCAGCACAGGCGGCTTTTTTGCTGACAACGTGCAGGCCGGGCAGCAGGTGTGGAATACGGTGAATATGCTGCTGCGGCTGGACAAGGACTGGAGGGTTTGAGGGATGAGCTTCGGGAAAATGAACACATTTGTTGACATCATCTCCCCCAAGCCGGTTAAGGACAGCGAGGGTTTTGCGGAAAAAGGAGATATTATTCTTGCTTCGGTAAGGGCGTACAAGGAAGACAGGCATGGCAGCGAAATATGGGCAAACAGGGCAGCGTTTTCACAGGCGTCTGCCCTGTTTCGTTTTCGCAAGATCCCGAACCTTGAAATCACCACAGATCTTGTGCTTGTCTGTAACGATGGCAGATATAACATCATCAGCGCAGAGGACGTAAAGGGGCGCGGGATGTACATTGAGGTGCTTGCGGAGAAGGAGGCGAAGGCCAGTGGCAAAAGTTGACGTTAAGATGCCGGAGGAGTTTTTGCTCCGGCTTTCCAAGCTTGGCGAAAGGACAGATGAAATCATACCGAGGGTGCTTGAGGCAGGCGGTGAAGTAGTGCTTTCAAAAGTGAAGTCCAACCTTCAGTCAGTTATCGGGAGCGGCACTAAATATCCGTCCAGGGCAACCGGTGAATTGGTAAATGCTTTAGGACTCTCTCCTGCCAAACAGGACAGGAAAGGAAACCACAACATAAAAATCGGCTTTACTGAACCAAGGAAGGATGGGGAAAGCAATGCGAAGATTGCTAATATTATTGAGTATGGCAAGTCCGGGCAGCCTCCAAGACCCTTTTTGAAACCGGCAAAATCAGCTACAAGGAAGTCCTGTATTGAAGCAATGAAGTCAAGACTGGAACAGGAGCTGGGTCGTATATGAGCATATTGTCAGAATTAAACTCGTTATTGGATGCTTTGGGTATTCCCATTGAAACCGGAGTATTTAGCGGTGTACCGCCGGATGAGTACCTTGTCATAACTCCAATGACAGATACATTTGAAGTTTTTGCAGACAACCAGCCTCAGGTAGAAACCCAGGAGGTAAGGTTGTCTTTATTTATAAAGGGAAACTACACTACCCGTAAAAACGAAATAGTGAACACATTGCTTCAAGCGGACTTTACCATTACCGACAGGCGGTATATAGGCCATGAGGACGATACCGGCTATCACCACTATGCCATTGATGTGGAAAAAGAGTATGAAGTAAAGGAGGAATGAAAAACATGGCCACAATCGGACTGGACAGGTTATATTATGCCAAAATAACTGAGAATGAAAACGGAGAAGAGACATACGACACGCCTGTTCCGCTGGCTAAGGCTATTACGGCAGAGCTTTCTGTGGAGCTGGCAGAGGCGACGCTTTATGCCGATGACGGGGCGGCAGAAGTGGTCAAGGAATTTCAAAGCGGCACCCTGACTCTTGGTGTTGCAGACATCGGAGTAGCCGCTGCAGAGGTTTTGACGGGAGCCACCCTTGATGACAATAAGGTGCTGATTTCTGCCAGTGAGGATGGAGGCGCGCCTGTGGCAATCGGCTTTAGAGCCAAGAAAGCTAACGGCAAGTACAGGTATTTTTGGCTTTACAGGGTTAAATTCGGAATTCCGGCTACAAATCTCCAAACGAAAGGTGATAGCATTACCTTTTCGACACCCACCATTGAAGGGACAGTCATGAGACGTAACAAACCAGATGGCCAGGGAAAGCACCCTTGGAAGGCGGAGGTCAGCGAAGACGATCCCGGTGTATCGCCTGAAACTATTACCGGCTGGTATACGGAAGTTTATGAGCCGGTATTTGCTGTGGGAGGAGGCAGCGAATAATGCAGGATAATGACAGAAGCGCAATTATCAAAATCGGCGATGAAGAATATCAGCTTATTCTAACCACTAAAGCGACAAAGGAGATTGCAAAAAGATACGGCGGTCTTGAAAACCTCGGCACGAAACTGATGAAAACCGAGAACTTCGAGATGGCTCTTGACGAAGTGGTATGGCTGATTACACTGCTGGCTAACCAGAGCATTTTGATACACAACCTTAAAAATCAGGATAAGCGTGAACTCCTGACTGAAGAGACAGTGGAACTTCTCACATCTCCTTTGGAACTGGCAACATATAAAGACGCTATCATGGAAGCAATGTTCAAGGGTACCAAAAGAAACGTTGAAAGTGAGGATGACTTAAAAAACACACCGGCCGAGTGAGCGATGAGGAATTGTTCACTCGGCTTCTATATTACGGCACTGTTCAGCTAAACCGTACAGAGGAAGAAGTGTGGCTCATGCCTATTGGATACCTGCTGGATTTATGGGAGTGCCATAAGCAGTTTTTAGGGCTGGCCAAACCAAAGCGTATGCTGACCATTGATGATGTGATACCTTATGGAATATAAGCAGCAAAAAAGCAGGGTGGCTGTAATCCCTGCTTTAAAAAGCTGCTTTTATTCCATTTGCAAAAACTCTGCCGCTGTTACGATCTTTGGGTTTGTTATGCCGGATTCAAGGAAATCCCTGTCTCCGGTTACAAGCACGTCAGCTTTTGCCGCAATGGCCGCCCTGAGTATTGGCCTGTCGGATGCGTCCCGGACAAGCGCCTCATCCGACACGTCAACTGCGGGAGTTGGAACAACTTCAAGAACAGTAAGCGCAATCGCCAAAAAGCGTTCAAGCGCCTGGATCTTATGGGGGAATTTCCGGTTGTATACCCGGCGAAGCTCATCGATGTTTTGATCGCAAACCATACCATGGTTGGGGTGTGTTACAGCTTTAATGTACGCCTGATAAGGCGTTCCTTCGCAGCTCAAGGAAGCGGAGATCAGGATGTTGGTGTCAATTAACACTCTCATAGACCTTCAATCTCCGCGCGGACGTCCTTCACCAGATCCATAACATCGTCATCATTGCGGATCCCGGCTTTTTCCGCTTCGCCCTCCATTTCTTTCTGTAGCATTTTCATGGCGTAGACAGCGGAGTTCATAAGGATAACCCGGTCTTCCTCGCAAATGAGGGTGACGCGGTCTCCGGTGGAAAGGCGAAGTTTGGAGCGGATATCTTTTGGCAGCGTGATCTGGCCTTTTGCCATTACCTTTGCATTATCAACTATGGGAACGTTCATGCTAAGTCCTCCTTTTTAGGATTTGAAAAGCAGGAAATTCCCTACTTTCCCTACTATTAGTATATGCCAAACCGCATTGAAATACAATAGCCTTTTATAATTTTTTAATTTTTACTCGAAAGGAGGCGGTTATGTGGCAGACAATTTTGGCTTGAAGATTGGGATTGAAGGCGAAAAGGAATTTAAGAACGCCATTCGTGAGATCAACCAAAGTTTTAAGGTACTGGGCAGCGAGATGAACCTGGTTGCATCTCAGTTTGATAAGCAAGATAAATCAGTTGAAGCTGTTACTGCAAGAAACAAGGTGCTGAATAAAGAAATCGAATTGCAGAAAGAAAAAATTGCTACTTTGGAGAAAGCGCTTGCCAACGCCGCCTCCTCTTTCGGGGAGACCGACAAGCGGACGCAGTCCTGGCAGATACAGCTTAACAACGCCAAAGCAGAGCTGAACAAAATGGAGCGCGAACTCGAACAGTCTGCTGAAAGTGCAGATGAACTTGGGGACGAATTGAAGGAAAGTGGAGACAATGCCGAAAAATCCAGCTCGAAATTTGAGAAACTGGGCAGCGTTCTTAAAGGTGTTGGCGCGGCTATGGGTGCTGCAGCGGCCGCAGCGGGCGCGGCTGCCATCAAGCTGGGAAAAGAGGTCGTGGAGCAGTTTGGTGAGCTTGAGCAGAACCTTGGCGGTTCTGAAGCTGTGTTTGGAGAATATGCTGCACGTATCCAAAAAACGGGAGAAGAAGCCTACAAGAATCTGGGCTTGTCCCAATCCGAGTACCTTGCCACCGCCAACAAAATGGGCGCACTGTTTCAGGGTGCTGGTGTCGATCAGCAAAAAAGTCTGGAGCTTACTGAGAAGGCCATGCAACGGGCGGCAGATATGGCTTCGGTTATGGGCATTGACATGCAGACTGCCATGGAATCCATCGCTGGCGCAGCCAAGGGTAACTTCACCATGATGGATAATCTGGGCGTCGCCATGAACGCCACTACCATCGAAGCTTATGCTCTTGCAAAAGGGCTGGATTTTGCCTGGAATAGCGCAACCAATGCCGAAAAGGCCGAGATCGCCATGCAGATGTTTTTTGAAAAAACCGAACAGTATGCTGGCAACTTCGCAAGAGAGTCTACCCAGACCATCAGCGGTTCCATTGGTCTTTTACAAGCCTCTCTAAGTTCGTTTATAGCAGGACTTGGCAATGCGAACGCTGATATGACGAACCTAACACAAAATCTTGTGGATGCCTTTCAGGCTGTAGTTAAAAATATCGTGCCGGTTTTGGAAAATATAGTGGCTGCTCTGCCGGAGGCAACCGGTGCGATTATCTCAGCAGTCAAAGATCTGCTTCCCGTGCTGTTGCAAACTGTAACTGAATTGTTCTCTCAGGTGCTTCAAACTCTCTTGAGCCTGCTGCCGGAGCTGATTCCAGCAGCAGTAGATGCGGTCATGACCATTGTCGGAGCACTCATTGATAACCTGCCTTTACTCATTGATGCAGCGGTGCAGCTAATCACAGCGTTGGTAATGGGGCTTGGAGAAGCATTACCGGAGCTAATTCCAGCAGCGGTTCAAGCAGTGATCACCATTGTGCAAGGGCTGCTGGATAATATGGACAAAATCCTTGAAGCTGCTTTTACATTGATTCAGGGACTGGCGCAGGGACTTTTAAATGCATTGCCAGAACTAATTGAAGCACTGCCGAGGATAATTACAACAATCATTGACTTTGTGACGAACAATATGCCGAAGATCATAGAATTAGGAATTACTCTTATCGTACAGCTTGCTGCCGGGCTTGTGAAAGCCATTCCAGAACTAGTAAAGTCTTTACCTCAGATTGTTGCGGCTATTATAGAAGGTTTGGGCAAGGCGGTTGTTTCAGTAGTTGAGATTGGTAAGAACATTGTAAAAGGCATCTGGGAAGGTATTAAAAGCCTTGGTAGCTGGATTAAGGATAAGGTTTCCGGTTTCTTTTCCGGTATTGTTGATGGAGTAAAGAATTTTCTTGGAATCAGATCTCCGTCCACTGTTTTTGAAGGCATTGGCGGCAATATGGCACTGGGTATTGGTGAGGGATTTGACAAGGCTATGGCCAGAGTGGCAGACGATATGCAAAATGCAGTGCCGACAGATTTTAATATATCTCCTGATATTAATGTAAGTGGAAGAGGTGGATTTAGCGGTTTAGCTTCTGGGCCGCTTGTTGTGGTGCAGCAGATGATTGTTCGTGGTGAAGAAGACATACGTAGGATATCACAGGAGTTATACAACCTGATGCAGACAGGTTCAAGGGCGCAGGGACGTTTTATAACAGCGTAATGGAGGGAAGCATATGGGATTTATCTACAATGGAATATCGTCGCAAAGTATGAAAATACGAGCAAGACTTACCAAATGGCAGGTCTCCCCTGCCCTGCGCAATTCCTTTGAAACTGTGCCGGGCAAAGCAGGTATTGCAGATTTTGGCTGCGATATATCAGAACGAAACATAATAATTAGCTGTAGTGTGCTTCCCCAGCGCAGTTTTGCTGAGCTTGTATCGGTTCTTGATAATGTTGCAGAATGGTTAAATCCGGAAAACGGGCTTAAACAACTTGTTATAGATGATTTGCCCGACCGATATTTCATGGCTCGCTTATCAGAAGCGGTTGACTGTGAGCGATTACTGCGGACAGCGGGCAGCTTTGAACTTCGGTTTGTTTGTCCCGACCCATATGCTTATGCGTTGGAAGATGAGGTATTTGTTCTTTCTGAAACAGGTCTTCATGAGCTGGAGAGGGTTAAAGGAAATGCGGATTCCAATCCGGTTTATCTCTTGAAGGGTTTGATATCAACGTCCTCATCAAGCTATATTTCGCTTATTACAAACGGCGAGGAATTGCTAATTGTTGGCTCATTATCTGAAGGTGAAACTCTGATTGTCGACTCCGGCATGGTAACAGCTAAGGTTATTGATGAAACAGGCGGAACCTTGAGAAATGGCCTTCCCAGCCTGCAGGATCTGAATTTTCCAATTCTCAGGAAAGGTGTTAATCATATTGAGATTGCCGCAGAAAACGCGACCTTTACTGAGTTAAAAATACAGGCAAAAAGCAGATGGAGGTGATAACATGGCGATAAAATCAATTCTAACGAGCCAAGAGGATTTTACCGGTGAGTTTCCTGTAACATCAAGGACGTCTGCTTTATGGCGATTTAATGAAAAAACACCAGACGAAAATCTTCAGCTTATAGACTCATCGGGACATGGCAGACATTTTACCATCTCCGGCTGGTCAGGGACATCGGCAAACCTTATTGCTGGAAGATTCGGAAGATACTTCAGGCAAAATATTGTTAATCCGACTTCTGAAAAGACCCATCTTATAGCAGAAAATGATGGGAGTTTCTTTAGCAATCTGGGCGAAAAGATTGTTGTAGGCGGTTGGATTAATCCTACCACCTATTCGGTCGGCCAGACATATATACCCATATTCAATACCCGCCAAGGACCAGGTCAGCCAATTTTTTATGTTTCACTTTATCAAGGAAGACTTAGGCTGATGTTGTATAACTCCTCCGGCACACTAATCTACGACCAGAGTGAAACAGCTACCATTACCTTGAAAAACGGCGGCTGGTATTTTATCGCCTCCATCATTGAAGTAAGCAACAAAAAGGTGCAGAACATCATATGCGATCGCAGCGACGGGGTAACCTGGGTGTCGCCTGTGCGTTCCTTTTCGGGAGAGCTGAATCGGGAGTGTATAGCAAACATTATTATGGGGATGCATGCAAATACCTACTACTATGCCGGAGGCTTCGACGACTGGTTTCTGGAAACGGACTCACAGCTTACAGCTGATGATTTGCTGTTATATTTTAAGTCGTCTTTACATGCAAACGGTGGGGATGCGGCTTCGGATGTAGATGCTTTGGCAGAGCCTGGCACAGTCACCCTTAAAGCAACAGATGGCGAGTATCCTGCAAGTGGCGTACTTTATACAAGGGCGGTTCCATGTGCTTTATCAGGCAGCGGTCGTGTAGCTGTCACAAGCGAATATACTGCAGGTGTTACGTCAGTGACTTTATTAGAGACCAGTACAAGCGATGATCTTGAAGAATGGTCTGCATGGCAGGCTGTGGGAACCAGCGGTGAACTTCAATCGCCAAATCGGCAATATATAAGGTTCCGTGTTACCCTTACCAGTAGCGATCCGTTGAAGACGCCAAAACTTCTGGAAATACAGCTTCATGATATACCGAAAGCTCCCTATGAGAAATTAGGCTTTGCCCGTCCTGTGGTTTTGGATAAAAACGGAGCATGGGAAGCTGTTCTTGAAAATGCTTTTGATATCATTGTCACTGGTGAAGTGAACGGTGCGGATACGCTGGAATTCAAACTTCCATTCCATGATCCAAAAAGAAGCGCATTGGAAAATGAAAAACAAGTGCAAATCGTAAATGACATTTACCGGATCCGTACCTTAACGGACAATAAAGGCGAAGATGGGCGTGTTATCACGCAAGTATATGCTGAAGCGGTGTTTTACGATCTGTCTTTCAGTGCGGAAAAAGAACCTAGGGAATTCAATGCAGATACTGCAGATGTTCCGATGCAATATGCACTTTTGGGTACAGGCTGGACAGTAGGAAATGTTACTGTTAGCACGAAGAGAACATGGCAGTGTACAGAAAAAAATGCCTTATCCATCCTTCGCACCGTACAGAATATTTATGGCGGCGATCTGGTGTTTGACAGCGCCAACCGCCAGGTACACCTTTTGACTTTTAGTGGTACTGATAGCGGAGCGCTTTTTTCATATAGAAAGAATTTGAAAAGTATTCAGCGGGTAGTCGATACACGCGAATTAGTGACAAGGCTCTATGCTTATGGAAAGGACGGATTGACCTTCGCTTCAATTAATGGAGGTAAGGAATACGTGGAAGATTACACTTTTTCCAGTGAAGTGAGGGTGTCGACGCTTGATTGTTCGTCGTTTACAAATCCGTATCAGATGCTGGAATATGCAAAAATGCGGCTTGCAGAATATTCGAAGCCTCGCGTTTCTTATGTACTGTCTGCAATGGATTTATCTGCGCTAACCGGTTATGAGCACGAAGCATGGAAACTGGGTGATATTGTTACAGTGGACGATAAAGAACTAGGCCTTTTGGTAAAGACACGTGTTGTGCGTAGGCAGTACAACTTGCAGGAGCCTTGGAAAACAGTGATCGAGCTTTCAACTAAACTGCGGGAACTCGGCGATTCTTCAGCACAGTGGGACAAGGCAGCAGATGCGCTGTCCTCAGCAGAGTTGGTAAACCGTCAGGAAATTAAAGATATGGTACCATTCAACCATCTGCGCAATTCCAGGGCGGATGATGGTTTTGCCTACTGGGTCAATTCCGGTTTTGAAGTGGATACTGAGAATGGTGTTTCGGGAACTGCTTCCTTCAAGGCTGTCGGTGTACCTGGTATGACAAAGAGTCTGTCACAGACGGTATATCCAGCAACGCGTAAAAGCTATACTTTTTCAGCGCAGATTGCTTCCGAAAACCTTGAAAAGGGCGAAAACGGCCAAGTTGGTGTTGAGATAGTAATTGAATACGAGGACGGTACAACAGAAACAAGATTTATAGACCTGATTTGAGGGTGATGATATGGCATATTTCAATCAGATTGCACACAGTATTTCTCCCAAAAGTATCAGCAGAGTCAAATCTATCACCATCAGGCTGTGCGTCACTGACTGCACCGGCACCGTTTACTTTACGGATTTATTGCTTCAAGGCGGCTCGGTTTCCACCGGATGGGTCGGACATGTGTGCGAGATCCGGTGGACATTGGACGGGTAATGAGCCACTCAAATCATTTTCTGCCTAGCACATGCTCCCAGTAGCATCGGAAAAGGCAAAGCCATTGAACATAAAGAATCTCTGCAGGGGTGATATTGTTTTGCACACCAGCCTGACGGAATGCCCTAGATAACTGCTTGCTTGTAAAAAGACTGCGGAATCCATATTTTAGTGCCTTTGAAACAAATTGTTCATAGGCAAACCACTGGTTTGCGGGGATATCCGGCGGGCTCTTTTTCTTAAGATGAAGAAGTACTACATCAACGCCCGGTTTGGGATGAAAATCTTCCCTGCTGAAATAGTAAGCAATATCCAAATCAAATCTGGGCTTTATAAGCAGTGAACGCAATGATTCTGAAGGCTTACCCATGAAACGCTTGGCTGCGCCTTTTTCCATGGTAAGCCATGCTTCAGAAGGTGCGTTTTTGCACTCCGTGAGTTTTCGCATAATATCCGTAGTGAAGCAAAAGGGAATGTTTGAAAAAACCTTATAATCTTCGGATTGAGGAAGCTTCCACTTCATAAAATCCTGATGATATATACGGATATTTTTGACGTCCTTGAATTTTGCTGTCAATCTATTATATAAACGGCCGTCAATTTCGATTGCCGAGACTTTTCGGCATTTTTGAATCAAGATGCCTGTTATATGACCCTTTCCCGGGCCAATTTCAATCACATGATCATCCTTGTTAAGGGTTGTTCTGCGAATAATTCTGTTGATGATTTTGTAACTTGTCAAAAAGTTTTGAGATACCCAAATGGGCGGAGTTGTCCCTTTTTTTCTATTTTGGGGCATAAAAAATACACCTCTTTCGGTTTTTTTTTTAATCGAAAAAGGGTGCACTAAAACAAAGACGCTGCTATTGAGCTATCTTTTGTTCAGGGCACCTTTATTTACGAATACGAAAAATACCACACATAAGTGTATACTAGCCTCCAAATATAAAATCAAATTATAGTTTAGCATTAATGCCTATGTTTGTCAAATGGTTTTGGAGGAAAAAACTATGAAGTTTTCAAGGTTTGCAGAAACCATACAATTAAAAAACAATAATCATGTGGTGAGCATAACTGTGACACTCAAGATTTCCGACTGTAACGGAATTATCTATTTTACCGACTTGCAGTTTCAGGAAGGAGATCAATTGACAGGCTATACCGTCCACACAAGCAAAATGCTAAAGAAAATGCAGGAAAACGGGCAGCCAGTTCCGCCCCGGCATTATAACGGTGTGGTGCGGACAGCAGAGACTGTAATTTTATTCAACCTGGGCAAAACTTCTGCTGGTCTTGACTGTTATATCTACCCTATACAGGATATGGCCGCAGGGAGTATTGAACTATCCCAAGGTGTAGGTGCGCATAAGGTAAAGTTTCTTGACCCGGTTAACGCAGGCGATGAGCTGGCGCTCAAGGCTTCCACCCGCCAATGCCTTAAAAACGGAAGCCCCACTCGTAAGGATGGGTTTTATCAATACTCTGCGGCATGGGATAGCAAACATATGGTGAAGCTGGAAGAGAGAAAATCGGCGCGGGTGCTCTTTGAATTTCAGGAGATGCAAGAAGGCGGTGATCGGTTGTGAGGGATTTCTTAAAAGGTAAGCGGTGCATGGTGTGGAGTTTTATGGGTAATGCCCGAATGTATGAAGCACTTAGAGACTACGGCGACCGCTTTGATACGGTAGGCATTTTTACTTTTGAGGTTGACGCAACAGGCACAATTACTGAAACCGGTACCAGCATCAGCAGCATGCTTCCGTATATTCAGAAATGGCCTCATATTAAGTGGCTACTCACAATTATGAATCATGGAATAGCCAATATTTTTACTGCACTTCGCAACAACGAAAACGGTGCAAAGGATAAGTTTCTCACTGAAATCATCCGAATAATGAACAAGTATCCATGGTGCGCTGGGGTAGATATTGACCTTGAGCGCGGCGGCGGTTATGAAAACAAGGATGCGGCGAATGCACTATTTAGGGATATATACAATACAGCTAAGTCTTATGATGCAACAAAGCTTGTCAATATCTGCCTGCCTGGCATGACCGGCGTTCAAGGCTCGGTGGGCGGTGAAAACTGGTGTGTTTATGCCGATCTTAACGACTATTGCGATACCGCCGCCATCATGAGCTATGGCATGGCATGGGCGGGCTCTGCTCCCGGCCCAGTATCTCCTCGTGACTGGCTTGAGGGCATATATGATTATGCTGTTTCCGTTATGTCACCCGATAAGATATTCATGGGGTTGCCTGCTTATGGCTGGAACTGGAGGATTCATGATACACCTGAAAACCTTGGAATAACCTATCGAGGGGTGTCTAATACCTACTATGCGGCAAAATACTGGATGACTGGGGTTTACAATTTCACAGGCGATGCACCGCCCCAGCCGTTTATTCCAATTGTGGCTTACTGGGATGACTATAACAAAGTACCTTGGGCTCTTCCTCATGTATATGACTATATGGAAGGGTGGGATGCTATATCCTGGGAATATCCGCTGCTAAAAGGGGTTTATAACAGGCGAAGATATTTGACAAGCTATGGCAAGGAGCAGAAAGCGGAGTTCGGAACCATTTATATTGACAGGAACGGAGTTCCGGATGAATACGAAGGAAATGTCATTATTACTGATGAGATGGCCTCACTTGGAGATGCCCAGGCGTCAGCAGAGTACCGTTTTGAGATAACAGAAGCGGGATATTACGATATTGCAGTACAGCTTTGCTTTCCTTACTGGGACAAAAATGCGATTATCGTTTCCCTTGATGGTGAATCAAAGACTTTCAGCGAGAACCGTTTATGGTGGCCATACTGGAGAAGAGTTTGCTGGTTGACACTTGCAAAAGGTGTATTTCTCCAAGAGGGAACGCATGCTGTCAGCATAAGCGGTGGTGTGCCGGGAGTCCAGTTTTACGGTTTTAGGGTTTGCAGTGGATTTTCGGAGTATCCCTTTGCCGGTGAAGCCAGCTTTATGCTCTCTCCTCGTCGGTTCAAGGATGTAAATGGTGTGATGGTTGAGCCGGATCGAGGTTTTAAACTGACATTTGAAATGTTGCGAAGAAAACCCGACTCGGCGCTTATTTGGTATGAGGATTTTCGGGACAGGAACATCCTGCCTGAAAATTACTGGACTGTGCTGGATGGCGAATGGGATGTTTGGCAAGATCCAGACAGCACAGAAAGTCGCCCATATTCCCAGCTCGAGGGATATGGCAAACTTGCATGGAAATACGACGGGTTTTCCGATATTCATATCCGGGCAAGGCTGGCTTTCCCTCAAAATAGCAGTGGACGGGCTGGGGTGTTCCTTGGAGATATTTTCTGCTGCTTAAATTATGACACGCAAAGAGTCGAGCTTTATCAAGGTAATTCCTTGCTTGGTAGCTATTCCACCAGTTTCTCAAAAACTGCAGATGCCGATCTTCGTGCTAATCCGAATATGTATACTATAGAAATGCGAAAACGCGGCAATAAGGTAAGAGTATATTCAGGTGCAGCTTCAACCCTGCGTTTCACAGTGAATGTAAACGGTGGTAGTGGTTATGTAGGGTACTGCTCGGACAACCGGACGGTATGCGAGCTACTGAGACTGGGCGATGCATGGGTATATGAACCATACGAGCGTTTTGATGTGGAACTCCCGGATGGAACTATAACCAGCTTTGGCAGGCTTGCTCGCACTGGTGTCACGTGGGATGATGAATTTCAGGTGTTTTCAGTAAATAGCGATGTGGAGGAATCGATAACTCGCAGTGAGGACATTTCGATGGACTATGACTTCTTCCACTCACAACTTTTGGCTCTTTCTTGCGGTAATGACTATGAAGTAAAGATTATACCGAAAGACATCAATATCTGGATATCCCGTCTCTTCCTCGGAGATGCAGATGGTTTTTCTATTCTGTATTATCAGGATGTGGACAGCCTTGTTTACTGGGCAAACGAAGCGGCTTATCGATGGAAACTGCGAGGTATAGCCATCTGGTCGCTTGGGCAGGAGGATATGCGGCTGTGGGAGGCGCTTCCGAAGCAAATGTAGGTTAAAAGTTTTATATATTCAGCGCTTTGCTTTAAGGCAGGGCGCTTTTTTATATGCAAAATTCAAGTTGAACGGAGGGTTAAGACAATGAAAACGGTATGGAACTGGGTACAGGCGGTTTTTACTGCTATTGGTGGATTTCTTGGCTGGTTTCTTGGAGGGCTGGATGGATTTTTATATGCACTCATCGCTTTTGTGGCCATTGACTATGTGACCGGCGTGATGTGTGCCATTGTAGACAAAAAGCTTTCGAGTGAAGTCGGAGCCAAGGGCATCTTTAAGAAGGTACTTATTTTTGTACTTGTGGGTGTGGGACACATAATCGACAGCCAGGTGCTAGGCAATGGCGGGGCAATCCGGACAGCGGTGATTTTCTTTTACCTGAGTAACGAGGGCATTTCAATTCTTGAAAATGCAGCACATATAGGACTGCCCATTCCTGAAAAGCTGAAGAACGCGCTGGAACAACTGCATGGCCGCTCAAATGAGGAGGATGGGAAGAAATGAAGCTTTTTACTAAATACATGACGCGAAACGATTGCTATACAGCAGGCCGCAAAATCACACCTAAAGGAATCATGGTACATTCGACGGCTGTGCCGGGCGTAATGGCGGCCGACTGGTTTTCTCGCTGGAACAAATCTTACAAGGCCGGCGAAATAAACAGGCAGGTCTGTGTTCACGCCTTTGTGGACGATAAAGAGGTTTGGCAATACCTGCCTTGGAATCATCGCGGTTGGCATGCAGGAGGATCCGCCAACAATACCCATATTGGCTTTGAAATCTGTGAACCCGCCGGGTTTTCATATAAATCCGGGTCGGTGATGGTGGGTTATGATGCAGCAAAGCAGGAAGATTATTTCCGCAAAGCATGGCAGAACGCTGTCGAACTCTGTGTTATGCTCTGCAGGGAGTATGGCCTTAACGAGAATGATATCATATGCCACTCTGAAGGGTATAAGCTCGGTATTGCCAGCAACCATGCTGATGTGATGCATTGGTTCCCCAAGCATGGGGAGAGCATGGACACCTTCCGCAAAGCAGTGAAAAAAGCGCTGGAGAACAACACAGATAACAATACGGATATTGGAATCGGCGACCTGGTGGAGTTTAAGGACAGCGCAAAGAACTACTACCCCGGCAGTGTGGCAATTCCATCGTGGGTCAAAAATGACTATTACCACAGGGTTACGCAGACTTTATACAAAGGCAAGCCGGTCATAAAAGGCGGCAAAGAATGTGTATTGCTTGGCAAAAAGGTTAAGAAATCCGGCGGTCAAGAAATTGCAGGCATAAACACTTGGGTAGCAAAAGAAAACCTTGTAATTGTAAACAGCATTCCTGATAACAAGGGCAATAGAACCTATACAGTGCAAAAAGGCGATACCTTATGGAGAATAGCGGAAAAAGAACTCGGTAGAGGAACAAGATTTCCGGAGATTAAGAAACTCAATGGCCTGATTTCAGATACTATTTACCCCGGACAAGTTCTGAAATTGCCGGAATAACGATAAAGGACAGCCAAACAATGCTGTCCTAAGTTTTTATAGGAGGTGCTTTGATGATAGAGGCGGCTAATCATATACCATATAACCCGCAGGAAACGAACTATACAAAGATATCACAGGAGGAAATTCAAAGAGAGGTTGATTACTGGCGGGCATATAAAATCCTGCAAAAGATGCTTAAAGCGGGACTGATTTCAGAGGCAGAATTCCATAAAATCGACAAGTTAAATCTTAAAACTTTCTCTCCGATGTATGCACAGCTTATGGCCTAATTAGCTTGCTATTAGCGGCACACAGAGGTAACATGTCACATACCCAAAGGAGGTGAAAACAGTGAGAAAGGTAACAAGGATTGATGGAAACAATGCTCTCCAAGATTTCAAACCAAAGGTAAGAGTGGCAGCTTATTGCAGGGTTTCAACCGATAGTGATGAGCAAATGGCAAGCCTGGAAGCACAAAAAGACCATTATGAATCTTATATAAGAGCAAATCCTGATTGGGAATTTGCAGGGATTTACTATGATGAAGGCATTTCAGGTACAAAAAAGGAGAATCGGACTGGACTTTTAAGGCTGCTTGCAGATTGTGAAAACAAGAAAATTGACTTTATTATAACCAAGTCAGTCAGCAGATTTGCCAGAAACACAACCGACTGTATTGAGATGGTGAGAAAACTTACCGATCTCGGTGTTTTCATCTATTTCGAGAAAGAGAATATAAACACCCAGCGCATGGAAGGCGAATTGGTGTTGACAATTTTGAGCAGCCTTGCAGAAAACGAATCATTATCCATTGCTGAAAATAGTAAGTGGTCTATCAGGCGCAGGTTTCAAAACGGAACATACAAGATTTCATACCCTCCCTATGGTTACGATTATGTGGATGGAAAGCTATTTATCAATAAAGAACAGGCTGAAATCGTAAAGCGGATTTTTTCCGAAGCTTTGGCTGGTAAAGGCACACAGAAAATTGCAGATGGGTTAAATTTGGATAAAATCCCAACAAAGAGAGGTTCACATTGGACAGCGACCACTATCCGCGGTATCCTTAGCAATGAAAAATATACCGGGGATGTCCTTCTGCAAAAAACCTATACAGATGAGAATTTTAAGCGGCATTATAATCGTGGTGAAAAGGATCAATACATGATAAAAGATCATCATGAAGCCATTATATCCCATGAGGAATTTGAAGCTGCCCAAGAGATTTTAAGGCAAAGAGGAAAAGAAAAAGGTATAATCAAGGGAAGCAGCAAGTATCAAAAACGCTACCCTTTCTCTGGGAAAATCAAATGCGCAGAATGTGGCAGCAGTTTTAAGCGTCGAATTCATGGCAGCGGTGACCGTAAATATATTGCCTGGTGCTGCACAAAGCATATAAAGGACGCATCAAGCTGTTCCATGAAATTTATAAGAGAGGATGCGATCCATCAGGCCTTCGTTGTTATGATTAATAAGCTTATTTTCGGTCATAAGTTCATTCTAAGGCCATTGTTGCAAAGCTTAAAGAAGACAAATTACTCAGATAACATAACAAAGATTCAGGAGATGGAAACAAAAATCAAAGAAAATACAGAGCGAGTTCAGGTGATTATGGGACTTATGGCCAAAGGATACCTGGAACCCGCTCTTTTTAATACACAGAAAAATGAGCTGCTCAAAGAAGCAGCCATATTAAAAGAACAAAAAGAAGCCATAAAACGCGCAATCGATGGGAGTCAGACTATCCTTGTTGAGGTTGAGAAGCTTCTTAAATTTGCAACGAAAGCTGATAAGCAGATTGATGCATTCGATAGCAAAATATTTGAGGATTTTATTGAAGAAATCATTGTGTTTTCACAAGAAGAAATAAGTTTCAAAATGAAATGCGGGTTGAACTTAAGAGAAAGGCTGGTGAAATGATGAGCCATATACCTTTTGGATATAACATTCAAAACGGCAGGGCTGTCGTTAATGAAGAGGAAGCAGTTAAGATTGAGAAACTATTTGAGGCTTATCTTTCCGGGCTTTCTTTAAGCAAAGCGGCACAAAAAGCAGGTATTAAGCGTTACCACACATCTGTTGCAAGAATGCTGGCAGATAAACGGTATGTTAAGGATAAATTCTATCCGCCAATTATCAGCAAGGACACATTCGAAAAAGCACAACTGGAAAGACGCAGGCGAGCTGAGGCGCTTGGCAGGATTTATGAACATAAAGGAAATGAAAAGAAATGCCTGAATTATAAGTTTCATGCTTCAATGCCAGATAATCTATACGATGATCCATTTCAGCAGGCAGAGTATGCTTATAGTCTTATTAAGAGCGAGGTGATTTTAGATGATAACCAGGAATGTTACGGTAATTCCTGCCCGTAAGCGAATTGGGAATAGTGCAAATGCAGAGGAATTACCTAAGCTTCGGGTAGCAGCTTACTGTCGTGTTTCTACGGACAGCGAGGAGCAGGCAACCAGTTATGAAGCACAGATTGAGCACTACACAAACTACATCAAAAGCAATTCAGAATGGGAGTTAGCCGGTATATTTGCAGATGAAGGTATTACCGGAACTAACACGAAAAAGCGTGAAGAATTTAACCGGATGATAGAAGAATGCATGCAGGGCAAAATCGATATGATAATTACGAAATCTATCAGCCGGTTTGCAAGAAATACGCTGGACTGCCTAAAGTACATAAGGCAGCTTAAAGAAAAAAATATTCCGGTTTACTTTGAAAAGGAAAATATAAACACATTGGATACCAAAGGAGAAATCTTGTTGACCATTATGGCATCTTTGGCACAGCAAGAAAGCCAATCGTTAAGCCAGAATGTAAAACTGGGTATTCAGTACCGATATCAGCAAGGAAAAATCCATATCAATCACAACCGGTTTCTTGGCTATACAAAGGATAAGGATGGCAACTTAGTTATCGTACCTGAAGAAGCTGAAATTGTTAAGCGTATCTACCGAGAATACCTTGAAGGTTCCAGTATGTTGCAGATAGCAAGAGGTTTGGAGGCTGACGGAATTCTGACAGGTGCAGGCAATCCCAGATGGCATACCAGCACAGTCAACAAGATTTTGAGAAATGAAAAATATATCGGTGATGCACTGCTGCAGAAAACCTATACCGTAGATTTTTTATCAAAGAAAAGGGTACCCAATAACGGTATTGTTCCGCAATACTATGTAGAAAACAGCCATGAGCCTATAATCCCGCGTGAAATCTTTATGCAGGTTCAGGAACAGCTTGTCAAAAGAAGATGTGTGCATATAAGTAAGAATGGAAAGAAAAGAAACTATAGCAACAATCATCCTTTATCACAGATGGTCTTTTGCGGCAACTGTCATGAAATATTTCGAAGGGTTCATTGGAATAACCGAGGAAAGAAATCAATCGTATGGAGATGCGTCAGCAGATTGGAAAACACCGGTTTATTTTGTACCGCTTCCACTATACTTGAAGATACGCTTAAAGAGAAAATTGTAGATGCCATCAATGTAGCGGTCAGCGGAAAAAACTCTTTACTCGCTATACTGAAAAAGAATATTGAAACCGTATTAAGCGAGGATTTGGATGAGAGTACAGCAGATATTGATAAAAGGCTGGAAGAACTTCAAACCGAGTTGATCCAATTGGCAAATTCAAAGGAAGCATACGATAATATTGTCAATGAGATTTACCGACTACGGGATTTAAAGCAAGAAACCCTTTCAAGAAACGCTCTCCGTCAAGATAAGCGGGATCGGATAGCTGAAATGACTGACTTTCTTAACACGCAAACCGGTGATATAACGGAGTTTGATGATAAACTGGTTAGAAAACTTGTTGAAAAAGCAATTGTATATGATGACAGGCTAGTGGTAGAGTTTAAGTCGGGGTTAGAAATAGAAGTGAATCTATAAGATTGTAATAAGATTGCCGCCAGTTGAGGAGGAAACCTGCTTAATTGGCGGCGTTTTTATTTTTATGAGTTAATTGCTTTGTTCCAAGGCCCAGACTATATAATGGTTTGATGGCATGCAAAAAATAATTTTACCCCATAAAAAAACAATAAAATGGGCAATT
>MPOT01000070.1 GCA_001896545.1 Tepidanaerobacter sp. EBM-38 | reverse complement strand
TATATTACTGAAAGTCCATGGAAAGAATATCAAGAAATGTGGGAAAACCAAATTCCATACCTTTGAGATTTTTTTAAGAAATTTCATGCGTCAGCACTGTCAATTGGGAGCTTTTCTTGATAAAACGGGCAATTATCCAATTTTTCACACTTCATAGCTAAATCCTCCTTGCTTTTATACTAATTAATGATAAATAGAAATTTAGAATTTAATTTTACATACCTTTTCCTAAAAAATAATAACTACTATTAGTATAAAGACTATATATTAGATTGTCAAGAATAAACTATTTATTTTAAAATTTTAATATATTATAATTACATATAAATCGTAAATATACCATAAAATTTTTTATATAAAATAACATTTATTTTTTTCAATTTATAAATTCATTAAAAGGAGTATATAATATATGGGCAGCAAATCTAAGGAGCAGTTTAAATCAGTCATTACAGTTATAACTATATTTGGCGTTATTAGTTTACTTGGCGATATGGTCTATGAAAGTGCCCGTAGCGCAAATAGTCAGTACTTCAATTTACTTGGCATTAATGCTGCACAAGTTGGATTGATTTTTGGTATAGGAGAATTTTTAGGATATTTTTTACGGCTAATAGCTGGTATTCTGTCAGATAAAAGCGGAAAACACTGGCTTTTTATTTTTATAGGCTATGGCATGTTGATAGCTGTGCCTTTAATGGGCCTTACAATGAATTGGGATATTCTTGTTATACTTATTCTTGCAGAGCGCATAGGAAAATCTCTGCGCAATCCTGCAAAAGATACAATATTGTCTGCAGTTGCTGAAAATCAGGTTGGAACTGGATTTGCTTTTGGCCTTCAGGAAGCACTGGATCAAATCGGCGCATTTACCGGCCCTCTAATTTTTACTTTAGTTTTTTATTTTACCGCTGAAAATGGGGTTGCCCAGTACCAATTAGGTTATAAATTACTCTTGATACCGTTTATTGCTCTAATGTTTTTTGTAACCTTTGCATATTTTAAGACTGAAAGAGAAAATTTAATCCCCTCTATTAAGCGAAAAGAATTTTATACTGAAAATCTAAGACCGACATTCTGGATATATACTGCTTTTACATTCTTTTGCACTTTGGGGTTTGTTAATTTCAGTGTCATCGGCTATCATTTAAAAGCAAATAATTTGCTATCCGATGGAAATATAACTCTCTTATATTCATGTGCTATGATTGTAGATGCAATAACAGCACTTGTTATCGGCAGAGCATATGACCAAATGAAAAAGAAAGCAAAAACAAAAACAGGAGGTCTATTAGTACTTATTGCCGTACCATTTATAACACTCCTAATTCCGTTTTTGACATTGAGCACATCTACGACAATGATTATTATTGGTATGATAATTTTCGGGATTGTCATAGGAACCCATGAGACGATTATGCGTTCGGCTATTGCAGATATTACACCATTTAACAAGCGAGGCACAAGCTATGGAGTGTTTAATGCATGCTATGGTTTGGCACTCCTAGGTGGAGCGGCTTTGATGGGGTTTTTATATGATCTTAATAAACTGGGGATTATTAAGATGTTTACTTGTATCACGGAAATGATTGCAATCTTACTGTATTTCAAAATGAGCCAAATGACTAAGTCTGGCCAATAAAAAGTAAATACAATATTTAATCTAATTATTTTTATTGTAATTTCTGCTAAGAGCTAAATTTGACCAAAAAGCCATTAATTGACCTTGCATAGCAAGAAAGATATAATGAAGATATAATAAAAGCAAAATACTAAGTAGCAACTTCGCAAGTGACTTGCAAAAAGGGAGGAGAAATATGAGCTTATTGCTTAAAGCTGCAGTAATGGGAATAGTTGAAGGCATTACGGAATTTTTACCGATATCTTCTACAGGTCATATGATTATTGTGGGAGATTTTATAGATTTTAAGGGCGACAGCTTTTATACGATGTTTGAAATTGTTATTCAGTTAGGTGCTATCCTGGCGGTAGTTTATTATTATCGATATAAAATCATTGATTCTATCAAGCATATTAGACCTGGTGAGAAAGGTTTTGAATTATGGTTTAAAATTTTCATCGCTTTTTTACCGGCAGCAGTTATAGGCCTTTTAATAAATGATATCATAGAGAAATATCTGTTTTCATCATTTACTGTCGCTATAGCTCTTGTAATCGGGGGCTTTTTGATGATTTTGGCGGAAAATTATTTTGGCCGCAGCGGTTTAAATGATATGGATAAAACCGATTTAGGACAGGCTTTTATCATTGGATTAGGCCAATGCCTTGCATTAATACCAGGTATGTCAAGATCGGCTTCAACTATTATGGGTGGCATGGCTGCGGGACTTTCAGTAAAGGCAGCTGCGGAGTTTTCTTTTTTTCTTGCTATTCCAACTATGGTAGCTGCAACCGGGTTTTCGTTGTTTAAAGGATATTCCGGTACAAGTCATCTGGAACTGCAAGCATTAGTTGTAGGTTTTATAGTGTCTTTTATCGTTGCGCTGCTAGCAGTTGATAGGTTCCTTTCATATTTAAAACAGCATTCTCTTAAGCCTTTTGCTTATTATCGGATTGTTGTAGGTATTATTATGATTTTATTGATTACTACTGGTATATTGTAATTGATTGATGATGTGTGCAAGTATTGACAAAGGCTTGTAACATAAGTAGAATAAAGGAAAAGAATGCTTTGATAGGGAGAAGTAGAAGTAATCTTCCAGAAAGAGAGGAGGGTCAAGGCTGAAAGCCTTCCGGAAGTAGCTTTGAAGGTCGCCCTGGAGCAGCTTCGGTGAATAAAATCAAGTAGCCGAAGACGGTTATGCCCGTTAAAGCTTAAAGTGCCGGTATAGGAATTAAGGTGGTACCGCGAAAGCGAGTCTTTCGTCCTTTAGAGGGTGAAAGGCTTTTTGATTTTACGACAATAATTTAAAGTAGCAAAGTATAGGAGTGTGTGATATGCAAAAAAATTTACCTTCTGTTTACGATCCCAAAGAGGTAGAGGATAAATGGTATGAGTTTTGGGAAAAAGAAAATCTTTTTCATGCTGAAATAGATTCAAAAAAGCAACCTTTTACAATTGTTATTCCACCACCTAATGTAACCGGCCAACTCCATATGGGCCATGCCTTAAATAATACACTGCAGGATATCTTGATTAGGACTAAGCGGATGCAAGGCTATTCGGCGCTATGGCTGCCTGGCACTGATCATGCAGGGATAGCTACTGAAGCGAAGGTCAAAGAGCAGTTAGCCGATGAAGGTTTATCCAAATATGATTTAGGCAGAGAAAAATTTCTAGAAAGAGTGTGGGAATGGAAGGAAAAATATGGTGACACGATTATTAATCAATTGAAAAAGCTTGGTTCTTCGTGTGATTGGTCAAGACTCAGGTTCACCATGGATGAAGGTTTAAGTAAGGCCGTTAGGGAAGTTTTTGTTCGTTTATATGAAAAGGGCCTTATATATCGCGGCGACTATATTGTCAACTGGTGTCCAACTTGCAAGACAACACTTTCAGATATTGAAGTAGAGCATGAAGATCGCAATGATAAGCTGTATTATGTAAAGTATCCATATAAAGATGGTTCGGGTTATCTAACGGTTGCTACCACCCGGCCTGAAACAATTTTGGGAGATACGGCAGTGGCTGTAAATCCTAATGATGAACGTTACAAGGGCATAATTGGCAAAACTGTAATTCTGCCTATAGTAGAAAAAGAAATCCCCGTTATCGGTGACTCTTACGTAGATACGGAATTTGGTACAGGAGCTGTGAAGGTGACACCCGGCCATGATCCAAATGATTTTGAAATGGGTCTTCGTCATAGCCTTCCGATAATTATTGTTATAGATGATAATGGCATAATGAATGATAATGCAGGAAAATTCAAAGGTATGGATAGATTTGATTGCAGGAAAGCAATAGTAGAAGAGTTGCAGCAAGAAGGTTTTTTTGAAAAAATGGAAGATTTAAATCATAGTGTAGGCCATTGCTATCGCTGTCATACCATTGTAGAACCGGTAGTTTCTAAGCAATGGTTTGTAAAAATGGAACCTCTTGCAAAACCAGCAATTGATGTTGTAAAACAAGGGGAAGTAAAGTTTGTTCCGGAAAGATTTGCAAAGATATACCTGAATTGGCTTGAGAATATCAGAGATTGGTGTATATCACGGCAGCTTTGGTGGGGGCACAGGATTCCGGCGTGGTACTGCCAAGAATGTGGCGAAACAATGGTATCTAGGGATGATGT
The DNA here is from genome assembly GCA_001896545.1 of Tepidanaerobacter sp. EBM-38. Classification (GTDB taxonomy): domain Bacteria; phylum Bacillota; class Thermosediminibacteria; order Thermosediminibacterales; family Tepidanaerobacteraceae; genus Tepidanaerobacter. The sequence continues at coordinate 12,714 of MPOT01000070.1, read as the reverse complement.
AAAAGTATGCACAAAATGTGGCAGCAGCAATATTGAGCAGGACCCTGATGTACTTGACACATGGTTTAGTTCAGCACTATGGCCATTTTCAACCTTGGGCTGGCCGGAAGATACGCCTGATTTAAAGTATTTTTATCCTACTTCGGTGTTAGTTACGGCATATGATATCATATTTTTTTGGGTTGCCAGGATGATTTTTTCAGCTATGGAATTTATGAAAAAACCTCCCTTTGAGTATGTGGTAATAACAGGGCTTGTGCGAGACGCGCAAGGCAGGAAGATGAGTAAATCCTTAGGAAATGGCATCGATCCTCTGGAGGTTATTGATAAGTATGGAGCAGATACTTTAAGATTTACCTTATGCACTGGCAATGCACCAGGCAATGACATGCGGTTCTACTGGGAAAAAGTCGAATCAAGTCGTAATTTTGCCAATAAAATTTGGAATGCCTCTCGATTTATAATGATGAATCTTGAGGATTTTACGCCGAGCGAAATTGATTTGAGTAAATTAGCTTTAAAGGATCGTTGGATATTAAAGAGAATTAATGACGTGACATGTGATGTCACAGATTCCCTGGAAAAATTTGAAATAGGTATGGCTGCTCAGAAGATTTATGACTTTTTCTGGAATGAATTTTGTGATTGGTATATAGAAATGGCTAAAATCGATTTATATGGCAAAAATAGTGAGGCTAGGAGAATTACCCAGCTGGTTTTAGTTAATGTGGTAGAACAGGCTTTAAAATTGTTGCATCCCTTTATGCCATTTATTACTGAAGAAATTTGGCAGCATATTTCCCGTGAAGGGCTTAGCATAATGGTATCTTCATGGCCTGAATATAAACCTGAGTGGGAGTTCGAGGATGTTGACCAGATGGAATTAGTAATGGATGCAGTAAGGGGTATAAGGAACATCCGAGCAGAAATGAATGTCCCGCCGAGCAAACAAGCATCGGCTTTAGTCAGGGTGAGCAGTTCTTCAGTTAGTGATGTACTAAGAAGTAATCTTGACATAATTTATAGTCTTGCCAAAGTGTCTAAAATGGAATTTGGCGAAGAAGACTTACACATTCCGCATAAAGCTGTGTCTTGTGTGATTAAAGGGGCGGAAATATTCATTCCGATGGAGGGTCTGGTAGATTTAGATACTGAAATTGCAAGACTTGAAAAAGAAAAGTCAAATCTGAAGAACGAAATTGAAAGGGTAAATAAAAAGTTAAGCAATCAAGGATTTTTGGAAAAGGCTCCCAAAGATATAGTAGAAAAAGAGCAACAAAAGCAAAAGGATTATCAAGAAATGCTGCAGAAAGTAGAACAAAGGTTAAAAATGATGGCAGATCTGTCTTCGAAATAAGGCTTAAATTATTTTATTTTTTATGGAAGGGAAAGAATATATGCTAAGCTATAACCAGGCATTAGACTTTATTCATGGTCTCAATAGATTCGGTACAAAACTCGGGCTTCAAAATATCACAAAACTTTTAGATATTCTAGGCAATCCACATAAAGGAATCAAAATAATACATGTTGCCGGTACTAATGGCAAAGGTTCTACATGTGCGATGATAGATTCAATTTTAAGATCTGCAGGCTTTAAGGTAGGTCTGTATACCTCGCCATACCTTGAGGTTTTCAATGAGCGGATGCGGGTAAATGGTGAAAATATTTCTGATGATGATTTAGCAAGGCTTACGGATAAGGTACATGCAGCGGTAATGTATATGCGTGAAAATAATCTTGGCTCTCCAACAGAATTTGAAGTTGTTACAGCTATAGGATTCCTATACTTCAAAGAGCAGTCAGTAGATTTTCTTGTGCTAGAGGTGGGCATGGGAGGCAGACTTGATGCAACAAATGTTGTTACACCAATGGTAAGCGTAATAACTCCAATTAGCCTCGATCATCAACAATATCTCGGTAATACGCTAGAGGATATTGCCCGGGAAAAATGCGGTATAATAAAGCCCGGCATTCCGGTTGTAACAAGTCTGCAAGAATATGAAGCTATGAGAGTAATTGAAGAAGTCAGTAATTCGCTAAATTGCAAGCTAATAAAGGTGAGCAATGAACAAGCTCGAGAATCATGTGAAACAGTATACTATCACCTGATAAGCGATGACGAAAAAGGATTAGTTTTTGACTTAAAAACTCAAAAAAATACTTTTCCAGGCCTGAAAATTCAGCTAATCGGCAGACACCAGTTAGATAATGCTGCTACAGCTGTTGCTGCAATTGAAGTATTAAATATGCAGGGAATTAAGATAAAAAGTGATGCGATATATTCCGGCCTTAGAAATGCAAGGTGGCCGGGAAGGCTGGAGCTAATATCTGAAAATCCGACTATTCTAATTGATGGCGCTCATAATATAGCTGGAATAAAAACATTAAAAGAAGCGTTAAATCAATATTACAGCAACAGAAAGAAGATATTGGTAATAGGTATTTTGGAAGATAAAGACTATAAAGATATGCTGCATGATATAGTTCCTGTGGCAGACATTATTATTACAACAGCACCGAATAACCCGCGAGCTTTAGCTGCATGCGAATTAGCTGATATTATAGCCGAATTATTTGGCGATAGCGTTATTCAAATTAATGCTGAAGATTTGGATATTGGAAAAAAGATAAATAGCAATACTACGATTCAAGTGTATGCTGAAGAAAAGATAGAAGATGCCGCAAAGCTTGCTAAAGCTTTAGCTGATTCAGAATATATGATTGTTTTTGCAGGTTCATTGTACATGATAGGTTATGTCAGGACTTTACTAAGATAAAAATGACAAAAGAGATATTAAATTTAAATCAAGCAGATACTTGCTCAAACAAAAAGTTACAAAAAGAATAAAACAAGGACGACAATATTTACGAATTAAGGATTGCTTTAAATATCATCGAAAATATAAGTTATGCAGCTGTATTTTTAGATCTAAATAAAAATACAGCTGCTTTTTTGCAAATATATCCTCTTTCTCGCATATATATATTATAAACTTATCAGAGGAGAGGGTATTATGACTCAAACTTCTGACACTAATTATGAAAATCCGGAAGCTCTAATAGCTGAAATTGAAAAAGCCTGTCTAGAAATGTATCTATCGGAAAGAGCCTTTCAATGGGCTCAAAATGATTCTGAGGCGGTAGATTTAGCTATTATAAGAAAGCAAGCAGCAGTTGAGCACTTTGATTTTCTAATAAAACAGGCAAAAAAAACAGGCCTAAAATTAGATAAGAACCAGCTAATCAATAAAATATTAAAATGAGGTTTATAGGTTATATGGCAGGATGATGTTTTACTTATACTAAATATAAATAAAAGCATCATCCCGTTTCTGTTTTGCAAAAAACTTTTAACTACCAATCTATAATTATAATTCTACTGCCGTCTTAAGGCTTCAATAGGTGGAACTGAAGATGCTGAAACTGCAGGATAAATTCCAAATAAAAGCCCTGATGCCAATGCTACAACAACAGCTATTTTTATGGCTTCAAAACTGATAGCTGTTTCAAAGCCATGTCGGGCAAAAGCATTTAGTCCCCATATACCACATACTGTGCCGGCTATGGCACCTATGCCGCTTACATACAGTGCTTCTAATAAAAATTGTACTAATAGATCGGTCTGCTTTGCTCCAAGCGCCCGACGAACTCCTATCTCCTGTGTGCGCTCTGTGACTGCAACAAGCATAATATTCATTATTCCTAAACCACCTACTAAAAGTGAAACTGCTGCAATACCTCCAAGCAAAAGAGTCATTACGCGATTGGCTTGGTCAGCTTCTTGCACTAACTGATTTAAGTTAGTGATGGTAATTAAATCTTCACCGCCTGGAATTATGGGATTGTTGTTTGCTGAATTTGAAGATGATTCCATAGCAATTTCCATATCGGCCGAGCTGCTTTCCACAAATGTTTCATCAGTTGTTTCACCTTCGCTGCCATTCCCAGGTAAAGTAGTGGGAGCACTTTGATCCAGGCCCAATTTTCTTTTAAAAATTCTACCGAGCTGAACAACAGCAAGGTCTGCCTTTAGTGGGGTTTCAGCCTTGCCCCATATTTCAGCAACTGTTTTTTTATCTGCAATTTTTAAAGCAGTTGTATAAGGTATGACTATTTTATCATCAATATCATCTGCCTTGCCGGGACCTTTTGGAGCTAATACGCCTACAATCCTAAAAGTTCTGCCATTTAAACTAATAACTTGACCGACAGGATTGCGTCCTCCCATTAAACCGGAACCCATATTGTAACCTAAAACAACAACTGGAGAGCGCTGAGATACATGTAGTTTAGTAAAAAAGTGACCGGATACCAACTCATTATCTCTAATATTTGGGAATTCACTGTTTACTCCGATTATATCGACTGTGCCGCGAGCACGCCGCCAACGCATTACTGCTTTTGTATAAACCACAGGTGTGGCCATGTCCATTCCATCGACTCGTTCTACTAAGTCTTGCACATCATCAGGATCAAATTCTACTGAAGGATCATTTGCCTTAATAGCAATTACATTAGAACCAAGACTTTCAAACTGAGCTACAACAGCTTGCCTTGCACCTTCACCTATTCCCATAAGGCTTACAACAGAAGTTACACCGATGGTTACACCTAATATTGTAAGCGCCGAGCGCATAGGATGTGCCAATATACCATGAGCTGCCATTCGAGCGGCAAACCAAAACCGAGTAAGTGCAGGTAATATCCGTAGCGATTTAAACATTTTATTCACTCCTTAATTGGATGCCGGTGTTTTTTCTCCGCCATTTTCTTCATTATCCTTATCTTTGCTATCGTCGTCATTTGAAGGTAATATAGAATCTTTGTTTCCAATATGTTGACTTGGCAGCAGGTCAGCACTGCTTCCGGTTATTACCAATTGACCTTCTTCTAAACCGCTTTTAACTTCGGCTAAACGGTCATTCATTAAACCCAACTTTACCGGTACTGCTTTCGTAGTTCCATCCGGATTTAGAATTTCAACTTTTTGGATACCATCTTCTTCGAATACTCCCTCCAACGGTACTAAAAGTACATCTTTGGCACTACCTGCATCAATATAAGCTCTTGCCTGCATACCAGGTCGTAGATTAGGTCCTCCCTTTACTTCAATGTCCACAGCAAATTTTGTAATTCCTTTCATGTCTTGACCCATAGTATCTACATGCATTACTTCACCTTCAAAGGTTTCACCGGGAAGTGCATCTACTGTGACTTTTACTGGAGAACCTTGTTTTATCATTAAAACATCAATATCGTCAACCTCAACCCACATGCCCATATCACTGGTATTAAAAACATAACCCATCCACTCTCCCGAGCGAACTTGAGCTCCAAGCTGTGTATCCCAATCGGCTATAACGCCATCCATAGGTGCTCTGACTTCCATTTGCCCAACTTTTGAATAGAGCTGAGACAATTCAAATTCCTTTTCGCGAATTTTATCGAGTTTTTCTTGAATTGTTTTTTGAACATCTGAACCCGATAGAGAAACGATAGGGTCGCCCTTTTTAACAGTTTCCATTTCTTTGACATGGACTTGTGTCGCGACTGCTTCTACTGTTGATAAAACTCTTTCTTCATCGACAAAGCCAGTAACAGTGGAAGGGCTTGAAAACCATGATACTTTTGTGGGGTTATTTTTATCTAATGGCATACCCACATAAACTTCAATGCCGGATTTTACTAGTCCGGGATTGCTACCTTCGATAGTTATCCAATACACAAAACCTTTTGCAGGTTGCTCTTCATTGCCATCGGGAACCGGATTTGGATTTACATCTGTTACTGTTCCATAATATATACCATCAAATATAGAAAACCTTAAAGCAACTTTATCACCTAATTTTATATTACTAAACTCATCAGGGTATAATTTAGCATCAATCTTAAAATGAGAATCATCAACTATTCTAGCAACAATATGTCCCTGTTTGATTTCTTGACTTTCTGATACTGAAAGGCCTGAAACCCTTCCATCAATAGGTGCCCTCAAGACAACACCCTGGGAAGGATTTACCTCATATAGTCTCTCGGGCGGCAGACCTGTTAAATCTGATAGAAATTTTTTTTCACTTTCCAACTCATCCTGGGCATTTTTTATTTTCGCTTGAAGTTCCGGTGCTGCTAGTCTTGCAATAACTTGCCCCATCTTAACTTCAGTGCCTTCTTCAGCTAAAATTTCTACTAAAGTGTATTGAATATTATCGGCAGACATTTCGTAATAATTCCTGCCGCCAGGAGCTTGTATACTGCCGCTTCGTGAGGGGTTTAAAGGCCCCGTAACGTCTATCCCTACGGTGATATCTCCACGAACTACAGGTTTTGTTGAATATACTGGACCTTGAGCCTCTTGCACGGGTGGTGGCAAAAGTTCCTTATAAGCATAAAATCCGCCGCCGATTACGACTACTATAATCAAGGCGATCATTAAAATACGCTGCATCATTTTCCATTACCTCCAAAAATTAAATAAAATAATTAAACCTTATTTTTTTTTACTACATTTTCAACATGCTCTATTTTACCATCTCGCAAATGAAATATTGTATGACCATATTCAGCCACACTTTTCTCATGGGTTACCTGAACAATGGTTATACCTCTTTGATTATTTAGCTCTTGGAAAATTTCCATTATGCTTTCACTTGTTTTTGAATCTAAGGCACCTGTTGGTTCATCCGCAAGTAATACTTTAGGATCTCCTACGATAGCTCTAGCAATTGCCACTCGCTGTTGTTCACCACCTGAAAGCTGTGACGGTCGATGATGAATACGCTGTTCTAGACCTACGGACTTAAGTGCTTTAATAGAGCGCTTACGACGTTCGCTGCCACTTAAGCCGCGATAAATCAGCGGTAATTCAACATTCTCTAAAGCATTTAAATCAGGCAGCAGGTGAAAGCTCTGAAATACAAAGCCTAAAAGCTGGTTTCGTATATCTGCCAGTTCACTGTCACCCATCTTCTCAACTCGCCTGCCTGCAATTTCATATGTACCCGAGCTAGGCCTATCTAAGCAGCCTAAAATGTTAAGCATAGTAGATTTGCCTGAACCCGAAGGACCCATAATTGAAATAAAGTCTCCTTCATTGATACTTAAATTAATATTTTTAAGAGCATTTATAAATACTTGACCATTCCTGTAACTGCGTGATATATTCTTCAATTCTATTACGGGCAAACTAGTACCTCCTCCTTGCTGTTATATAGTTTGATATAGTATATAAATTTATCTATCATATTAGACGGTTTTAACATGCAAAAGGTTTCATACCTAAGCAAAAAAATAGATTGAAATTGCAATTATTTATCAAGATTTTTATTACCTAATTCTTATTTGTTCTTAATAACATAATTCTTTACAAATATAAAAACTCCTTTTTACTAAGAAATAGAATAAAATAATGTTTAAAATTGGTGTGTAGACATTTGCAAATAAAATACTTATACTAAACATGTAATACAATATTTTATTTCAATGAGATTTTTTGTGTGTGGTGGATATAGTGTTCAAGCAAATTATGAGTGAAATAGAAGAAGAGCTGCTGATTTTAGAAGATGATTTAATACGAGCTGTAAGCACTAAAAGAAAATTAATAGAGGAACCGTTAATGAATATGATAAGTTCTGGCGGGAAGCGGCTTAGACCCGCAATGGTTTTAGCAGCCGCAAGGTTTGGCGAATATGATTTTGAAAAGGTAAGGCCTTTAGCACTTTCAGTAGAGCTTATACATACAGCCGCAATAATTCATGATGACATTGTAGATGATTCACCTATAAGACGCGGAGTTTTGAGTATTCAATCCCAGCTGGGTAAGGATGTGGCTGTTTATGCAGGCGATTATATCTTCTGCAAGGTTTTTGAAATCCTGGTTTCTTCAGCTTATTCGAATATATTGGAACAAGTTTCTAAGGTTATGTCTCAAATTTGCGAAGGTGAGTTAAAACAAAGAGAAGATCTTTTTAATACTGATTTAACACTTAAAGACTACCTTTACCGAATACAGAAGAAGACAGCAATTTTATTCGCTTTAAGTGCGCAGATGGGAGCAGCTGCTTCAAAAGCTCCGGATAAAATTATAAAGGCCTTATATAATTATGGCATAAACATAGGTATGGCTTTTCAAATAATCGACGATTTGTTAGATTTTACTGGTGATTATAAGAAACTTGGTAAACCTACAGGTTCAGATATAAGAGAAGGTATAATAACACTGCCGGCTATTTATGCATTGAAACACTCCGATGACAAGGAGTACTTGCGAAAAATTTTTAAAAACAAGAATACAAACGAAGATGAAATCAGTATAGCTGTTGAAATAATAAAAAAATCCGGTGGGTTAAAATATGCCGAGTATATGGCTGAAAGATATGTACAAAAAGCGAAGCGTTCTATTGCAATACTTCCGGATACCCCAATGAAAAAACTTTTAGAAGATGCTCCGGAGGTTATTGCAAGAAAATATAAATAGAAAGCAAATATCTATATATTTTTTACTTCTTTTTTACTTCTTCCCTTTTTTTAAAATAAGTTATATACTATAAGAAAGTATTAATAGTAAGTATTAGTAGTTGCTAACACATTAAGGAGGTTGCATATGAATTTACCCGAGCTTAGAATAGATAATCTTGTTGCCAGGGTCCCTATTGTTCAAGGCGGCATGGGAGTAGGAATTTCCCTTTCTTCTTTAGCCGGTAACGTGGCATTAAACGGTGGCATTGGTGTTATCTCCGGGGTTGAGCCTGGGTTTAATGAACCGGATTATCTCAAAAATAAAAAAGAAGCAAATATCAGGGCTTTGAGAATGCACATACAAAAAGCTAGAGATATATGCAAGGATGGAATCTTAGGTGTAAATATTATGGTTGTTTTAAATAACTTTGAAGAAATGGTTGCAGAAGCTGTAAAGCAAAAGATTGATATTATATTTTCCGGTGCCGGACTTCCTTTAAAATTACCGCAGTTTACGATGGGTTCTGATACAAAAAATGTTCCAATCGTTTCTTCGGGGCGGGCTGCAGCGGTGATTTGTAAAAGCTGGCACAAGCACTATGGTGTTGTTCCGGATGCCATAGTGGTTGAAGGACCTTTGGCCGGAGGCCATCTTGGATTTTCTGAAGAAGAAATCAAGCAGCCGTCATTTCAGCTTATCAACCTTTTAAGAAGTATCTTAGATACAATAAAACCTTATGAGGAGCTTTATAGAAAAAAAATTCCGGTTATTGCCGCAGGCGGAGTTTTTAATGGTCAAGATATTGCTAACCTTATACAGGCAGGAGCTTCAGGAGTCCAAATGGGCACTCGCTTTGTAGCAACACATGAATGTGATGCGTCTGATGAATTTAAAAAAGTATATCTAGATGCAACTTCTGATGATGTACAACTAATTCATAGTCCAGTAGGCATGATAGGCAGGGCTGTTAGAAATAAATTTTTAATTGATGTTGAAGCAGGCAAGAAAAAACCTATTCGCTGCCTATGTAACTGCCTAAAACCATGTAATCCTGCTAAAGCACCGTATTGTATAGCAGATGCATTGATTAATGCTCAAAGAGGAAATTTTGATAACGGATTTGCGTTTGCAGGCACAAATGTTTATAGAATCAAAGAAATTGTTTCGGTAAAACAGCTCATGGATGAATTGGTATCCGAAGCTAAATACAATTTACAGTCTATTTAAAAATAAACCGAAAAAAATTAATAATTGTTTAATGACCATTTGATAAAAGCCTTATTTAGGCTTTTATTTTTTAGAAAGGGTTTTTAAAATTATTATACAATCCGTACAATTTTATGTTAAAATATAGACACTAAGATTATCCAGAGGAAGGTATAAATATGAAAAAACACTCTAGGTGGTTTAAATGCATCATAATAATAACTATAATATTTTTTCTTTCCATAACTCCTATTACATATGATAAAGTTATAGCGGCAGAAGAAAAAACTCCGGATGAAATATACTTTTTGATGCAGATGGAGAACTTTTTAAAAACGAATTATGTTGAAGATGTAGCGGATTTGGATTTATTAAGAGGAGCTATTAAAGGGATGGTTGAGTCATTAAATGATCCATATTCCGAGTATTTTACTCCTGAGGAATTTAAGGAATTTAATGAAGAAACAAGCGGAAATTTTGAAGGTATAGGTGTTATTATTACCTTAAAGGATAAATACATAACTGTTGTTTCGGTTTTGGATGGGACTCCTGCTGAAAGGGCCGGAATAAAACCAGGTGATAGGGTTATAGAAATTGACGGCAATAATGTAACCGATCTACCTCTTTCGAATATATTAAACCAGTTAGAAGGCGATAAAGGCTCAAAGGTAAATATAGGCGTTATTAGGGGCGATGACAGGCAGGTAATAAGATTTGAAGTAGAACGAGATATTATTAAAACAAATCCCATTAGCTCTAAGATTTTAGGGCAGGGTATCGGATATATAAAAATAAGTGAGTTTAATGAAAACACGGTGGAAAATTTGGATAAAACCCTTGATAATTTTAAAAAAGGCGGGGTTCTTGGTATAGTTTTAGACCTTCGCAATAACCCGGGCGGTTATCTTGATCAAGTTGTAGAAGTGGCTACTCGTTTTATTCCAAAAGGTCCTATAGTAAACATAGTTTCAAAAAATGGTAATATCCAATCATATACATCGAAATCCGAGATGTCACCTTATAAATTAGTTGTGCTCGTAAACGGAGGCTCTGCCAGTGCATCAGAAATATTGGCTGGAGCCATTAAAGATAGGAAAGTTGGGATTTTGGTTGGCGAAAAGACTTTTGGGAAAGGCATGGTGCAAAGGACTCTTAATTTGGGAACATTAGGCGGAATTAAATTAACTATTGCACACTATACTACACCAAATGGCACAAATATTAATAAAACAGGAATAATCCCTGATATAGTTGTCGAAGCAGATAAAACAAATCCATTTAAAGATTTTAGTCCGTTAAATAGCCAAAAAACATTAAAATATGGAAATATCGGCTTAGAAGTGCTGGGCATTCAACAAAGATTGCAGTTCTTGAACTTGCTTAACACTACTCCAGATGGAGTTTTCGGCCCCAGGACACAACAGGCGGTAAAAGCTTTGCAGCAGCAAGCTGGCTTGCCTTCAACCGGCATTGTCGATACAAATTTCTATAAAGCTTTAGATGATGCTATATATAAAAAGCTTTCTTCGAGGGAGGATATTCAATTAAGAAAGGCCATTGATATTCTAAAGGAAATGATTAAAGAAAATAAAGTAGCTTAGAACTTATTAATACTTGGAATTACAAGGAAAGGTTATAAGGAAAGATTATAATGAAAAAGGACAAGATTACATCTGAAGAAAAAGAGCAAGAGCGCATAACTGCTATAATTTCAAAGCTAAGCGAATTGTATCCTGATGCAACTACTGCCTTAAATCATAGCAGCCCATTTGAGTTGTTAATTGCCACAATTTTATCGGCTCAGTGCACTGATAAGCGAGTAAACAAAGTGACGGAAAGACTTTTTAAGAAATATAAAGGTCCTAAAGATTTTGCTGAAGCAGACAAGTTCGAACTGGAACAGGATATTAAAGAATGTGGCATATTTAAAAATAAAAGCAAGAATATAATAGAAACTTCAAAGATACTCTTGGAAAAATATAATGGCCAAGTGCCGTCTAACTTTGATGAATTAATAGAGCTTCCGGGAGTCGGACGTAAGACTGCCAATGTTGTTTTGGCAAATGCCTTTGGCAAGCCTGCATTTGCTGTGGACACTCATGTATATAGGCTTGCTCATCGTTTGGGTTTTTCCGATAAAAAGAATTTACTTGAAGTAGAGAAGGATTTGAGGGAGAAAACCCCCGAAAATTTATGGATAAAGGCTCATCATTGGCTAATTTACCATGGTCGCAATATTTGCCGCGCACGAAAACCTCTATGCGATGAGTGCTCACTTAGCGATTGGTGTCTCATGTTTCAAAAAGCAGTAAAGGCTGATAAAAATTGTCAGTAAGACAGCTGAAATAGCAGCTATTTTTAACTGACCTTGTGCGAAAAGCCAAGGATGTATTCCCAAGCCATAGTCTATTGCATCGCTTACTATCATAAGGAAGGTTAAAACAATTATATCTTTTTTATTGAAATGGCATTTGTTTATAAATAAAAAACCTTCAATAGCCATACCCAGATGTGATAAAGTAAGGTGAAAGTTCGTAAAAGTATAATTACCACCTATTAATAAAAAGTGGGTGTTAATTATTACTGCCCAGAGTCCATATTTAATGAGCCATGCGCAGGCAATTAATGTTACAAATGGTCTGGGCTTTTTTATTATTATGAGCAAAAGCGCCATAGAAAAAAGTAGAGAAGCTGTTGGACTATCAGGCACGAAAACTTTTAAAAGCGTCGGGGTTGTTGATAGTTGTTGTCGGTACCAATAAAAACCGTAAACAGAGCCGATGAAATTTATGCAAAATAGTATCAATAATAATGAAAGTTTTATATCTTTTTTATGCAATTATATTCCTCCTGAAAAACTTGTGAATTTTATTATAACATAAATTATTTCACTAAATAAAAGTAAAATGCGGTTAGCAAACAAATATCTTATATAATTATAAAATTACATGAAGAGTTAATTGCTTTGTTCCAAGGCCCAGACTATATAATGGTTTGATGGCATGCAAAAAATAATTTTACCCCATAAAAAAACAATAAAATGGGCAATT
>MPOT01000100.1 GCA_001896545.1 Tepidanaerobacter sp. EBM-38 | reverse complement strand
TGCATGTGAGCAAATGCAGTTACTGATTAGTAAAGCCTATAATTGGGATATGACGGATGCGTATTTATATATGTCTGTAAAAGGCTCCTTTGAAATATGTCAAGGATGCAAACCTTCAGACCTTCCGGTGGTCGTAAGATTTGGAGTTCCTAAAGTTGATGGAAAACCGGGATTAATCCCACTTAAATAATTAGAGCAGGAGCGATACTTAAAGATTCCGGTTAATTGGGCGGATACCGCTTTGCTATGCAGTTATTCCGGAAATTTTACGATTATGCTTCCTTTATACTAGACAGTTGAAACATTAAAACTGTAGAGCATAAAGGAAGCATATTTTTACAAATAGCTTATAATCCATATCCATAGGTTTGACGAAAAAAATAATCTGGCAGGAATTATAAAAGTAGTAGATTTTAATGATGGCGATAAACTGGTCTTTACTATACTAAAAGCCATTATGCCAAGTCAGGAAATAAACCTCAACTGACAAGCTTTCTATAAGAAAATACAACAAGACCGACTATTATGCGGTAGTAAAGGGGCATGTATCAGGTCTTACATTGCGTATAGCGCGGAATATATTTGGATTACTGCCGATAAAAACTATGAACTACAAAAAAGAAAATGGTAGTTGTGCAGAGGTAGAAAAATCAGTTGGCTCATTTAATGTTGATATTTTAGCAGAAGATATGTCAGGTAATTCTGTTGTCATAGAAAATCAACTGGAAAAAACTGATCATGATCATTTAGGGAAATTAGTAACATATAGTGCAAACCTTGAAGCAAAAACTGCCATTTGGATAACGTCAGACCCAAGACAGGAGCATATTACAGCAATAACATGGTTAAATGAGTATACCCCCATTAGTTTTTACCTCCTGAAAGTGGAAGCAATTAAAATTGGAGAATCAGAACCTGCACCGTTGTTCTATAAAATTGTTGGACCAAGTGAAGATTCTAAAGATATTGGTTCGGAGAAAGCTAAGTTGTCTGAAAGACACTATAAACGAAAAGAATTTTGGAGCTTACTTCTAAAAAAGAGTAAGGATAAGACTTCATTATTCTCTTCAATTTCACCGGTTACTTCAAATTGGATAGCTACAGGCATAGGACTTACTGGGCTGTCTTTACAGTATGTCATCACATATGATGGTGGAACGGTTGAACTTTACATTGATCGAGGACCTGGTTCTGAGGAAATTAATAAGAAAAGATTTGACTATCTTTACTCTAAAAAACATGAAATTGAGAATAATTTGAAAACAGAGCTGGAGTGGGAAAGATTAGATAATAGAAGAGCATGTAGAATTAAAAAAAGTTTTAGTGAAGCGGGATTAGGTGATGAAGATAAATGGGACGAGTTACAAGACAATATGATAAACTTTATGATAATTTTTGAAAAAGAATTTAGGAAATACGTTCCAGCCTTAAGAAAAATTGTGTCTGAGACTAATTAAACTTCATCCATTATAATTAAGAGGATTTATTATAACTTACAGTAAATATAAACATGACAGTAATAATATTTAGGGTGATGCTTGACCCTAGTTTGTACACAGACTGAAATGAGCACTCCTTTGTTACTTTTGTAATTATTTTACATATCTATGCTATAATCTCATTTTCGATAGTTGGAGTGCAATAGTCCTTGCAAGTTTTACGAATAGTGATTTTAAAATGTTTATTATTTATAAAAATAAAATTTAACGTAAAAATATCACAGTGAATTAGAATCTGGGTTTATGTCATTTTGAATGAAACGAAACGGAATGAAGAATCCTAAAAATCGCTCTAACATTAGATCCTTCGCTATCGCTCAGGATGACGGTTTTTGTTATTTACAATAATGTTTCACTTCTTCAGAGGCTTCCCAGTCACTAATTATGATGATTACTACGTAAGTCTTATGGACAGATACTTGGAAAACGAAAAGAAAAAGAGCGTTACAAGGCGCTCGCTGCCTACAATTGATGTAATGCTCCAGCGGTGAGCGGTAAAAGCTGGCGGAGGCTCTTGATTAATTAGGGAGCCGAAAATTACTCGACGCAATCTTATATTAAAGCTTGAATTTAAAGCAAATTCAATATTTGATTATAATTAATATTAATATAAAAGCCAATCTAGCTTACTTTAGGAGGGGTTGTCATGTTCCAAGATCGTTATGATGCAGGGATACGATTGGCAGAAAAACTGCAAAAGTATAAAGACGACTCCAATACAATTGTATTTGCAATCCCTAGGGGAGGCGTTATCGTAGCAGATGTCGTATGTGATCAATTAAATCTTCCCATGGATATTGTAGTTACCAGGAAGATTGGGGCCCCCTTTAATGAAGAATTTGCAATAGGAGCAGTAGATAGTAAAGGTGGTAAGATTTTAAATCACAATGCAATAAACATGATTCGTGTAAATGATGAATATATAGAAAAAGAAGCTAAGCGCAAGGCGGAAGAGGCACGAGCCAGGCTGAAAAAGTATAGGGGCAGCGATGAATATGGCTCATTGTCAGGCAAAAAGGTTTTACTTGTCGATGATGGGATAGCCACAGGTTATACAGTTATGGCGGCTATAAATTTTCTAAGGGAATTAAACCCGATAAAGTTAATTTTGTGCACACCGGTTATAGCTCCTGATACCCTTACGGAAATGGAAAAGCTGGTAGATGAGCCGGTATGGTTAATATCCGAAGAACCATTTTATGCTGTAGGTCAGTTTTATAAAAACTTTTCCCAGGTATCGGATGAGGAGGTTATAAGAGTCTTAAATAAGAGAAAATTTTCTCGGGATAACTGAACTATACTATTTGGTTCAATTATCAGATAAAAAGATAAAACAGGACAATATTACAGAAAAATCGAACTTGACATAAAAATATAATTAAACTAAGATTTATTATATAAAGACAAAATTAAAGCAGGGAGGGGTTATAATGACAGTGGAAACAATGGAAGGAAAGTTTAAATCCTTTGATGGGACCGAAATTTTTTATCGAAAGGATATTCCTAAAACAATTAAGGCAATTGTAGTTATAGTTCATGGATTATGTGAGCATTTGGGAAGATATGATTATGTGACGAATAAGTTTAATGAAAGGGGATTTGGTGTCTACAGGTTTGATAATCGTGGTCATGGGCAATCAGGTGGTGAGCGAGGTTATGTGGAGGATTTTCAAAATTTCTTTGATGATGCCGATAAAGTTATAGATATGGCCTTGGCTGAGCATAAGGGCCTTCCTATATTTATGTTGGGACATAGCATGGGAGGTTTTATAACTGCAGGCTATGGCATGAAATATCCCGGAAAAATAAAAGGGCAAATCTTGTCTGGACCTGCTTTACTTGAAATTGAAACTTTAGTAAAAGACATAAAAAAGGATAATTTTTTCGAAAAAAATCCAAGGGGAAAAGCTCCTAATGCTCTAACGAATCTTATATGCAGGGATCCTGAAGTGGTCAAAGCTTATGATGAGGATCCACTGGTGTTAAAAGAAACAAATTTAAAATTATTGGGAGAAGCCTTTGTTAAAGGGCCGATATGGCTATCGGAAAATATTGATAAATACCAATATCCATGCCTTATACTCCACGGAGGAGAGGATAAAATAGTTCCTCCGGAATCATCTAAATGGTTCTATGAAAATACACCATCAAAAGATAAGACTATCAAAATTTATAAAGATTGCTACCATGAAATATTAAATGAAAAAGCAGAAAAGGATCAGGTAATAAAAGACATTATTACCTGGATGGAGGATAGAATTTAATTAGTATTTAAGGCAAAGCCCTAGACAAACTAACGACCTAGGGCTTTTAAACGGGAGTAATAACCATCTGTAGAGGAATACTAATCCTGACTGATTTCCTGCTTTATTATGCTCAAATCTCATCTTCTTCTAAGACGTATTAGCTGACATTAATCCGGGGAATATTTTCGGAAATTATAAATTAGCAAGACTTTTTCCCTGTAGCAGGGATTATTTGAACAGATATAGAACTTTACAATACAGATTTTTGCATGTCTTTTGATATTCAACAGAAGGCTGGGAAATAGAAAATGAAAATTAAAGGGGTATTATCTGTAATCATATCTGCATTTTTATATGGATTTACACCAATATTGGCAAGTTTGACATATGAAATGGGCAACAACTCACTGTCAATGACTTTTTATCGTAATTTATTTGCTATTCCATTTTTATTTGCACTTCTGAAATACGATAATGTAGATATTAAAATTCAAAAACATGATTTAAAAAACATAATTAACCCGTGGTGCTAGTTCAACTAAAGATAAATACAAATAGAAAACTCCGAAAGGATATGTTAACCTATTTTATATATGATTAACTAAAACAATAGAAAGGTTAGCATATGTCGGAGTTTCCTAATAAGTATTCTATCAAAGAAATAACTGAATTAAAAGATTTTATCACAGTAGCATATGTCATTATTGACGATATTTACCAGGATGTTACTCCTATATATATTAAAAATCGTCGCAATATCAAAAACGCTATACTCAGCGATAGTGAAATAATTACCATTGCAATCGTGGGTGAGTTACTTACCATCGACTCCGAAAGAGCTTGGTATAGTTTTTGTAGCAAAACTGGCTTTAATGGATAAAAAGGATGTAACAGCAGTTTAAATACTGCCGGCTAGAAATCATTCTCCATATATTTTGCCAAGGCGGTTGCATCCTTAATTTCCAAATTATTTTCTCCTGCAAGAGATTCCAGGTGATGTGTAAATTCGTGCAGAAGTACATCCTTTAGTTTTACTTTTAAAATCTCCAAAGGCATATCATGGTATACTTTTTTAAAAGAACCATAATATATCCTAATTTGCCTGCCGGTTATATCTGAGTTATATTCCCCCATGACGTATAACTTATTAGGGTCTTTACTGTTTTTATGCAGCTTATAATCAGGCAATAAAATAATCCCCTTGTTTAATCTGCGAAAAAATTCTCCGGGAATTTCTTCTGCAATTTCATTCAGAATCTCTAGAATTTCATTTATAGATGGAAAGGCATCCATTATAATAATTCCTTTCAATTTAACCGGTTTTTAGTCGTTAATATCAGAGAGTTTAATTTTATATGTTCAAGGATAATTGGGGAACTATATGAAACGGAAAACAAACGGAAAACAAGAAGATAATTATTTACGATTATCCGCAGGAAAGACCACTCCCATCTGCCTTCTGGCCTCGTCCAGTACACTCATGATTGAAAGAGAAAGCTTATGTGAGTTGATATCAGACTCGATTTTTCCGGTCTTTATCAAGTTTATAAATTCGGCTGCTTCATAATACATATCGTCTTCTATCTGAGGTCGAGAAATATTTTGGACACCGTCTTTTCGGTAATGTATTGCAACTTTTTGTGGCACTGAAATCTTATCGATAACCATGCTTCCGCTTTCACCCTGAATTTCGCTTGGGATTGCCGAATCGGTTATCTTTGAATGTATTATCACAGCTTCCATTTCATCATATTTGAGGCAGACAGTGCCTTGCCCGTCTACTCCGGATTCCAGCATTGTACCAATTGCTATGATGTCTTTAGGAATACCGAATAAATTTATTACAAAATATGTGCAGTAAACACCTATGTCCATTAATGAACCGGCAGAAAAGGCGGGGTCAAAAATATTATAACGATTTCCTTGCTTAAATCCATCATATCTGGAAGAATACTGACAAAAGTTCGCTATTACTCTTCGAATTTTGCCCAATTTATGTAAATTATCTTTTACTGCAATGAAATTGGGCAAAAAACCGGTTTTTAATGCCTCCATGAGCACGACGTTATTGTCTTTGGAGGCTTTTATCATGTTTTTCACTTCGTTACTATTGGAAGCCAAGGGCTTTTCACATAAAACATGTTTTTTGTGGTTCATAAAAAGTATGGATTGTTCTGCATGCAAGGAATTTGGGCTTGCTATGTAAACGGCATCAATTAACGGACTTTTTGCCATCACATCTAAATCTGTGAATATATTTTTGACAGAGTATTTTTCCGCAAACTTCTTGGCTTTTTCCTCGGTTCGGGAATAAACAGCAGCAAGTTTAAAATCCTCATTTAAACTTGCTCCCTTTATAAATGCATCGGTAATCCAGCTTGTACCGATAACTCCAAACCTAACCATGAGCAGTACCCTCCTTTGATATGCTAAAATTTTAATCATAGATTTACTTTAATGTCATCACCATGATAATATAGCAAATCCTTGTTTTTTTCAATACAACAAAATATCCCCTCTAATTTATCTTAAATTATATTGACAAATATTTATCAATATTGTATTATGAATTCAGGGATTGTGAAAATAATAACAAATTTAAAATATTAATATGAAGAGGGGTATTTATTATGGTAAAGATTCTTTTTGAAAAAGACCTTTGCCTTGGATGCAAGACCTGTGAATTAGCTTGTGCGGCAGCTCATTCTGCAGCTAAGAGCTTAGTCGGTGCTATAAAGGAGAACAAAATCTCACGACTTAGAATAAGGACAAAAGGTGGTAAACTGAAATTAGAGCAGTGCATGCTTTGTGCAAATCCTCGCTGCATAGCTGCCTGCCCGACCGGTGCACTGTCAAAGGATAAGGAGTCTGGAATTATAAAGGTAAATAAGATGGCATGTACAGGCTGCGGTCTTTGCGAAGATGCATGTCCCTTTGGTGCTATTGAACTACATACATTTCCTACCATGTGCGACAGATGTATGCATTCGGGTAAGCCGTTATGCGCTATGTCGTGCCCAACAAGAGCGTTAAAGGTAAAGATTGTATAAAAAAACATGAGGTGATGTTATGTCTGAAGATTTTAAGTGTTTAAGTTGCGATAAAGCCAATTACAAATTGATAGAGAAAGCAAAAAACGAAAAAATCGAAACAGTCTGGGACAGGGCTGAAGCAATGCAGCCCCAATGCGGTTTTGGAGAAATGGGCCTTTGCTGCACTAATTGTTCTATGGGGCCATGCCGCATAGTTAAAGTAAGTGAAGACGGTCCCAAAAAAGGAATATGCGGTGCAGATGAAGACACTATAGCTGCAAGAAATCTTGCTCGTTCGATTGCCGCCGGCTCGTCTGCTCACTCTGACCACGGCAGGGATATTGCTCATGCCCTGTATAATGCCGCAAAAAATCCCGAATCAGGCTATAAAGTAAAAAATCCGGAGAAACTTATTTCTCTTGCAAAAGAATGGGGTATTTCAACAGAAAATCTCGATATAAAAGATATAGCTGCAAAGGTCGCTGAAACAGCACTTCAAGAATTTGGCAAACCTTTCGGGTATCTTAGATTTGTGGATAGAGCACCTGAGGATAGAATTGATATTTGGAAGAAGATGAATGTGGTGCCTCGGGCCATAGATAGAGATATTGTGGAAGTTTTACACTCCACACATATCGGCTGTGATGCGGACTATAGGAATATTATGGTTGCGGCCACAAGGGCTGCGCTGAGCGATGGATGGGGCGGTTCCATGATAGGAACAGAGCTTTCGGATATCTTATTTGGCGTACCCGAGCCTCATGAGATTGAGGCAAATCTTGGAGTGTTTAAAGAAAACGAAGTAAACTTAGTAATACATGGCCATGAGCCTACCTTATCAGAGGCTATACTTGTCGCTGTAAATGATCCGGAATTAATTGAGCTTGCTAAAAAACAAGGTGCTGAAGGAATCAACCTTGTCGGCATGTGCTGCACAGGAAACGAAATTGCCATGCGGCACGGTATACCGATGGCAGGCAACTTTTTTCAGCAGGAACTTGCGATAATTACCGGAGCAGTAGATGCAATGGTAGTTGATGTGCAATGCATCATGCCGGCTCTGTCTCAAGTAGCAAAATGCTATCATACAAAACTCATAACTACCTCACCTAAGGCTAAAATCCCAGGTGCAATTCACATGCAATTTAATGAGGAAGAAGCTATAGAATCGGCTAAAAAAATTGTAAGAGAGGCTGTAAGCAATTTTAAAAACAGACGTGGAAACATATTGATTCCCCAAGAAAAATCCAAGGGCTTTGTAGGCTATAGCAATGAAGCCATTATAAATGCCTTGGATGGTGTTGCAAACAGCACAGCCCATCCAATGGGTACGGTAAAACCCCTGGCAGATGCCATAAAGTCGGGAGTATTACGGGGAGCGGCAGCTATTGTAGGGTGCAACAACCACAAGGTTTTACACGATAAAGGCCATGTAGAACTTGCCAAAGAACTTATAAAAAATGATGTACTGGTTGTAACCACAGGATGCGGTGCTTATGCCTGCATAAAGGAAGGTCTTATGTCAAAAGAGGCGGCTAAATTCTGCGGCAAAGGCCTTGCTACTGTTTGCGAACTGGTAAAGATACCTCCGGTACTTCATATGGGCTCTTGTGTGGATATAAGCAGAATACTGCTGCTGCTTTCGGAGCTGGCTAAGTTTATGAACGTGGACATAAAAGATCTTCCGGCAGCAGGAGCAGCTCCGGAATGGATGTCGGAAAAGGCGCTTTCAATTGGGACTTATGTCGTTGCCTCGGGAGTATATACCATGCTGGGAGTGGCACCACAAGTGACAGGTTCCGAGAACCTGACAAGATTCCTCACAGATGATATTAAAGATATATATGGCGGGTGTTTTGATATAGAGGCAAATCCGCAGAAGGCGGCAGAAAAAATAATTGACCATATTGAGAAAAAGAGAAAATCCCTTAACATATAAAAATAACAAAAGTAACTATAAAGAACTAAAGGATGTGCTGCCCATGAAGATAGCAATTACCGGTAAAGGCGGTGTAGGTAAAACCACGTTTGCCGGAGTTCTTTCGAAAGTATTGGCCGAAGACGGCTATGGGGTGCTTGCCGTTGATGCGGACCCAGATGCAAACCTTCCGATGGCTTTAGGTATTCCTGAAGAAAAATTATCATCTATAACCCCTCTTTCAGAAATAAAAGATATTATCGCTAAAAGAACTGAAGCTGTTCCAGGGGTATTTGGCCAGATGTTTAAGCTAAATCCGAAAGTTGATGATATACCTGAAAAATATTGTATCGAACATGATGGCATAAAGCTTCTTGTAATGGGCACTGTAAAAGCAGGAGGTTCGGGGTGCATATGCCCTGAACATGCTTTTCTGAGGGCATTGATGCAGCACCTACTCTTAACACCTCAGGAGGCATTGATAATGGATATGGAAGCTGGTATTGAGCATCTGGGAAGAGCTACGGCAGATTGTGTAGATGCGTTTATTGTTGTAGCAGAACCCGGCCAAAGGAGTATACAAACATTAAAAACTATTAAAAAGCTGGCTTTGGATATTGGAATACAAAAAATCTTTGTGGTAGGTAATAAAATAAGGACTAATGAGGAAAAATCGTTTATAATAAATGCATGCGAAAATATTTCAATATTAGGCTTTCTTCCTTATGATGCGGCTCTAATTGAAGCGGATAGGCAGGGAAAAACACCTTTTAATAAAGGCGAATGTTATACTGATGAAGTAAGAGCTATCAAGGATAAAATTTTAAATTTAATAAATAATTAAAATTAAGGAGGAAATGAAATGAGTTATAAGAGTGATATCGAAATTGCCCAAGAGGCAAAAATCGAGCATATTAAGGATATAGCGACAAAAATTGGCCTATGTGAGGACGATATTGAATATTACGGTAAGTATAAGGCAAAAATCGATTATAATCTACTAAAACGCTTTGAAGATAAAAAAGATGCCAAACTAATACTCACAACAGCTATTAACCCAACTCCTGCAGGTGAAGGCAAAACTACAACTACCGTAGGCTTAGGTGATGCACTCAGAAGGCTCGGTAAAAATGCAATGATAGCTTTGCGAGAACCATCTCTCGGACCAGTATTCGGTATAAAAGGCGGTGCCGCAGGAGGTGGATATGCACAGGTAGTGCCTATGGAGGACATAAATCTTCATTTTACCGGAGATTTTCATGCAATTGGTGCGGCAAACAACCTTTTAGCAGCAATGATAGATAACCATATTTATCAGGGAAATGAGCTCAACATCGATCCTCGTCGCATTACTTGGAAGAGATGTGTAGATATGAATGATCGTCAGCTCAGATTCGTGGTTGACGGGCTCGGCGGGAAAGCCAATGGGACACCCCGAGAGGACGGTTATGATATTACGGTAGCTTCAGAGATAATGGCTGTATTTTGCCTGGCAAGTGACATGGAAGATTTGAAAAATAGGCTTGCACGGATAATAATTGGTTATACATATGATGGAAAGCCGGTTACAGCCGGACAGCTAAAAGCTCAAGGAGCTATGGCCGCGCTTTTAAAAGATGCCTTTAAACCTAATTTAGTACAAACCCTTGAAGGAACACCTGCATTTGTCCATGGCGGGCCTTTTGCCAATATAGCGCATGGCTGCAACAGTATAATAGCGACAAAAATGGCTCTAAAACTGGCTGATTATGTGGTAACTGAGGCAGGCTTCGGCGCAGATTTGGGTGCAGAAAAATTCCTGGATATAAAATGCCGCATGGCAGATATTAGACCGGATGCCGTGGTAATTGTGGCAACTATTCGGGCCTTGAAATATAATGGCGGGGTCAAGAAAGAAGATTTAAATCAGGAAAACCTTGATGCATTAAAGAAAGGCCTACCAAATCTTTTAAAACATGTGGAGAACATTACCGAAAAATATGGCATACCGGCAGTTGTTGCTATAAATCAATTCCCAACTGATACCGAAAGAGAGCTGGCATTGGTTCAAGAAGAATGCAATCGTCTAGGCGTAAATGCAGTGCTTTCCGAGGTTTGGGCAAAAGGCGGCGAAGGCGGCCTTGAACTTGCAAAAGAAGTTGTGAGAATTATTGAAGAAGGTAAAAACAACTTCAAACCCATCTATGATTTAGATATGGGTATTGCAGATAAAATAACTACTATAGCCAAAGAAATATACGGTGCTGATGGTGTCGAATTTGCCCCTGCAGCATTAAAAGAAATAAATACATTGGAAGAACTAGGATTTAAAAATGTGCCTGTATGTATAGCAAAAACCCAATATTCTCTAACTGATGATCCTAAACTACTAGGACGACCAACCGGATTTAAGATAAATGTAAGAAACGTAAAAATTTCTGCAGGTGCAGGATTTGTTGTAGCACTTACCGGTGCTATCATGACAATGCCCGGCCTACCAAAGCGCCCGGCAGCAGAAAAAATAGATGTAGATGTCAATGGAAAAATAACGGGACTCTTTTAAACCTATTTGACATAAAGGTGGTTTTCTGATGAAACGTCTAAAACTTTTCATAGCAGCAAGCGAAGATACTACTGATCGTCCGGGCTTTTTCCAAGTAAAATATGGGGGAGAATTTGCTGCAAGAAAATTTTTGCCGCACCTGACAAACTTTAAAAATAACCCGGATTTTTGCACAAAACAATGTTATCAATTTAGACAAAGGTTTGCATTAGATTTTACTGAAGATATCGCAAAGATTATGCTTTTCCCTTCGGTTTTGCCAGAACTTATCGATGATGCACAATCGTATCTAAAAGATGCAATTCCTGCCCATGATATTCTCGTTGCAGTAGGGGTACATCCTGATATACTTATAGAACTTATCAGGAAAGCTATAAGTGCCGGGTGTAAAGCAGTAATCATTCCTCGGGAAGACCCGGATTGGTTGACCACCTCTTTTGTAAATAAATTAAAGAATATGTGCGAGACTAAAGGACTTGAATATGCCTTTCCTCGCCCCTTTTGTTCTCTTTCGAAAGGAAAATTTATATATATCAATGCTTTTATTGACCAATTTAAAATAGGTAAACCTAAGTACGAAGTTATAACTGATGAAAAAGGAAATGTAATAGATGTAGATGTCAAATGTTCATCGCCCTGTGGTGCAACATATCATGTAGCTTCGGGGCTAATAGGTATAAACAGGGAAAACATAGTTGATGCTGCCAACAGATTATGGCATGTCTACCCTTGCCTTTCAAGTAGCCATATGGATCCTGAGATAGCAGATTCACCCATGCATTTGGCAGCTTACATCAACCTTTATGCGGCAAAGGACGCTCAAAAAAAATCATGAGGAGGACGGCTATGCTAATTGAAAAAAGCTGTAAAGATTTTGTAGAAGTTCTTTCTTCCAAGGAACCGGTGCCCGGAGGAGGTGGAGCGGCAGCTTTGGTTGGGGCTATAGGTATGGCTTTGGGCAATATGGTGGGCAATCTTACAGTGGGAAAAAAGAAGTACAAGGATGTAGAATCTGAGGTTTATGCAATCATGGAAAAGGCCACAGAGCTGCAAGAAGCTCTGCTGTCAATGGTAGATGGCGATGCAGAGGTTTTTGGCGAAGTAGCAAAGGTGTATAGTATGCCGAAAGAAACACATAAAGAAAAAGAAGCTAGGGCCGAAGCTATGGAAAAGGCATTAAAACAAGCCTGTACTGTGCCAATGGATATCATAAGAACGGCCGTAGAGGCGATTAAACTTCAGGCAAGACTTAGTGAAATAGGTTCAATTATGGCTTTAAGTGATGTGGGCGTTGGCGTCCTGTGCTTAAAGACTGCATTACTAAGTGGAAAGCTAAATGTAATTATAAATTTGAACGGGATAAAAGATGAAGATTTTGTCTTAGAAATCAGCAAAGAAATGGATGCTTTAGTAGAAGAAGGCGTTAAGATTGCTGATGAAACTTACGATAAAGTAGAGCAGAGAATTAAAAAATAAGCTAAGGAGGATAATTGAATGGCTAAAATACTTAGTGGTAAGGAAGTAGCGGCAGCCTTAAAGGATAAACTTACTGAAGAAGTTAAAAAATTAAAAGAACAGGGAAAGGCTTTGGGTTTGTGTATAGTAATGGCTGGAGACAGGCCTGACTCTGCATCTTATATTAAAGGCGCCGTAAAACGGTGTACCGACATAGGTATTGACTGCCAGGTAGAAAAGCTTCCTGAGGAAATAAGCCAAGATGAGTTTTTAAAGGTCCTTGACAGATTAAACAAAGATCCTGAAATAAATGGCATTATTATCATGAGACCATTGCCTAGCCAGATTTCGGAAGATGTGGTCAAATATAAAATAGCACCGGAGAAAGACGTAGATTGCTTTAGTCCTATCAATGTAAGCAAGGTAATGAGCGGCGATAGTGACGGTTTTGCTCCATGTACTCCTGCTGCTGTAATTGAAATACTGGATTATTACGGTATCGGGCTTGAAGGTAAAAGAGCCGTTTTGATTGGAAGGAGTATGGTAGTAGGTCGGCCCCTTGCGATGATGCTCTTGAAAAGGAATGCTACTGTGACTATTTGTCATACGAGAACAAAAAACCTGCCACAAGAGACACGAAGAGCGGAAATACTTATCGCTGCAGCAGGGAAAGCCCGAATGGTTACCAAGGATATGGTAAGCGAGGGTGCTGTGGTTATTGATGTTGGAATTAATTTCGATGAAAGCGGAAAGATGTGTGGCGATGTGGACTTTGATAGTGTAAGCCCTATAGCGGGTCAAATAACACCTGTTCCAGGAGGAGTTGGCTCTGTCACATCAACAGTGCTTGCCAAGCACGTAATTGAGGCCTTTAAGCTTCAACAAGGCTTATAGGAGGTAGTCGGTATGATTATATCAAAACAGAAGCCTTTTAAAGAAATACTGGAATTTTTAAATGGTAAGAATAAAATTTTTATAACAGGCTGTAGTCTATGTGCTACTTCATGTATGACAGGCGGCCAGCAGCAGATTGAAGAAATGAAGGAAAAACTTGAGAAACAAGGGAAAACGGTGACGGGTTCTGTGATTCTAGACCCATCCTGCCATAAGCTGCAAGTAAAAGCAACTCTAAAAAAACAAAAATCTCAAATTAACGCTGCAGATGCCGTTTTATGTATGGCTTGCGGTAATGGTGTTCAGACCGTATCAAGTTGTGTAAAAACCCTGGTATATCCTGCAAATGATACTTTGTTTATCGGCGAAATAGAGCGGATAGGCCAATATCAACAAGCCTGTAAAGCTTGCGGCCAATGCGAATTGGGCTGGACAGCAGGAATATGCCCAATAACAAAATGTGCCAAGAGTTTGCTCAATGGTCCATGTGGTGGTGCAAAAAATGGAAAATGTGAAATTAATCCGGAAAACGATTGTGCATGGATTCTAATTTATAATCGACTAAAAGATTTAAATATGCTGAATACGCTTTTAGAGATAAAGCCTCCAAAAGATTATAGTAAATCTTTACATCCCAGAAAGCTTGCGGCAAGCAAATAGGTAAATACAAGGAGGAACGTTAAATGGGTCTAAAAGAAAAGTTAGAACATAATGAATTTGCAATTACTGCCGAAATGGCTCCTCCGAAAGGCATTGATTTTGGCCGTATTAGAGAGTGTGCTCAAGCTGTGAAGGGCAGAGTTGATGCGGTAAATGTAACGGATTTTCAAAGTGCTGTGGTAAGGCCCTCATCACTGGGAGGAGCTAAGATTTTACTTGAAGAAGGCCTAGAACCGGTAATGCAGATAACAGGCCGTGACCGAAACCGTATTGCTATCCAGGGAGAATTGTTATCGGCAGCAGCTTTGGGTATCAAAAATATATTAGCTTTAACCGGAGACCATACAAGCATAGGTGATCATCCGGAAGCCCGAGGAGTTTTTGACATAGATTCGGTAGGCATTCTTCAGGCTGCTACAAAGTTGATGAACGGAGAAGATATTAATGGTCATGAACTTTCTGGAATTCCTGAGTATTTTTTAGGTGCTAGTGTTACACCGCTGTATGAACCTGTTGAACTGCAAATTATAAAAATGGTGAAGAAGATTCAAGCAGGAGCTAAATTTTTTCAAACTCAGGCTGTTTATGATATAGATGTTATTAAGGGTTTCATGGAGAAAATAAAAGATTTGGATGCAAAAGTACTTGTAGGAGTAATACCGCTTAAATCTGTCGGTATGGCCAAGTATATGAACAACAATGTTCCAGGTATTCATGTGCCGGATGAAATAATTGATAGAATGAAAAAGGCTCAGGACAAGGAAAAGGAAGGTCTTAATATTGCTGCTGAATTTATTAAACAAGTGAGAGAAGAAAAAATTTGTGCAGGAGTTCATATCATGGCGGTTGGAGCAGAAGAAAATTTGCCGGTATTATTTGATATGTGCGGATTTTAGAAACTGACGGGAGGATTTATGATGACAAAAAAGATTGTCATTATTGGTGCAGGCCCCGGCGGATATGTAGGTGCAATAAAAGCTGCAAAGATGGGAGCCGAGGTAACGATAGTAGAAAAGGATAAGGTTGGAGGGACCTGCTTAAATCGTGGATGTATTCCGACTAAAGCGCTGCTTGCATCAAGTGATGTTCTGACAAATGTAAAAGCAGCCAAAGATTTTGGGATAATGATAGAAGGCGAAATAAAGCCGGATATTAATTTTATGATGGATAGAAAGGATAAAATTGTTGAGCGCCTTGTAAATGGCATAGAATTTTTACTTGACAAAAACAATGTCAAATTTGTGAAAGGCTGCGGAAAAATTGCTGATAGAAATCATGTAGAAGTGGTTAAAGACGATAAATCCATTGAAGAACTTGAAGCTGATGCTATAATCGTAGCTACGGGTTCGCTGCCGGCTAAGATTCCTATATTTCCTTATGATGGTAAAAAAGTTATTATTAGTGATGAGGCGCTAAATCTTAGAGAAATCCCAAAGAACATGATAATAGTAGGAGCCGGTGTAATAGGATGTGAATTTGGAATGTTTTTCAACAACTTAGGGACATCTATTACAATGGTTGAAATGATGGATCATGCTTTGCCTTTGGAGGATAAGGAAATTGGCAAGGAAATGGAAAAGGTTTTAAAGCGAAAAAAAATAAAACTGCTGCTTAAATCTAAAATAGAAAAAGTCGAAAAAACTGATACAGGGGTAAAGGCCATACTGGACAACGGCAAGGAAATCCAGGCAGATATGATGCTAGTAGCCATTGGTCGAAAGGCGAACACCTCGGATATAGGTCTTGAGCAGCTAGGGATTGCTATGGATCGAGGCCGAATCCTTGTAAATGAGTATATGCAAACGAATGTAGAAGGTATTTATGCTATCGGCGATGTGGTTCCGGGGCCGCAACTTGCTCACTTGGCTTCGGCTGAAGCTGAATGTGCAGTTGAAAATATTTTAGGGAATGTATGCAAGATGGATTATCGAGCAGTACCTCGGGGAGTGTTTACAGATCCTGAGGTATCGGGAGTAGGCCTTACTGAAGAAGAAGCATTGGCCGAAGGATATAGTATCAAAAAAGGCGATTTTGCTTTTAGGGCTCTTGGGAAAGCACAGGCTATGGGACAATTTTTTGGTAAGGTTAAAATTATTGCAGATAAAAAAACTGACAGATTGTTGGGTGCTTCTATCATCGGACCTCATGCCACAGATATTATTCATGAATTGGTAGTAGGTGTAAAATATGGCTTAACTGCCGAGCAATTAGGAAAAGTTATTCATTCACATCCTACTTTAAGTGAAGCGGTCATGGAAGCACTTCAGGATGTAAACGGACAATCAGTGCACAAATTGTAAGGAGATGAGTTAAATGGCTTATACCATAGCCGTAGCAGGAAAAGGTGGCACAGGTAAGACAACCCTGGCCGGTTTTCTAATTGATTATTTAGTGGAAAAAAAGTTTGTGCCTGTTTTAGGTGTTGATGCTGACCCTAATGCCAATTTAAACGAAGTACTTGGCGAAGATGTAGAAATAACCTTAGGCGACATAAGAGAAGATATAAGCGTAAAGAACAGGGATGGAAAACTGCCGGGCGGCATGAGCAAGACCGACTATATTAATTACAAACTTCAGCAGGCAATTATCGAAGGCCATGGTTTTGATTTGTTGGTTATGGGAAGGCCGGAAGGGGCAGGATGCTACTGCTTTGCAAATGGCATTCTAAGAGAAGCTACAGATCGCCTTTCAGATAATTACAAAGTGATGGTTATCGACAATGAGGCTGGTTTGGAGCATTTGAGCAGGCGCACCACTAAAAGTGTAGATATCATGTTTGCGGTAAGTGAGTGCTCAAAGCGTGGAATAGAAGCCGCAGCAAGAGTGAAGGAACTTATAGAGGAGCTAGAGCTTGATGTAAAAGAGCTTTACCTGATAGTGAACCGTGTTCCTGAAGAGGGACTGTCCGATGATATTAAGCGGGCTATAGAAGGTTACGGCTTAAAACTTGCAGGAATCGTTCCTTTGGATGCAAAGGTTTTTGAATATGACAACAAGGGCATACCCCTTGTTCAACTTCCAAAAGATAGTAATGCTGTAAAGAATGCAAGGCAAATTTTTGATAAGATAATAATTCCAAAAATAAAAATGTAATATCTAGTTTGCTAAATTTTATTGGAGGCGATGTAAATGGCTTACAAAATGCCTACACAAAAATATTCTGGAAAAATTCTAGAAGTTAACGTAGGTTCTGATTTGAAGCTGGGCGGAGAGTCGGTTTTACCCTTTTACAGTTTTGATGGGGATATCGGAAATAAACCGGCTATAGGCATGGAGATATGGGATATTTTTCCCGAATCCTGGCCTGCGGGAGTTCTAGATGTATTTAAAGAAGTTGCAGATGAACCTGTAAAATGGGCAAAGCACTGCGTAGAAAAGTATAACCCAGATTTTATCTGCATTAAATTTGAAGGCGCAAGCCCTGACGGTCTTAATAAATCTGTCGAAGAATGTGCCGAAGTTGCAAAAAGATTAGCAGAGAATGTAAGTGTGCCGTTGGTTATAGCCGGATGCCCAAATAATGAAAAAAACGCTAAACTGTTTACAAAAATTGCAGAATCTCTTCCAAATAAAAACTATGTGTTTTTATCGGCGGTAGAGTCGAATTACAAAGAAGTCGCAGCTGCAGTGGGGCTTGCCTATGGCAATGTTGTAGCGGCAGAGTCCTCTGTGGACTTAAATCTAGCGAAACAGCTAAATATTTTGATAACGCAATTAGGTGTGAAACCGGATAAAATGGTTATGAATCCCGGCTGCGCAGCCGTAGGATACGGCTTTGAGTATGCAGTTACAACTATGGACAGAATAAGGCTGGCAGCATTAGAACAAAATGATGCAACACTGCAGATGCCGATGATTCTGCCTGTATCTTTTGAATCGTGGAAAGTGAAAGAATCCGTTGTTTCTGAAGAAGAAATACCTGAATGGGGCCCTCAAGAAGAAAGAGGTATAGCCATGGAGATATCTACTGCAGTAGGAGTTCTGGCTGCCGGAGCTAATGCAGTAATACTTCGACATCCACGTTCGGTGGAAGTTGTCCGAAACTTCATTACTGAAATGACTGAATAAGTAAAGGGAGAGATGATTTATGGCACTTAATGGAATGCAAATATACAAACTGCTTCCTCGAAAAAATTGCAAGGAGTGTGGTTTTCCTACGTGTTTAGCTTTTGCTATGAAACTTGCACAGGGCGGAACCGAAGCGGAAAAATGCCCTTATATGTCAGATGAGGCAAAGGCGCAGCTGGCTGAAGCTACTGCACCGCCAATGAAGACAGTAAAGTTCGGTGCAAATGATACAGAATATACATTAGGCGGCGAAACAGTCCTGTTTAGGCATGAAAAAACCTTTGTAAATCGGCCTAGGTTCGCGATAATGTTTTCTGATATTATGGCTCAGGAGGAAATAGAAAAAAAGATAAACAACATCAATACCATTAATTACACCAGAATTAATGAAGAGATGTATGTAGAAATTGCGGCTTTTAGATGTGAAAGCCAAGACAAGGATAAATTTATAAGTCTCATTAAAAAAGTCACAGAAAGCTGTCCAAAGGTAGTACCCATGATAATTACAGAAAGTCCTGAGATTGCCGAGGCGGCAGTGGGCATCTGTGCTGATAAAGGCCCTATACTTTTTGGGGCAAATGAGCAAAACTATGAAGCTATGGCAGACCTTGCAAAAGAAAATAAATTGCTTCTGGGAGTTACTGCCGACGGCAAGGAAAATCTATATACTCTTGTTCAAAAACTTCAAAACACAGGCTATAAAGAATTGCTGCTTGATGCCGGAAGCCGCAACTTAAAGGGAGCCTTTGACGATATGGTCAACATCCGCAGAACGGCGCTTTTATCAGGTGATAGAACCTTTGGATATCCTGCGGTGGCTTTTGTGTGCGATATGTCACAGGATAAGATGATGCAGCTTGCATGTGCATCATTATTCATCGAAAAATACGCTTCTATAATTGTTTTAAGCGATATGGATTATTCGATGGCACTTCCGCTGTTTGCTTTAAGACAAAATATTTTCACAGATCCACAACGCCCGATGCGCATAGAACAAGGCATTTACAAAGTAGGTTCTGCTGATGAAGAATCACCGCTTCTTGTTACTGTCGATTTTGCCTTGACATATTTCATAGTATCCGGAGAAGTAGAGAGGTCAAAAGTGCCGTCATGGATTTTAATACCCGATGCGGGAGGATATTCAGTACTTACGGCATGGGCTGCTGGTAAGTTTAATGCCAAATCAATTGCAAAGGCTGTAAAAGAATTTGAAGTTGAAAACAAGGTAAAGACTCGAGAGCTAATAATACCGGGCAAAGTGGCAGTACTCAAGTCAGATATCGAAGACGAACTGCCGGGATGGAAAGTTACTGTCGGTACGGAGGAAGCAGCTGCATTACCTAATTTCTTAAAAAAATACAAGGCTAAAGAAGCCGCATCATAAACAATGCTGAAACATTGTTTATGATGCTAACCATATAATTATCCAGCCCATTCACATATAATCATAAAAAAATATAACTCTAACCCAAAAAATGATGAAATTAGTTAATAAAAATAGAAAGAGGAGGAAAAGCAATTGGCAAGATTTTTAACTATCGGTGAGAGGATTCACGTTATTTCCCCTACCATCAGAAAAGCGCTGCAGGAAAGAAATCCTGAGCCCATTATTGCAAGAGCTCGCGAACAGGTTGAAGCCGGCGCAAACTATCTCGATGTAAATATAGGTCCTGCCGACAGGGACGGAGAAGAGCTGATGCCTTGGGCAATCAAGATTCTGCAGGAAGAGTTTCCTGATACGCCTTTGTGTTTAGATACCGCTAACATGAAAGCCATTGAAGCCGGGATTAAAGTCTATGACCGCAAGGCAGGTAAGCCTATTATCAATTCTGCCGATGCCGGGCCCAGGCTTGACATGGTGAATCTTGCAGCAGAATATGATGCGATGGTTATCGGATTGTGTGCAAAAGAAGGTATTCCGAGGGATAATGATGAGCGTATGATGTACTGCACCCAGATTTTAGAAAGGGCTATGGAAGCCGGACTGGATCCCGAGAACATTCTCTTTGACCCCCTCTTTGTAGTTCTAAAAGGCATGCAGGATAAACAGCAGGAAGTACTGGAAGCCGTAAGACAGATTTCAGAGATGGGACTTTTGACTACCGGCGGCCTTAGCAATGTTTCCAACGGATGTCCCAAAGAGCTCAGAGGTTTGATTGAAGCCACTTTTTGTGCCATGGCTATTCAGTGCGGCCTGACCTCAGCTATAATCAATCCCTTAGACAAGCTCGTTATCAATGTGATTAAAACTGCGGATTTGATAAAAGGAAGAACCTTGTATGCAGATTCCTATTTAGATCTATAATTTGCCTGAAGGCGAAAAAACATCCTTGGAGGGATATGTATTATGACATTATTTGATATTATCTTTACCGGCTCCGAGCAAGCACTGGAGGCTTGCAAATCTGTTGTCGAGCAAACCATCAAAGAGTATGGAGAAAACGAGAAAGTAAGTTTTCCTAATACCGCCTATAGTCTTCCTACTATATATGCTGCTACGGGACAAAAAATCGGCACTTTAGCAGATTTGAAAGGCGCTATAGGGGTTATCGAAAGCCTGATAGTAAAAGAGCAGAATCTTGAGAAGGCTTTAAATGCAGGGCTTGCAACAGCAGTTGCGGCAGAAGTCATCGAGGCGTGTAAGTATGTAGGAGGAAAAAATCCCTATGAAGAACCCTGTGTCGGCTTTATCCCTGATACCGTGATTCGCTCCATGGGTGTGCCACTTGTAACCGGCGATATCCCGGGCGTAGCAGTTGTTATCGGAGAAGCTCCTACAGCAGAAGATGCTGCTAAGATTATAAAAGATTATCAATCAAAGGGTATTTTAGTTACATTAGTAGGAAAAATCATCGACCAGGCTATCGAATCAAAAGTAAAGATGGGACTTGAATTTAGGGTTGTGCCTTTAGGTTATGACGTAACCTCGGTTACCCATATAGTTTCTTTTGCCATAAGAGCGGCGCTGATTTTTGGAAATATAAAACATGGAGACCTTCCGGAGCTGTTAAAATATACAAAGGAAAGAGTGCCGGCTTTTGTGAATGCCTTAGGACCTTTGAGCGAATTGGTAGTATCTGCCGGTGCCGGTGCAATTGCCTTAGGATTTCCGGTAATTACTGACCAGGATGTCCAAGAAGTTCCGATGAACCTTATAGTTCAAAAGGACTATGACAAGCTTGTCCAAACATCATTAGAGGCTCGCGGCATAAAAATCAAGATAACCGAAATTCCAATTCCTGTTGGTTTTGCTCCGGCCTTTGAAGGCGAAAGAGTTCGCAAGGATGATATGTTTGCGGAGTTTGGCGGCGGCCGCACGACTGCATGGGAACTGGTTAGAAAACGCGACCTTTCTGAAGTTGAAGACCATAAGATTGAATTAATAGGGCCTGATATCGATACACTGGGGCCTGACGGCGGTAAGCTGCCGCTGGCAATTATTGTAGACGTTGCAGGGAAAAACATGCAAGAAGATTTTGAACCTGTTATGGAACGCCGGATTCACTATTTTACAAATTACACAGAAGGAGTCATGCATATCGGCCAAAGAGACATTGCATGGATAAGAATTAGTAAGTCTGCCTATGAAGCCGGCTTTAGGCTTAAACATATGGGTGAAGTATTATATGCCAAGATGCTTGATGAGTTTGGCAGCATTGCCGACAAGGTACAGGTTACCATCATTACCGATAAAGAAAAAGTAGAGGAACTGCTTGAAGAAGTTGCGCGGCCAAGGTATGAAGCCAGAGATGCAAGGCTTGCAGGTCTTACTGACGAAAGTGTTGACACATTCTATTCTTGTCTGTTATGTCAATCCTTTGCACCGGCACATGTATGCATAGTTACACCTGAGCGGCTTGGCCTGTGTGGTGCTGTCAGTTGGCTCGATGCAAAGGCCACATACGAACTGGATTCTACCGGACCCTGCCAGCCTATAGTTAAGGGCGAATGCGAGGATGAAGTCAAAGGCAGCTGGGAATCCATAAATAAGAGAGTGGCAGAACAGTCGCATGGTGCTACAACAAAAGTAAATATATACACAATAATGGAAGACCCAATGACATCCTGCGGATGCTTTGAATGTATCTGCGGGATTATGCCGGAAGCCAATGGTGTAATCATAGTAAATCGCGAATACCATGGCATGACTCCGCTTGGAATGACCTTTGGCGAGCTGGCATCTACAACCGGCGGTGGTGTTCAAACACCGGGCTTTATGGGGCATGGCAGGCAGTTTATAACAAGCAAAAAATTCCTATATGCAGATGGCGGATTAGCACGAGTAGTCTGGATGCCCAAGGAATTAAAAGAAGCTCTCAAGGAAAAATTAATTGAGCGTGGAAAAGAAATCGGTATCGAAAACTTCTACGATATGATTGCGGATGAAGAAGTAGGAGTAGAGCCCGATGCAGTAGTGGAGTTTTTGACAAAGGTTGGCCATCCTGCCCTCAGCATGGATCCAATGTTTTAATTAAGTCTGTTAAACACTTAAGCGCTAGAAAGGAGCTTTAACATGGGATTCCCTTCTGATTTAAAATATCATAAAGAACATACATGGGTTAAAATAGAAGACGATATTGCTACAATAGGTATAACCGATCATGCTCAAAATGCGCTTGGAGAAATTCTATTTGTAGATTTGCCCGAAGTAGGCGAAACTATAACTCAAGGCGAAACTTTCGGCACTGTCGAATCGGCGAAAGTAGCATCAGACCTTTACGCTCCAATTAGTGGAGAGATAATTGAAGTAAATGAGGAACTGGATGATGATCCGGAGCTTGTGAATAATTCTCCCTATGAAGACGGATGGATGATAAAGGTCAAAATAAAGAATCCTGATGAACAGAATAACTTACTTAGCAGCAGTGATTACGAAAAATCTCTTGAATGATTATTGTCCACACAAGCCACTTATATAAGTGGCTTGTGTACTTACAAGATAAGGTGGTGATACGATTATGGAAAAATGCACCGTAATTTTTCAGCCAACAGGTAAAACAGTTGAAGTTGCCAGAGGAACTAACTTGATGGAGGCAGCACGAAAAGCCGGCGTATTTTTGGATGCTCCCTGCGCAGGCAAGGGACACTGCGGTAAATGCCGGATTAAGATAAAATCAGGCAAACATAAACATGAATATACCCCGCTCCTTGCTGCCGAAGAGATAGAGCAAGGCATTAGACTTGCGTGCCTAACATGGATACAGGATGATATGACCGTTGAAATCATGGAAGTAGATATAATTAATGACATAATTGTGGAAGACATAACATCTGCCTCAAAGGGAAAATTAGCAAAAAGGACTTTGGATATACTTAATGCTTCAGAAATAGAAGTTGGAACGGGTTTTATAACTGTTACCCTAACACTTCCAAAACCTACGATAGATGATAATATTCCAGACTTTGAAAGAGTTAAAAGAGAACTAAAGCAGGTTTTGGGTTGTGAAAAAATAAGCTGTTTTATAGAAGTGCTGAAAAAATTGCCGGCAATTTTAAGAAAAAATGATAATGAAATTACACTCATGCTTTCAAAGAAAGATAGTGGCTATGATATCATCAATGTTGCCGATAAAAAAGAAGCTAAGCCCTTTGGACTTTGCGTAGACATCGGCACTACTACAGTAGCCGCCTGCCTGGTGGATATTCAAACCGGAGAAATAAAAGCATCTGCCAACAGCGGAAATCTTCAGATGCAGTATGGTGCTGATGTAATAAGCCGCATAATTTATTCTACAAAGGATGATGGCCTCAAAAAGCTGCAGCAGGCGATAGTTGAAGGCACCTTAAATCAACTGATTAATAAAATGATATGCAAACTAGGTATCAGTAAGGATGACATAGTTTTTTCAGTCTTTGCAGGCAATACTACCATGACTCACTTATTATTAGGCGTAACTGCTGAAAACATACGCATTGAACCTTATATACCTGCATTTAGAAATGCTCCGGTATTTAGAGCAGGCGATATTTTGCTTGGCATTAACAAAAATGCTCCGGTATTTACCCTTCCAAATGTAGCAAGCTATGTAGGTGGCGACATAGTCGCAGGCGTTTTAGCATCTGGGATTTGGAAAGGTGACGAAACGGTTTTATTTATGGACTTAGGCACAAATGGCGAAATAGTCCTTGGAAACAGGGAATGGATGCTGACATGTGCCTGTTCTGCAGGACCGGCCTTTGAAGGCGGTGAAATCAGTTCCGGTATGAGAGCATCTTTCGGTGCCATTGATGAGGTGAAAATCGATAGATATGACTTAAAACCCAGAGTTAGTGTTATAGGAGAGGCTAAGCCAAAGGGCATTTGTGGCTCGGGGATAATAGATGCTATTGCTGAAATGTTTTTGACAGGTATAATAGATATGAAAGGAAAAATAAACAAAGCAATCAAATCTGATAGAATAAGATATAATCACCATATCGGATGTTATGAATATGTAATTGTTTTTGGCGGGGAAACGGAAGATGGAAGAGATATAACCTTAAATGAAATTGATATCGATAACTTCCTTCGGGCTAAAGGTGCTGTCTATTCCGGTGCAAGAACACTTTTAAACAATGTAGGAATGAGCGCGGCAGAGATTGACAGGGTAATTATTGCCGGCGGCATAGGCCAGAATCTTGATATAAAAAATTCAATTACAATTGGCTTGCTGCCCGATATACCCCATGACAAGTTTGAATTTATCGGCAACAGCTCCCTTGCCGGAGCATATGCCTGCATCATCAGCGATGAAGCGAGGCAAAAAGCAGCGGAAATTGCCGATAATATGACATACATCGAGCTTAGTGCAGATTCCGCATACATGGAAGAATTTATCAGTGCATGTTTTCTCCCCCATACCGATACCACTTTGTTCCCCAGCTTAAAGAAGGCTATGAATTTATAAATCTCAAAGGAGGCATTTGCCATGACAGAGAACAACTGCAACTGTAACTGCAATTCTTATAAAGGTAAGGACAAGGAAATAGAGACTTTAAGAATTCTCTTAGCTCATTGGATTGAACACAACAATTCCCATGAGGAGGGTTTTAGGGAGTGGGCGGAAAAAGCTGAAAATCTTGGGAAAACCGAGGTTTCCAAACTAATATCAAAAGCTGCCGATTCCCTAAAAGCCGCTAGTGATTATCTGTTGGAAGCCAAGAAACATATGTAATGGATGGAGGTGTTTTTAAATGTGTGAGTCAAAAGTTTACCTTTTGGAAAATGGCGAGGAAAAAAAGATTATGGACAATGTTATTCATATAGAACCTCAAAATGGCAAATTGTTTATGTATGATCTTTTAGGCGAACAGAAGATTATAGATGCTGCGATTAAAGAAGTGAGGCTTCTTGAGCATAAGATAATACTTGAAAGCGAGAAGGCCAAATGAATATAGCTGTAGTCGATGGCATGGGTGGAGGTATCGGCAGCCAGATTATTTCTCTTTTAAGGCAAGACTTGCCCAGTGATGTCACGATTTATGCTCTGGGTACCAATTCTGCCGCTACATCCAACATGATGAGGGAAAAGGCTAATAAAGGTGCAACCGGCGAAAATGCCATTACATTTGCCGTAAACAAGGCGGATGTAATCGTAGGATCACTAGGAATTGTCATCCCTAATTCCATGTTGGGAGAAATAACCCCGGGCATTGCAAAAGCCATAGCGTCTTGCAATGCAAAAAAAATTCTCATACCTATCATAGACAATGAAGACATTACGCTTTTAGGTATAGAAAAAAAGCCGTTATTTCTTGCCATAAAAGATGCTATAGAAAAAATTAAAGAGTTAAAGTAGGGGCGCGGCCCGTGGTCGCCAGCGAGCGGTCGAGCGGGCGGTCGATGACCGCCCCTACAAACCCCCTGTATAAATGTTTCCGATGACAAAGCCCTCTTTACGGGCTTTTTGTTTATAAAGACATAAATTTAATTAAATATAAATACAATATAACAAAAGACAAGTAAACTAGTTTTAAATAGCTAAAATGGTCAAAAAAACTGTTTGACTTTTAATAGAACATAATGTACAATATTAAGTGAATTAGAAATTGTTAAAAATCTTTTGAAAGGTGGGCAGCCTTGTTAAAAACTATCATATTTTTGATTGTAAGTTATTTAGTAGGTTCTATTTCTTTTGCATATCTTATTTGTAGTAAATTATATTCGACTGATATCCGCCGATACGGTAGCGGCAATCCAGGTTCTACCAATGTGCTCAGAGTGCTTGGCGTAAAACCTGCCATGATAGTTTTTACTGCCGACTTATTAAAGGGACTTGTAATGGTTTTACTAGGAAAATTTTTCGGCGGAGAAAATTTGGCACTACTATCTGCTATTGCAGTTGTTGTTGGGCATGACTGGTCTATTTTTCTTGGCTTTAAAGGGGGAAAAGGCATAGCAACAAGTTTTGGGACGATTATAGGCCTTTTTCCAAAAGTTGGATTAATACTTTGCATAATAGGTGTGTTGGTTGTTGCCATATCGCGTTATGTTTCACTGGGATCCATAACTGCTGCGGTCTTATTACCAATACTGTTGCTCATATTTAAATATCCGGCAAAATATGTAATGACAGGACTAACTCTCGGCATAATTGCCATATATAGACATCGAGATAATGTTAAGAGACTATTAGCAGGTAAAGAGAATAAACTAGGGCAAAAAGTGAAATGAATAGCCAATTGGTAAAAAGTATCAAGAAACTTATAAACAACAATAAAAGTTGATACTTTTTACCAAGACAGAAACCTCGAACTGTTAGAAAATCAATAAGACATCCTTGGCACAGTTTTTGCATAATATATTCTATAAAGATGCGATAATTGAATAAATTTTCCGGGGTATTACCGAGGCGAAACAGAGGTGATGGTTTGAACGAAACAGAAATAATAGAAGATTTAAAGAGTTTCCCGGTGATACCGGCTATAAGAGATGTTGATAAGCTCGATATAGCAATATCAAAAAAGTCTAGATGTATCTTTTTATTAACAGGAAATATACTCAATATTAAGAATATAGTAGAACATGTAAAAAGAGCAGGTAAAAGAATTTTTTTACATATTGACTTGCTTGAAGGTATAAGCAAGGATAGTATGGGCATAAAATATATTGCCCAGGAGATTAAACCAGATGGAGTTATCACAACTAGAGCAAATCTAGTAAATTGTGCTAAAAGTGAAGGCTTGTTCACCATTCAAAGAATATTTGTTCTTGACAGTTTAGCTGTAGATACCGCAGAAAAATCTGTAAAAAATGTGAATCCTAATGCGATAGAAATTTTG
This sequence comes from Tepidanaerobacter sp. EBM-38, assembly GCA_001896545.1. Classification (GTDB taxonomy): domain Bacteria; phylum Bacillota; class Thermosediminibacteria; order Thermosediminibacterales; family Tepidanaerobacteraceae; genus Tepidanaerobacter. Next base: position 34,985 of record MPOT01000100.1, on the reverse strand, counting down.
CCGGCAGTTATACCCAAAGTAATTGGAAGAGTATGCCAAAGAGTAAGGCATCCGGTTATAGCCGGTGGGTTAATCGAGGATATAGACGAAGTAGAGGCAGCTATAAAAGAAGGGGCTTGGGCTATATCAGTTACAAAAGAGGATATATGGGACTATACCTTTTGAGGACTTGGAGATAAGGAGAAAGTCCTTCCTGGGTGAATAGTATGACGATATCTTTGTGTCAAATTATTTGCCTTGGAAGGACTTTTAATTTACCTAAATTTAATCAAAAAAGGGGGTGGCTCATGTAATAAAAATTAGCAATGTTTCAATCTGTTGTAATCACTAAGAGGTTAAAAAAAATGGAGGTGACATTAGTGAAAAACCTTGGATCAATCATTGGTTTTGCAATTGCCGGTATTTTCGTAATGTCAGTATGGGGAGCTTTTGCAGACACGTATGGTATTGGAGGAGGCTGGTTTGCTGGTTTTATAATTATCTCGGTTATGTGGTTTTTAAATCACTTTTTGGGTCTTATCGCCAACGAAGGTGCATTTGTTGATATGGCACTTGGCATAGCAATAACCGGTACAATGAGAGACGTATTTCTTAAAGGTTCTGCAGCTGGAGTGGCTTCTTTACCGACATTAGCTTTTGTGGTTATCGGTGGTATTATAGGGGGTACTGTTGCGGTTGCAGTCGAGAAGACTTGGGCAGAAAGAGATGCCTCGAAAAAAGACATCTCTATGTAATTTGATTAAAAAATAGGGGAGGTCATAAAATGGCATTTCCAAAGATTATTGCTACTATGGCTGGTGGTTTTATATTTCCGTTTTTACTCAGACTCGTATGGGGGAAACTCTGTGATAACTTCGGACCTATCGGTGGTTGGCTTGCTGCCGGCTTTATAGTTGGGACAACATGGACTCTCAACCACGGTGTGGGTTTAATCTTTCAGTCTGGTGATGCTTGGATAGATATGGCATGGGCAGCCGGAACAGGATTATTTGTTGCTTCGGCTCTATCAGGTGATGATGTAGGTAAAGGTATAGGCATGGTAATAAATGCAATTATTGGGGGAGTTTTAGGAGGATATATTCTTTACTGCCTATATGTATAAATCTTAAATACACAAAATTGTAATAATTATTATTGCGTAAAATACTAAAATGCCAGTTATATGTATAATAATTAGATTATTAGAAGATTTCACATATTTAAAATAAAATAATATATTACAGGGAGGTAATGTATAGTGCCTAAGTACATTATGGCTTTAGACCAGGGAACAACCAGTTCGAGGGCTATCATTTTTGATGAAAATGGCTTGATCAAGGGTGTTACCAATCGGGAATTTACACAGATTTATCCCAAACCCGGCTGGGTCGAGCACGATGCTATGGAAATTTGGGGAAGCCAAATAGGTGTTGCCAAAGAGGTGCTTTTAAAATGTGGCCTATCGGTGAATGATATTGCCGCCATAGGCATTACAAACCAGAGAGAAACTACGGTTGTATGGGATAAGAATACGGGAAAACCTGTCTATAATGCTATTGTATGGCAGTGCCGCAGAACCGCTCCGATTTGTGATGATCTGAAAGCTCGCGGCCTTACTGAAAAAATTCGAGAGAAGACCGGCTTAGTCGTTGATGCTTATTTTTCAGGAACTAAAGTAAAATGGATTCTTGATAATGTTGAAGGTACCAGGGAAAAGGCTGAAAAGGGTGAATTGTTATTCGGCAACATTGATACATGGCTTATATGGAACCTGACGGGTGGTAAAGTCCATGTTACCGACTATAGCAATGCCTCCAGAACAATGTTATTTAATATCCATAAACTGGATTGGGATGACGAAATACTCAAAGAGTTAAATATACCAAGAGCAATGCTTCCTAAGGTTATGCCGTCAAGTCACATTTATGGATATACAACTACGGAAGTGTTTGGTGGAGAAATTCCAATAGCCGGTGATGCAGGAGATCAGCAGGCTGCTTTGTTCGGTCAGGCTTGCTATGCTCCCGGTATGGCTAAGAACACCTATGGAACAGGTTGCTTCATGTTGATGAATACCGGTGAGAAGGCTGTTGAATCCAAGAGTGGTCTTCTTACTACAATTGCCTGGGGTGCAGATGGAAAGGTCGAGTATGCTTTAGAAGGAAGCATCTTTATAGCCGGTGCTGTAATACAGTGGCTGCGCGATGAGCTCAGAGTGCTTGATAATGCCGCTCAGAGTGAAGAACTTGCAACAAAAGTGGAAGACAACAATGGCGTATATCTGGTACCTGCGTTTGTTGGACTTGGAGCACCTTACTGGGACATGTATGCACGTGGCGCTATTCTTGGACTTACCCGTGGCGCAAAAAGAGAACATATTGTCAGAGCAGCTCTGGAGTCTATTTGCTATCAGACCCGTGATGTACTGGAAGCCATGCAGAAAGATTCTGGTATCACTTTGAAGAGTCTAAAAGTTGATGGCGGAGCAGTTGCCAATAACTTCTTGATGCAATTCCAGTCTGACATCTTAGGTGTTCCCGTTGACAGACCTAAGGTAATTGAAACTACGGCACTAGGTGCTGCCTATCTTGCCGGCCTTGCAGTGGGCTACTGGAAAGATAAAAATGATATTTCGGCTAAATGGCAGATAGACAGAACTTTCAAACCTCAAATGGATATTGATACAAAAGAACGCTTATATAAGGGTTGGAAAAAAGCCGTAAAACGGTCAATGGATTGGGAAGATAAATAATAAAATCTACTTTTTTAGTGAAAAAAAGATGCAATAAGATTTAGAAGCTGTGGCGGAGAATAAGGAGAACCACACCTTTATATAGGGTGTGGTTTTCCTAATTTGGGGAGGAATAAAATGGAAGACATAGTAATTATTGGGGCAGGAGTAACTGGCTGTTCAATTGCTCGTGAGCTGTCTCGCTATGATATCAATATTACTTTAGTGGAAAAAGAAGAGGATGTGGCTTGTGGTACCAGCAAAGCTAATAGTGCTGTAGTGCATGCCGGTTTTGATGCAACACCGGGTACGTGGAAAGCAAAACTCAATGTAGCGGGAAATAAGCTTTATCCTGCGCTGTGTGAAGAACTTGATGTACCATTTAAAATGAATGGCTCTCTTGTTGTTGCTGTAAACGAAGAAGAAGTGAATGCTCTTGATGAATTGCTTAAGAAAGGCAAGATGAATGGCGTAAATCCGTTAAGGATTATTGGAAAAGATGAACTACATGCTTTAGAACCTAATCTAAATCCCGATGCTCGAGCAGCACTTGATGCTCCGACCGGTGGGCTTGTTTGCCCGTATGAGCTTACTATTGCTTTAGCGGAAAATGCCAATCAAAATGGAGTAAAATTTTGGCTTAATGCGCCAGTAACTGATATAGAAGTAATGGGAGACTATTGTTTTTTGGTAAAGACTCCAAAGGGAAACATTAAAACAAAATATGTGATAAATGCCGCCGGCCTATTTGCCGATGAGATTTCAAAAATGGCTGGCGCTGAAGAATATACGATAACTCCTCGCAAAGGCGAATATCTCATATTTGATAAGCAATTTGGAAATATGGTAAAAAAAGCAATTTTCCCAACTCCGACTAAAATATCTAAAGGTATTTTAGTATGCCCGACTGTTGATGGAAACATATTTATAGGCCCCAATTCAAACGATATTGAAGATAAATATGACACAAGTGTAAATGCTGCCGGAATCGAAGAAATTATAACTGGTGGAAGGAAGCTTGTGCCAAATCTACCTTTAAAAAATGTAATCACATCTTTTGCAGGGCTAAGAGCAGTATCTAACACTAATGACTTTATAATTGAAGCATCTAAATTGGTTAAAGGCTTTATCAATGTGGGCGGTATACAGTCACCCGGCCTAACTTCAGCACCTGCTATAGCACTCATGGTAAAAGATATACTGCAAGATGCAGGCCTTGATTTAAAAAAGAAAAAAGATTTTATTCCTCATAGGCCAAAAAAATACAGGTTTAGGGAATTAGGCAGTGAAGAACGCAGAAAGCTTATTGAACAAAATTCTGCATTCGGCCATGTGATTTGCAGATGCGAAACTGTTACCGAAGCGGAAATTATTGATGCTATAAGGAGGCCGGTAGGTGCTCGCAGTATAGATGCGGTAAAAAGGAGAACTCGTGCCGGCATGGGACGGTGTCAAGGAGGTTTTTGCTCTCCGAGAGTGCTGGAAATATTAACAAAAGAACTTGGAGCAGATCCTTTGGAAATAACTAAAAAGGGTCCGGGTTCAAATATGCTGGTTGGTCGTATAAAGGAATTTCTACAGGACGAAGGCGGTGACCAAAATGATAACTAAAGAACTTGTAATAATAGGCGGTGGTCCTGCAGGGCTTGCTGCTGCAATTGAAGCAAAAAAACATGGTGCAAAGGATATTTTGCTTATAGAACGGGATTCCGGTCTGGGAGGAATTTTACAACAGTGTATCCATAACGGTTTTGGTCTTCATGTTTTCAAAGAAGAACTTACAGGTCCCGAATATGCCGACAGATTCATTAAAGAGCTTGAGGAAATAGGTATAGAAGTCTTGCTAGATACTATGGTTATAGATTTGACAGAAGATAAGCAAATAATCGCTGTCAGTCATAAAAAAGGATTGCTCCAAATCAAAGCTGATGCAGTAATACTTACCATGGGATGCAGGGAAAGAACCAGGGGTGCTATAAATATTCCGGGCTACCGTCCTGCAGGGATTTTTACGGCAGGCACCGCCCAGAGATTTGTAAACATCGAAGGCTACATGCCCGGCAAGGAAATAGTTATTTTAGGCTCAGGTGATATAGGTCTTATCATGGCGCGTCGCTTTACTCTTGAGGGGGCAAAGGTAAAATGTGTAGCGGAAATAATGCCTTACTCAAACGGCCTTACGCGAAATATTGTCCAGTGCTTGGAGGATTTTGATATTCCACTGCTTTTAAGCCATACTGTCACATACATCCATGGCAGAAATAGAGTTGAAGGTGTAACAATTGCTCAAGTGGATGATAAACTAAATCCTATTCCGTCAACCGAAAAATTTATTAGCTGTGATACTTTACTGCTATCAGTAGGATTGATTCCGGAAAATGAGCTCTCAAAGATGGCTGATATTCAAATAGATAATGTTACCGGGGGGCCGGTGGTAAATCAGAGAATGGAAACCTCGGTACCTGGAATTTTTGCATGCGGCAACGTAGTCCATGTTCATGACTTAGTAGATTTTGTTACTATGGAATCAAGGCTTGCAGGCCGTGGCGCCGTAAATTACCTGAAAAATAAGATGCCACAGCAAAAATTCATTAAGGTTTCACCAGGTTCTGATATTAGATATGTTGTGCCGCAATTGATTGATGCTGAAAATATTCTGGATGAAAAACAAAACTTTTTTATGCGTAGCACAAGACCTATGGAAAAGGCACGTTTATTTATAGAATCGGAAGATGGCCTTATCCGTGCAAAAGTACTCCAGCACATAAAGCCTAGCGAAATGATAAATATTGAACTTAAAAAAGAAGAACTTGCAAATAAAGATATTAAGACCTTAAAATTTTCCCTTCAGGAAGAAGGTGTGGATAATGGAAATTAATAAAACAGTGACTTGTATTATTTGTCCGAAAGGATGTCAAATCGATGTAAAAGTTGTAGACAACGAAGTTGTCAATATAGAAAATTATGGTTGTAAACGCGGTATAGAATATGCTAAAAATGAAGTATTAGACCCGCGAAGGATACTTACTACAACGTTAAAACTTCAAGGTGGCAGAGTACTGCCGGTAAAGACAAAAGAGCCTATTCCTAAAAAATTATTGAAGAAAGCTATGTTTGAATTAAAAGATATTGTAGTAGCTCAACCTGTTAAAGTTGGTGATGTAGTTGCAGAAAATGTAGTTGGAACAGGCATTGATGTAATTGCTACGGGAAATGCTGAATAAAAACATAAATATAATTTTTGGACAGAAGCGAAAGGGTGAAAAGCCTTGTTTCAAAAAAATGCTGTTTTTACCCATCCTAAAGGAATGCATATCAGAGCTGCGGCAATGATAGTCCAAAAGGCTTATGAGATAGAAAATACAATGGGCACAAGCGTATATATCCGCAATCAAGCCGGAAGGGAAGTGCCTGCTACTGCATTGATGGCTATTCACTCATTGAATATAAAACCCGGAGAATGTATTACAATAGTAGCAAAGGGGCCAAATGCAAATGATGCAATAGAATGTTTTGAAGAATTGCTCAAACGCGATTTATTGCCTCAGAATTCTGCAGAATTAGAGCAGGTGGATGATATTTTAGAAGAAAATATGATTAAAGCCGATAAAATCTTTGACAGTATAGGTCTTGGCCTTATCGTCACAAATAAACAAGGCACCATAATACAGTGCAATAGGATTGTAGAGAATTTAATGGGTATAAATAAACAATATATCATTGGTAATTCGATTCAAGAAGTCATTCCAGGTATAGATTTGAGTGGTGGGTCATTTAACAGGATTAGGGTTAAGGGATCGGCAAAAAAAGACGAACAAAAAATTATATCGGCAGATGTTAATCCAATATTTGTTGAAGGTGAAATCGCCGGATATTCTATAATTTTTAACAAGCATGCTTCCCAAATGGGATTGCCACTTTCTGAACAATTATTAGATTATAGCCAAAAGAACGAGTTAGGTTTCAAAATATCTCAAAAAGAAACATTTAAACTTGATGAAGCCTTTAGCAATATTATTGGTCGCAGTGAAAAGTTATTGGCAGCTTTAGGTATTGCCGCTAAGGCAGCCAAAACTTCTTCTACTGTTCTTTTACAAGGAGAAAGCGGTACGGGAAAAGAATTGGTAGCCGAAGCAATCCACCGTGCTAGCAGCCGCTGTAAAGGGCCTTTTATAAAGGTAAATTGTCCCGGTATACCGGCCAATTTAATGGAAAGTGAACTTTTTGGCCACGAAAGAGGTGCCTTTACCGGCGCTATTTATCAAAAAATCGGTAAGTTTGAATTAGCAAATGGCGGCACTATATTTCTTGACGAAATAGGTGAATTGGATAAAAATTTACAAGCAAAACTTCTTAGAGTCTTACAGGAGCGGGAATTTGAAAGAGTAGGAGGAAATCAGGTTTTAAAAACTGATGTCAGAATAATAGCTGCAACCCATCGAAATTTAAGGGAAATGGTAAGCAAAGGTGATTTTCGTGAAGATCTCTACTATCGATTGAATGTGGTACCTGTAATGCTGCCAAGTCTAAGAGAGAGAAAAGATGACATTCCTTTACTTGTCGAGCATTTTCTTGAAAAACTCTGTAAAAAGTTAGGCTTGAAAAATAAAATTATGTCGAAAAGAGCTATTGGATATTTATACAATTATGATTGGCCCGGAAATGTTCGAGAATTGGAGAATATTATTGAACGAGTTATAAATCTGACCGATAGCGAAGTGATTGATGCATGGGATCTTCCCCAATATATAACCGGTAAGATTATAGAAAAAAAACAACCTCTTATAAACTTAAACATGGATGGAGAGTTGGCTACCTTTGATGATTACGAAAAGGCCATAATAAAAGTGGCTCTAAAAAAATATAAAAGCTTTAATGCCGCCGGTAAGGCTTTAGGGATAACCCATAAAACCGTTGCGGCAAAAGCTAGAAGATATGGTATAATTGAGTAAAGTATACTGAGAAGGGGTCAAAAAATGGTAAACTTGAAATCTCATATTGATAATGCGGTTATGACCTCGAACAGCCAAGCCAATCAAAGCGAAATACTTCATCTGAGTGAGCAGGTAGGTTATGATGCTCATGAATTAAAGTGGATAGTTGCAAAAAATGCTGACACGGTAAAAATTTTGGTGAGATTTATTGACGATATATCTTGCCATTCACAGGAGATAAGTGCAAATGCAGCTAGCGGCTCAGAAGAGCTTAAAGCTCTATCGCTTTTGGCATCAAAATTAAAAGAAACGGCTGCAATGGTTTCTCAAATATCAAGGGATTACTCAAAAAAAGTGGAAGAGGGAAGTACAGCTATAAGTGAAGTAGAGTATGCCTTAGCACAAGTTACTTCTCAAATAGACAAATCTTCCGCTGAAATTGAAGCCTTGTTGGGGCTTACAGAAAAAGTAAAGGATTTTGTAAGTTTTACTAAGCATATAGCACAGCAGACGAACCTGCTCGCCCTAAATGCGGCCATAGAAGCAGCCAGAGCCGGTGAGGCCGGTCGAGGCTTTAGCGTTGTGGCAAATGAAATTAGAAAGCTTGCAGAACGGAGTAGAGAAAAAGCTCAAGAGATACATGACACTGCAGATATGATAAATGAAGGTATAGTTAAGGCATGCCAAATATCTAAAGAAGGTGTTACCGGATTACAAAACACAAATGCAAAGATGCAAATAGGAAAAGATGTAATGAATGAAGCTGTTGCTGTATTTGAGGATATATCAGAGCTTAACAGTAAATTATTTGATTCTTCTGAAGAACAAGCAAAGGTTTCCGAATACTTAACGGAAATATTTATGACGCTTTCAGAAAAGACTGCATCAACTGCAGATTCCACCACAAAAGTAGCTTTTCTAATAAAGGATCAAGAAAAATGCAATGATGAGCTTTTGGTGATAGCCGAGAAACTAGTGCAAAAAGTGTACTCTCTGCAAAAACAGTCTACTTATCTAAAAAGCAAAGATGAAATAATTTTTGGCATAAATCCCGCACTAAGTCCTGAAGTTATAAAGTCTTTATACCTTCCTGTAATTAATGCTATATGTAATAAAATCGGTCTTATCCCAAGAGTTCTGGTAGCTACCGACTATGACGCACTGTCTAACAGCTTAATCGACGGTATCGTTGATGTGGGATGGTTTTCGCCTTTAGCCTATGTAAATGCCAGAAATAAGGCTCCGATTATTCCATTAGTAACACCTGTTGTAAATGGAGCACCCAGCTATTTGGGATTTATTATTACAACTGTAGAGTCCGGCATAAAAGATTTAAAAGACGTAAAAGGGGAGCGGGTAGCATTTGTAGACCCTAAATCAGCTTCCGGCTATGCTTATCCAAGGATGCTTTTGAAAAAGGCCGGGATAAATCCTGACAGAGATTTACAAGAACAATTATTTCTTGGAACACATAGTAATGTAGTAGAAGCGGTACTGTCGGGCTCAATTAAAGTAGGCGCTACTTATTCCGAAGCGATAGATGATGCAAAACATAGAGGCCTTGATGTAAGTAAGCTTGTATATTTAGCTCAGACCGATCCGATACCGAAAGACTGTATAGCAGTTCGTCCCGGTTTGGAGCCGGAAACAATAGAGAAACTAAAGAATGCTTTCATAAATTATAAAGATAACAAGAAAGGCAGCTCGGTGATTAACGGTTTTGTTGTTGCTTACGATGATAATTACGATATTATTCGAGAAGTAGTAAAAGACGCAGGTTGATAAAAATTACCAACTATTATTTTTGAAAATTATAAAAGGCGCATGTATTAAGGCTTTTAACGTTGGTATGATTTATGCTATTATATAATAGTATAAATCATTTTTTTTAGGAGGGTTTCTATGAAAAAGATTATTAATAATCCCGAAAATGTCGTACAAGAGATGTTGGAAGGTATGGTGGCGGCCTACCCACAGTATGTGCGAAAACTCGATGGATTTGATGTTATTGTAAGAGCTAATGCTCCAGTGAAGGGAAAAGTTGCACTGGTATCAGGCGGAGGCAGTGGTCACGAGCCTTCTCATGCGGGTTTTGTGGGTAAGGGCATGCTTGATGCCGGAGTTGCCGGTGCGGTCTTTACATCTCCAACCCCGGACCAAGTTTTTGAAGCAATAAAGGCCGTTGATGGCGGTGCCGGTGTGTTACTGATAATAAAAAACTATACCGGTGATGTTATGAATTTTGAGATGGCAGGAGAAATGGCTGAAGCTGAGGGAATCAAAGTGGCAAGTGTGCTGGTAAATGATGATGTAGCCGTTGAAGATAGCCTTTACACAACAGGTCGGCGCGGCATTGCCGGAACAGTTTTTGTGCACAAGATTGCAGGAGCAAAGGCTGAAGCCGGAGGAACTCTGGAAGACGTAAAAGCGGTGGCAGAAAAAGTTATTAAAAACACTAGAAGCATGGGGATGGCACTAACACCTTGTATAGTACCTGCTGCAGGGAAACCTACTTTTACTCTGGCAGAGGATGAAATGGAAATAGGAATGGGCATTCACGGAGAACCTGGAACTAAGCGTACACATATTATGAAAGCTGATGAGTTAGTGGATCATCTGATGGATAAAATAATAAATGATATACCGTATAAATCAGGGGATGAAGTAGCGGTAATGATAAATGGCCTTGGTGCCACACCCCTTATGGAACAGTTCATAATGAATCGTAGAGTGAGTCAAATATTGAAAGAAAAAGGAATTTCAGTATACAAAACCTTTGTAGGAGAATTTATGACCTCAATTGAAATGGCCGGAGCATCAATCACCTTATTAAAATTGGATGATGAATTAAAACAATTATTGGATGCCCAGGCCGATACTCCTGCTTTAAGACAATTATGATGCATCTTTTGAAAGGAGACGGGAGACTTGGCAGTAAATAGTGCAGAATTAATCGAAATTATAAATCTGATAGCACATGATATTCAGGAAAATAAGGATTTTTTGACGGAACTTGATTCAGCTATTGGTGATGCTGATCACGGTATAAATATGTCAAAAGGTTTTAAAGCTGTCAATGAAAAAATATCCACAATGGGTGATAAGGACTGTGGCAGTATCTTGAAAACCGTAGGAATGACGCTAGTATCGACCGTCGGTGGCGCTTCCGGCCCCTTGTACGGTACAGCATTTATGAGGGCAGGTCAAGCGGTTGGAGCCAAAAAAGAACTTGATTTTAATGATTTGCCAATAATTTTGGATGCTGCTCTTGAAGGCATTAAGATGCGTGGGAAAGCCGAAAAGGGCGAGAAAACCATAATAGATGCTTTAGAACCTGCGGTAGAAGTATTGAAAAAATCATCACCTGTAGATATAAAACTCATGGAAGAGGCAGTAAAAGCAGCAAAAGATGGGGTAGAATACACTAAAGGCATAATTGCAAAAAAAGGAAGAGCTAGTTACCTAGGGGAAAGAAGTATTGGTCATCAGGACCCGGGTGCTACTTCCTGCTATATTATGTTAGCGGCAGTATACAAGGCAATACACGATAAAAATAATTGATAAATATTGTCAAAGTGAAATGGGGTGATGCATTGGTTGGTATCGTGTTAGTATCACATAGTAAAAAAATGGCAGATGGAGCTAAGGAAATAATAGAGCAAGTGATAAGAGGCAAAATAAAAATTGAAGTAGCTGCCGGCACATCAGATAACAGACTGGGCACCGATGTCTTTCTAATTGAAGAAAAAGTTATGGAGGTCTTTGACGGTGACGGTGTATTGATTATTCCGGATCTGGGCAGTGCGGTAATGAGTGCAGAAATGGCTATTGAAAGTTTAGAAGAGCCTATAAAATCCAAGACACAACTAGCAGATTCACCCTTCTTTGAAGGAGCTATTTCAGCGGCTATGGAGGCAAGTTTTGGGAAGAGCCTCGAAGAGGTCAAGCAAGCGGCAGAAAATACCAGAGGCATGAAGAAAATAGCGTGAATAATTGTGAATAATTGGGGACGGTTCCGTCCCCAATTATTTATGTTGTGCTTATCTTATCGTATTCTACTTTAAAATAGATTATCCTTCAATTTATAATAATGGTAAAGGATTTTTTGTTTTGTGTAACGAAATATAATTACATACTTTCTATAGCATAGATTGAAATCTTGGAGGTAATGTGTATGAGAAAAATCGCAATTAAGACCGACCGGCGAAATCAGATGTTGGATATAACTTCGATTGTACAAAAGAGTGTCAGCGAGTCAGGTGTCAAAAATGGAATTTGTTATATTTTTGTACCACACACAACTGCTGCAGTTACCATTAACGAGAGTGCTGACACAGATGTTGCCAATGATATATTGGAAACTTTAAGCAAACTAATTCCATACAAAGACAGTTACAGGCATGTTGAAGGAAATTCCGATGCCCACATAAAAGCTTCATTGATTGGAGATACAGCGATGCTTATTATCGAAGATGGAAGATTAGTTTTAGGTAGATGGCAGGGAATCTTTTTCTGCGAATTTGATGGTCCTAGGAATAGAAATCTAATTATAAAAATCGTAGATGATAAGAAGACGGAAAATTAGTTTGGCTTAAATAAATACAACTGAACAAAAGTTGTGATTATCAGCATTTAAAAAAGTTGATAGTGTAAAATCACCTTAGGTCATATAACATAACTTGACATAACCATAAAAATTTGAAGTATTGACAATAAAGGTAGAGTTTGCTATTTTATATTTATTATGTGTAAATTTTAAAAAAGATTAAAGAAATTGTATCATGGCAGAATACAGGATTTCAGATGTGATTTAATAAATAAAAAATGTAGCACGGTAGGATGGACAGTGATTAAAATTAGACTTTTAATAATCTTCCTCCTGCTGTTAGTCGTGTAAATATATTTATCTTAAATGATTCATATAAATTATAGCTGCATAAAAAAGGAGGAGGGGCCAAGTGCCAATAATTTGGAATAAAAAGTGGGAGTGTGCACCACGAAAGGACATTGAAGAAATCCAGTTAGAACGGCTAAAAGCAACAGTAAAAAGGGTTTACGATAATGTGCCTTATTATAGAAAAACTCTAGATTCAATGGGGGTTCACCCTCAGGATATTCGTAAACTGGATGATATTAGAAAACTTCCCTTTACAACAAAGGATGTCTTGAGAGATAATTATCCTTTTGGACTTTTTGCTGTTCCCAAGGATGAATTATTACGAGTGCATGCTTCTTCAGGCACCACAGGAAAACCTACGGTAGTGGGTTATACTCGTAATGACCTTGAAACCTGGTCTGAACTCGTTGCCAGAGTGGTAACTCAGGCAGGTGTAACTAATAAGGATATGGCTCAGGTTGCTTTTGGCTACGGGCTTTTCACAGGAGCCTTTGGCCTTCATTATGGGCTTGAGAAAGTAGGAGCGGCTGTAATACCTGTGTCGGTAGGAAATACTGAACGACAAATTATGCTTATGCAGGACTTTGAAGCTACAGCATTGATTTCAACTCCGTCATATGCCTTATATATGGCAGAGGTGGCGGAAAAAATGGGCATTTATCCAAAAAAACTTCCATTAAAATATGGCCTCTTTGGTTCTGAAGCCTGTACTGAGGAAATGCGGCAAGAACTAGAGAAACGATGGGGAATTCTGGTTACCGATAATTATGGGCTTAGCGAAGTGATGGGACCGGGGGTTTCCGGCGAATGTCAATTTCAAGACGGTATGCATATAGCAGAAGATCATTTCATTGTTGAAATCATTGATCCCGTAACTGAAGAGCCTAAGGATTATGGAGAAGAAGGGGAGGTAGTCATTACAACATTGACAAAGGAAGCTCTCCCTATAATCCGATATAGAACAAGAGATATATCTTCATTAAATCCGGAACCATGCCGCTGCGGCAGGACGAGTATGCGCATGAAGAAGATATCGGGGCGAACCGATGATATGCTTATAATCCGAGGCGTGAATGTATTTCCATCTCAAATAGAAAGCGTTTTGGTACAATCCGAAGGTCTTACCCCTAATTATATGCTGGTTGTAACTAAAAACGGATATATGGATGAACTAGAAGTTCAAGTGGAAGTCACTGAAGAAATTTTTACCGACCGCTTTAAAGAACTGGAGGCTTTAGAAAAACGTATTGTTCATCGACTTTATACGGTGTTAGGGCTAAATGCCAAGGTAAGATTGGTAGCACCCAATTCCTTGAAGCGTTTTGAAGGAAAAGCCCAGCGAGTAAAAGACTTGAGATAATTGCGAATGACTAGGTAATAGTTATAAGGGAAGGTTTAATTTGTTAAGCTTAACAAATTAAACCTTCCCTTATCTTCTTCCTTTATCTTAAGATAAAGTGTTATTCTTGCCTCCAAATGAAACTTTTACCAAGTCTCATCAAGTGCCCTTATAAATTTGCTGTTAAATTTTGAGTAATTTTTTATGAAAACCGAAATATCCCCTTGCCGGTCTGCCACATCCGAAAAAAATTTCCAACTTTTGTATGACACTGACTCGGGTACACAGCATATTGATTTTAACGTAAGGGGATGATAGAATAATAGCAGAACATATGTTTGGCAGAGGGTGGTGTCAATGCTTCCTATTTTACATGTGGACATGAATGCCTTTTATGCTTCCTGCCATCAGGCAAAGGATCCAAGTCTTAAAGGTAAGCCTGTCATGGTGGCGGGAGACCCGAAAAAGAGAAATGGTATTATTTTAACGGCATCATATGAAGCTCGCCGATATGGAGTAAAGACGGCCATGCCTAAATGGCAGGCAGAAAAGCTATGTCCGCAAGCTGTTTTTATAAAACCCGATTATGATTTATACCTAAGAACCAGCCAAAAAGTGATGAGCATTCTGGGAAGATTTTCTCCTCAGATAGAGATTTTCAGCATTGATGAGGCTTGGCTTGATGTTACCGGATGTGAAAGACTCTTTGGCGATTCTGTGGCTATTGCACGTAAAATACAGGCTGCTATTGCCAAAGAGCTTGATTTATTATGTTCCATAGGAGTATCATGTAACAAACTTTTGGCTAAAATGGCTTCAGATATGAAAAAACCTAATGCTATTACTGTGTTGACTACGGAAGATGTACCAAAACTGCTTTGGCCCCTACCTGTAAATGAATTATTCGGAGTAGGAAGGCGTATGGCAGAAAAACTTAAACGAATGAATATAAAAACAATAGGAGATTTGGCAGAAGCTCCACAGGAGTTTTTAGAGAAGGCCTTCGGTTTAAACGGCAGTTATTTACACCTTTGGGCAAATGGTATTGATGATAGTGCTGTAAACCCACATTCTATGGATGACGCCAAGTCTATGGGCCATTCTATTACCCTGCCCAAAGATATAACATCCTTTGATGATGCGGAGATAGTGCTGCTGTTCTTGTCAGAGCAGGTGGGGCGAAGGGTCCGTAGGGAAAACTATATGGGCCGTACCGTTACCGTTACATTAAGATATGCTTCCTTTGATACTATTACACGCTCAGTTACTATTTTTTATACAAACAGCACCGAGGATATTTATAATGCTTCCAGAAAACTCCTTTACAGTAATTGGGATGGGAAAACCCCCCTAAGGCTTTTAGGGGTGAGCCTTTCTAATCTGGTCAAGGAATTCGATCAAGTATCTTTGTTTGATAATGAAGATAAGAAGCGGAAATTAAACAGAGTTATGGATGAAATTAAAGACCGGTTTGGTGATGACGCAATATTCCGGGCAAAATTGCTGGATGATAAGGAACTTAATGAACGAAAACTAAAAACTAGGTAAAACTGAAAACAATGCTCCGGCGATTCCCGTTATGCTCTGCACTAAAGACCTATTGACTTGATTATAACTATACTAAAAATAAAGAACCTTGAATATAAAAATGCATTATTTAAGGTTCATTTTAGTCTTTTACATAAATTACTAATAAGCAAAACAAAAAAGCGGGTCTTAGTTTTTGATTGAAAAAATGTGGCAATACGATATAATAAATTATATGATAGGGTTTAAGGAAAAGGAATGAATTAATGATGTGTAAAGGAAATACTTGCAGGTTATTTAATGGCGATTTTAAATTGATTGCATTGGATATTGATGGTACTCTTATTAACAGTGACCATATTATTACTTCTCGAACTATGCAGGCAATTAAAAATGCAAAAGATGCAGGAATAAATGTAACTATAGCAACCGGAAGACATTATATTAGTGCAATTAGAATAGCACGGAAAATACAAATAAGCGCCCCACTTATTTGTGGTGATGGAGCAATTATAAAAGACATAAATACAAATCATATAATCTATAATCTTCTTCCAAAAGAAATAGCAGTAGATGTTATGAGAATGGCTGCTGATTATGAAGATTTTAAAATTCAAGTTTTCACAAGAGAAGGAAAGATATATCTAGGATCCAATTATCGCAATAATTATTTCAAAAGTTTTTTACGTGCTCCATTAAAACATTCATTGAGAGGATATTTTAATCTATTAAGGGATTTTGTCTTTATACCGGTTAAAAATACGGGAAATATTGAAAAAACTATTGCAGCCATGGATGATGCACCATTAAAGGTAGTTGTCTATGGGAATAAAAGACGGGAAGATTTAAAGGATTTTACTGATAAAATCACAAAAAAATATGGTGATAGAATTTCAATAACATCTGCCATAGATAATTGTATTGACATTTTAAAAGGCGGAGTGTCAAAAGCAAAAGCTCTTGCTGTTTTATCTGAAAAACTCAATATAAAGCCTGAAGAAATAATAGCTGTTGGAGATAATATCAATGATATAGAAATGATTGAATATGCAGGCTTAGGAGTGGCGATGGGCAATGCCCCAGATGAAGTAAAGAGCAAAGCAAATTATGTGACAGATAGCAACAATAATGATGGGTTGGCAAAGTTTCTTGAAAATCTACTTTCGGCTCGAATGGAAACAAAGAAATTTTCTGTTCCTCAAACAGAGTTTTGCCGAGGCCAATAAGCTTTGGCCCTATTTCACAAAGAACTAAGTGTTATAGTGACTTCTAAACTATTTATTAGTTTTTTATACAAATAACTGATAAAGAATAGAGCATCCTAAACTACTTTAAAATAGCTTAGGATGCTCTATTCTTTATCATAATTGGCACGATATATCGGCTATGAGGTTAATGCATGAGCTGCTTTAAGTCTGTAGCGCTCTATTGCATAATTTAAAATACTTGCAATAAATTCTGACGCCGACATATTTTCAGCCTTGGCCATATATCCCATATATCCGGTATGAGCCTTGCCAGAAGACATAGTAAGACCAGCGAAGGTGTTAAGTTCCAAAAAGTAAGGCGTGCCATCTTTAGCTACAATCATATCTATGCGGCCGAAATCCTTGGCATTTAAAACTTTATATATCTTTTTTGCCGTTTCTTTAATTCTTTTTTCCTCCGCTTCGGAAAAATCCGCGGGACAGTGAATGATTTCATTATCGAGCATTTTGTGCTTGTAAGTGTTAGTCATGGCTGAGTTGTATTCAATTTCAAGAATAGGCAATATCCTTGGATTATTATTGCCTATGATTCCAACTGTGATTTCCCTGCCTTTTATAAACTCCTCTATTAATGCAGCCTGACCAATTTTTTGTGTAATGTTATCGATAACCTTAGGCAAATCTTCCGGCTTTTTAACTATGTTTTCTTCAGTGATTCCGGCACTGCCACGTCCATTTACTGGCTTTACAAATAATGGATATTCTAAAGAAAGTTTAGGAATATTTTTTGAGTTTTTTGCTACGAAAAACTTCGGTGTAGGCAGCTTATGAAAATCTACTAGTTTTTTGCGAGCCGACTTGCTGGTGGCTACTAGGTCAAGGCCGGATCCGACAAAAGGTATACCAAATGCTTCTAGAAATGCTACCTCTTTTAGCGATGAAGCATTGAACACAATATCTATCTTTTGGCTTAACAAGTCTTTAAGGGTTTCCTTAGGATTTTTTTTCCACTCAATCAAAACGGCATCAAAACCGGCTTCTTTAATCGCTGTCATGTGTTGAAAGGCCTCATCGTAGGCGTCGTCATAGATATTGTCTTTGGAGAGCCTTTTTTGCAATTCAACATTTCTAAATTTACGCCAAAACACTCCTACTTTCAACTATATGTATCCCCTTTCATTTTTATTAATTATTATAGAACGTATAAATTAAAGTTCCTCAAATAAATACTTGAGGAACATAGAACTATCGTAAATTATACCATATTATGCATATGTATGCAAAAAGTCACTTTGATTGTCGTAGCTTAGAAAGCGGAGGAGAACTTTTTATAAATATTTTAATTTAATTTCTATTATAAAATTTGATATAATGTAATTATGGTTATTTTTACTAAGCAAAAATCTGCCAATATATGATTTAATGGGGTGATGTTAATGAAGAAAATTCAGGTTGTTTTAGGTGATATCACGAAGATTAAGGTTGATGCCATTGTAAATGCGGCAAATAATACATTGCTCGGTGGCGGTGGCGTTGATGGCGCCATACATCGTGCTGCTGGACCGGAGCTTTTGGAGGAATGCCGCAAATTAAATGGCTGTAAAACCGGTGAGGCAAAAATCACAAAGGGATATAAGCTGCCAGCGAAATATGTAATACATACAGTGGGGCCAGTATGGCAAGGAGGCAATGCGAATGAGGATGAGCTTCTTGCCTCGTGCTATAGAAATTCTCTTGAGCTTGCAGCTAAGAATGGTATAAAAACAATTGCATTTCCATCTATAAGCACAGGAGCATACAGATTCCCCTTAAATCGTGCAGCTAAAATTGCTATTCGAGAGATACTTAATTTTTTAAAAGATAATGGAAGCATTGAAAAAGTGTATATGGTTTGCTTTGATGAAAAAACCATGGGTGCTTATGCTGAAGCCTTACAGGAATTGAGTCAATAATTACTACATTGTTTTTATAAAAACAACATTTTTGTCAATTAAAGCATTTTAATTTCAGTGATTTTGAGAAAACATGAGGAGGAAATTAAATGTCGGTTTGTAAAGAAAAGATGATTATCGGTTTCATAGGCACTGGTGTTATGGGCAGGAGCATGGCAGCAAATCTATTAAAATCCGACTATAAAGTGATGGTCTATAATCGGACAAAGGCCAAGGCAGAAGAACTGATTAAGCAGGGTGCTATATGGAAGGATACGGTAGCGGAAATTGCCAGGGAAACTAATGTTACTATAACAATGGTAGGATATCCTAAAGATGTAGAAGAGGTATATTTTGGCGAAGGCGGGATTATACAGAATGCTAAGGCAGGCTCTTATCTCATTGACATGACTACATCCAGCCCTAAACTGGCTCAAAAAATTTATGAAGCAGCAAAAGCTAAGGGATTGCATGCATTAGATGCGCCTGTTTCCGGTGGCGATGTTGGAGCACGAGAAGCAAAACTTTCTATTATGGTAGGTGGCGAATCAGCAGCATTTGAAACGATAAGGCCTATATTTGAGGCGATGGGCAAAAACATTGTTTTACAGGGCGGCTCGGGTGCCGGACAGTACACGAAGATGTGCAATCAAATTGCGATTGCTTCTAATATGATAGGTGTTTGTGAAGCTATGGCATATGCTAAAAAGGCAGGTCTTAATCCCCAAAATGTTTTAAAGAGCATAGAATCAGGAGCGGCAGGCAGTTGGTCCCTTAGCAATTTAGCACCTAGAATGCTATCGGGAGATTTTGAACCGGGTTTTTACATAAAACACTTTATTAAGGATATTAGAATCGCTCTTGAATCAGCTAAAGAGATGGGACTCAAAACTCCCGGGCTTGAGCTAGCCCTTTCCCTATATGAAGAATTGGCTCAAAAAGGTGAAGAGAACAGCGGAACACAGGCATTGTTTAAATATTATATATGTGATTAAAATGCATCTAAAAAGTGATAAATAAAGGTCATACGATGTAACATATTTTACAAATAAGGATACAATATCCTTATATGATAATAAGATACGGGAGGAAACGTATATGTATGGAGTAATTATGGCCGGTGGGGGAGGAACTAGATTTTGGCCATTAAGCAGGGCAAACACACCGAAACAGTTTTTAAATATAACCGGCGAAGACACCATGATTAATGATACAATAAAAAGAATTAAAAGTATCGTTCCGACTGATAAAATAATAATAGTTACCAATAAAATCCAAAAGAAAATGCTAAGTAAAGTTATTCAGGAAGATATACCTGAAGCAAATGTTTTGGCAGAACCCGTTGGACGTAATACTGCAGCGTGTATCGGTTATGCGGCTATGGTTATTAAAAAACGCTGCGGCGATGCTGTAATGGGCGTTTTTCCTTCAGATCATTATATAAAAGATGCTGATGAATTTCAAAGAGTTCTAAACGCTGCTTACAGTATAGCCGAGAACACTGAAAAGCTGGTAACTATAGGAATCAATCCCACCTTTCCATCTACGGGATATGGCTATATAAAATACGACAGGGAACGATCCATACCTGCAGAGGGTAAAATAGCATATGAAGTTGTAGATTTTGTGGAAAAACCTAATCTTGTCAAGGCAAAAGAATATTTAAAGAATGGAAACTATCTTTGGAATAGTGGAATGTTTGCATGGAAGGCATCAGTTATTCTTGAGAATTTTGAAAGATTTTTGCCAAAGCTTTATAGAGGTTTATTAGAACTTGAGCCGTTTATAGATACACCTAAGGAGAAAACTGTAGTTGAGGAAATATATCCTGCTTTACAAAGTATTTCTATTGATTATGGTGTAATGGAAAGATCTGATGAAGTCGTTGTTATTCCGGGAGACTTTGGCTGGAGTGATGTAGGATCTTGGGATTCCTTAGGAGAAGTGTTTCCTCTTGATGAAAATGGCAATATCACACGAGGTGATTTTATAGCCATCGATACACGAAATTCTATAATTTATTCCAACAGTCGCTTAGTAGCAGCGGTAGGTTTGGAAAATATGATTGTTGTAGAAACAAATGATGCCCTATTGGTCTGCCCAAAAGAAAAAGCTCAAGATGTCAAGAAGGTTGTGGAACAGTTGAAAGAAATGGGAAGAAATGAACTACTTTAAAAACTATGGTGTGTTTGCACAATTTTAAGGAATCACTAGAAAAAGTCATTTAAAATGAGATGAATTTTCATTTTTATGGCATCATTAAAATTTCGCAAATCCAGCCCTGTAATGGTATAAATTTTATCCAGTCGGTAAATGAGCGTATTTCGATGAATATAAAGCTGTCGAGCTGCTTGTGCTATGTGAAGATTGCAGTCGAGGAAAACTCGTATTGTATTTATGGTATCACTATCTAAGTCTTTAAAATTCATTTCCATTTCATTTTTATAGTTATGGCGAATTTCTGAAGGCAGTAAGGAAATAAGCAGCTCTAAGGCCATTTCCGGATAATGAAGAACACCGAAATTTTTTCGAGAAGCAAATATCAAAGCTTTTTTAGCATCATTGAAAGCTCTGATTAGCTCAGATTGAGAATGTGCAATTCCTCCAAGACTGATGACGGCTTTTTGGGAAACTTCTTCAGCTATGGTTTGATACAGTGCTGAAGAAGTTTCCTTTAACTCATCTAAATTACTTATGGGTAAAAATGACAGTAACATATCATCAATTCTAGCAGTCATGCCTTCTTCGAAAATTGTATTAATAAACCCTTCTATTTCTGCAAGAAACTCACTTTGAATCAAAGCTAAACCACAGGGGAAGGGAAAATCAGTTAATGTAGAATTTTTTCCGTTGATGAAAGCTGCCAGTTCTCTATCGAATTTTGCTTTAACCGTAATTTCAAGAAAAAAGCATAAGTCTTCCAACTGATTTTTTGGCAGTAAAGCTTGTAAAGTATAAATTTTATTTATTAGAAATATATTTTTTTCACTTATATTATCGCCATTTAAGTCTTGACCAAAAATCTTTTGCCCATGCTTATCAAGCAATACAAAAGGTGTTTTTATATTTGAATTTATTTCAGATAAAATCGATAATAATAAACCTTCCATGCTTATCACCATAAATATGATATCCTATTTAAAACAAAAATAAAAGATATAAAAAGACAATTACCCTATGAACTTTATTGCAAGGAGTAATTGCCTTTTTACTAGTTTTGACAAATTAACAACTAAATAAGATTTAAATCAGCTTAATATTCGATTTTTGGTGGTCTTGTCAAAGAGATGGAGCTTGTTCATATCAAAACCGATTTTAATGGTATCGCCTACGCGAGCATTGCTGCGCGGGTCAACTCGAGCAGTGAGAGAATTTCCTTGCACAGTAAGATAAAGGAAGGTTTCTGAGCCTAGCAGCTCTATGACATCTACTTTGGCATTCAAGCAGTATTCTGGAAAGTAATCAAGAAATGCTGCTTCATCATGGATGTCTTCAGGGCGTATTCCTAAGATAATTTCTTTATCTAAATATGAAGGGTCAATTTTTTTAACAACGCCTTCCGGGATGAGCAGTTTTACGTCATTTAAACTTACATAGACTTTGTCATTTTCCTTTGAAAGCTTTGCATCAATAAAGTTCATTTGGGGGCTGCCAATGAACCCTGCAACAAATGTGTTAACCGGATAATCATAGATATTTTGTGGTGTATCTACTTGGTTGATGTATCCGTCCTTCATTACAACAATACGGCTACCCATGGTCATAGCTTCGGTCTGGTCGTGTGTGACGTAAATGAAAGTAGTTTTAAGTCTATCATGAAGTTTTGCAATTTCAGTTCTCATTTGAACTCTAAGCTTTGCATCTAAGTTGGATAATGGTTCATCCATCAAAAAAACTTTAGGTTCCCGCACGATTGCTCGTCCCAGTGCCACCCTTTGCCGTTGCCCTCCGGATAATGCTTTAGGTTTACGATCAAGAAGGTTTTCAATGCCAAGTATGGAGGCAGCTTCCTTTACCCGTTGGTCAATTTCAGATTTGGGTATTTTTCTTAATTTTAGGCCGAAAGCCATGTTGTCATAAACATTCATATGAGGATAAAGAGCATAGTTTTGAAAAACCATTGCTATGTCACGATCCTTTGGAGAAACATCATTTACGAGTTTATCGCCAATATATAATTCTCCTGAGGAGATTTCCTCAAGCCCTGCTACCATTCTAAGAGTTGTAGATTTTCCACAGCCGGAAGGGCCTACAAGCACTACAAATTCCTTGTCTTCAATTTCAAGATTGAAATCTATAACGGCTTTGATGCCGCCAGGATAAACCTTATTTATATTTTTAAATATTACCTTGGCCATAAGTCCTTTTCCCTCTTTCCGATATGTTTTCTATACTTAAATGATAATATAGTTGACTGTTTTATGAAATTGAAAAAATAGCAAAAAATTTTTATGGAAATTCTACACTTTATACAAAACAGAGCTTATTTATAGAAATCTCTAAAGCTGTAGTTACTCTGTTTTATTTGTTTATTTTTTTAAAATAATATAATATTATAGCAATATAGGACGTGCATTTAAATTAATAGAGGGTATAAGATTCAAAAAAAATTGTTGTATGCCTAAAGCAGTATGAGGAAAGAGGTTGCTTTAATGAAAAGAAAGAAAAAAGCATTTTACAGCTCTCAGGTTGCCTTGATTATTTCAATTATTATTACCATTAGTGCCGTTACATATATCTACGCTGGTTACAAAGGCTTAAGCATCTGTGAACTTTTGGGTATAAATATGCCGGAAACAGAAATAATTGGCGATATGACGCAAAACTTTATCGAAGAACAGCTCCCGGAAGAAAAAGAAGACTTGCCAAATCCAACTGTGACTCTACTTGCTGTGGGGGATGTAATGATGCACGATGGTCAGATTTGGGCAGGTTACAATGAAAAAAATGATAGTTTTGATTACTCGGAGTTCTTCCATGTAGTAAAAGATGAAATAACTTCAGCCGATATAGCTATGGCTGACCTTGAAACGACATTGGCAGGTAAAGAACAAAAATATACAGGCTATCCCATGTTTAATAGCCCTGACGAGTTGGCTGATGCTCTAAAAGACGCCGGCTTTGACATAATCGTTACTTCGAATAACCATAGTCTTGATCGGGGTGCTAAAGGAGCTCTTCGAACTCTGGAAGTCCTAAAAGAGCGAGGCCTAACGCCTATCGGGACTTATGAATCTGAAGAGGATAGAGAGCAAATTCTGGTAAAAGAAGTAAATAATATAAACATTGCTTTCCTATCTTATACCTATGGCACTAATGGCATACCTGTTCCCACCGATAAAAAGTATCTGGTGAATCTTATTGATGAAGAACTGATACTGGAGGATATAAGAAGGGCTCGAGAAAAAGCCGATGCTGTGGTAGTATATCTTCATTTTGGCGAAGAGTATCAGCAATCGCCTTCTAAAGCACAGAGAAATTTAGCACATCTTGTGCTCAAAAACGGTGCCGATATTATAGTAGCCAGCCATCCCCATGTGATTCAACCGGGTGAATGGATGGAAGTCCAAGAGCCTGATGGCAGGATAATCAAAAAATATGTAATATATTCGATGGGTAATTTTATATCTGCACAAAGATTTCCGCATACCGAAGAGGGATTGATGATGAAATTTACACTAGAAAAGGATTTAGAACAGAATAAGGTTTATCTTACCGATGTAAAAGAAATTGACACATGGGTAGATAAATTTGTTCGAGACGGGAAAATGCGGTATGTAGTAAGATTTGGAAAAAAACCTTAGTTCTACTAATTCGGTTGCAGTAATTAAACTATGTATGATATTATCCATAAGTTTTAAAGATATGTATTAACACTTGCAGGATATTTGATGCTAACAATTTTTTTATAAAGGCTTTGTAAAAAATTATTTTGTGTTATAATAAATAGGTGGTTTTAAAATAGGTGGTTTTACAGCTTCAATTAAGAAATATAAATAGACGATATAAATTTGGGGTCCGGTGAAGTGTATATGCAAAAAGACATAAAAACAGAGGTAATAGAATGGATTAAAGCGATTGTATTTGCGCTTGTGCTTGCTCTTATTATAAGGGGGTTTATTTTTGAACCTATGATAGTCCCTACAGGTTCTATGATTCCTACAATTGAAATAAATGATAGGATTCTTGTTAATAAGTTTATATATCGGTTTCAGGTTCCGGATTATAACGATATAGTAGTTTTTAAATATCCTGATGATCCGCATCAGACTTTTGTAAAGCGTCTTATTGGTAAGGGCGGGGATATAATAGAAATCAATGATGGAACACTTTATAGAAATAATGAGCCAATCCAAGAAACATATATAAAAGAACCTATGTATAGTGATTCTGGGCCATATAAAGTTCCTGAAGGCCACTACTTTATGATGGGTGATAATAGAAATAATTCTAAAGACAGTAGGTTCTGGGAGAATAAGTATGTTTCACAAAATCAAGTAATAGGGAAAGCTACTTACAGAATATGGCCGATAAATAGAATAGGTCAATTAAAATAAAAACAGCCGGTCTTGAATTTTAATGAATTTTATATTATAATTACTTCACATTGAGTTTTTATTTCATAGTGTATAAACATGATATTGTATTATTGAATTTATGGGGATATAGCTCAGCTGGGAGAGCGTCTGGTTCGCAATCAGAAGGTCAGGGGTTCGATCCCCCTTATCTCCACCAAAATAAGGGCGCGTAGCTCAGGGGGAGAGCGCTTGATTCACATTCAAGAGGTCGCAGGTTCGAAACCTGCCGCGCCCACCAAAAGATGCCTTGACATTTTTTTTAAAACCTATTATACTAATAAATGCTTGTAGATTAACAGTTTTGTTATAAACCAGGAGGGGAATTAGCTCAGCTGGGAGAGCGCTTGAATGGCATTCAAGAGGTCAGGGGTTCGATCCCCCTATTCTCCACCAAAGCGAAATTAGGACGTAGAGCGGGATATACCGTTTCTACGTTTTATTTTTAAGTAAAAAAGTTGTAAAGTTAACGATAGCAAGTTATAAATAGCAACTTTAACTTCAGCTTTATATGTTGCTTTATAATTGTTTTAAGGATAAAATATATATTAAGGATTTATAAAACCACAGCATTGGATTTAAAAGTTAAGAGGTGATTTGTTAAATTGAAGGTTGGATTAGTTGGATTACCTACTGTAGGTAAAACTACTTTTTTTAATTTATTGACAAACGCAAAAGTAGAAACAAGCGCATTTCAAAGCGGAAAAATCAACGCTAATTTCAGTCTTGCAAGAGTGCCTGATGAAAGAGTTGATTTTTTGGCAAAGGTCTATAAACCGAAAAAGGTTACATATGCTCAGATTGAAGTTATTGATATACCGGGTTTAGTAAGCGGAGCCAGTGAAGGGAAAGGTTCCGGCAACCAGTTTCTTGACAATATAAGAAAAGTTGATTGTCTTGTCCATATAGTTAGGGCGTTTTCAGATGAAAACATACTGCACCACGAAGGGTCAATAGATGTAATCAGAGATATTGAAAATATCGGAATGGAATTGCTCTTGGCAGATCTTCAGCTTGTAGAAACAAGAATTGAAAGAATAGATGCCGGTAAAAAAATTACAAAAGAACTTACAGCGGAAAGAGAAGTTTTGCAAAAACTTAGAGAGTCCTTAGAAAATGAAATCGGACTTTCTGATATCGAGCTATCCGAGGAAGAACAAAGGATAATTGAACATCTTGACTTTTTAACCGTTAAGCCTGTAATTATAGTTATTAATGTTGATGAGCAACAATTGGCCGAAGGTTATGAGAGTAGGGAAAAAATTTTGAACTATTGTAAGGAGAAAAATCTTCCTGCTTTTGAAGTAAGTGCCAAAGCAGAAGTAGAAATCAGCGAACTGGATGAGCAAGATAGGGCAGTATTTATGAAAGAGTTGAATATTAAAGAATCAGGTATAGATTTACTTGCAAGGGCTATTTATGAGAAACTTAACTTAATATCCTTCTTAACTGCCGGAGAAGACGAAGTAAAGGCATGGACGATTACGAGAGGTACAAATGCAAAAGCTGCTGCAGGTAAGATACATTCAGATATTGAAAGAGGATTCATAAGGGCGGAAGTAATAAACTTTAAGGATTTCAAGGAATGTGGCAATATGGTAAAAGCAAGGGAGCTAGGCAAGCTTCGTCTGGAAGGAAAAGAGTATATAATACAAGATGGGGATATCATTAATTTTAGGTTTAATGTCTGAATTGACTGGAGAAAAGCGATATGATATATTTATGTTAAAATAATCACAAGCGGGGTGATGATTTGGAACAGCCCGATGAGATAAAGAAGGTATCCATGGCCGTAATTAAACGACTACCCAAATACTATAAATGTCTGGGAAATCTTCTTAAAAATAATGTAGAACGAGTTTCCTCCCAAGACCTCAGCAAGATTTTAGGTTTTACCGCATCTCAAATAAGACAAGATTTAAACAATTTTGGCGAATTCGGTCAACAAGGCTATGGTTATAATGTATTGCAGCTTTATACAGAGATTTCTAAAATTTTAGGTTTAAATACTCTACATAAAATGATACTTGTAGGAGCAGGAAATTTAGGGCAGGCTTTGGCAAACTACAGCGAATTTAGAACTCATGGCTTTAATATTATTGCTATTTTTGATGCAAATCCCAACCTAATAGGTCGTAAAATTAACAACACTCCCATATATTCCGCAGAAGATATGGAGTATTTTATTAATGAAAATGATGTAGACATTGCAATACTGACAGTACCCAAAGACAAAACCGAAAAAATCGTTGAGGTTTTATCAAAAACTTGCATTCGAGGGATATGGAATTTTACGCCGACAGAAATTACGATGGATGATGATGCAGATGGTATAATAGTAGAAAACGTGCATTTGATAGATAGTTTATTTACTTTAAGTTATCGTATAAATGAAGACAAGCTTCAGGAAAGACTTTTAAAACAAAAAAGAAAAATATTTCCCGACCGTAGATAAGAAACTTTCTTTATGGTAAAATAAAGGAAGGATGGACTATGGGAGGGATATTTTCTTGAAGAGATTATTACATGCTGTTTTAATTACGTTTATTATATTTATACTTGCAGGATGTAACGCAGAATCATTTCCTACAGACTCAGCATATTCCACTCCATCTATTTTATCTGGTAAAATGGTTTCGATTTATTATATAAAGAACGGGCTTTTGACGCCTGCAACTTATAGCATAGATACTAATGTAGAGAATTATATAACTCAGGCAAGTACTGCTATTGATTTACTATTTTCCGGAGTCGCTCCTGAAGGATTTAAAAATGAACTTGCCGATGTAAAATTAAATAGTTTAGAGATTAGCGGTGATACGGCATCTATTGATGTTTCCGGCGAATTTCTGGCAGGTGACAAAATGGATACAGCGAAAAAGCAGATTATTTATACATTAACAGAATGTGGTAATATATTTCATATAAATATTACTGTTGATGGTAAACCATATGCAACAATGCTAGAAAGACCGCAGTTCATAAATTTGCTAAATCCTGCTGAATATGAAAAAGATAAAGAAAATCCCGATGAATTAAGTAAGTACTTAACAATCTATTATACTGATAAAAATAAAAAGTATTTAATTCCGGTTACAATAAAGTCGGATAAAGTAAAAGCGGAAGATAAAGCTAGGGTAGCATTGCAGTATTTGAGCGAAGGTGCCGGCAATATAGAAAATTTGCAAATTTTTCCCAAGAAAATTGAAATTAAGAATCTTCATGTTGCAGATGGCATAGCTGAAGTCGATTTAGACTTAAATTCTCTCTTTGAATTTCACAACGAAACTCAATATGCAGAAATTGCTATTGAAGCTGTAAGTCGAACATTAACTGCTATTGATGGTATTGACCAGGTGCAGTTTTTGATTAATGGCAAGACTAGGGACTATGTAACAAGTAATGTGAGTATAAAAAATCCTATAAAACCTGATAGATGGTATAATTTAGTAAAATAGCATTGGCAAAAGTCAAACAAAGATTGTTCCAAATTATAGCTTTTGGAACAATCTTTCTTATTTTTTAAGATATGTTTAATTTTACAATTTCATTACACTTGTCTTTTTCTAAAGGATTTTGCAAGACAAGGTCGAAGTTATATATAAACACAGGTTAGAAGTTGCAATTACCACAGGAGGTTTCAGAATAATGTTTAAAAAAATATTCGCCGCAAATGTAATCTTCATTTTGATGCTGTGCATTCCTGTTTATGGATTGGCAGCTTTGAGTCCCATTGAAATTTACATAAATGATGCAAAAATCAATTCAGATGTACCACCGGTGATTATAAATGGCCGGACCTTAGCTCCTGTCCGTGTAATTTCTGAAAATCTTGGAGCAGAAGTCTACTGGGATAATGACAATAGGCTTGTCCAAATAATAACTACCACGAAAACAATTATTTTAAAAATTGATGATAAAAAAGCCTTGGTGAATGGGCAGGAAATTCTTTTAGATGTTCCCGCAACGATAATAAATAATAGGACAATGGTTCCACTGCGCTTTTTGGGAGAAACTCTTGGAGCAGAAGTTAAGTGGGACAATGATCTGCGAAGAGTTATAATTAACCGAAACAGAGCAAAAATAATAGATTTTTCCTATGAAGTAGTAGAAGGTAAGCCATCAGTAATAATAAAAGGTGATGGACCGTTAGAATATACTGAAGTCGAAACACAAATTGCCAATAAATTGGCAATTGATGTAACCGCGAATCTGGATACCCTTAAAAATGTTTTAAACATAGATGATGATTTCTTAGATAAGGCTGTTGCAGGTGAAATATCCAATGAACCGGCTATAACAAGGATTATTTTCGACCTAAAGCCCGAAGTTTCTTCGCGTATATATAGTTCATCGGACAAAAAAACCATTTTTTTGACTTTTGATAACGTCCTTGAAGATGTAACAATCGAAAATCAGCCCGATGAATTATTAATTAAGCTTAAGGCGACAAATGCTTCTGATATGAATTATTTCTTATTATCAAATCCCGACAGGTTAGTGCTGGATATAGACGATCTTAAGCTTTCTGCAATAGCACCGCTAGAGATCCCTAAAAATGATTTTATAAATGATATTCGTTTCGGACAGTTTTCTGAAAATACCGTACGTGTTGTATTTGATTTAAAAAATGATATTAATTATCAAGTATTTCGGGATGATAATGTTTTTTCAGTAATATTTTCAGAAGTGCATACTGTGGAAGATATAGAAATAACAAGGGAGGGTGATGCGACTTTTATCGAAATTACCGCAGATGGCAAGATAGGCTATGAATTAAAAGCCGATAAAAGCAAAAAACAATTTAAGATTGTAATGCCGGGTGTAGCAATTGGAGAGAATTTACTTAATCAAAATATAATAAGAATAGCAGATGATATCATAGAATATATCGAACTGGTTAAAGTAAAGGATACCAGAAGCTATAACCTTGAGATAGTTTTTAATCTAAACTCGTTTGTTAACTGTGAAATGTTGTCATCGCCTCCTTCGTCTCGTGTAAGACTGGAAATCTATAAATCTTCCCTTAAACCGCTTGAAGGAAAGCTCATAGTAGTTGACCCGGGCCATGGTGGCAGTGAACCTGGCGCCATAGTTAATAATATAAAAGAAAAGGATCTTAATCTAGATATTGGTTTAAAATTACAAAAACTTTTGGAAGATAATGGTGCTAAAGTTCACATGACAAGAGACAGTGATATTTTCGTTGATTTATATGCTAGAGCCGGTATAGCTAATGAGATTAATGCCGATTTATTTGTTAGTGTTCATAATAACACAGCAACAAGTACCGCTGCATCAGGAACTGAAACACTATATTTCCCAGTTCCGGAGAAAAAACTATTGGCACAGGCGGTGCAGAAAGCTGTGGTAAGCTATATCAATTTAAATGATAGAGGAATAGTTGAAAGACCAGGACTTGTTGTTACAAGGGAAACAAAGATGCCGTCGGTTCTAGTTGAAGTAGGTTTTATGACTAATGAAAACGATTTTGTACTTTTGATGAACGATGACTTTAGACAAAAAGCTGCTGAAGGAATATGTCAGGGAATAATTGATTATTTTAGCGGAAAAATTAATTGACATAGAATTTGCACTTTGATATGATAACGTTGATTTTTGACAGGATTATGGTAATAATAGCGGGAGGGATATATTTTGTTATCGCTGCTTGGGGGATATCTGCTAATCTTTATTGCTCGCGTTGCTGATGTTTCTTTGGCAACTTTGAGGACCTTGATGATTGTCAGAGGCAAGGGCCTTATCGCCGGTTGCATCGGCTTTTTCGAAGTTATAATCTACATAACGGCTTTGAATAAAGTGGTTAGCGGTTTAGACAACCCAATAAATTTACTGGTGTATGCTCTAGGATTTGCGACAGGAAATGTTGTGGGAAGCTTTATCGAAGAAAAGCTTGCCATCGGTCTTACAACTGTGCAAATAATCACAGAACAGGACAATCTTTGCTCATTGATCAGAGATATGGGCTTTGGAGTAACTGTTTTGGAAGGTAAGGGTAAAGAGGGTTCAAAGAAAGTTTTGATTGTGTCTTTGCCGAGAAAAGAGCTGGATAACCTTTTAAATTTTATAGATGATAACGACAGAACAGCTTTTGTTACCATTATGGATACCAGAGCAAGTAAAGGGGGATACTTTAAACGAACTATGAAAGATAAATAAATCATCTCCCTTTACCGGCATAAAAAACCTCTTCAAAAATATATATTAATTAGATTAAAAAAAGAGGGGGTTTATTTATGCCGAAAAAGTTAATTTATTGGCTGATTATATTTATTTTGCTCACAAGCTTTACAATGGGATGTGATTTATTTAAGAGAGAGCAGCCGCAGAAAGAGGTAACGGAAACTGCAAAAGAACCTGAACAGGCTGCATCTCATCTTCGAAGAACAGTTTTTTATTTTGTGAACGAGCATAACTTTTTAGTGCCAGTAACACGAGATATACCGTGGGTGGAAGGTATTGGGAAGGCTGCACTGGAAAACCTTGTAGACAATGCTGAGTTGAGAGCAGAATTGGCTGAAAAAGGGCTAAGGCCCACACTTCCTGAGGGCACGAGAGTATTGGGTATGAGTATTAACGATGGCTTGGCTAAAGTGGATTTTAATGCTAATTTTTTACAGTTTTCAGACAAAACGGCAGAGCAAAATGCCATTAATTCTGTAGTATATACATTAACGGAATTTCCAGCAATAAAACAAGTTCAGATATTGATTGATGGCAAAGTATTGGAAAAAACTCCCTATAGCAATGAGGTAAAAGCACTTGAGCGAAAAGGCATAAATCTTGAAACGCTTGAAGCATCAGTGATTGCATCAGCAGAAATGGTACCAGTGACCTTATATTTTAAATCCGGAAGCAGCAGCGGAAATTTTGATTATTTTGTTCCGGTAACTCGAATGGTATCAAGGACGCAGAATCAAATAAAAACTGCATTAGAAGAATTGATTAAAGGCCCTGCCGACGGTACTGCACTTGTATCGCCCCTGCCAAAAGATACAAAGGTACTTGATGTGATTCAAAAAGACAGCGAAGTCGTAGTTAATTTTTCCAAGGAAATTGAAGGATACGGTGGCGGTGTTGATGTAGAGCAGTCTGTTGTGAATTCGGTGGTGTTGACCGTTTCGGAATTTCCAGGCGTTGAATTAGTAAGTATACAAGTGGAAGGCAGAGCCGGTGTTTTGCCTGAAGGCACAGTTCTTGAAACCCCAATTTTTAAGCCGCTTTATGTCAATCCAAATAGTATTTGATTGTTTATTGCATACATCTATCAGAATAATTATATGCAAATGTTTACTAAGAGAGGATGAAAATTTTTGGCAAGAGTAGACGGAAGGGCCAATGATGAGATTAGGCCTATAACTATCACTAGAAACTTTAATAAATATGCCGAGGGTTCTGTGCTTATTGAAGCCGGAGATACGAAAGTAGTATGTACGGCAACGGTGGATGAAAAAGTTCCACCTTTTTTAAGAGGAAAAGGCCAAGGATGGATTACTGCCGAGTATTCTATGTTGCCTAGAGCTACTGAAGTGAGAAATGTACGTGAAACACTAAGACCCAGTGGTAGAACGATGGAAATTCAGAGATTAATAGGAAGGGCCTTAAGATCAGTTGTGGATCTTTCAGCTCTAGGTGAAAGGACTATTTGGTTGGACTGTGATGTAATCCAAGCCGATGGAGGAACAAGAACAGCTTCAATAACGGGAGCCTTTATTGCTTTAGGTGATGCGATAAGAACTCTTAAGGATAATAAAGAAATTGAAACAAATCCCATTAAAAGCTATGTGGCTGCTATAAGTGCAGGAATTGTAGATGGGGAAAAAATGTTGGATTTAAGGTTTGAGGAAGATTCTCGTGCACAGGTAGATATGAACTTGGTAATGACCGATGAAGGTCAGATAGTTGAAATACAGGGGACCGGGGAGGCTTTTCCATTTACACGGCAAGATATGAATGATTTAATAGATCTTGCCTTTAAGGGGATATCTGAGTTGGTGTGTATACAAAAGAAATTACTGTTAGATTTTTAAAAAAGGAACAGCAAAATGAGAACTTTGGTTATTGCTACGAAGAATAAAGGAAAGTATTTAGAATTTAAAAAAATGCTAGGAGATATCTCCTTTACACTTTTATCATTGGAAGCCTTTCCTCATATAGAGATTAGAGAAACAGGTACATCTTTTGATGAAAATGCACTCATAAAAGCGCGTGTTACAGCTAAAGAAACAGGTTTACCTGCACTTGCAGATGATTCAGGTCTTGAGGTAGATGCACTAAAAGGGGAACCCGGAATTTTCACAGCTCGGTATGCTGGCGAGCACGCTACTGATGAAGATAATATAAAAAAACTGCTTGAAAGATTAAAGAATGTTCCCTTAGATAAAAGACAGGCTCGATTTATGTGCAGCTTAGCCCTTGCTTTTCCTGATGGTAAAATATTTTTAGAACATGGGATACTTGAAGGATTTATTGCTTTAAGACCTTGTGGAATAGAGGGTTTTGGCTATGATCCGGTTTTTTTTGTTCCTGATTTAGGAAGAACTCTTTCCGAGATTTCTATTGATGAAAAAAATAGGATAAGCCATCGCGCAAAAGCCTTGGGAAAAATGAAAAAACATCTTGATATGTATATATAATAGGAGGCAAAGCTTGAAGATCGGTGTATTAAGTGATACTCACGGGATGAGAAACATTGCTGAAAAAGCTTTGAAATATATGAAGGATATAGATATAATTATTCATGCGGGAGATTTAGTTTCTGATGCTCGCTATCTTGAAACATTAAAATACAAGGTATTTTGTGTGGCGGGAAATTGTGATCCTTTTGCCATTGAACCAACTGAAAAGATTTTAGAGCTTCAAGGGAAAAGAATCTTTTTAACACATGGACATACATATAGGGTAAAGTATGGGTATAGGGAACTTCTTACTCGAGCACAACAAATTTCAGCAGATGTAGTTATTTTCGGTCATACCCATTTGCCTGAAAATACGTATATTGATAATATATTATTTCTTAATCCCGGCAGCACGGCTTTGCCTAAAAATGGCGGCCCGGGGACTTATGGAATTTTGGAAATCATTGATGGCACTATAAAAGCACATATCAATACAATATAATTAGATGAAAACTATTTAAAAACATGTTTGAAATACTGAAAGAGTTATGTTAAAATAATCTTGACTCAAAAAACTATTTAATGTATACTATACATTGTCTTTAAAAATGTCGGGGCATAGCGCAGTTTGGTAGCGCACATGGTTTGGGACCATGGGGTCGGGGGTTCGAATCCCTCTGCCCCGACCATGCGGGAATAGCTCAGTTGGCTAGAGCGTCAGCCTTCCAAGCTGAATGTCGCGGGTTCGAATCCCGTTTCCCGCTCCAAGCGCCCGTAGCTCAGCTGGATAGAGCAACGGACTTCTAATCCGTAGGCCAGAGGTTCGAATCCTCTCGGGCGCGCCATATACAGTTTATATGGTGGGTATAGCTCAGTTGGTTAGAGCGCCAGATTGTGGCTCTGGAGGCCGTGGGTTCGAGTCCCACTATCCACCCCATAATATAAAATAAATTAGAAGTTGGATGCCGAAAATATGAGGTTAGAATTTTTCTGACGCCCGGTATCTAATATCTGATTAGTTAGTGGGGCGTAGCCAAGCGGTAAGGCACAGGACTTTGGCTCCTGCATCGTAGGTTCGAATCCTGCCGCCCCAGCCAAGGGTCATTAGCTCAGGCGGCAGAGCACCTGACTTTTAATCAGGGTGTCGGAGGTTCGAGTCCTCCATGACCCACCATGCGGGCATGGCGGAACTGGCAGACGCGCCAGACTTAGGATCTGGTGGATT
>MPOT01000023.1 GCA_001896545.1 Tepidanaerobacter sp. EBM-38 | reverse complement strand
GGACACTAGTATAGAATTAGGCGAGATTTCTTTGTACAAATGAGACTTCCCAGTTCCTCGAGGTCCCAGCTCGCAAAGATTGTAGTTATTTTCAACAAGTGGCACCATCCGCTCAAGAATATGCCATTTTACTTTTTGTTCTAACTGCGTCGGTTCCATACCGACAGACCGCATCAGAACATCTATCCATTCATCTTTTGAAAAATGCTTTCTGCCTTCAAAAATCTCTTGAATATCCATATGAGGCATCTGAATAGGTGTGAGGGAATCTATATTAAAAGGGCTTGCCATCTTAACTTCCTCATCATAAAAATAGCTCATTTTAACAATACACCAGATACCCCCAGCGAGGAGCTTGTCAAAGTCTTTCACATATTGCGGAGAAATCTCTACGCCCTTTAGCCCGAGGTTAGAAAACTCTGCTTGATATATATCAAGTTTTTCATTGAGCTTAACTGTTATCATATCAATAACGGTGAATCTGCCAAGTTCCCGTACCTTTGACTTGACTTTTTCCGCTTCATCGGGCCTTACGAAATTTTCCGCCAGAATGTTCTTTACTGTCTCAACACCATCGTTGATACTGTTTTCATCATCAGTAGCACAATACATCCCTAACAAGTATTCAAGGACATAAACAGGTACATTGGCTCCTTCTTTAATTTTTTTAGTCAGGTCTTTTCTTACGACTCTTCCGGGGAAATACCTATTTAATTTTTTACTAAGCTCATCCATTCGGCTCTCCTCACTTTAAAAACCAAAATCATTCATAAATGCAATATCAATAATGAACGGAATCTTCTCATATATCCTTTCAACGGTTTCCTCTTCATCCTCTAGAACCAGATAATATTTACTACTTTTATCATATTTCATACTCTTGAGTACGAACTTTTCCCTAAAGGTCCTATCTTCGGGGTTATCTGATGTGCTGTCGGCTATTATTATATTCTCGTTTGATACCCTGTTCCCCTCTTCATCTGCAAGATAAACTGAAAGTCTCCTTGGCACAGTCTTGTCCTGAATTTTTTCCACTTGGAAAAACTCAAGATAGGTAATATTATTTGTTATCTTCCTAGATATACTAGTAAGCTTAACATCAACTTTTTTGACTTCTTTTGCGGTTTTGCCTCTCTCATGTTTGAATTTAATAACAGGTATAACCACTTC